>CAVOZJ010000006.1:0-44063 GCA_963700885.1 uncultured Alphaproteobacteria bacterium
GCAGCCCGGCGAACATCAGCGGATGTCGCTGCCAGCGCGTATTGGCGCCCGCCATCCCAAGATGGTCGGCATTATTGAGCAGATGGAAAGCAATCTGGAAGACCCGCTATCGCCCAGTCTGCTGGCGCGGGAGGCGGGTTTGTCTACCCGGCAGCTTGAACGGCTGTTCCGGCGTTACCTGGACCGGTCGCCGAAACGCTATTACCTGGAACTGCGCCTGAAGAAGGCGCGATCACTGTTGCTGCAAACCAGCATGTCCGTGATCAATGTTGCGCTGGCGTGCGGGTTTTCGTCACCGTCGCATTTTTCAAAATGCTACCGCGCCTATTACTCCCGGACACCCTATCGCGAGCGCGGATTGCCAGGCAGTTCAGAGGCAGATGGAGCGTAGGGCATTTTTCGCTTCAGGTCATGAACTCATGAAATCGTAGCCATTACCTCACTGCAGTGAATTCGATGAAGGCGAGGAAGTTCTCCGCTTCAACGTTTGGACTGGCGCTGAAATGAGTCTGGTTCCGTCGATATTTCATACGTTTTCGATAAAAGAGCCAGAAGTTGGGGGTACTAGGGAAGCTCCCGGGCCCGGCTCAGTAAGGGGATTTGTGACCCTAAATGGACACTTCAGTGTTTTGGCGAATGGCATCATTGAGCCTTTTGGTAAGAGTTGTCCTTCATACTTTGATCAGTGAACCGGCACCAGTCCTGTCATAACCGAACTCGGTTTGAAGACGCGCCTGGATGTCGAAAGACACGCAGTGAACAGGCAGCAAAGCGGCCGACACTAGGGGGCGAGTCCGAGTCTCCTCAAATAGTGCTCGGTAATCGTGAGCCTCGCCTGATTGCCGATCGACCTCGCGGCGATCTGATCGTAGACATGGTTGGCGAAGGGAATACGTACCACTTCAATGTCGACACCTGATGCCTCAACTTTCTTGGCGAAGGCATAAACGCTATCCGACACCACCAGCCCATCTTTTTCCGGTTCGATCACCAATGTGGGTGGCGCCTTTTCCGATATATAGGTGGCAGAGCTGATCGCTCTCATCCGCTCGGGAAAATCATCAGGCCTTCCACCTATATAGCCAGACACCAGCATCTTTGGCTCGAAGTCGGGCACAGGATAACCTCGGTCGTAGATCGCTGCCGCATCGACAGCAGGATATTGTACTACCACTGCTTTGGGCAGGGGAACAGATCCGCAGCTCGACCGAACCTCCCCAAGTGCGGTACCGTAGCTCAGGTTGATTGCGAGATTGCCACCGGCAGAATCTCCCAGCAGCACAATGCGCTCTGGGTCGCCGCCGAAGCGATTGGCATTGGCATGGACCCAAGCTAGGCCGCAAGCGACGTCTGCCGGAGCCTTGTTCCAGGTCGGATTGTCCGCAGTAAATAACCGATAGTCGATGCTGAACACCACCCACCCACGATCGGCAAGCCAGCGAAGATCCGCCGCGGTCTCGGTGCTGGTGCCGATCATGAAACCGCCCCCATGGATGTAGACCAATACCGGTGGGTATGTTTTGTTTCTTGGCAGGTAGATGGCGGCCTTTAGCTCCTGACCGTCGACCGTCGTCACCGTCTGGGTCAGGTCTGGCGGCGGTTCGCTCATCTTTGCCAGCAATAGACCGGTGAACGCATTTACTGAGCCACCGGCTGTCGCAGCAGCTGCCATGATACTGCCCACAATATAGATCGCTCCGAGGAAAGAGAAAGCGGAGATAAAAGTGGCAATCCCTCCGAGCCGGAGCGCCCCCCTATATAATGCAAATGCACCAACCAGCGCCGCCAGCAGGGTCACTACCACGAAGTGCGGTCCAAACGTTGTCCATAGCGACGACGATACCGTGGCAAAGTAGCTGCGGGTCGGATCGAGGCCGGCGCCAACGGCGAGCGCCAATATAAGAATGGCTGCAGTGATGGCAGCAATACAGAGCAGCACCGGCCCCGGCCTCGATCTCGTTTTCCTTGGCACAGCTACTAGAATCTCCCGGAATTGCTCCAACGAGGCAAGTTCATGTCAACTCTCAGTATTGCATATCAGCCATAACAGTATGACGGAAACTGGCACTTTCCAGACACTCCGCTCCGTAGCCCGGAGAGTCAGGAAACCGGGGTAAGCCGGACATTCACAAGTCATGAGTTTCTGACCTAGCCGTCGCCCCGGCGCGTGGCCGGCAGGGTGAGTATCGCGTGAAGACCGCCTATTTCACTCCTGTCGAGAAACAGTTTGCCGCCGTACATGGCGGCGGTTTCACTTACAATCGACAAGCCGAGCCCCGAACCGGGCTTGGTTTCATCAAGCCGCTTGCCGCGCTCCATGGCCATTGCCGCTCCGCCTTGCGGCAGACCTGGTCCGTTGTCCTCCACGCACACGTCAATCCAGGCAATCCGCTGATCGATCGGGGATATGGACGGGCGGACACAAACCGCAATCTCGCCATTTGTCCACTTGAAGGCATTGTCCAGCAGATTTCCGACCATCTCTTCCAGGTCCTGGCGCTCGCCGCGAAAGCGGATGTTGTGATCGTATGTGCTCCTGACGGCAATCTTCCGGTCCACATGAATACGTTCCAGTGTACGCACGATTGACTGCACAACGTCACTGGCGTCCGTGGTTACGCCGATTGTCTTTGCCCGTGCAGCCCTTCGCGCGCGGTCAAGATATATTGACACCTGATCGCGCATGACCCCTGCCTGTTCAGCAACCTTCCTGCCCAGGGAACCGCCATGAATCCCTGCTTCGTTGGTCAGTACGCTTAAAGGGGTTTTCAGGGCATGGGCCAGATTACCGACCTGGGTGCGCGCCCGCTCAATTACTTCGGTATTGGATTTCAACAGCAGGTTCAGTTCGTCAGTCACGGTTTGAATTTCGTCGGGGTATTTGCCGGCAATGCTTTCCTGCCCTCCTTCACGTATCTCTGAAAGTTCCCTCTGCAAGACGGACAATGGACGCAAGCCGTACCTGACCTGCAACAAGATGGCGGCAACCAGTCCGACACCGAGCAGTCCGAGCACCGCGATCAGGGCATTGTTGAAAGCTGACACCTCTGTCTGCAGCTCGTCGAAATTTCCGGCCACCAGAAAAGAGTACTGCTCCTTGCTTCCAAACAAGGTGAAGCGTTGCTCGATCACTCTCAGATTGTTTCCGGACTGGTCCCTGAGGTAGCCGCTCATCCGATCACCGGAGGGCCGGTCGGCAGTCATGAACTGGGTCAGGGGCAGCCTTTCATCAAGCAGTGATGCAGATGCCACCTGCCGGGCCGGGTCTCCGTCGAGCGACGAGATCTGCCAGTACCACCCGGCCAGCGGGATTTCAAATCGCGTGTCGGCCAGCACATTGCTTATTTTCGGCACCTGCTGTTGCAGTTCGACAGATGCCAAAAGTCCATCCATCACCGCCTGCAGACGGGCATCGAGACTGCGTTCGACAGCAGCGGTAAACAATGAACTTAGCAGAATACCGGCTGCAACCAGCAGAACCAGGCTGACAACAGACGCTGCTGCAATCAACCGGAAGGCAAGTGAACTACGCCTGATCATCCGGCTCAGTCAGACAATAACCAAGACCACGTACTGTTTTCAGCACATCAATGCCGAGCTTCTTGCGAAGCCTGCCGACAAACACTTCTATGGTATTGGAGTCACGATCAAAGTCCTGATCATACAGGTGCTCGACCAACTCGGTCCGGGAAATGACCTTGCCCTTGTGGTGCATCATGTAGCTGAGCAGGCGAAATTCCAGTGAAGTCAGTTTTATTGCGCGGCCGTCAACGGTGACCCGGGCGCTGCTGGTGTCAAGCGCCAGGTCTCCGCAGGTCATTTCGGACGACGCATTGCCGGAGGCCCTGCGCAACAGGGCGCGAACCCTGGCCAGTACCTCCTCCATGTGAAACGGCTTTGCAACGTAGTCGTCCGCGCCGGCATCAAATCCGGCGACCTTGTCGCTCCAGCGATCGCGAGCGGTCAAAATCAGTACCGGCATCTTGCGACCGTCGCGACGCCAGTTTTCCAGTACGCTGACGCCGTCCATGACCGGCAGTCCAATATCGAGAATAACTGCATCGTAGGGTTCTGTGTCGCCCAGAAAATGACCTTCTTCACCGTCAGTCGCGGTATCGACAGCATAGCCTGCATCACCAAGCGCCGTTACCAATTGCCGGTTCAGATCCGGATCATCTTCAACTACCAGTAATCGCACACCATCCTCGCTTCATCTGATCAACCAGAAGTCAGGACCCTGGCCTTTTGTGAACTGGATCAGGATGACTTTTGGTTGAATCAACCAAAAGTCATAAACCTGATCGCTTCCAAAGTGATAGAGCAACTTTATGGGTTCAGGAGAACCCATGTTGCTCTAGCGGCACTCCAGCACCTGACCACTTTGTGCGTCTACAATGCAACGTCTGGCAGTTCCACCCGATATTACCGTAACCACAAACCTTCCGCCCTTCCTGACCACACTGACAGCCCGCCCACCGGCAGCCTGTTCGGCAGCGCGCTTGGCGCTGGATGCACCGGCTACGCGTATCACGGGTGCAACCTCCTCGAGACCGCCCCGCTGCCTGGATGTGCGACCGGCAAGCCAGCCGTCGCCGCTCCACAATCTGACGCCACTGCCTGCATCCATGGGAGGCGATGCGGCATCTGCTTCCGGGGCTGCCTGTTTGGCTATTTCTTTCAGCATCGTGGAATGCATCATGGGCGCCACGGGCGCTGCAGACGCACAGATGCCTGCGGTGCACGCGCCAATCAGCAGGCAAATCAATGTGATAAATTGCTGTTTCAACTTGCTCTCTTCACGGATACCCGATTTCGAGGCGGACCATGCAGTATTGCACATGAACACGTGATGAACACTCAAATTCATGCCTCAAAAGCCTGTGAAACGTGCAAATTCCGAAACCGGCGCCCGATCTGTTTTCAGGGAATTGACCACAGCATCGTGATCGGGAACCCCGAGCGCTATGCCGCAGAACAGCATCCAGTCCTGCGGTGGTTTGGTATATCGCGCCACTGACCTGTGCCACATGGACCAAAATTCCTGCCCGCAGGTAGCCAGTCCGCGTGCGGTCGCCGCCAACATCAGTGTCTGTATAAACATGCCTGCATCTGACCACTGACCGGGTTGCATCTGGCGGTCCAGATACACAAAAAGACCCACCGGTGCCGAGAACATTTCTATGTTCCGGCGAAACTGCTTCAGCCTTCCCGGTTTGTCGTCACGCCCTACACCAATAGTGGCATAAAGGTCTTCTCCGCATTTGTGACGCCGTGAAAAATACGGCTCCTTGAGATTTTCAGGGTAAATCCTGTACTCGCCGCCTTCGCCGCGCGGCAATTCTGCAAACTGAGCTTTCACATCTTCGACCAGGGACGCGAGTGGCTGACCACTCAGCGCGATGATGTTCCAGGGTTGCAGGTTACCGCCCGACGGTGCGTGTGATGCAATGCCCAGCAGTTCGTCAACCGTCTGGCGGTCAATCAGTTTATCAACCCGAAAGGCGCGACAGCTGTATCGAGCCCGCACTGCATCTTCAACATTCATGGATCATCACCAGCCAGAACAATTTACTCGCCCGGCAGACTAGACAAGGCGGTGGCCGGGATCAACCAGAGGCAGTTGCGGGTCCAGGCAAGCGCAATACCAAAGGAACCAACCATTTGACCCGTCTGACCGGAGGCCCAGTCGGCGGTCCGATCAGCGCACGCTGCACTACAGGTCGGGCCAGTCATGTATCCGCGAAGGCAGGTCCTCCAACGCGACGCTGTCTTCGCCAGTGACCTTCCCGCGCACCGAAATGTCTGCCTCATGTACACTTTCCGGATTGCCTGATACCAGCGGATGCCAGCTGTAAAGAGATTTTTCCTCCCAGATCAAGCGATAGGCACAGGTTGCCGGAAGCCAGCCGAGTTCAGTGACATTGCGCGGGTCCAGCTTGATGCAGTCATCCACGATGTCATGCCGGTTTGCATAACTCCTGCAGCGGCATGTCTGGCAATTGAGCAACTTGCAGCTAACGTCGGTGGTGTATATATCTCCGGTGTCTTCATCTTCCAGTTTGACGAGGCAGCAGCGGCCACAACCGTCACACAGCGATTCCCATTCCCTGCGCGACATGTCCTTGAGTTTCTTGACTTCCCAGAACGGGGCGGTGGAATTGTTCATCGAGCACTCAAATTGTTGTGAAGCTGGCAAGTTGTTCAAACATCTGTTTTAAGGTAGGCTCATACGGGAATCCGGAACAGATATCCATACGGACCAGCAAGGTTCGCGTAGCACAAACAAGAATACAACCGGATTTGAAATGCTTGTTGATGATGGCGCATCACGGCACCTGATATTAGCGGAAGCAAAAGATTGATTGACAATTCAGTACTCAGGAAACTGTTCCAGTTCTTTATGAAACTGGATGAAATGTTTTCGCATTACGCCTTCGAGCTTTCTGATGGTCTCAGGCGCGGTTGGGTTGCCTATACCTACTTCCTGATGCGTTTCAGGGTCACCGGTATCAAACGGGTATTTGTTGACCTGATTGATGATGCAGCAACTTTTGGAACGGTGTTTGCGCTGGGCGTCATTACCGTCGCACTGCCAACGCTCAATGAAACTGACGATATCTGGAATTCGGGCCGCCAGTATGCGGTCACCTTCACTGACATCAATGGCGAAATCATCGGCCGGCGCGGCGTTCTGCAGGATGACGCAATCCCACTCGAAGAGATCCCGCCACATCTGGTGAAGGCGGTGCTGGCAACAGAAGACATACGCTTTTTCCAGCATTTCGGTGTCGATGTGCTTGGCACGTTCCGCGCCATGATCGCCAATGCAAAGGCGCAAAATGTGGTTCAGGGTGGTTCAACCCTGACACAGCAGCTTGCCAAGAACCTGTTTTTGTCGCCGGAGCGTTCCCTGCGCCGGAAGGTGCATGAAGCGTTTCTGGCCATGTGGATCGAGGCTCGGCTGACCAAAGCAGAAATTCTGAAGCTGTACCTGGACCGGACCTATCTTGGTGGCGGTACCTACGGGATGGAAGCTGCAACACA
Source organism: uncultured Alphaproteobacteria bacterium (assembly GCA_963700885.1). Lineage (GTDB taxonomy): Bacteria > Pseudomonadota > Alphaproteobacteria > Rhizobiales > Aestuariivirgaceae > Anderseniella. The sequence goes on from CAVOZJ010000006.1 coordinate 7,045, forward strand.
ATTTTACTTTGGCAAGTCCGTTCGTGATGTGAATTTGTCCGAAGCCGCCATCCTTGCCGGCCTGTTCAAGGCGCCTTCCACATACGCGCCACACGTCCATCGCAAAGCTGCGATAGCACGCGCAAATGTCGTTCTGGGCCGCATGCTGGAAGTTGGCTACATCACTCAGGGTCAGTTTCTTGAGGCAAGTCAAAATCCGGCCAAGGCAATCGACAACGACATCTTTGCAAGTCCCAATTACTTTCTTGACTGGGCTTACAAGGAAACGCTCGCGGTCATGGAAGAGCAAAACCTGACTGACGACTATGTGGTTGAGGTCAAGACGACGATTGACCTGGCCATGCAAAAGGCAGCGGAGCTGGAAACCGCAAACATGCTGGCGACCGAAGGTCCGCGCTACAATGCCACGCAGGCGGCACTGGTTTCCATGACGCCTTCAGGGGCGGTTAAAGCCATTGTTGGTGGAAGCAACTACGAGGAAAGCCAGTTCAATCGCGCAACAGATGCGTTGCGCCAGCCTGGCTCGGCTTTCAAACCGTTCGTTTTCCTGGCCGCCCTGCTTGATGGGATGAAACCTGAATCACCGATAATTGACGGACCTATTACCATTGGAAGATGGTCACCGCGAAATTATTCGCATCGCTATGCAGGCCGTACAAACCTGATCACGGCACTGGCAAAATCCTACAACACCGTACCGGTCCGCATAATGGCCCAGATAGGTCGCAAGAAAATCATCGACGCTGCAAAACGCGTCGGTGTTCAGGCGGAGCTAATGTCTGTGCCGTCCATGGTTCTCGGTGCAAATGGCATGACGGTCCTCGACATCACACGTGGCTATGCAACGTTTGCCAATGGCGGCAAACTGAGCGACCCGCACACAGTGCTGGAAATACGGCGGGCATCCGGCGAAGTCATTTACAACCGGAGACGCAATGTGCCGCCGGAGCGCCAGGTGATCCCTGCATCTGTTGCCGGCGACCTCACCCGCATGATGGGTGAGGTGATCAAATCCGGCACGGCACGGAACGCCGACCTTGGTTATACGCCTGCCGCCGGAAAAACCGGCACCACTCAAAGTTATCGTGATGCATGGTTCATCGGTTTCACCGGCAAGTACGTCACCGGAGTCTGGTATGGCAATGATGATTATACACCGACGCACAGGGCCACCGGAGGTTCAATTCCGGCGCGGACCTGGAAAGCTTATATGCTGCGGGCCGACAGGTTCAAGAGACCGGTACCACTGTTGGGTTTGCCGGCCGAAGAAGAGCATTTTGCGTTCCTGGAAAGTAATCGGAATACCCTGGACAATATTGGCGGAACCGAGGTTGATGTCGCGGCTGTCCAGACCGATGAGGAACTGCAAATCAGTGGAACTGAAGATGATTCGGGCGAGGATGCAGTTGTCAACGTGCTGAGAGACATGTTCACCCTGTTCAAGAACAAGGACAATGAGGTCCAGATCGTTAAACCAAAGAGAAAAAAGGCGACAAAACTTTCTTCACAAACCCGTCGAGCCAGCGAAGAGAGCCCTAAGGAAACATTTCGAGCACGTAATGCTAAAAGATTGCGACAACTGCTTCAGACACGTTAGCATCAACACCTTGTGGTGCAGCCTGATTCCTGTCATGCCCTGTTCCACCCGAATTATTGCAGATACACAAGAGTTTGGACCGGTTATTGAGATGGAACTGCCTTCATCTGGAAACCGGTCATTTACCAGCGTTGTGAAGATATGAACCCATCAGTCAGATTTGCGGTCAGTGTTCTGGTTGGTGTAACCGTCGGCATTGTCAGCGCGCGCTACATGACGACTGAACAGAGCCCTTTCTTCACAGATCAGTATGGAAACTGGCTGAACTGGCCGGTTGCCGGCAATCCGGCAAACAACCCATACACACAGGCAAGGTTCATTGCCAACGGGCAGTTGCCCGAACATTTCAGTGAAGTGCTGACCTTTTACCGGGATCAGGACGACAGCGGTGACAAGCTGGTTGAGGATTGCACCTACCTGATGTCTATCGAACGGCCAACAGCGCGAAGATGGTCGATTTCATTGAGTGGTAACGCCAGTGGCGCAAGGCAATTGCTTACCCAGGACGACGCTATTTCCATCGACAGAAAAGTCAATGTCGCACTATCTGCCTCGCCGCAACCGGGCAATTGGCTGCAAATGTCAAATACCGTCAATCCACGTGTCGTGTTTCGTCTGTATGACGGAGATACAATTACCGCCCAGGGCCCGAGCGGCAGGGGAAGCGGCACTCTTGGATTACCCAGTTTGAAGCGGGTATCGTGCTCATGACATCAACAAGATCATTCTGGGCGCTGTTCACTGTACTCACGGCGATAGCAGCACACTTGTGCTACATCCTTTTTGTACCGCCGCAGCAATTTCAAACCAAACTGGAGACCATTCTTGCCGAAAACGGCATCAACACACTGGCGCGTGCTGTTCCTGGAACAGCTGCCGCCAGTATTGCGGAGTACCCCGATGAACTGACCTACGCACTGTGCATGTTTGACCTGTCCACGGGGCCGCTTCGCATCAACGCACGTGTGCCGGATCAATACTGGGCGCTGGAGGTTTATGACCAGCGCGGTGGAACCATTTACACGCTCAATGACAAGCAGGCGCCCCGCAGGCAGTTCAGCCTTTACCTGTATGACGACAACCCGGATCCGGAAGCCATTGTGAATGCTGCAAACTCGGTTGGAAGCAGTGTAAATTCCATTACGGTTCTGACGGGTACGCAAACCGGGATTGTTGTCATCCGGTCAGCGGCAGCAAATCGACTGGAAGCGGCAAGGTCTGCTGAAGCCCTGCAGCATACATCGTGCTCCCTGGCCAGCAGCTAGGCTTCTGACTCGAGATCAAGAGCCATAATGTGAACCCATGCCGCTAGACTGATCGTTCTGCGCTGGAGGTACGTGCAGGATATCCAGGAGAGCCTTCGCGACGTTCCCTGCGGACACCGGGGAAAATAACAATTTCGCAATCGCCGTCAGACGCTGGTGTTTGAGGCGCACTGCTCCGGGGTGCTGTCAAAAATTCTAAAATGTTGCTCATTGCGGTTGGCACCTTGAGGCCTCTGATTGCAACTACACATGCAATTAGGCAACCGGTTTGGTTAAAAATTGACTAATATCAAGGGAAGTAATTATTGACCCATGACATGACAGGGAAGCTGGCATCATCTGCCATCATCGAAGGAATGCTCTACCCTGCCTGTCTTCCACCTCCAAAATCCAGATATCCGGGTCGTACTGGACTTGCCTGGCCAGATATTCATCAATCTGGTGTTCCGGTACGGGGGTCTCGAAGCGAGGTTCGAAAATCCGGTCACCTAAATCATCAAGCACCGGGCCGGCCGGTGGCCCCATGAGCCAGACTTCATCAGTGTTAATTCGGATGCAGATGTAGATAGTGCCAGCATCCAGCGCACCCTTGCGAACAATGACACATGGCAACGCCTGCAGATCACACCGCCTGCGATAGGCCGAGACCCATATATCGGACTTTACCGACACCGGTGAAATCCATGCACAAGCTCCAATGGATCAGCGGACTGCAACGCTTGCCTGCTCATTTGTATCATCAAGTTCCTGAAGCAAAGCGTCTGTCATTTCGCCGGTAACCGGCCAACCCATGTCTGCTTCAAAGGTACGAATGGCGATTTTGGTCTGTTCACCCATCCGGCCGTCAATCCTTCCGGGTGCATAGCCCAGTTTTGCCAGTGCAGACTGAACCTTGTGCAGTACAACGCTGGTACTGCCTGCATCATTCAACCGTCGTGCGAGCTGAATGTGATCAAGAACCGGGCGCGTCACCACACCGGTTACCGCCAGGCCGTTGATTGCCTGATACTTTCGCACTGCATCGCGCGTGTCTGCTCCTGCCAACCCGTCCACGACACCATGATAGAACCCCAAAGAGGCAAGTTCACGCTGGGCCAGCAATACCAGTGACGGTTCCGGGCCGGTGTTCTGGAATACAGGTTCGATATTTTCACCGGAAACGCCGGTCTGCAGGATAAGCTGTGCCATCGGGTCGGCGGCAATCTGTCTTTCAGATGCCGACTTAACCTGGACGTTTACCCTGCCCGATGGATAGAAACCCGAACTCCGGCCCGCCGGTGTAGTATATGTCACTTCTTCAATTACCGGCGCCAGTGCCACTGCGGTACGTTCGAACACCGGGTGCTCACCTGACAGCAAATTCATCCACACCGAACCTGCCAACACAATTGCCATGCCAGTTCCAATGATCAGGACGCCACGGCGCGGTTCACGCATTTCGCCGCTATCGTCATAACCCTGGTTCATTGAGCCTCCTGCCCGGCGTTTGCTGTTTCGACTGGTTTGAATATCCATTGATGGCATAACTGGGTTAACACAGCCTTGCCTTGCATCGATAATTTCGCCGCGGCGTTGCGTTGAAATGCCCAAAATCTGCCAGGTTTTGGATACCGGGGTTCAATTTGATTAAAATTTTAATTAACTTTTACTAAAATACAAATTGAATATTACGTTTCGTTTTTACAGCGATTAAACAAGATAAATATATTATTGAACCATGAATATTTGGATCAACCGAATGTCATGGGGAACGAAATGGGTATTACAAGAATTCTGATAGTGGGTCTGGCAGCGTTGATTCTGGCGCCCATGCCACCGGAAGTCGAAACCGCTGCAGTAAACGGGCAACCGGTGGCGGAACTTCAAACGCATCAACTGGTTTCTGTAGCGACCGGTACATTCACCGATGTCAGTTCGTTTTGCGAACGCCAGCCACTCACCTGCAGGGCAATGAGCGATGTTGCATCTGTTGCGCAGGCCAAAGTCAGATATGCCATCCGGCTGGCATACGAGTGGGCCAATGACGCCAGGACAGATGGAAGTACTGCACCACTGTCCTTGCAGGATGCCATTCCAGTTTCAGGTGATCATGTTGATAACAACGGCATCGCCGAACCCGGCGCGGCCGGTCTGCAGAGCATACCGGACATTCTCAACTCGTCTTACTGGTCCGACCCCCTTGTGACCGGCACAATCCGGCAGTTTGCCGAAGCGGACACCGGCACTAATATACTTAGCATTGATGACCTTGTGCCGGACTGGCGAGACCCCGAACCGAACCGGCAGGGCTAGATACAAATTGCAAACACACTCACGAGCCAACCATTGAAAACCTTCTGACAATGGACCCCACCCGGTAACCCAACCGGGCCACTCGGCCGCAAAGCATACCTGCCCTTAAGTGTTTTGCGGCCCTTTTTTTGAAATTTTTCCTACCTATATCACTTAAAGGACTGCAACCGGGTAATAGCGGTTGTTATGTCGGAACAGGCACATGGTAGAACGGCTTGTTATCATCGGTCCGACCCGCTTTCGAGTGTTCAACCTGTTGAATTTTATGACTTTCCAGGAGTCTGTTGCATTGAGCGAACCAAGTTTCGATCAGCTAGTGGATGATTTCGAGTTTCTCGACGACTGGGAGGAGCGCTATAAATATGTGATTGAACTGGGCCGGGCACTGGAACCTCTTGAAGATGAAGCCCGGTCACCTGCCAACAAGGTACAAGGTTGTGCAAGCCAGGTTTGGCTGGTATCTCAAACAGACGGTTCCGGGACAAGCGCAGTGTTGACATTTCGCGGCGACAGCGATGCCCTGATCGTAAAGGGATTAATCGCAATCCTGCACATCCTGCTGTCAGGCAGGCCGCCACGTGACATTGTCCACACTGATGTCCAGGCTGCGTTAGGAAAACTCGGACTGCATGAAGCCCTGACACCACAAAGATCCAACGGTCTGGCTGCAATGATTGCGCGATTGAAATCTGATGCAGAACTGGCTGCCTAAACAGCCAGTGAATCCGGTTCGCCCTGATCACATTTTGAAAGATCAATTTGAACAACTGCCGCCGGAATACAGATATCGAACCCCAACAACTGCCTGATTGAACCGTCATTCGCGGAAAATGGCATACGCAACCAGAACTGGACCAGGTGATCCTTGGTTATGCGCGGTGATTTTATGGCGCCCTGCATCGGCAGACGTGTTTCAACAACCGATGAACAGGCGCGCTGCCAGTATCCGGCGCTGGACATCCGTTCAAGTTCACTTACAAGAAGACCGGTAACTTCCCTGTCAAATATGTCACGCAATTGCGTGCCGGCAAGCCGAACCCGAAAGCGCCCAGCCACTTCGACATCAATCAGACTAATGTATGGAAGCAATTGCGGAACAGCGACCGGGGTAAACACGCTTCGTTGCGGAATTTCACCGTCTGAACTGCAGGAAACCCAATAATCAAACAGTTCACGCTGCGCAGGCACCACCAGTTGCGCACGAAATGCTTCATAATCATCGATCACAATCAATCCAGCCCTCGAAACTTTGGCATGACCCTGCAATTGTGGAGATGAATTGACAATCCAGGACATGCGGCAACGAAATTCCAGTGCAACATGGATTCACTGAAGCCATAAAGTTGCTCTGTCACTCCAGAACTGATCAGGTTTATGACTTTTGGTTGATTCCATCAAAACATGATTCACTCCAGTTGGTCCGTTACCGATATTGACCAAGGGAGAACTGATCCGCAAGGGATCCTGTCGAGATCAGTGATGATTTGACCAGGGCAACCAGCGCGCGCGCAATCGCCTGTTGTCCTGAGAATCTGATCGGCTCAGCCCTGTTTGCGGCGACCCTGTCCCAGACCGATTTTCTTGGCGAGCTTGGAACGCTCGGCCGCATAATTGGGCGCCACCATCGGATAGTCGGGTTTCAGGCCCCACCTTTCACGGTAGTCTTCCGGCGTCATGTCATATGACGTACGCAAATGCCGCTTCAGGGATTTGAACTTCTTGCCGTCTTCCAGGCAGATCAAATAATCCGGAGTAATAGAGCGGCCGATGGCGACCGCGGGCTCTGGTGCCGGGCTGTTGCTAGCCGCACCTGCTTCAGCAGCTGCAGACAGGGCTCCGTGAACCTGTTTGATCAAAGCAGGAATATCCGCCGCTGGAACAGCGTTATTACCTACATAGGCACATACAATCTCAGCTGTCAGTTCAACATAAGTTGTGTCATTTTTTTCGATTTCAGACATCTGTCATTCCTCTCTGGATTGCCGAATTAATTCTCTCCCCACAGAGCACCTGAACTCGAACGGCCGTTCGAACACTCGGTCATGTCAGGATTTAACTGGCAAATTTGTTAAAATCAAGCACTATACAGAAATTCATCTTGTTAGACGCAATATTTATTCAATAACAGCGACAACATTGAAAATCTTACGTAAGGCTAAATATGAACTAGCGGGTTTAAAGTTTGAAACTTTACAGTAGTCTGGACGCTAAACGCCAAACGGTCCGGCCGACCGTTCGGCCCAATCCCAGTATGCCAACAGCATACGAGCCTTGTTGAACGACATTCCATCGAACTGAGCATGTAGTTCTGCAACGCGATTTTCGCCATTGATCGGACACTTGGCCAACTCAAGCCAGCGTTGCAATGCCTGAGCCATAACGAGACGCGACTGTGCAAGACACTTGAATGCAACTGTGAGGGGTTCCCCGCCGACATCATTTACAATCTTCTCGGCAGTCTGCGGTGCAATCCGGCAACAACGCGACAATGTAGCGGCAGCCCTGGAATCACCCTTCTCAATCTGGCAGATCAAGGTCTCGATATCTTCTTCGGATGCATTACCGGCAAAATGTGGAACGGCAGTTGCCTTCATGCCAATCGCCATCACCCGTCCAAGTGACGCTGACTCAGTCAGGAAACGGCTTAACAGGTAGCGCCGAAGATTGCGACCAACCTGCCAGAACAGTTGCAGGCCAATCGCCTGTGGCAGGTCAGCACGATTGCACAGGGCGGTTTCCAGATCATCGTTGCCCGGCACAATTTTCATCACCCTGACAAAGGCTGAATTTGACAGATGGCTTTCCGAATTTCGCAGCAAATCAAGTATTGCGGCGGTATTCTCCGATTCTATAATACCATCAACGACAACAACATTCAGCAGTCTGCGCCGTGCAATCAACCGCAACTGCTGTTCGTTGGCCGCAGGCATCAATCTCAACAGGTCAACATCTGAAATGTAATGCGCTTCCTTCAGCATTCTACAGGATATTTCCTTGTCTGAATGTGTGACAAGGAAGGTCCGCAACTGTTCGGAAACCATATCCAGGCGCGCCACCGTCCTGGCCAGGCTGGTCAAGTCAGAAGACGGCAAATGTGGCAGAATTTCCAGCAGCGTATCGCCCGCGAAAAACCGCTCCTGTGGTTGCGCCTGGCCGGATGGCAGTATCATGATTGCAACAAGATCGCGGCTGGCCTTTGTGTAGGCCTCGATGTCGGGCGCCACGGATGCGGGTGATGGTTTGTCCGGGTCAACCTGTTTCCCGGGTTCCGGGTCAGCAGCGGGCTCAACAGTTTCGATGTCATCTTCAGGGATTTCGATAATGGCATTCTTGACATTTTCTGCCAGTTTCAGGGACGCTGCGGAGGTTAACAGCTGCTCGACCAGACTGTTGACGTCGTCACTGAAGAGTTCATCGGCCTGCGGAATCACCTTGGCCGGATCGCACAGCAGAAAAGCAGCCGCTACCAACCCATCATGGGGTCGAACGCCTGCAGCCACCTGAATGTTGCCGTCGAAACTCACCAAATCCACTCAATACTGTCTACGCATTGCCCCTATCAGGTGTAGAAAACACCATCAATGGTGTAAGCCTGCTTAATGGAAACAAGAAACCTGTAAAAAACCAGTAGTTGGAAGTCCCAAATTGCTTGAAATCGACACACCGGAAGACCTCGTCAAACACATTGGCAAAACCATCGGCCCGGGTTGCTGGGTCACCATATCGCAGTCCCGTATCCACGCGTTTGCAGACGCTACAGATGACCGGCAATGGATTCATCTTGACGCTGAACGCACCCGGGGCGAACTGGGACATGCGCCGGTGGCGCACGGCTATCTGACATTATCCATGCTGGCCGTCATGATGTATGATCTGGTGCGCATCGAGACGGTTGGCCGCATCGTCAACTATGGCATGAACAAGGTTCGCTTCATTGCCCCGGTGCTTGCCGGTGACCGGATTCGCGCGCAGGTCAAAATTGACCGGGCTGTTTGTGAAGATCATTTTGTCAGGGCGGGTTTTGATGTTTCAATTTATGTTGAACGACTTGAAAAACCCGTAATGATTGCCCAATCCATTATATTGTACTTCAACCACGACGGATCAGGCCAATGATTGATGACAAGAAGAAGACCGATGCCGAATGGCGTGCGCATTTGAATGACGAGCAATATCACGTGCTGCGCAACCACGGTACGGAGCGGGCGTTTTCACACCCTTTCAACTCCCACAAGGATGAGGGCACCTATGTATGTGCCGGATGCGGGACGGACCTGTTCAAATCGGATGCGAAGTTTGATTCCGGTACAGGATGGCCAAGTTTCTTCCAGCCCAAAACCACGGATTCTGTCAATGAACACACCGACCGTTCGTTTTTCATGAAGCGCACCGAGGTTCGCTGCGCCGCCTGTGATGGTCATCTCGGCCATGTGTTCCCCGACGGCCCGGCACCCACCGGACAACGTTACTGCATGAACGGTGCTGCCATGAAATTCAGGCCAAAGACCTGAAGCCATGCCAGGGAAACTGACAATTCCCTGCCCCATCTGAATCGGATTTTCGATGACAATGACACCTCCACAGGCGGTCAGGAAGCCTGTATCGCGCGATGTTCACGGCCACACGCTGATGGATGACTATGGCTGGCTGCGTGCCGCCAACTGGCAAGACGTGATGCGTGATCCGTCGGTTCTGGATATCGAAATTCGTACTTATCTTGAAGCCGAGAATGCCTGGGTCGAGCAGGTCATGACACCTTCCAGGAACCTGCAGGCGACCCTGTTCGACGAAATGAAGGGACGCATCAAGGAAGACGATTCCAGTGTTCCGGCACCGGATGGCGAGTATTCGTACGCAGTGAAGTACGTCACCGGTGGCCAGCAGCCGCTGTTTGTGCGCACCAGTCATGACGGTGGCGATGAAACGGTTCTGATGGATGGCAACAAGGAGGCTGAAGGCAAGGAGTATTTCCGCACAGGCGGTGCATCGCACTCACCGGATCACAGGCTGGTGGCATTTGGATATGACGACAAGGGATCGGAGTATTTCACCCTTGTCCTGCGCGACGCCGGCGCATCTGAAAACCTGGCTGACATCATTCCCGACACCGGTGGCGGCGGCGTATGGTCTGCCGACAGCCAGTATATTTTCTACGTCCGGCTGGACGAAAACCACCGGCCATCAAAGCTTTTCCGCCACCGGCTCGGCAGCCCGGTCGATGAAGATGTTCTGGTGCATGAAGAAACCGATGCAGGTTTCTTCATGAGTGTTGGCAAGACACAGTCAGGCGACTGGATCATCATCGATTGTCATGACCACCAGTCATCGGAATGCTGGCTGATCCCTGCGCAGGCGCCTTTGACACCGCCGCGTCTCGTTGAACCGCGCCAGGCCGGCCATGAATACAGCGTCGATGAAGCCCATGGTCAGCTCTATATCCTTACCAATTCAGCCGGTGCGGAAGATTTTCGAATAGTCACCGTGCCTGTCGATGACACTGGCCGGGACAGCTGGAAAGACCTGGTGCCGCACACGCCGGGCACCCTGATCCTAGATCACACGGTGTTCGCCAATCATCTTGCGCGCCTTGAGCGCCATGAAGGCCTGCCGCGCATCATTGTCCGGGAGTTGATATCCGGCGAAGAGCACTCGGTTTCCTTCGATGAAGAAGCCTATTCGCTCGGCATGTCGCCGGGCTACGAGTTCAAGACCAGCATGATCCGGTTTTCCTATTCATCCATGACCACTCCGTCGCAGGTGTTTGACTATGATATGGCCAGCCGTGCGCGCACATTGCGCAAACAGCAGGAAGTGCCCTCCGGCCATGACCCGGCCGATTATGTGACGCGGCGGATCATGGCGACAGCCGATGACGGTGCGCTGGTGCCGATATCTCTGCTCTATCACAGGAAAACAAGGCTGGATGGGTCGGCGCCCGCCTGGCTTTATGGTTACGGCGCGTATGGAATTGCCATACCGGCAGGTTTCAATACCAACATCCTGTCGCTGGTAAATCGTGGTTTTGTCTATGCCATTGCCCACATCAGGGGCGGCAAGGACATGGGCTATGGCTGGTACAAGGCGGGCAAGTTGATGAACAAGAAGAACACATTTGCTGACTTCATCGCCGCCGCGCGGCACCTGGCGGCGAAAGGCTTTACCAGCGAAGGCAATATAGTGGCACAGGGCGGCAGTGCCGGCGGCATGTTGATGGGCACAATAGCCAACATGGCTCCGGAGTTGTTCAGGGGCATTATCGCCGAAGTGCCGTTCGTTGACGTACTCAACACCATGCTGGATGACACCCTGCCGCTGACGCCGCCGGAATGGCCTGAATGGGGCAATCCGATCAAGAGCGAGGAGGCGTTTGACTACATCCGGTGCTACAGCCCTTATGACAATGTGGCAGCGCAAGACTATCCCAACCTGCTGGCCGTTGGCGGCCTGACCGACCCGCGTGTCACATACTGGGAACCAGCCAAGTGGGTGGCCCGGCTTCGCGCTCTCAAGACCAATGACAACCTGCTGTTGTTAAAGACCCAGATGGGCGCCGGCCACGGTGGTTCCCCAGGCAGGTTTGATCGCCTGAAGGAAGTTGCACTGGTCTATGCGTTCGGGCTGATGGTGGCAGACAGGATGCAGGCGCCCGGGTCATAGGCTCTGTCACGGTCGCGCAGGCTGCCTATCATCTGCACGAACAAACACCGCGTAGCGCGAGAAATCCCTGATACGTTGTCAGAACCACAGGTACCACGCAGCATACAGTGCCGTTACCACCAGTATTGCTGCGACCTGCGCGCGTACGACGTGTGGGGGTGCGGTAAATTTCTTCATTGTTCCAGTCGAAGCCGAGGTGACAGCGAGGCAAACCCACCAATCTGCATTGTTTCCTCCCTGAACCCTAACCGAGGTTTTCTCTTCTGGAAAGCGCGGACAGGCGGTCCTTCCGGCATTTTGTAAATTTGCAGCCAGCCACGGTGTGAAACCGGGTTCAACCAAAATCATGGCTCACAAACCTTGCAACCCGTTTCAATCCGGCGCACATTGCCGCCAAATCCGATCATAACAACAAGGAGGCCTCACGTGTCCGAAGCCGCCCACAACCTTTCTGCCAAACCTGCCGTGGTCGCCGACTTCAACTGGGAAGACCCGCTCGACCTGGAAGGTCAATTGACCGATGAAGAGCGCATGATCCGTGACAGCGTGCGAGACTTTGCCGACGACAAGCTGGCATCGCGCGTCAAATCCGCCTTCCGCGATGAACGCTTCGACCGCGAAATCATGAATGAGGCGGGCGAGCTTGGCCTGATGGGCATCATGACCGATCCGGCCTATGGCGGACAGGGTCTTGGCTATGTGGCCTATGGCCTGATAGCGCGCGAAATCGAGCGGGTTGATTCAGGATATCGCTCAGCCATATCGGTGCAGAACTCACTCGTCATGCACCCGATTGAAGCGTATGGCTCTGAAAGCCAGAAGCAGAAATACCTGCCCCGGCTTGCCACTGGCGAAATGGTCGGTTGCTTCGGCCTTACAGAGCCCGATGCGGGCTCTGATCCCGGCGGCATGAAAACCCGTGCCAAACGCACCTCATCGGGTTATGTGCTCAACGGTTCGAAAATGTGGATCACCAATTCACCGATCGCCGACATCGCAGTGATCTGGGCAAAACTGGAAGACGAAGGTATTCACGGCTTTATCGTCGAGCGCGGCATGAAGGGCTTTTCAACACCGAAGATCGAGGGCAAGTTTTCACTTCGCGCATCGGTGACCGGCGAAATCGTTCTTGACGGCGTTGAAGTGCCTGAAGATGCCCTGATGCCGAATACCCGCGGACTGTCCGGTCCGTTCGGCTGTCTCAACAAGGCACGTTATGGTATTGCCTGGGGTGTGATCGGTGCTGCCGAGGATTGCTGGCACCGGGCACGCCAGTATACCCTTGACCGCAAACAGTTCGGCCGCCCGCTGGCCGCCACCCAGCTGGTGCAGAAAAAACTGGCTGACATGCAGACCGAAATCACGCTTGGCCTGCATGGCTGCCTGGCACTGGGCCGTGGCCTTGAAGCAGGGCGTGTGTCGCCGACCGCAATCTCCATCCTGAAGCGCAACAATTGCGGCAAGGCACTGGACATAGCCCGCATGGCGCGTGATATGCACGGAGGCAACGGCATTTCTGACGAATATCATGTCATTCGACATATGGTGAACCTTGAAACTGTGAATACATATGAAGGGGCACACGACGTGCACGCACTCATTCTGGGTCGGGCGCAAACCGGCATTCAGGCATTCTTCTGAAACCACAACCTTGAAAACTGGAGGCTAATTCCCATGGCTCTTGAACTTCCCGATCTACCTTACGCCTACGACGCGCTTGGTCCCTACATGTCGAAGGAAACCCTGGAGTTTCATCATGACAAGCATCATCAGGCGTATGTAACCAATGGTAACAACCTGCTGAAGGATTCACCGCTTGCCGGCAAATCACTGGAAGAAATCTGCAAGGCGGCTTTCAAGGACGGCAATGCCGGCCTGGTGAACAATGTAGGCCAGCACTACAATCATCTGCATTTCTGGAACTGGATGAAGCCAAACGGTGGCGGCAAGAGCCTGCCGGGCAAACTGCAGGCAGCCGTGGACAGCGATCTTGGCGGTTACGACAAGATGCGCGCAGACTTCATCAATGCAGGCGTCACACAGTTCGGCTCAGGCTGGGCATGGCTGGCGGTCAAGGACGGCAAGCTTGCCGTCATGAAGACCGCCAATGGCGAAAACCCGCTGATGCATGGCGCAAAGCCGGTTCTGGGGTGCGATGTGTGGGAGCATTCCTATTACATCGACTATCGCAACGCGCGCCCGAAGTACCTGGAAGCCTGGTTCGACAACCTTGTAAACTGGGAACATGTCGAAAAGCTTCATGCCGCCGCCTGACGAGCGCCAGCGACATTGCAATCTGGTTGGACGGAGCCGTTATACCAGATCTCAGTAACAGCGACCCATTTCATGGGTTCATAGCGGTTCACTCGGGCAGGCGCAGTGCGCAGCGCGATGTGGTGCATCGGGCAAGCATTGCAACGCACCCGATGGGCCGCTATGACCCACCCGAAGGGCCGGGCGCTTTTTCCCGCCAGCTACGTTGCGCGCCGCTTGTGGTACATGTACCACGGCGCGACACGCGCCTTGCCGGCGGAAAAAATCGCTCCGGTGAAATGGGTCGCTGTTACTGAGATCTGGTATTACAGGCTCCGTTTTTCATCGTAAGAGCTGCCTCGAATTGTCCCTTCCACGCACCCTTTAGCTCTGCTAAAGCTTGAGCCCATGAAACTCGATCAGTGGCTAAAGCAGGCAGACACCACCAAGGCGGATTTTGCGCGCGCGCTGGATGTTTCCGCCGGGCGCATTTCGCAACTTCTGTCAGGCGAAACACCATCGCTAGACCTTGCCTTGAAAATTCAGCGACTGACCCGCAACAAGGTGGGACCGGCAGATTTTTCCCGCCACCCCGAAGGAAAAGATGACATGACCAGTTCGCTGGATACAGTTGCAAGCGCCATTGCCGCCATCAAGGCAGGTGAAATGGTGGTGGTGGTCGATGATGACGACAGGGAAAACGAGGGCGACCTGATTGCAGCAGCCTCCAAGGTCACCAGCGAACAGATGGCCATGATGGTGCGCCATGGCTCCGGCATTGTGTGCGCGCCGATGACCCGGGAAGACGCAAGGCGTCTCAAGCTGGACCCGATGGTGTCGGACAATGATGCCCCGCTGGGCACTGCCTTTACAGTTTCCATCGACTACAGGGAAGGCCTGACAACCGGGATTTCCGCAAAAGAGCGCAGCGCCACGGTTCATGCACTTGCAAATTCCAATGTTCAAGCTGAAGACTTTGTGCGGCCCGGTCACGTGTTTCCGCTGATTGCCAAACGGGGCGGTGTGCTGATGCGTTCGGGCCACACGGAGGCCGCCGTTGACCTTGCCAGGCTTGCCGGTGAACCGCCGGTCGGGGTGATCTGCGAACTGGTCAATGATGACGGCACCGTCAAGCGCGGCCAGCAGGTTACTGACTTTGCCCGCGAACACGGCTTCAGGATCATTTCCGTGGCCGCCCTCATTGCCTATCGCCAGCAGCGCGAACGCCTGGTGGTACGCGATGGCGAATTCCCGGTGGAAACCCCCAACGGACCGGCAAACGGCATTGCCTATTCCACCTCGTTTGACCCGGTTCAGCATCTTGCGCTGGTCTATGGCGATACCTCATCGGGCAGGAACATTCCGGTTCGTCTGCACCGGCAGGACCTCGTTGAGGACGTATTGGGCAACCGCGACACGCTGAACGCGGTGTATGAGGTTTTCCGAAAGGAAGGCTGTGGCATTCTGATCTACCTGCGCGAAGGCGTGGCCGGTGTACCTGCCTCAAAGCTTGGCCAGCCAGACCTCGATGAAGACACAGCGTCTTCGCGCGCTCGGGCCGAAGGCTGGCGGGATGTGGGGCTTGGCGCACAAATCCTGCGTGATCTGTCGGTAACCTCGATCAGGCTGATCGCCAGCCGGTCCCGGCACTATGTCGGACTGTCAGGCTTTGACATAGAAATTGCCGACACCATCATTCTGGAAAACTGAACCGGAACAGGAATCTGATCGCCCAAATTATCCGAAAACCGGGGCCCGCTTTTCAGATTGCGCTTTGTCTCATTCAAGCTTTTCGCGCAATTTACCCGAAAACCGGTACCCACTTTTCGGATTGCGCTTTATCGTTTCAGCAGGCTGCCGAGAATGCCGCGCACTATCGAGCCGCTGTTTCGCACCAGCATGTTGCCGACCTGGCGGCCGACAGTGCTGGCCATGTTTTTGACAAACCGGTCAGTAGCAGAATCGGTGCGGCTCGAACGCCCGGATGAGCGCGAAGTGGTCTTGCTCGCCTTTTCCCTTGCCTTGGCCTCGGCAGACGCCTGTTGCTGTTCAGCGACCTTTTCCGCCTTTGCCAGCAGTTTCTCGTAAGCCGAGTCACGGTCAATCGCCTCATCATACAGACCATAAACCGGGCTGTTCCTGACCGACTGGGTTCGTTCTGCAGGCATCACCGGACCCATCTGACTTGACGGCGGGCGGATCAGGGTGCGTTCAACCATGGACGGCACACCTTTCAGATCCAGAGTGGAAACCAGCGCCTCGCCGACGCCAAGCTGGGTAATCACTTCCTCGGTGTCGAACTTCGGGTTCTGGCGGAACGTGGTGGCTGCTGCCTTGACGGCCTTCTGGTCGCGCGGTGTAAAGGCGCGAAGGGCATGCTGCACCCGGTTGCCAAGCTGCGCCAGGACAGTATCCGGCACATCAAGCGGGTTCTGGGTGACAAAATAAATCCCTACCCCCTTGGACCGGATAAGCCGCACAACCTGTTCAACCTTGGTCAGCAGGCTTTTTGGCGCTTCATTGAACAACAGGTGCGCTTCATCAAAGAAGAACACCAGCTTTGGCTTATCCGGATTGCCAACTTCGGGCATTTCCTCAAACAGTTCCGACATCAGCCACAGCAGGAATGTGGCATACAATTGCGGCGACTGCATCAGTTCGTCAGCCGCCAGGATATTGATATAGCCGCGACCGTCGGGTGTGGTGCGCATCAGATCGTTGATAGCCAGCGCCGGTTCGCCAAAGAAGTTTTCGCCGCCCTGCTCTTCCAGCACAATCAGCCGGCGCTGAATGGCGCCGATGCTGCGGGCAGTCCACATTGCCGTAGTCGGTGGTCAGCTGGCTGCCCCGGCTGGCCAGTTCCGACAACATGGCGCGCAGATCTTTCAGGTCCAGCAGCAGCAGGCCTTCCTCATCGGCAATGCGGAAAGCAATGTTCAGGGCGCCTTCCTGGGCATCGGTAAGGCCCATCAACCGCGAAATCAGCAGCGGTCCCATTTCGGTTATGGTGGTGCGGATCGGGTGTCCCTGCTTGCCGAACAGGTCCCAGAATATGGTTGGAAAGGCTGCAAAACCATAGTCGTCGAAGCCGATTTGCCTGGCACGCTTGAGCAGGAAATCCTTCGGCTCACCTTCGCGCGAAATACCTGCCAGATCGCCCTTGATGTCTGCTGCAAACACCGGAACACCGGCAGCGGAAAATCCTTCCGCCAGTATCTGAAGTGTCACCGTCTTTCCGGTACCTGTGGCGCCGGTGATCAGGCCATGCCGGTTGGCGAGCTTCAGGAACAGCTCTTCGCGCTTTTCGCTTTGCCCCAGAAAAACTGCTCCATCGCTCATCTTGCTTTACCTGTCTGCCAAAACTGTTGGTGTGGTGTAAAATTGCTATACAACATCGGCAAGGGCAATGCCTAACATCGCAAAACAGCAAAAGGAATAGCTTGATGCAGGAGCTGATTGACCGGATCACAGAGAAAACCGGCCTTGCACCGGATGTTGCCGAAAAGGCGGCCGGGATCATGCTCTCGCTGGTCAAAACCCAGGGCGACAAGGCCAAGGTTTCCCAATTGTTCGATGCCATTCCGGGAGCCGGAGAACTGGCGCAGCTGCATGGCGGTGACGGGGCTCGAGGTGGCGGTTTGCTGGGAATGCTGGGCGGCGGACTGATGGGCGGACCGTTGGCTGCCGTCAGCAAACTGCAGGCTGCCGGCCTCAGCATGGATCAGATCAAGGTGCTCGGCAAGGAGACCCTTGGTTATGCAAGGGAGAAGGCCGGCGACGACCTGGTAAAGGACGTCGCCAATTCTATTCCGGGAATTTCGGGATACCTGTGACGAAAGCCGGTTTGCAGTGGATCAAAAGCTGCGCTACAAAATTGTGCAATGCAATATGTGAATGGATCTGGCCGCACAATGACCAAGCTTGACCTGGCATCCGAGTTTCCGGCACTTGAGCAAGAAGACTGGCGCGTGCTGGTCGAGGCAAGTCTGAAAGGCCGCCCCTTCGAAACCCTGCGCCGGGCCACGGCAGACGGCATTGTCATCGAGCCGGTCTATGGCCCCGCCCACGAGGCGCCTGCGCTGCCGGTTGCTCCGTCGCGCATCACAGCGGATGTCTGGACGCTTGTCCAACGGGCCGACATGCCGGACATCGCTGCAGCCAACAGGCAGATGCTCGATGATCTGGTGAACGGTGCCGCCGGCATCTCGCTGATCACACCCGGCAGCATTTCGGCCGGCGCGGCAGGTGCAGCGGTCACAGACAGCCGCAGCGTGCAACGCCTCTTTGAAGGCGTCGAGCTGGATCTGATTGATTTGCGTCTCGATGCCGGAAGCAATGGCCGTGACCTCGCGGTACTGATACTCGAAGAGTACAGGCGCAGGCGGCTGGACCTTTTACGCTGCAAACTGACGCTCGGCCTGGATCCGCTCGGCGCATTAGCGCATGGCGGCAAGGTAACCGGACGCAGCATACTTTCTCGCCGGTTTGGCGACATGTTCAACCTTGCCTGCGATGCCGATCATCAGGGCCCGGTCGCGCAGGCCGATACGCGGGTTTATCATGGTGCAGGCTGTTCCGAAGCACAGGAACTGGGCTTTGCTATTGCAACAGCGGTCGAGTATCTGCGCATGCTGGAAACAGGCGGCATTGCACCGGCAGACGCGGCTCCGCGGATTTCCATGCTGCTGACTGCCGACGCTGATCAGTTTGTAACCATCGCAAAACTTCGTGCGGCAAGACTGTTGTGGGCCAGACTGCTGGATGTGTCGGGACTGGCCCGGACGCCACTTGTGCTGCACGCTGAAACCGCTGCGCGCATGATGTCCATCCGCGATCCGCATGTAAACCTGTTGCGCACCACCACGGCAGCTTTTGCCGCCGGCATCGGCGGCGCAGACAGTGTCGCCGTATTACCGTTCACCCATGCAATCGGATTGCCCGACGGTTTTGCCCGGCGCATGGCGCGCAACATTCAATCGCTGTTGCTGGAAGAATCCCGGGCCGGCAGGGTGCTGGACGCAACTGCCGGTTCCGGTTACGTGGAAACCCTGACCCATGAACTTGCCCGAACCGGATGGAGCATTTTCCAGGCCATTGAAGCCGAAGGCGGCATGATGACCGCACTGGTCAATGGCAGGGTGCATGGACTGATCAGGGAGGTGCGCCGGGCGCGTGACAACGATATCGCCAGACGCAAGGTACAGCTTACCGGCGTTTCGGAATTCCCAAATCTCGATGAAGCCCCGGGCAGGATACTTGACATGAGCGTTCCGGCCGGCTGGAAAATGGGCAATGGCTCGCCGGCAGTCGACATGGAAACCTGCGAGCCCTTGCGCCAGCATCGTCTGGCAGAGGGTTTCGAAGCGCTCCGTAATATCAGCGACAGGCACCTGGAGCAGACCGGTACGCGGCCATCAATATTCCTCGCTGAACTTGGCAAACCAGCCGATTTCACTGTTCGTGCCACCTGGATGAGCAATCTGCTGGCTTCCGGGGGCATCGATGTCGTTACCGGATCACCGGAGGAATTTTCAGCCAGCAAACTGAAAATCGCCTGTGTGTGTTCTTCTGACGCGGTTTATGCCAGTGACGCGGAAAATGCCGTGCGAAGCCTCGTGGAACAGGGCGCACAGCGCATCATGCTTGCCGGCAAGCCGGGACAATTGGAAGACCGGCTGACTGCTGCTGGTGTGCAGCAATTCGTGCATGCGGGTCAAAACGTCTTGACGCTGCTGGACGAGCTTTCCAAGCTGGCCAGAGGAGAAGCATGATGAGCACATTGCCGGATTTTTCCAGGTTCGCTTTTGAATTGCCGGCCAGCGCGGGCGAAGCCGAAACGCAATCCTTCCACACGCCAGAAGGCATTGATGTCAAATCCGCCTATGATGCAGACGACGTGGCCGGCCTTGACTTTTTGAACACGTGGCCCGGTGCAGCCCCTTACCTGCGCGGCCCGTATCCAGCCATGTACGCCACCCAGCCCTGGACCATTCGACAGTATGCCGGATTCTCGACGGCCGAGGACTCAAATGCCTTCTACCGCCGCAATCTGGCAGCCGGGCAAAAGGGCCTGTCGATTGCCTTCGACCTGGCGACCCATCGCGGTTATGATTCAGATCATCCACGCGTTTCAGGCGATGTCGGCATGGCCGGCGTGGCAATCGATTCGATCTATGACATGCGCACCCTGTTTGACCGGATTCCACTCGACCGGATGTCCGTATCCATGACCATGAACGGCGCCGTGCTGCCAATACTGGCGCTGTACATAGTCGCCGCGGAAGAACAGGGTGTGCCGCCGGAAAAGCTGACCGGCACCATACAGAACGACATTCTGAAAGAGTTCATGGTGCGCAACACCTACATCTACCCGCCCGACAGGTCGATGCGCATTATTTCCGATATTTTCGCCTACACCTCGCAGCACATGCCGAAGTTCAACTCCATCTCGATCTCCGGCTACCACATGCAGGAGGCCGGTGCGACTGCAGACCTCGAGCTTGCCTACACCCTGGCTGACGGGGTGGAATATGCCCGTGCAGGCGTGGCGGCAGGTCTTCCGATCGACAATTTTGCCCCCCGGCTTTCATTCTTCTGGGCAATCGGCATGAATTTCTTCATGGAAATTGCCAAGATGCGGGCAGCGCGCATGTTGTGGGCAAAACTGATGAGGGAGTTCAACCCGCAAAGCGACCGCTCACTGTCTCTACGCACCCATTGCCAGACATCCGGCTGGTCCCTGACCGCGCAGGACGTGTTCAACAATGTCGGGCGCACCTGCATTGAAGCCATGGCTGCCACGCAGGGCCACACCCAGTCGCTGCACACCAACGCGCTGGATGAAGCGCTGGCGCTGCCAACCGATTTCTCGGCCCGCATTGCCCGCAACACGCAACTGTTTCTGCAGCAGGAAGCCGGCACCTGCCGGGTGGCTGACCCATGGGGCGGCAGTTTTTACGTGGAACGCCTGACACATGATCTGGCGGCAAAAGCCTGGACGCATATTGAAGAGATCGAAAGTCTCGGCGGCATGGCACAGGCCATTTCCCAGGGTCTGCCCAAGCTGCGCATTGAAGAAGCAGCGGCGCGTACCCAGGCACGCATTGATTCCGGCGAGCAGACTGTTGTCGGCATCAACAAGTACGTGGCCAGTGAAGAGGCCCTGATGGATATTCTGCAAGTCAACAATTCTTCCGTCAGACGCCGGCAACTGGACAAGCTTGTCCGCCTGAGGGCCGAGCGTGATGATACCCAGCTGGCAGGCACGCTTGGCGAACTGACCCGTATAGCGAAATCCGGAGACGGCAACCTGCTGGCTGCCGCAGTGGATGCAGCGCGGGCCAAGGCGACGGTGGGGGAAATTTCCCTTGCCCTGGAAACCGTCTGGAACCGGCATGTGGCTGAAACTCATGTCATCGAAGGCGTCTACCGGAAGGAAATCGGCGAACGCTCCGAAAGCCTGATCCGCGCCCAGGCCATGGTGGATGCATTTGAAGAAACCGACGGCCGCAGGCCCTGCATACTTGTCGCGAAAATGGGCCAGGACGGTCATGATCGCGGGCAAAAGGTAATTGCCACGGCCTTTGCCGACATCGGATTTGAGGTGGACATTGGCCCGCTGTTTGCAACCCCGGAAGAGGTTGCCCGCCGGGCAGTTGAAAATGACGTGCACGTTGTCGGCGTGTCGTCGCTGACGGCAAGCCACCTGACGCTGGTGCCGGCGCTGCAGGCAGCGCTTGAAGCCGAGGGCCGTGGTGACATCATGATCGCGGTCGGCGGTGTCGTACCGCCACAGGACTTTGGCACCCTGCAGGAAATGGGTGCGGCCATCATCTTTCCGCCCGGCACGGTGATTGCCGACGCCGCCATACGCCTGCTCACCACACTGAACGCGAGGCTGGGTTATTCCCAGGAAGCTGCGGAGTAACCGGGAAAAGTGCGCGAGATCCTATGTTGCTGGATCCAGCCGCTCAGTCCGGCTCAAACCGGTTCCTGTTGTCTTTGGCCAGGCTGGCATCCTGATCTTCCTTGCGCAACATCGCATTGCCGGCAACCAGCATTTCAATGCCGGTTCCCATGAAACAGCGGAAGGCATCCTGCGGCGAGTGAACGACAGGTTCTCCACGCACGTTGAAGGACGTGTTGACCAGGATCGGGCAACCGGTCAGATCGCGAAAGGCAGTTATCAATGCATGATAGCGCGGGTTGGTATCAGCATGAACAGTCTGCAGCCGCGCGGAAAAATCGACATGCGTCACGGCTGGAATGGATGAGCGTTCGACATTCAACCTGTCGATCCCGGACAGTTGCCGTTCCGCCGGTGTCATCACACGGCGGTGTTCCTGCAGCACGTCTGCCACCATCGCCATGTAGGGGCTGTCACCATCGAAGTCGAACCACCTGGATACGTCCTCGCGCATTATCGAGGGTGCAAACGGCCGGAAATTCTCCCGATACTTGACCTTGAGATTCAAATCGCGCTGCATGGTAGCCGAGCGGGGGTCGGCAAGAATCGAACGGGCACCCAAAGCTCGCGGGCCGAACTCCATCCGCCCCTGAAACCATCCAACCGCCTTGCCGTCAGCGAGCGCACGAGCGGTTTGCGCGATCATGTCACGTTCCTCCAGCCGCTCAAAGCGCGCACCAGCCCCGCTCAGCGCTGCCTCGATTTCATTCTGGGAAAATGACGGGCCGAGATAGGCGCCACTCATCATGTCCTGTCCGGTGGAAGGTGGTCTGGGCCGTCCCAGCTCACCATGCCAGGCGGCAAACGCTGCTCCAAGTGCACCGCCTGCATCCCCGGCGGCCGGTTGCACCCAGATGTTACGGAAAGCGGCTTCACGTCTGAGTTTGCCATTGGCGACACAGTTCAGGGCCACACCGCCAGCCAGGCACAGGTTGGGAATTTCATACTCTTTCGCCAGCGCGCGAACCATGCGCAAAACAATCTCCTCGGTCACGGCCTGGATGGATGCGGCGATGTCCATGTGGAACCGGGTCAGGGGATCGGTATCAGCTTTGCGCACCGGTTCACCAAACAGGGCGGCAAACCGGTCGCTGGTCATGGTCAGGCCGGTACAGTAATTGAAGTAACTCTGATCGAGCAGGAATGAACCGTCATCCTTCAGGTCAATCATATTCTCCAGTATGACGTCCCTGAAACGCGGCTCTCCATATGGTGCGAGGCCCATCA
The DNA here is from genome assembly GCA_963700885.1 of uncultured Alphaproteobacteria bacterium. GTDB lineage: Bacteria > Pseudomonadota > Alphaproteobacteria > Rhizobiales > Aestuariivirgaceae > Anderseniella. The sequence goes on from CAVOZJ010000006.1 coordinate 30,302, forward strand.
CCTTGTATTCCCCGCTGTTGACCTTGAATCCTGTATAGTAGGTGAAGGCCGAATACAGCAGGCCAAGCGAATGGGGAAAGCGCAGTTCCCTGACTATCGAGAGGTCCCGCCCGCGGCCAATGGCAACCGAGCCTGTCGCCCATTCGCCAACACCATCAAGCGTCAGCACCACGGCTTCGTCAAATGGCGACGGAAAGAAGGCGCTGGCCGCGTGAGAATAATGGTGTTCTGCAAACAGCAGCTTGCCCGGATCACCCAGCCCGCCATCATGCTGTTTTAGCTTCTTCAACAGCAGTGATTTCTGGAACAGTTTTTCCTTCAGCCAGACCGGCATCGCCCTGCGGAACGACGCAAAACCCCTTGGCGCAAACGCGACATAGGTTTCCAGCAACCGTTCAAATTTCAAAAACGGCTTGTCATAAAACACAACATGGTCGACTGAGGCCAGGCGGAGGCCTGCTTCAGAAAGCACATAGTCAATGGCGTTGCGCGGATAGCCTGCGTCATGTTTCCTGCGCGTGAAGCGTTCTTCCTGGGCCGCCGCCACAATACTGCCGTCGCGCACCAGCGCTGCGGCGCTGTCGTGGTAAAATGCCGAAATACCCAAGATTGCAGTCATCAGAAAATCGTATAGATGAAGGGAGCCACCGCAGAACCCTGGGTCAGGACAAGCAGACCGCCCAGACAAACCATCATGATCAATATCGGCAAAAGCCAAAATTTCTTGCGCAACCGCAAAAAGCGCCAGAGCTCGGCCAGGAATGACATCTGCAAAACGCCTCTTTTTAAAACTGGTCGTGCATGGAACCCGCAACGGAATCGTCACGTTTGATCCAGTAGGTATCCGCATCCCGATCGGGTTTCAGGCGAAGCAGATCCTTCCGGCGCAACTTCATAACCAGCGCGGTCGGAACCACGGCGCCGAAGAAAATCAGAGCCATAACAACGGGTCCTGCAATCCGGCCCAACAGCAATCCAATCCTGAACCAGATCCGGTTCAGCGGGACCAGAATCCGCGGGATCAGCAGCGCTGCCAGCACGAACACAAACGCAATGGCCAGTGCCCACCAGCGCAGCTCGCTGCCGGTGAGCAAAGGCCATGAGCCAACAGCGGCAAACACAGCGGCGAACACCAGGCCGAAACTCCGTTCACTGCCCATGGCGGCAGCATCATGTTCATCCAGGTTGATCACTGAAGCGGTCCCTGCCGTACATACAAAGTCTGTGAGTGAGGAATAAATCAGGTGGAGCGGCTTGGCCAGCCCTTTACCGGCGAACGGAATTCGGGACGGCAGTCGCGACATGATGGCGAGAGTTCATTTGTCTCGCCCGTAGCTTTTCAACCTGTCACGGGCCTGCCGGGCAATCTCCCGGTCACCACAATCAAGAGCATAGACATAGGCGTGAGTATAGAAAAAGCAGGCAGCATCGATGTCGTGCTGACTTTCGCGCAGCTGGGCGACCTGCAGATACAGGCGCGGCAGAACGTCCCGGTCTTCACGTTCATGAGCCTGCAGCATGTCCTGCTGCAGGCGCTGTTCGTCTGTCATTTGCCGGCGAAACGGGCTGCGACCCATTCGTGAAACAGGTGTGTAGGCGGATCCATAACCGGCGAGAACTTGCCGCCGTCATACAGCGATGCCGATCTGCCGCGCTGCATGCCTTCCACGACAAAAATGTCCTCTATGAAAATGTCCTTCCACATCCTGGCATTTTTTTCGCGCAGGCCGACCATGTCATCATCGCACATTTCCGGCGACGTGTAGTAGATCTCGACCCGCTCGATGGTTCTGCCATTGCCCTGCGGATCCAGCATGATTGCGTAGAAATGATCACGGTGCACGCCAAACAGCACATTCGGGTAAAACGAAATGTACTCTGCGCCGGTGTCCCATTTTGCCGACAGGCCGGCAAAATTGGCAAATACCCGGCCAGTGTCATCCAGCTTTGGATTGTACACGACGGTTCCCTGGCCGGAATAGGCGCCCGGCTGCATGATGTGATAATGATCTTCCAGCCTGGAGTACGAGTTGAGACCCGGATGGATCCACGGCAGGTGATAACTTTCGCAATAGTTTTCGACAGCCAGCTTCCAGTTGCAGTTCACCTCCAGCGTGAAGGAGGAACTTGCTCCGCCGTGATACAACGGCCTGTCTGCAAACTCCTTCCACTGTTCGAGCAGCTTTGCGGCATGTTGTTCGAAGGCCGGCGCCTGGCCATCGAGATTGATGAAAATCGTGTCCATGAAGATGTGCGAGCGGACCTCGATGAGACCCAGTTCCTCACGGTTGATGCACTCGTGCAGATTTTTCCCCGGCCCGCCGACATGTGGCGTGGTGCGCAGGGAACCGTTGAAATTGTAGCACCATGAATGATACGGGCAGCGGATGGTCGAGCGAAGCGTGGTTTGTTCCGAAACCAGGATCATGCCGCGATGGCGGCAGACATTCTGGAAAACCCTGACCTTGTCATCGTCGCCCCTGACAACCAGAAGCGGCTGACCGAGAAACGTCACCGGATTGGCGTCGCCCCTGTTGGGGACATCCTTGGCAAATCCCATGCAGGCCCAGGTGGCCGCAAACAATACCCGTTTTTCCGCCTCGTGCACATCAGGGTCAGTGTAAAATGCGTTGGGTAATCCATTGGCCGCCTCGATGGGGCGCAGCACATTGGCAATCATCTCCTGGTCGAGAACAGTCATGGTCGGATGCCTTATCCTGAGTTTGGTCCACCTTCAGATATGACAGGGCTTTTGCGGAATCTCCTAGCTGATTAGCGCCGGAAATATGATCAAAATCGCCAAAAGGCCTAAATTGCGACGGCCCTGACCTCGCCGGTCTCGATGCCGTTCCAGTTTCTGAGCGCAACCGAGGACATGGCCCGCAGCCGCGTACGCTCATCATCGGTCCAGCAGTCCAGCCTTGCCATCACCGCGGCAAGGGCTGTTTCGGCGGCCCGGCCTGCCCCGTCATCACATTTCAGAGCGATGCCCAGGCCTGCATGGGCAATAGTGGCGCAGTAAACCCCCTCGGCGCCAGTCTTGACGAAGGCGCGCGGTACGGCGGTCATCAATTCGGTACAAAACCGCCTGGTGCCGGCAACCATGAAAGGATGGGCGCGAACGGCAGCAATGATCCGGCGGCCTGCGGCAGCGCGCCTTTCACTCATGCCCTCGCCTGAGCCCAGGCGTTGAAATCCCAGGGCAGTGTTGCGAAGCGGAACTGCCCAGGTCGGCACCGAGCACCCGTCGATACCGCACGCGGTACCGGTGAGATCGTAGTCACACATTTCGCCGATCAGTTTCTCGATGGCCTGCTGCACCGGGTGATCCCGTTTGATGTAGCCTTTCGGATCAACGCCCAGGCTGGCAGCGAACGCCAGCATGAAGGAGTGCTTGCCGGAACAGTTGTTGTGAACCTGACCGGCTTCCTCACCGCGGGCAACCATGGCGCGGGAAACCTCTCCCGGGTTTGGCCAGTGTACTCCGCATTCATATGCCTGTTCACTGAAGCCGGCCTTGGCCAGGCCTGAACGCGCTACCCGCACATGTTCCGGCTCGCCATTGTGGGAGGCGCATGCCAGGGCGATTTCCTCGTCCACCATGCTGTAGATTTCAACAACGCCTGCCTCAACAGCCGCCAGACACTGCAACGACTTGATCGCGGAACGCGCAAATACTGGCCTGTCGATGTCGCCGCGCGAGGCTGCCAGTTCACCGCCAGGACCCGTAACCGCATAAGCCCCGGCATGGACACTTTCAACGATGCCGCCGCGGGTTACTTCCACCAGTACCGGATCCATCATGTCGCTTCCCTTCTCAGGTGAGCGGAGGGCACACCCAGCAAAAACCAGAAAAATGTCAACGCCTGCAGCACCAGAAGCAAACCGAAGGACACCTGGTAAGCCACCGGCTCATAGCCGCCGGACGATGTGGCCGGCCACAGGTCGATGACAGCGCCAATGGCATATTGCGAGGCAAAGGCAATGCCAAATACCAGCGTATTGAGACAGCCGTTTGAGCGGCCCGCGAGATCAGCGCCGAAATACTGGGCCAGCCACGCATAGGCCAGAATTCCCGCCTGACCAAACATGCCGAAAGCAAACCACACCAGCGACGCCATGGCCACCGGCTCAAACAGGATCACCGTTTGAATGGCCATGAACACCAGCAAAAAACCGGTCATGCTGGTGAGCAGTCCAACACCCCTGCGGCCCAGCCAGTCGGCGACGTAGCCGGTCAGCAGCGTTCCAATCAGAAATCCGACTGCCTGCAGACCCAGAACCTGGGCCACCGCATCACGGTCCAGACCGGCGATGTCGCGAATCCACGGACCGGCCCACAGGGTCTGGATGCCGATGTGCGACCCGGCCGTCAGTGCCACGAACGGTGCGACCCGCCAGAACACAGCGTCCCTGTAGATGATACCGATCGCCTCGAAGACACTACCCGAATCAGCTTTCGGCGCACTGGCCTTAGGGCGTTCGGGCACAATCAGATACAGAAAAACAGCCACTGCGAGCGTAGTCGCCACCAGGCCCAGAAACATGCCGCGCCAGCCAAACTGCGTGGCCGCCCATTCTGCAGGCACCGTTGCCGACAGAATGCCGAGGCCGCCGACCGCCATGATGCAGGCATTGGCCAGCGCGCGGCGTTGTTCCGGTACCCAGATGGTCACGGCCTTGAAACCGGCCATCAGACCGCCGGCAGAACCGATGCCTATGAGCATGCGACCAAAGCTCAGTCCCCATTTGCTGGCGGCAAGGGAAAACAGCACGGCGCCGACGGCGCCGACGCATAACAGGACGGCCTGAACCTTGCGTGGCCCGAAGCGGTCCAGCAACAGACCGAGCGGTATCTGGAAACCGGCAAATCCGATCAGGTAGGCAGCCGTCAGCAAGCCCAGTTCGCCAGCATCGAGCCCGATATCGGCGACCAGGTCCGGCGCGATGACGGCGTTTACCGCCCGGTACAGATAGGACAGGAAATAACACAGCGAGAACGGCAGCATGATGGTCAGGATCAACCGGGACAGTGAAAATCGTGATGTGTGTGAAGCGGTGGCTGTCATGGCTAAAAGGTCCCTGCCGGAATGGTTCCACCGAAAACAGAATTGGCTGGGGCGGCAGGGTGAGACCCGGTGCAGCATCTAGCCTGTTATTTCATTGATATCAAACGGTTTATAAAAAGGTCGGGCGGGATACAAGCCCCTCTCATCAGTCGTCAAACCGATCAATGCGAAGTGGATATCATAAATGTCCGCAGATACCAAGAACCTCGCAAGGCGTGGCTCCACCTGCAATGATTTCACGCCACCGGTATGAGGTTGGTCCCACCACATGTCGTCAAGATTAAACCCTTCATCATTCAGGACTCTGGCGGCGGTGCGAACCAAAACCCAGGACGTGCCCCAAAATCCTGATGTCCGGCACGAGCTCCTGGATCACCTTGAAAGTGTGATAGGGCATCAATGCAACCGTCATGATCGCAACAATGACAATATCCTGCTGAAGTGTCGACATGTCGGTGATGGTCGGCAGCACGGGTTCGCCATGCCACAACGCGAGCACTGCGTGCTCAAGAATGTGGAAGCAGACCAGGGCAATCGCAAATAGCAGGGACCGGATGACGATCGAAATTATCGGCCTGCTGAATTTCATCTTCATGCCAAGCCTCAGAACTTCTGCGATCAAAATAACCTTGCCAAGGATCAGAGCATTGGCAATCAGGGCCTCGTGCCCCTTATCGGCGATACCGTGGCGTTCGAGAATGACGATCTCATGCAGCCACAGCATGAACAGGACGAACCACAGATATCCGGCGATTGCCGAATAGGAAACCAGTTCATGGTAGATTCTGCTTTTCATGGTCGAGTGTCTTGCATCTGCTTCGGTGTTATCATTTTCCGGTTCTGGTTGCGGTCTCGCTGATTCAAGGAGTTGGGGGAAAGCCGCGACAGCATCATCCACGGCAACCCAGTTACCCCATCCTGCCCGCCAGATGAGATCGTCCCTGGCCAATACACCGCGCTCAATCAGTCCGCGGAGCGTTTGCGATGTCAATGCATCCGACTTCCATTCGGTACGGACGACGAACCATTCAGCTTTTTCCGTTGACATGGGCGGTATTCCTGTTGGGGTGCTGCAACATCGGCCGGCAAATTGATGATTGCGGCAATGTACAGTGTGAAGGGTCCGGCACAACCGGAGGCGTTCGCAGGCGTTGCCGCAGCCAGGAATCCGCACGTCTCCGAAGAGAGATATTATACCGTTTTGTCCCGGTCAATTGCGCAACCCGACGCGGCACCACCCGGCATCCGGTTGTCGCTGGATATTGCCAATGCTGGTCCCAGGCACAATGCGGCATCAGTGATCAAGCCATAAACATTGTCGTCACAAACTATTGTAATAAATCATTTTTTGTCTTGGAACTGGCTGGGGCGGCAGGATTCGAACCTGCGTATGGCGGCATCAAAAGCCGCTGCCTTACCACTTGGCGACGCCCCAACTGAATCCGGAAACAGGCAACATCACCTGAGCGGGATGGCGGCAACATAGAGATTTCACTGCGCACCTGCAACGATGGATATTGCGCCTTTTTGTCATGGCTTGAAGTCAGCATTCTCCGCCATTATAAGGGCTGTCATTCGTCGTTTGGCGGAGTGTAGCTCTGCCATTTAATTCATATAACTACATGAATATAAATACTTTTATTCAATTTACTAATTTTCATACCACATTTCATACCACATACAGTATTGAGATTTGGCCTATTAGGGTGTTGAAAGCTCGATAGCGGTGAATTTCCAAGTCAATTCAAATTCCCATACGAAAAATGCACCGGGCTGAACATCACCAGAAACTTCTGGCTCTTGGAACCAGTCTCTCGGTCCCATCTGTCCACCCGGTAGTTGAGGCTGCTTCCATTTCCCATGCGCTATTGTTGACACGAGAACATTAAAGGAACAAGAATAGTAATTTTGGGCAGGACAGATCGTTCTGATTCATTGGCCACTATCTGCATCCCGTGTTCCCGGGCCGCAATGCAAAACGGGCGCTCCAGTAGAAGCGCCCGCCAGTAACCGCAATTAGTGATGCTGTGTGGTGTCAGGCAGCTGGATGCAGAGTTAGCCTGTAGCGGGCTTGTAGCTTGCAGAAGCGGCTTTGGCTGCGGCCATCGCCTCCATTGCTTCCTTAGATGTCATTAGCTTCGTAGTGGCTCCACCGGAAAACGCGCCGGAGGCTCCAACCGCCAATGCACCAGCAGCCATCGCCTTGTCATCTGGAGCTTCAATCAACGCGACTACGTCTTCGGCTCCGAAACAAAAGAACAGATGGTGGAGTTTACCCCCAACGGCTTCAATTAGTGGACGAGCCGCAGCTTCGCGGTCTTGAGGATTATCAACCATTGCTTTGAGGGCAGCGGCAGTATAGCGCGCTTGGAACATGTAAAATGGCATGGGAGTTTCCTTTCTGGAAAAAAACCCGCGCTATCACACTTCCAAGCGCAGGCGGAATGGCATAATGCGCCTACTTCTAGGTTCAGTGCAAAACAAAACCCCGAGCTTGTGACCCGGGGAGATGGTTTGCAGGGAGATTTGGGAGTTCAGGGAGTTTGACGTTTAGAACTGGCCAACCGGATTGAAACCAATGTCTCTCATGGTGCGGGCATCGATGTGATTGCTGGCCAGCAGGCTGTGGTTCTTGTTGGAACGGAACAGGCGCTGCGTCGAACCGATGATGGCTTTGGTGAAGCTAGATTGCTTGTTCATGACTTAGGTTCCTTGAGGGCTTGGGAGTGTGTGCCGTCTCGATGTGATGACTATTGCGCAGATGTAAGCCGCCGGATGTGCAATTCATCACATTGCAGAACTGCACAGGTCGTTACATGAGCGGTTTCCGTCCGAAACCATGGGTGTAAACGTGAAGTTATAACGCTGGCGGACCGCTCAATGCGGCAGTCTTGCGGCTGGTGTACACCCGAAAACAGACATGAAATCTATATGTGCTTATGGCGGGTTTTGACCCGAAGCAGAAGTTGAGGGTCAGATCGGCAAGCCGGCCTTTCGAAGCGCATGAGTCAAGTGCTCGAAATCGGCCTTGTCACGGAAGGGCCATCTCGCCGCATAATATTTCTGCCAATCGCTTGGCTGATCCAGAGCCCTCATGACCGGTGCGCCTTCAATCGCCTTCGAAAACCTCTGGTAGGTTTGTTGGGCCGCATCCAAGTTGCCCGCCATCGCATAACTTGCCGCCAGCAGGGCGAGAACGGACTCTGGTGGATTGCGTATAGCGCCCAGCAGCGCGATCGCACCGGAATAGTCACGGGCGGCAAATGAAGCCAGGCCCAGATTCCAGTTGTATTTTCCATAAGGATTGAGGGTGAGTGCTTGCCGGCAAAGGTCCACGGCCTTCTCAATGTCGCCATCGAACACAGCATGTCTTGAATAGTAGACAATGACACGCGTATCGTTGGGGTTTATTCGAAGCGCCGTCTCGAAGTGATGTCTCGCCTTATCAGGATCACCGTTGAACAGGTACGCCATCCCTAGGGAAGTTTGAGTGCGGCTGTCATCCGCATCGATCTCGTCTGCTCTTTCAGCCAGTTCCAGTGCCGACTGAAGATCCGCATTCGCATCGCTACTCCAGCCATTTAACCACATGCGAAGCAGCACTTCCGAGAGCAGCGCCATGGCGGCAGCGTTGTTCGGTTCTATGTCGAGCGCAGACCGGAGACACTCGCTTGCCTTGCGATTTTCTTTAATCGACCAGTTGAAAAAATGGGCGCGGCCACGAAGGAACAGGTCATAGGCCCGCAGTTGGTCATCGGACTGGTTTTTGATTTTGGTGAGCCGTTCCGCCGCCAGTCGTCCCACAAGGATGCCAGCAATGCGGCGGACAATGTCATCTTGTACTTCGAAGATGTCCTCCAGTGCCCGGTCGTACCGTTCCGCCCATATGTGCGCGTCATCCCTGGCATCTATCAGCTGAGCGGATACGCGAATTCTGTCCCCGGCTTTCCGTACGCTCCCTTCGACGATGTACTGCGCATTAAGTTTGCTACTCACCTCCCGAAGAGATTCGTTCCCTCCCCTGAAGACGAATGAGGAGTTCCGCGAAACGACGGCTAGTTCGCGAAATCGGGAGATTTCGGTGATCAGATCTTCGGTAATCCCATCGGAAAAATATTCCTGCTCCATATCGCCGGACATGTTCGTGAAGGGCAGCACGGCAATTGATGGTTTGTCTTGAAGACTAACGGAATTCCCAATGGCGCTTGAAGTAGAAGTCGCTTCAGAAGTTGACGCAGTCCAACGCCATGCCCGCACCGGGCGGTCAATATTCTTGACTTCCTGAGCGCCGAGATCCTCAAATCTGAGTTCGAGGCGATCGCGCACCTGTTCATGCACCGCATCAGAGATGCACATCCCGCCCGGCTCCGACAGGCCTTCAAGGCGTGCCGCCACATTGACGCCGTCGCCCTGGATATCATCGCCGTCAATGATCACATCGCCAAGATTGATGCCTACGCGAAACACGATTTGTTCGTCCTCCGGTATGTTGGAATTACGTTTCGCCATTTCATGCTGCACTTCACCACTGCACGCCACTGCATCAACCACACTTGCAAACTCGATCAGAAGGCCATCACCCATAAGTTTGACGATGCGACCGCGATGCTCTTCAATCTTGGGATCGATTAATTCTTGCCGCACCCTACGCAAGGCCAGCAGCGTGCCTTCCTCGTCCGCACGTATCATGCGCGAGTAGCCGACCACATCGGCAGCGAGTATGGCTGCAAGCCTGCGTTCCACCATCAGTCCTCCCCAGCCAGAAGGTTAGAGACTATGCGTTGGAAAATCTACGCCACCCACATCACCGCCGGGAGCCTGTTTCAGGCAAATCGCGGAATCAACGCCCCCTGTGCCTAGATGGTCTGCTGCTAGGAGTACACCAGACGTGCCCACCGACTGCCACGGAATTCCAAAATCGATCCAACTAGGGCATCCGGCGGAAAAAATCGCGGTCGGATAGAACAGACGTTTACCTTCCGCAGAGATTGTCGGTTTGAATTATTGCGCGATGGTGAAATTGCTGGGGGCCGAGTGTTGCAGACAACTAGTTAGGCATCGAAGTTCCAGATGTCTTGGTGAATTTTCCAGCCGCCTGCAGTCTTCTTGCCGATCACGATATACTTCCCGGTAAGTGCAGCGTCGCCCATCTTACCCGAAAGCGTTCCGACCGACACTGAGCCGTCGCCGGTTACGTCAACCGAACTCGCTACAATACTGACTTGGCTGAGTCCGGCATCGATGCCAGCTTGCCAGTAACCCTGTATCGCCTCCTTGCCATCCATGCGACCCGCACCGGGCGGATGGATCGCGGCGTCGTCGGTATAATGTGCCGCCACAGCAGCGGCATCAGCCGCGTTGATTGCGTTGGCCACTCCACTATCGAGCGCTTTTATTTCGTCTATGTCGGACATCCATTCCTCCATTTCTTGCTTAATTGAGCGAAAAGCTTAGCACAGAAATGGTATGTTAGCCAAAACTCGCCCATTGCGGGGTTCTGGTTCATAATTGCCAATGGCTTCTGTAATCCATGTCTGCAACTGGCAGATTGTGTTGATAAAGTCTTTTTTGAACGGTGGTCAGAAAACCTCGGCTTCGTGTGGGAGTATTCAAAAAATTCAGCTGGGGGGACGGTCATTTTGGCTAAATTCTCCTGTGTGATCGTGTCAGGGCCAGCGGCGGCCAGCTTAAGTTTGAGAATGGAATTTGCTCCACCGTTCCGAAAAAATCGGATCCCAAAAATTTCGACTTTATCAACATGGGGTAATGGTCTGGCTGTTCTTCAATGGAGGCCGATATGATCGGCTTATTTGGAAGAGGAGAAAGACCGTGGAATACTTTGCTGGGTTGGATGTGTCATTGGAGAAGACGCATGTCTGCGTCCTCGATCGGAATGGAACGGTGGTGTTCGAGAGCGCTGTTGTGTCGTCGCCAGGGGCGATCTTATCGGCGCTGAACGAGGCGCCATCTTGCGAACGCGTGGTGTTTGAGACGGGGCGCATGGCGCCGATGCTATACCATGGTCTGGCGGACCTAGGTGTGCCGGTCGTCTGCATCGAAAGCCGACAAGCGTATCAGGCGCTTAAGACGCTCGCGACGCACAAGACCGACCGCAACGATGCGCGCGGGTTGGCACAGTTGGCCCGGACCGGTTTTTTCAAACCCGTTCATGTGAAGTCACTACCTGCCCACGCCGTGCGTGCGTTGATCATGGCTCGCAAGAAGCTGGTCGGCCAGCGCGTCACACTCGAGAACCAGATCCGCGGGTTGGCCGTTGTGTTTGGATCCCGGCTTCCGCGTGGCCTCTCGCCAGCATTCGTCGAGCAGGTCATCACCATGAGCGACGGCATCATCGGTCTATCTGCTGCCATGCGCGGTCTCGTTGCCGCGCGTGATGCGGTACTCGGCGCAATCGCCGCCATCGACGCCGACATGAAGCGCCTCGTTCGGGCGTCGGAGGCCTGCCGCAGACTGATGACCATTCCCGGCGTGGGCCCACTTACTGCCTTGGCATTCACCGCTGCCATCGACGATCCGACCCGCTTCCGACGATCCCGCGACCTAGGTCCTTATCTTGGCCTCGTGCCACGTCGATATCAATCCGGCGAGATCGACTATACCGGCAGCATCTCGAAGGTTGGCGACCGGCGCGTGCGAACCCTGCTCTACGAGGCGGCCAATGTCATGCTGACCCGATACAAGGGCGAGCTAAAGCTGAAGGACTGGGCCTTTGCCATCGCCAAGCGCTCGAACATGCGCAAGGCACGCATCGCGCTTGCACGCCGCCTTGCAATCATCATGCACGCCATGCTCCGGCATGGCACCGAGTTCAAACCGGCCTGACGTTAGTCTCGCCAACGAGATAGGAGGCCGCACCGAGCTCCCGAGCGGGAGCAACGCCCCAGGGAGGGAGCAGATGATGGCGCCGATTCTGTAGCATGCGGTCACTCACCATGACCTACTGCGGTTTCAACCAAGCCACGCTCGCACCCAGCTGACCCCATAAAGTGCCATCTGAGCACGTAGAGAACGCAGGCACCCAGAAGGCAAATTCCGCTCAGGACAGAGCAGCCAGACCTTGACCTATTAGAGAACACAATCGGCACGAAGCGGACTATATGCCCAGTTCGGCGACTAGTCTGCTCTCGGAGGTATTCTGTTGAAAAAGTCGCAAAATCGCGGCGTCTAATATTTTCGCTATCGAAACAAAATACCTAAAACCACCACCAAATTTGCTCGCCCTGATTCACAAGTGCTTCAGGATTGCGATAATCGAAAAGCAGCTATCCCCTTCGGCCAAAATTTCCAGAACCCCTCTCTATGGGGCGGGAAATTTTGGATCCGAGGCAAAGGGGGACTTTTTCAACATGGGGTAATGGTCTGGTTGTTCTTCAATGGAGGCCGATATGATCGGCTTATTTGGAAGAGGAGAAAGACCATGGAATACTTTGCTGGCCTGGATGTGTCATTGGAGAAGACGCATGTCTGCGTCCTCGATCGGAATGGAACGGTGGTGTTCGAGAGCGCGGTTGCGTCGTCGCCCGGGGCGATCTTAGCCGCGCTGAACCAGGCGCCGTCTTGCGAACGCGTGGTGTTTGAGACGGGGCGCATGGCGCCGATGCTATATCATGGTCTGGCGGACCTCGGTGTGCCGGTCGTGTGTATCGAAAGCCGACAAGCGTATCAGGCGCTTAAGACTCTCGCGACGCACAAGACCGACCGCAACGATGCGCGCGGGCTGGCACAGTTGGCTCGGACCGGCTTCTTCAAACCCGTTCATGTGAAGTCACTGCCTGCCCACGCCGTGCGTGCGCTGATCATGGCTCGCAAGAAGCTGGTCGGCCAGCGCGTCACACTCGAGAACCAGATCCGCGGGTTGGCCGTTGTGTTTGGAGCCCGGCTTCCGCGTGGCCTCTCGCCAGCATTCGTCGAGCAGGTCATCACCATGAGCGACGGCATCGCCGGTCTATCTGCTGCCATGCGCGGTCTCGTTGCGGCGCGTGATGCGGTGCTCGGTGCCATCGCTGCCATCGACGCCGACATGAAGCGCCTTGTTCGGGTGTCGCAGGCCTGCCGCAGACTGATGACCATTCCCGGCGTGGGCCCACTTACTGCCTTGGCGTTCACCGCTGCCATTGACGATCCGACCCGCTTCCGACGATCCCGCGACCTCGGTCCTTATCTCGGCCTCGTGCCACGTCGATATCAGTCGGGCGAGATCGACTATACCGGCAGCATCTCGAAGGTTGGCGACCGTCGCGTGCGAACCCTGCTCTACGAGGCGGCCAATGTCATACTGACCCGATACAAGGGAGAGCTAAAGCTGAAGGATTGGGCCTTTGCCATCGCCAAGCGCTCGAATATGCGCAAGGCACGCATCGCGCTTGCACGCCGCCTCGCGATCATCATGCACGCCATGCTCCGGCATGGCACTGAGTTCAAACCGGCCTGACGTCAGTCGCCAACGAAACAGGAGGCCGCACCGAGCTCCCGAGCGGGAGCAACGCCCCAGGGAGGGAGCAGATGATGGCGCCGATTCTGTAGCATGCGGTCACTTACCACGGCCTACTGCGGTTTCAACCAAGCCACGCTCGCACCCAGCTGACCCCATAAAGTGCCATCTGAGCACGTAGAGAACGCAGGCACCCAGAAGGCAAATTCCGTTCAGGACAGAGCAGCCAGACCTTGACCTA
>CAVOZJ010000007.1:0-23942 GCA_963700885.1 uncultured Alphaproteobacteria bacterium
TTCACTGCGCGCGCGCCGATCTACAAGCGCCTTCTCGCGGGCGGGGCGGTGATGCACCCCTCGCAAGAAATCCACGCCATCGATGGGCGCACTGTCACGCTGCGTTCGGTGCATACCGGCGATGAAACCCGCATCGAGGATATCGACATCGTCGTCGATTGGCGTGGAGGTATTGTCGAGACAACCTTGCAATCCACAGTCGAAGCAGCGGGCATGCCATACCACATCATCGGCGATTGTGTTGCCCCACGGCAGGTCCATATCGCAATCGCGGAGGGTGCCATGGCCGCCCGTGCGATCTGACCTGTTCACAAGTTCGGTGCAAATTGTGGACCTGCCTGGCCCACAGTGAAATGACCCAAATTCATGTCATTTGCGGACCAATGACAAGATGACTTCCATGACAGCGCAGCAATACCCAGCGGTCATCCGAAGAAAGGGATCACATGACGACCTCGCGGGCTTTGGCGATGGTGGTCTTGCCTGCAAACAACGGTTTCTCGAGCACGTGATTGACGGCGTGCCAGGCACCCCAGATGCGAAGGCCGGCAGCGGCAAAGGTGATGGAGTAGGTCTCCGGGCCGCCGCAGCCACCCGAACTCACCCAGTACCAGCTTCAACGCCTCTTCGAGTTCCGCATTGGTCATGCCAGACTCTCAGCTTGTCGCTGCACAATACCGGTAACCGGCGATCGGCGATCCTGACACACCTCGGTCTTGTCGGCGTCCGTGAAAGCGCGTTGCTCAGTCGCCATCAGTACTCGTCCGCCCGCATAATGGTAAGAACGCGTACAGTCTGGGCAAGGTCAGCCGGATTTTCCGATCCGTGCTGCAAGTCCTGCGCGTAGTAGCTCGATCTTCCAGAACAGGCGTTGGCCCGCAAAGTCAAACACTCCAAAGTCGTGCTCACCGTGCGGATCGTTGCCTTCATCGAAGGCTTCGAAGCTGGCAATCATCGAAATAAGCAGCGCCTTGCAAGTGTCATCCTCGATGAGTTCTTGAACGCCCGTTGTTATCATCCATGAGCCGGGCACGGCCTTGTCGCCTTTGCGGAAGCGATCATTCAGTTTGCGGATGGCTGCTGTATTGTCGGTCATTGTCTTGTCCTTTCCCTTGACCACGCCCGAACAATTCAGGCGCGCTTTCGGGGGAAGGACAGGTCGGCACCAGCAGCGAAGTGACGCGATCACTGTTGGAGCTGATCCTTTCAACAAAAGAGATGCGCCTGCCCGAAGGCAGGCGCATGAAGGTGCCGATTGGAGTTATTACTCCTGCGGGTTCCAGATGATGACAAACTCGTTGTCGTCGTCAGACTTGGGTGCCCGTCCGAGATTGGCGAACAGTGTACGGCTGCCAAACTCGGGCGCGGCCGGTGGAGTACTTCAGATACTCCTTGCCGCTCGAGACGGCGGTGCGCCACCAGGCGGCACCGACCTCGACATCCTGCGCTAGGATCAGATAATCCGGCTGGCTGTCATTGGCTTTCTTGTTGGCGACAAACTGGATGGTTTGCCGGATTGACAAGGTGGCGAGAACGCCCTTATAGGTTCCGTCAGACTGACGGGTGACACGTCCGATGGCGGGCATGGCTTGATCTCCTTTGGAACTTGTTGAGGAAGAGGAACAATTGCGTCCGTTGCCAAGGATACCATGCAGAATTCAGACCTTTTCACCCGGCAATCAATGCCAAACTCTGTCAAGTTCCTGCACTTTTTGAAGCCGCTTTGATCGGACAGATCGTGAGAGGTTTGGCAAGCTATTGACCCGACAATTCCGCTGCAAATCCATGGGGATACGGATGTACCACCTGTATCCCCATATTTAGAGTGAGAAAACCGATCCCCAGACATAGGGGTTCACTGACACACATTCCGCACCACTAATCGTCAGGCTCACGCCATGACTTCACCAGCCTTATGCTGCCTAAAGGACAGCACTGACACCCACGTACGGGGTAAGTCTGGTGAAGTCATGTCGCTTGCGCTCCAGACGATCAGTGGGCGGTACCTGTCCAGCATAAGGCTGAACTTTTTCCATACCCCTTTCCAGACAAACTCATAGATCTAACTCATGTGTATCTGGACTACTTTTCACCACTCACCATTCACATGTTCACGCTCTGTGAGCGTGACCGTACAGCTGGTTCCCAGTGCCTCTTGCGGTACAATGAAGGTTGTCAACGCCGGAGCAAAATTACACCACTCGCCGGGGTAAAAATACACCACTTCGGTATTGCGGAAGGTTGTCCATAGGCCCCGCCCTGCGGAGTGCCCCCAAATGGCTGACGCAGCAGGGCGGGGACTGTGGGCAAGCTGGGTTGTGATGTTTTGAGGTTTAGTCTTTTGAGCGCTTGCGGCTGTGTTTAAGTCGGAAGCTTTCGCCGTTCATCTCCAGGATGTGGACATGATGGGTGAGCCGGTCGAGGAGCGCGCCAGTGAGGCGCTCGGAACCGAACACGCTGGTCCATTCATCGAATGGCAGGTTTGATGTGACGATGGTCGAGCCGCGCTCGTAGCGCTGTGAGAAGACCTCAAAGAGCAGTTCGGCACCGGTCGGCGACAACGGTACATAACCCAACTCATCAATGATCAGGAGCTTGTATTTGGCTAGTTGCTTTTGCAGGCGCAGGAGCTGTTTATCCGTCACGGGCCTCCAGCAATGCATGCACCAGTGCGGATGCCGGTGATGAAGCCGGTCGCCAAACCCTTCTGGCAGGCGGCCAGCCCGAGCCCCAGGGCGATGTGTGTCTTGCCGGTACCGGAGTTGCCGACGGCGATGATGTTCTCATTGCGGGCGATGTACTCGCAGCGGGCCAGTTCCG
The DNA here is from genome assembly GCA_963700885.1 of uncultured Alphaproteobacteria bacterium. Taxonomy (GTDB): domain Bacteria; phylum Pseudomonadota; class Alphaproteobacteria; order Rhizobiales; family Aestuariivirgaceae; genus Anderseniella. The sequence continues at coordinate 2,821 of CAVOZJ010000007.1, forward strand.
AACCAGCATCTTGTTGAGGTTTGGGATCACCTTGAACTCAAAGCTGTCGAGGCTTTTGACAGCCGGGAACTTTGCCGCCTTGATCCGCCGCTCGACCATGCGCCGTTCCCGGTCAATGAGTTCAAGCTCGGCAAGCTGCAGAAGATAACGGGAATGATCGACCCCCTCAGAGGCACACTGCCTGGCAACCTTGTCGTACTCGCGCAGGAACGTCGGCAGCCGCAGGGCTTTAAGATGATGAGCCAGCAGCAGCTGAGGTGTATCATTCATCGGCCTGACCCGAGCAGCAGGCTCATATAGGCGCCCGGCGATGTCGTAGCGACATGGGCCTTCGGCAGGTAGGGGTACACAGTCATGTCGAGGCGTGGCGGGCGGCGTTCAATCCGGCACAGGACCAAATGCTTGACCGCGTCAAAACCAATGGTGCCACGCTCCAGGGCACCATTTATGCCGGCGGCGACATCATCGAGTGAGAACGTCTCCATGAGGCGTAGTATCTGAACAAACTCCCGCTTGCCCTTTTTACCCATGCGGGCCTCAAGCAGGCGTCGGATGGTGGCAAAGCTCCTCCGGCAGATCCCAGCTTGCCAGCGGAGCAGCCTGATCCAGTGCATTGGTCTTTTGTTCGATCAGCGCCAGATAGTGCAACGGGTTGAAGATGAAGTCTTCTTTGTGTCCCATGAGCGCGGATGCCGGGCGATGACCTCAGCCCCACAGGCAATCACCACCTCATGCACATAGCCACGCACCAGCACCTCACGATGGCCGTAGGCCGTGGGTACGGAGTAATCGTTGCCACGGTAGCGCACCAAGGATAGCGAACTGACCCGGGCTGTGCGTTTGTCGCATGCATCATAGGCAACGGCGGGCAAATCCTGGAAGGCGGCAATATCCAGCTTCATCCGTTCACCGATTGTCCCGGTGTGGCCGCGCAGTGTGTCAGACATCCGGCGGCAGCACTGATCCTCTAGCCAGGTGTTGAGATCATCAAAGCTGGAGAACCGGGGCAGCGGCACCATGAAGTTGCGCCGGGCGTATCCGACCACACCTTCAACCTTACCCTTGTCATTGCCTTTGCCGGGGCGGCCAAAGCGGTCCTCAAACAAATAATGCGAGATCAACTCGCCGAACACCCGAGTGCGTTTGCGCCTCCATCACCCAAAATGCGGGCAACGGCAATCTTGGTATTGTCGTACAGGATCGATTGCGGGACACCACCGAAGAATGCAAACGCCGAGACATGCCCGTCGCAAAAAGCTTCCGTCGTCTCGCCTGGATAAGCCTTGACAAAACAGGCATCGGACTGCGGCAAGTCCATCACCAGAAAATGGATCTTGCGTTCAATGCCGCCAATCACGCCAAGCGCTTCTCCAAAGTCCACCTGGGCATGGCCGGGCGGATGCGACAGGGGCACGAACACCTCACGCTGGCGCTGACGGGCCGCATGAATGTAATCCTTCACAATCGTGATGCCGCCGGCAAAGCCGTGCTCATCACGTAACCGTTCGAAGATCCGCTTGCAGGTATGGCGTTGTTTCCTGGAAACCTTGGTGTTCGCTCTCAAGGATCTGGTCGATGATGCCGGTAAACGGATCAAGCTTTGGGACGACGAACCGGTTTGCTGCGCCGGTAACCCGGCGGTACCGAGAAGGCCAACATCTTATCGACACTGCGCCGGTCGATCCCGAAAACCCGAGCCGCCTCGCGCCGGCTCATGCCCTGAACAATAACCGCGTGCCGCACCTCCGACCGTACAGTTCCACTTGCTTCATCCCCGCCCTCTGCCAAAAGGCAGAACGCATAACACTGGTGGAGTTTTACTCCGGCCAACAACCAGACAACCTGGCCGCTTCAGTGGTGGTTGTTGCACAGCATCACCCCAAAAACCGACATATGCTGGGCATGTCCGTTATGTGCCATTAACTTCCGTACGATTAATTTCACGATTACTCAGGAACTGCCACCGCCAAAGTGGCACATCGCGATGCTGGCGGAGAAGCCGCGCACAGCATCAACAACGGTCATACGCCCCGCGACTTTTTGGAAATCAGCCCCGGCTGGACGCGCACCTCAAGCGTTCCAATGGCTGAAAAGTTCGTATCTCAAGGCTGAGCCGCGCCGGTAAGGGCGAGCACCGGCAAGCACCCGCCCTGGCCCCACCATTGCCAGCCTTGGCGGTTTCGGTCCATCATCGCGGGCGATTCTTCCCGAGGGGGCTCGCGCACCATGACCAAACCGACCCACGCCGCCGGCAATCCGCCGCGCCTGACCGAGCTGGACATGTCGCTCACCCTCAATTCAACCAGCTACAAGAAGCAGCTCAAGGCGCTGCAGGACATGCTGATGAAGATCCAGCAAGCCTACCTGCTGTCCGGCCGTTCCGCCGTTATCGTGTTCGAAGGCTGGGACGCGGCAGGCAAGGGCGGCACCATCCGGCGGGTGTCGGCGCCCATGGACCCGCGCAGCTTCAAGGTGTGGCCAATCGGGGCGCCGCGCAAGTATTACCTGGAACGGCACTATCTGTCGCGGTTCGTCGAGCGGCTGCCGCCAGACGGGGCGATCACCGCCTTTGACCGGTCGTGGTATGGCCGCGTGCTGGTGGAGCGGGTGGAAAAGCTGACCCCGACGGCGCGCTGGAAGGCGGCCTACCGGGAGATCAACGAGTTCGAGCGCATGCTGACGGCGACGACGGCGTGGGCGCATCCGTCGAGGACATATCTTCATGCACATCACTCCGGACGAGCAGCTGGTACGGTTCCGGCGGCGGCTGCTGGAGCCGGTGAAGCGCTGGAAGCTGAGCTACGAAGATTTCCGCAACCGCAAGAACTGGCCGGCCTATGAGAAGGCCATCGACGACATGCTGCAGAAAACTTCAACGGCCCATGCGCCATGGTGCGTGGTGCCGTCCAACGACAAGAACGTGCGGCATCGCCGCCATCAGCGAGATCGTAACGCGGCTTTCCGACGGAGTGGACCTGTCGCCGGCCGAAGATTGACGCCGCCGTGCTGGAGGAAGCCAACAACCATTTCGAGCTGCCCGAGCCGCTGCTCAAGGAGCCTCGCCGGGCGAAATGGTCAGGCGGGCGCGGCCCCAGCAGGCGGCTGCGACTGCGCCGGGCTCACCTAAGTCCGCGACACCACCGGCTATCAGGCAGCTTTCAGGCGGCTATTGCTCGAACCCGTAGGAGCAGTGGCCTGGATTTTAGCCGGTGTGGACGATGTTCGACCTCCTAGGAAGAGACCCCTCTCTGGCGATGCTGTGGACTTTGAAAGGCGAAGGCAAGAGTGTTGCGTCTGAAATACAATGGAAGCAACTTTTAAATTTCACGTTCAAACGAGGCTGACTGGCCTGTTATCCATTCCCTAGCCTTGTCTTTGTCCGCCATCGAAAAAAGCTGCATTTCGCCAGGCATCAAGAAGCCGAACGCCATCATTGTATTCCTGATCCATTCCACATCTGTCACAATGGCTATACGTTCCCAATGCATCCAGTGTTCCAAGCCGGTCGCAAAGTCTGTCCACATCGCGCCCGGGTCAGCAGGGCGTCGGACCATGATGATCTTTGCTGCAAACCACCCATTCATCGCCGGCCTCATCAGCCAGCCAGACCGGCGCTTTGCCCAATGTTGCTGCAAATCCGGCAATAGCTTGCGACACCCCAGCAAACTTACGGCTGAACCAGACATCCGGCCTGCGGCACAACGGCCACAGTTTGACGATGTTGGACGGTGGGCTCAACCGGTGGGCGCGGCAATCTCTGATGATCTCCTGTGTTTTCCGCAGGAGACCAACTGTTGTCCATGATGGAGATCAGATGTTTGCAGTCCTGATAAAGCAATGAAGAAGTCAGGTCTCGGCCCCGTCGTCGAGTCCTGGATTGGCAAGGGTGCCAATGAACCCGTGGCGGAGACCCAGCTGGAAAAGGCTATTGGCGGCGATCTGATCGAGGAGCTGTCCCGATCAACCGGGTTGTCCAAAACCGAACTTTTGCGGCGGCTGAGCAGGGACGTTCCCAGGTTTGTCGATGATGCAACACCATATGGTACGCTCCCGCGTTAGTTGGCCGGCAATTAAAATCTCCGGCAAGTCTCCTCGAAAACCCAACCACACATAGCACAAGGATTTACAAATGGATCTGACCTCATTGCTCGTTCTGGCGGTAGGCGGCGCTCTCGGCGGCGCCGGTGGCGGCAAGGCCGTCAAGCCTGCTGACCTGGGCCCCCTGGGCAACATCCTGGCCGGTGCGGTGGGTGGAGCCGGTGGCGCCCTGGCAACCTGCGGTGGCGGAATACTAGGGAGTTTGCTTGGTACTGCGGCAGGCAGCGGCCTTGATATCGGCGCACTTGCCGAACAGCTGGTAGGTGGTGGCGTCACCGGCCTGATCGTTCAGCTGGTTGTCGGGTTTGTCCTGAACAAAATGAAGAACTGATCCGCCATGCCGGAGCATGGCGTGCATGCGGATGGTTTGTCCTGCAAGTTCCGGACGCTGACCGCGATCTTTTTGCCCATATCGACGACCTCCAGGAGCGACGCTGGGATATCACGATTGGCACAGCAGCCCGCAGCTTCGCAGGCGCTGACGAGAAACGTATTCAGCGAACCGGCACGACTTCATCAAAGGCCAGCTTAGCCCCATTATGCATTGGTGCCGTAAGGCCTTGCGTTCTCATCTCGACAGGATCCAGATGGCCTAGAACTTGTGCGTTCTGTCCCAATAACCGTAGTTTAGCCAAAGTGCTTTTCACCAGTACCTTTACGATGTCATCCTCTGTATCGGCCCGCGTTACTATCGTTGCAAAAAGCGCAAAGCTTGGAACATCAGCTGTCAGGGTTGGATAGGAACCACTCGGAATTGTTGTTCGATTGAGGTGCAGGGTGCCTTCAAGAGCTTGCTCAATCTTCGAGCCTTGGAAGATGGGTACTAGAATGGCCCCGCACTTTGTAATTGCTTGTCCAACGGCGGCATTTGGATGGCCAATTATCAGCACGGTTGCATCGATGGCTCCTTGGCAGAGTGCATCGAGGGCGTTGCCTGTAGGCAGTTCAGCAATCTGGCTGAAATCTTCGGGTTTGAGGCCGAGCACCGCTATTGCGCGTTCTACAGTAGCACGGCGGCCTGAGGCTGGATGTCCGATGTCGAGGCGCTTGCCGACGAGGTCAGCCGTACGCGTGATGCCGGCGCCAGGCCGTGCAACAATGGTCAGTATTTCGCGATACAATCCCATCACACTGCGCAGATTGGCCATCGGACCAGCTGGCGCATATGGACCGGTGCCTTCGTAGGCCTGGCGATGCCAGTCAGACTGGACCATTGCAAAATCGATCTGCCGGTCACGCAAGGCACTCAGATTGTAGATCGAGCCCACGGTTGGATCAGGGCTGCACCGCAAGCGACCGCGCTCAGCACGGTTGACCACGTCGCAAATAGCTTTCGCAGCTGCATAGTAGCCACCTGATACATCACCGGAACCGAGCGTAAACAGCCGTAGACTTTGCGCTCCCGCGGCCGAAGCCGCCAAGGCGAGCATCACGATAGACACCAACGTACGCAGCATGACGCCTCCTTACCGATTGCATTTTCATTGCTGACTAGAACACCGCCGCAGCCATTGGCCAAGTGGAATTTTGATTCTTGCTCCATTCGGAATTCACAGTCATTATCATCTCACCAGCACCACCAGATGTCGCGCATGCATTGCGGAGACCAAATAGCGATGCCTGATTTCGTCTACGAAATCCCCACGTATACAATTGCGGTATATTTCGCGTTGTTCGCTGTCGCCGCCATGTTCTTTGGACTGCTGATTGTCAAGCCGGTGTTACGCTTGCTGATCGGCACGGGACCAGAGTTCAACCAATCTATCACTTATGCTACTTCAGGCTTCAGCTTGTTCTATGGGCTACTGCTTGGCCTGCTTACAGTTGCGGCTTACCAAAATAGCGAGAATGTCAAACAAGGTATCCTCAGTGAAGCCTCTTCGCTGGGCTCCTTGTACTCCGACATGAATTCGTACCCTGAACCCTTGCGCAGTGAGATGAAGTCCATGATACGCGACTATGTGCTGTTCACCGTCCACGCTGACTGGAAGGCACATCGATCAGGCAATCTGCTCAACGGCGGATTTAATCGAACTGATGCAATGCGCCAGAAACTTGCCACTTTCGAGCCCGAAACCAAAGGTCAGGAAATCCTGCACGCGGAGGTCGTCAGCGGTTTCCAGGATTTCACCAAGGCGCGACAGCAGCGGCTGTCCGGCATCATTATCGAGATTCCTCCCGTCCTGTGGTACGCTGTCATAGTGGGCGCCGCGGTCAACGTGTTTCTTTTGGTACTGCTAAAGATGCAGTTACTGCAGCAATTTCTGCTGGGAACCATAACGGCTTTCTTTCTCAGCGTGATTCTCTTCGTGATCGTTACACTCGACAGACCACTGCGCGGCGATTCTGGCCTTGCACCAGAACCCTTGCAGCTTCTCTGGGAGCGATTGATGGTCTGGGACGAGGCTTCAAGCTGAGGAGGCGGCATGGTCAAATTTTCTATCCGCGAAGTCGAGGGCATGCGGCAGGTTAGAATGGATATTCGCGACGAAACCGTTCGTGCTCGCCGTGGCGCTATGTCCAACCTTCGTGGTAATGTGTCGTTGACACCGCGCCTGCCGGGATCAGGTGACATCTTTCGTTCGATGTTCACCAAAGAGGCGGTTATCCGACCCTACTACTCGGGCACGGGATCGATCCTACTGAAACCCTCGTTGAGTGGCTACCACGTCGTTGATGTTACCGAGGGCGACCGATGGATACTTGAACCCGGCGTTTACTGGGCCTCTGAGGGCAGTGTTGAGCTCAGCATGTACCGTGAGCCGTTCTGGGCTGGGCTGTGGGCCGGTGATGGCCCATTTGTCTGGAAAACCACACTCTCGGGTCATGAACTCGTCGCGATCAACGCACCTGGCCCGGTGGAGACAGTCGAGATCAAGGATGACGAAATGCGGGTGCAGGGCCGCCTGATTCTGGGACGTACTGACGGTTTGAAATTCTCGTCTCAACGCTCGGCGCCGTTTCCACGTCATTTTATCTCCGGGCAGCAACGACTCAGAGTTTTCACTGGCACAGGTAAAGCATTGGTGTGTTGGACACCCTACTGGAATGAGCATCTGCTGAAATCGGTCACTGGCGAGGAGGATAATCGCTCGCCGTATGAGTGAGCAGCAGAACCATTTCTATTGAACCGCACGTAGAGCTTTCCGAATTCGCCGACGGTTGATAGTCGGGCCAATGGGTGCGGGAAACGGGTGGTAACAACATGACAGGCAGACAATCACTGAGGCGCCGGACAGGTAGGATCGATCTGAACTCGCGTGAGGGAGAATTCAGGCACCAGATGACATTATTTCCGCCGAAGACGCCTTGCATTTGATGCTGTACGCTTGCGGTAGGGTTTGATCGAAACTCGGGCCAAGTCCACAGGGGATGATTTTCGGCGGTTTATTGATCTAACCACCTGCTCGGTCGCCTGACCAGCAGCAATTTGCTTTTCCCAGAACATGACCATGGCTTCGCTGGGCTTCATCGTTCCTTGCCACATTTGCATGGATCGCGCCCAGATTGTGATCGCTGAATCAACCGCCAGCCGTTGCTGATCGAATGCTAATTTCCAGAATATGAATGGGTCTTTCATGGTGCCTGCAGGCCCTCTCTTCTATGCAACGAGCAATAACACCTTTGGACTTGCCCGGATAGCCTTCACTAAATCTCCGGTATCCCACAACGCTGCAGGAACGCATAAGTCGCGTCGTAGTAGGCTGGCTCGCGTGTGTGACCCTCGGTGCTGCCTTCGGGTACAAAGATCACCATGCCTTGTCGAGCGCGTGTCAGCAGCACGCGATAGGCATTGGTGAGATAGGAGAAATAACCATTTAGCGCACGCGTTCGTACGGTACGAACGGTAGTTTTTCGCTTTGGTCCGTCGCATCATACCCGTCGTATCGGAGCTATGCACTGCTGATGAATGATCTTGCTGCTGTCATAAAAAGGTTCCCGGAAAACGAATTTCTGCTGCGTCGACTTTATGCATCAGAAGATGAATTCAGGGCACTTTGCGAGGAGTATGCACTGGCGATTGGTGCGATCAGTCATGTGCCCAAATACGACAATCGCCAAACAATGGCAGTGTACGATGGCAGTGTACAATTGGAGGCTTAAGAAATGGCATTCAATCTGGTTTCTGAAATCATGCGGTTCATTACACCGTCGATAGTGGAGAAGATCGCTTCGGCTTTGGGGGTTAATGGCGATCTGGCAAAGAAAGGCATCACGATTGCCATTCCAGCATTGCTCGCTGTGCTTGGCAGCAAGGCGTCGACACCGGTGGGCGCCAAGGCCCTCTCGGGTGTTGTGGCTCAGGCAGATGAGGACATTTTTGGCAAACTCTCGGGGGCCCTCACTGGAGCCACGACTGAGAAATTCGTTGAAAGTGGTAACGATCTCCTGTCCTCCTTGCTTGGTAATGATGCGCTGTCTGGCGTTACGGGTGCTATCGCCAAACAGATCGGTCTTGGAAGCGCCGCTGCATCCTCACTCACCGCGATCGCCAGCCAACTCGCGCTCGGCGGGCTCGCCAAGACAGCGAAAAGCTCTGACCTTGACGCGTCAGGCTTAGCCAACCTTCTGGGGTCCCAGCAGGACAATATCAAGGCAGCTCTTCCTAGCGGTTTGGGAAGCCTGCTTTCCAGTACCGGCGTTGTGAGCAGCGGATTTGCCGAGCAGGCTGGACGAACCGCCAACGAGGCAAGGCGCGCCACAAACGTAGCAGCCTCGCAGGCCAAGGCAGCTACGAAGGGTGATATCAATTGGCTTATGTGGATCATACCGCTCGCCATCATTGCTGCGGCACTCTGGTATTTTCTCGGTCAGGGTCCCAAGGTGCCCACGAGCGCCGATACTGGATCGACCCCCGCACTAACAGACCTAATGGTTGATGGCGTTGATCTCACAAAGCAGGTTACCTCTGCGCTCGATGGGCTAAAGGCCACCCTAGGCGGCGTTACCGATGCGGCCACTGCCCAGACTGCGCTCCCCAAACTTCAGGAAGCTGCCACAGCGATTGATGGCATCTCCGGAATGCTTGACAAGCTCTCGAGTGGACAGAAAACTGCGCTTGCTGCCTTCATTGCAGCAGAGCTTCCCACAATCAGGGAGATGGCCGCCAACGTCTTGCAAATTGAGGGCGTAGGTGAGGTGGCGAAACCTGTTATCGACAGCCTGATCACCAAACTTGAAACTTTTTCAAAGACAGGCTGATCCCAGCTTCGGAAAGGGAGAATTTAATCATGGCCTACTCAAATGATGAACTCTTACTGCTCGCCTCTGTGCCGCAAATGATCGGCTCTGCCGTCGCAACTGCATCGCACAGCGGTTTCTTCGGCACCGGCAAGGAGCTGTTTGCCAGTGCAAGTTCACTTCTCGAGGGGCCTGCGAATTTTCCTAACAATGCACTGATTAACATGCTTGTGCCTGACCCTAAGGTTGACCGCACCAAAACGATGGAACAAGCAAAGAAAGTCCGGTACTGGGCAACGGCTCGTATGAAAGAGAAGAACATAGACAGTGCCGATAAACTGAAGGCCCTTGCGCTAGAGGATGCCAAGGCTGCCGCAATCTTGCTGGCAGAAAAATCCTCACCAAAGGAAGCGAATGAGTACAAACAATGGGCAATGTCAATTGCCGAGAAGGTTGCCAACGCTGCAACTGAAGGTGGCTTTCTTGGCTTCGGCGGCGAACGCGTCACTGCAGAAGAGAAGGCAGTTATTGATGACATTCGTAGCAGCCTACGTGTTGCCTGAGTTTACCCGCTGCTTGAGCGTCATCAAGGCGTAATCTGACCAACTATGATAAGGGAGTGTTCTGAGCTCATCGACACCGAAGAGGAGTGATACGGTCACCTGGGAGCACAGCACGATTATCTAAGATGGTGTCTGGTCCGACACCTTGGTGTATTCGACGAATGACACGAATAGAGAAACGATGACGCTAGCCGTGAACAGGTACAGACCCCAAGCAACTTCAATTGTGCCGATGCCAATGCCTTTGGCGATTACTATGTACAATGCCAGGATGAAGATGTCGGCCATCGCGAGCTTTCCCAACAAGCCAATCATGGGTTGAGTTGAGTAAGAGAGCAGGTTGAGGTGAATCAGGCTCATGCCGAGGCACTTCAACATAGGTGCAACAAGCGCAAAGAATGTCACGGCGATGGCCAGGAAGATGTCGGTTTGCCAGAGCTTCTGAAGTCCTGAGACGACGGTAAGCGTGTCTGGCGCAAACAGCGTACTTCCCCCCAGCCAGAACGGCATTTGCCATTCCGGAAATAACTTTGTTCTAAGCAATGGCGCGAACCAAGCTATTGGGAAGGCAATAACGAGGCTCAAGTTGAGATACTTGGCGACCTGCTCTTTTTTCATTCAGCAACTCCGATACTCTCGACCGCTTAATATCGCAGACAGGCCCGTGTCATGTTGGAGAAGGAACTTCTGCAGCATTTTTGGACCAAGCGTACAGTCCGCCGCTCCAGGCACGCCATCCGAGCCTCAAGTGCCTTCAGACGTTGCATCTCCTCGCCCAGTTTGTCGATCTTATCGCGCAGACGATCAACCCGAGAGGTGATTGCCTCTGTCGGCTCCTGGCGGTCGGCACTGTCAAGTTGGTGCAGATAGCGCGCGACGCCTTCTTCCATCTGCTGCATCCGCCGCGACTATGCCCGTTTCGATTTCCGGGCCGATGCCCAGGGTGAAACAAAGCTGCTTGAAGTCAATCCCAATCCGGGCTGGTGCTGGGACGGCAAGATGAATCTCATGGCGTCGTTTGCCGGACACCGCTATTCAGACATGCTGCGGCTCATACTGGAAACTGCCCAGGCCCGTGTGCTGGCGGGTACTGCAAGATCAGGCATCAGGAAAACGCAACATGCGGTCACTTGAACCCAATAAGCGTGCTCCATCACCTTGAAATCATTCAGTGGCCACCGGCAACAGGACAGGCGCAGCGTAACGTCAGAATTTGATATTGCTGCGAATTGCCCCAATGACCTCTGTGTCGGCTGCCATAACCGTGGTATCGATTACCTGCAGGTCCGCAGTGACGGACCACCAGGGCGCGAACTGCATTCTGTAGTAAACTTCGAGGCCAGACAAATCCTCCAGCTTGATGTCCACGGCAGCAGCCAGATCAATAAAGTCATCGCTCAATCCGTTGTAAAAAAAGCCAACTCCAATGCTGTCATCATCACGGCTGGCGACGCCGTTGACCTCCAGCGCCACAGCGGCCGTCCACTTGATGGGATTCGGGTTGCCGTCGGTAACGGTAAACTGACCAGACAGCCCAACCTTGCGTTTGGCATTATCGGCATCGGCCCAGAGCACTTGATCAAATGCATACCCAACCACCCATGAGCCTTCGATCTCGGACGGAAACAGACCAATTCCCGGATAGTAAACAAACGAATTGGGGTCGATATCGGTGAATGTCTTCGTGCTGTAGTTGCCGAACACGGTGCTGTTGCCCGGCAGACCATTCATGTCATAGAAGAAACGCCACAGGCCCAGCGCCACAAACCCGTCATCGAACAGGTCGTCAAATCCGTTGCTGAAAGAGCTGTTACTTGTGTCGTAGAACAAAAGCGCGCCTTCGGTTTCCCTGCCGTTCAGCTTCATAAAGCCGGCGCCCATAATGGACAGATTGGTGGTCCGGGCAAATCCCAAAGGCAACACAAGAGCCGTATTCATGAACTTGTCTATGCCACGCCCGGTGTGGAATGTCGTATCCATCAGATCGATGCCATTTAGCTTGCCGCCGATAACAGCCCATCCGTCATCGGTAAACTGCTGCGAGATCAACCATTGGGTGAGATATGAGGACTGGACCCCCGGCTCGGGATACAGCATGTTGATATTGGGTGGAGCGAACGGGGCCAATGAATTGACGTCGTTCCCGAAACGCGTTTCACCGTGCAGGGCAACTGTCAGGCCCTTGACGCCGACCAGATCACCGATGAAATACATGATGTAATCGGCTTTACCGCCATACTCGGCGTCCTTGCTGCCGGGACCGCTCAACAGGCCCTGGTAGAATTGCGTCAGTTCTATATCAAAAATGAACCCGTGCGCATAAAGCTGATCACGAGCGCCCCCCCAGTTTCCGGTCAGGTATTTCTGATCGAACAGGCCTGGTTCCGGCGCGGGGGCTTCAAGATCAGCTGCGAGCGACAGCGCCGGTGCAATAACCGCCAGCGCAGCGCCGGTCATGACTGACGTAAATCCCTGGCGACACAGCCGCCCAAAAGCTCGTGCGTTTGTCATAATGACTATTGAATCCCCTGTATAGCGACATTCCCAAAAAGTCCGCCCTCATCCTGCATGGTGGCGCAGTACTACGCCGCAATCAAGCCTTTTTGGCGCTATATGCGGCGGTTTCGGCATCTATTTCATACAGCATTCCCGTTTGAGCCGACCGGTACCGTGATAGCTATAGTCCTGACAGACGGGTTTATGACCGTACCGCTGCTATCCGGCCGGAGAGGATGTTTTATGAAAGATGACGAACGCGTGCTGGACGCCATTAAGAGGGTTGGTCCAGTTGGCGCCTGTGGCCTAGGGGCTGTTGAGTATCAGCGTGCATTGATGATTGCGGCTACTGCATGGATCATTGCACAGAAGCTTTGATCTGTCTTGTCGCTTCGCATTGCAATGCGCTTGAATTCCTTGAGTTTTCCAAAGAAATTCTCGATCAGGTGGCGCGCCTTGTAAAGTTCGAGATCGATGTCGAGAGGTTGCTTGCGTTGTGGCCGCTGTGAGATGCAGATGACCGCCCGGCGTTCATTGAGATTGTCAATGATCCAATTGCTGTCGAAGGCCTTGTCGGCCAACAGTCCTGCGAAATCAATCCCTTCGATCAGGGGTGCCACGCCTACCGTATCGAACCGGTTGCCAGGCAGGAGTTCGAAGCGCACCAGATTGCCCAGAGCATCTGTCAGAGCCAGTATTTTGGTGGTCAGGCCGCCCTTCGACTTGCCTATAGCCTGGCTGCGAGTCCCCCTTTATGGATGGCCCGCCCTGCTACCGCAAACTGCTATTGTTGGCAGTCGGCTTATACAGGAAAGGAGTTTTCCATGAATATCGCGATTTTGGGTATCGACCTGGGTAAAAACAGTTGCAGCGTTGTCGGTCTGGACACAACCGGACATGTCGTTTTGCGGCGGAGGATGCAGCGTCAGACCATTGTGAATGTGACTGCAAAGCTACCGTCATGTGTTGTGGCCATGGAGGCGTGCTGTGGAGCTCATCATCTCGGTCGGCTTTTGTCTGCCCAGGGACACGAGATTCGCCTGATGTCACCCGAGTATGTCCGGCCCTATGTGAAGGCACAAAAGAATGATGATCGTGATGCTGAGGCGATCGCTGAAGCGGCAACTCGCCCAACGATGCGGTTTGTTGCTCTCAAAAGTGATCAGCAGCTTGATATGCAGACTTTGCATCGCGCGCGTGACCGGTTGGTCAAGGAACGCACCTCGCTCATGAATCAACTGCGAGCTCTGCTTCTGGAACGCGGCATTATCGTACCTCAGGGCCGTGCGAGATTGAGGCGTCGGATAGATTGTCTATTGTTGGAAACATCCGGGGATGATTTAAGCCAACGTATCCGGCTGTTGATCAGCGACATGATGGAACGCTGGGAACAACTGGATGATCGCATTGGTGTGTTTGATGCTGAGTTCATTGCTGAAGCAAAACACGATGATGCCGTCTGCCGGCTCACATCAATACCGGGGGTGGGTCCTCTCAATGCCACAGCCTTGGTTGCTGCGGTGGGTGATGCCAACACTTTTGCCCGCGGCCGCGACCTGGCAGCATGGCTTGGGCTTGTTCCGCGTCAGATGTCGACAGGTGGCAAACCGCGCCTGTTGGGGATCACCAAACGCGGCAGCAAATATCTACGCAAGATGCTGATACAGGGCGCACGCTCAGTATTGCCGAGCCTTAGTCGAAGCCAGACCCGGCTTGGACAATGGCTGCGCGGCCTTCTCGCGCGATCACACAGCAACATTGTCGTCGTTGCACTTGCAGCCAAGATGGCCCGGATTGTCTGGGCGGTTCTGCGCAATGGCACAAGATTCGTGCACCAGTCAGGTGCGGCGACCTTGTAATCTAGGAATACGGTCGATGCTCACAGTAGATGTCGGCCTCTAATGTCTGCGAGTGGATATGAAAATGATGGCCTGACAGTCGATCGGTGTTCCGCAAGCCTATGGCGCAAAATGGCACCTTGATGCCGTCCCCTTTATGAGGAGCGGAACGCGCGGATCTCCATCATGGCCAAGGGCGCAATGCCTGAAGGCCGGATACGTTTGTGCAGACTGATCACGCCGCATAAAATACCACTTGCCGACGGGCGGGCCATACGTTTGCGCCTTGTCCGTGGCGGTGGACCTTGACGATGGTCCCGTCGATCATGGCGTATTCCATGTCGGGTTCATCACTCAAAGCATTGAAGATACGATAAAACACGTCACGTTTGACCCACTCACGGAAGCGCTTGAAAACCGTGTTCCACTTGCCGAAGCGTTCCGGCAAATCCCGCCAGGGGCTGCCGGTGCGAGCAATCCACAACACTGCCTCCACAAACAAGCGACCGTCGCTGCCGGTTCGACCAGGATCGGTGGGTTTGCCAAGGCATTCAAGCTCCATCAGTTCCCACATACGATCCGTGATGACATTGCGATCTGCGTCCATTAAAACCTCCTCAAAAGGAGGTTTGAATCACAACTCAAATGATTTGGGAATCCTGATACTCAACAAGCCCTAGAGCGGGATGTGTTTAGCCGGAATCGTTTGGGGATTCCCATTTGTCTGCGAATCTGATTCACCCTTGTTACTGGTTAAGGAGGCCAGCAATAATGGGTAAGCCTTATTCGATTGATCTACGTGAGCGTGTTGTTTGTGCGGTTTTGCAGGAGGGAATGTCGCGTTGTGCGGCGGCCAAGCGTTTTGGTGTAGCGATCAGCACGGCGATTGGCTGGGTTAACCGTTTTCACGATCCTGAATGTCCACAGACCTTAGTGGGATAGACCCAGCAGGTCGTTTCGCGCGGTGGGGGACACTAAAATGGCTTGTGAGGAGTGGAAACAAACCATCAGGGCCATAAAGGACATGTGCGTATCGCAGACACTCTAGGGTCAGGACCTATTAATTAACGTCTTTTCAAATTGTCGCAAATCAGATTCAAGTGAGGCAAGCACAGGAGGTTTGCCATGTCTGATTTGTTCTGGTTGTCGGATCGTCAGTTTTCTTTGATGCGTCCCTATTTCCCGCTGGCTCATGGAGTACCCAGAAGCGATGATCGCAAGGTGATATCGGGGATCATTCATGTGATCCGAAATGGCCTCAGGTGGCGTGATGCGCCAGGCGACTATGGCCCGCACAAAACCCTCTACAACCGCTTTGTGAGATGGAGCCGTCTGGGGGTTTTTGATCGAATTTTCAGCAGCTTGGCTGGTAAGGCGGGTGTACCGGACACGGTGCAGATCGATGCCACTCATCTGAAAGCTCACCGGACTGCTTGCAGTTTGGCAAAAAAGGGGATGTTCCCCGCCACATTGGGCGCACGAAAGGCGGGCTGAACTCCAAACTTCACGCCGTCATCAATGATTGTGGCAAACCGATCATCATGGCGCTGACTGCCGGACAAGTATCAGACCATATCGGCGCCAAACTGGTTTATCCCGCTTTGCCGGGAGCAAACACTGCAATTGGCGACAAGGGCTACGACAGCGATGAGTTCCGCAAAGCGCTCGCCGCCAAAGGCATTGCCACCTGTATTCCGCCGCGAGCCAGGCGCAAGAACCCCGCAGACTACTGCAAAACGCTGTATAAACAACGCCATAAGGTGGAAAACACCTTCAACAGACTCAAGGACTGGCGGCGTATTGCAACCCGCTACGACAGATGTGCAGATACATTCTTTGCAGCAATCACAATCGCTGCTACCGTAATCTTCTGGTTGGATTAATGAGTCCTGACCCTAGAAGCCGACGCCCAGGCTAGCTCCAAAGACAAGATTGACATCCCCTTTTACAAAATCGGCATTGAATTCAGGTTTAATCGTGAATTGTTCCAACTCGAACTCATACCCAACACCGGCTCGAAACAGGAACGATGTTTCATTGTTCTCTATTTCAACTCCCGGCATGGCAACCAGTTGCCAGCCGGCTCCAGGGTGAAGGGTCAGGGGAACCCCAACGACCCAGGAATCCAGATCTTCGAAAGCGTACTCGCCCAGGATTCCGACCCCCATCAATGGACTCAATCGATATTCGTACTGAACACCAATCGAAAATGCATCTTCGTCGTCTTCTGTGTGAGTGTTACCAAGAAACACCTCGACATGATGATGATTTTCGAGCTCTTCAGGGTTGTATGCAATCAAGTCCGCAGCACAGGCAGACGTAGAAACTGAGCTCAGTATAATTGCGGCAGGTAATACAATCCAGATACTGTTCATCGCAGGAACTCCTGAAAAGATTGACAACTCAAGCTGGTAACAGTCGTCCGTGTGCAAGTCCAGAGTGAAACAGCCTTCAGACGGAGCCAAACGACACCGGCGGACATCTAGAAGACCTTGAGCCATCATTCCGGATAGTCCTCGCAGAGTATTCTGAATTCAGCGTTCGATAGATAAAGTCGGTCCACTGTAAATTCGTGCGCTGGGTATTTTCGAAGAACCGCAGTCAGTTTATTAACAAGATCACTCATTGGTAACAGGATCATTCATTGGAGGTACCTGCCCCCCAAAGCGATGACAGTGATTACGCAAAGTAGCAGATCGTCAATGTTCGTACCGTACGAACGCGTGCGCCAAATGCTTATTTCGCCGGCACATCACCCTTCGGCATCAGTTTCAAAGACGCCAAGATTTCATAAGCTTGAGATCTCAGAGGTACCGTTCTTGAATACCCATTTTTAGAGGTTTTCGGGGTCACAGAGCGCCGTTGCCAGTCCACATGTGCCTACGCGGTAGGCATTACCCGAGCGCGACACAGAGGAACAGCGCGTTCCTCCTCCCAGCCAGTTGTTGAACCTGATGCACAGCCTGTCGCCGCTGACGTGCCATTTGCCCGTATCGCGTTCACCCGCCCACTTGCCAGACAGGGTGCCGCGCCGGCTCAGGCTGATGGTTATGGCCGAACCGCTGATCCGCGCCTTTGCCCGGCCTGGAACAAACGTCTTTATCTGGCTTGCGGTCAGTGTCTCATTGGCCATCACAATACCGGCGTTGGCGCACATCAGGTATCCCGAGCGGCTTGCCTTCCTTGTCGTCGATGAAATCGAACTCGGCCAGGCGCATGATGACCGGTGTGCCGTCCTTTTCCTCGAATTTGGTCCTGTTCGCTCGCTTTCCAGCCTGGTCAGGCGGAAATTGAGCGTCGTAGCAATGCGCCCGACAATGTCGTCGCGCGACGCCGTGAGCTGGTCGCGCGGCGATTGAAATCGCTCCGCCCACAGGGCAGCGCCGGTTTCGGCGCTGACGAGTTCTGCATTGATCCGGACGGTATTGCCGCTCAGTTCTATCTTGCCGCCTAGCACGTATCGGACATTCAGCAGACGGCCGATACCGCGGGCATCGAGGCCGTCATCCACTAGGGTCCGCGCGGTCGCATGGGCGATCACGAACAAGCTTGGCAACTGAGCAAGGTCGGTCGTGATCTCGCTCGCGATGCTTTCCCCGAGATAGGACCGGTCTTCCGCAACGCCATGGGTGTCGAACGGAAGAACCACGATCGAGAATGGAGGTGTAGACACCGGGCCGCGAAGGGTGAACGATCCGACCATGCCAACGCTCAAGGATTCGATCATGGAGGCCGACATGCTCAAGCAGCTTGAGTCATTCAACATCGGCAAGGGTCTGAGCTTTGACTGGGCCAAGCTGACAGCGGAACAGAAAACAGCACTGGAGACCGGCTTCAAATCCGGCTTCGACAGCGTTCGCAAGACGCTGAAGACGAACCTGATAGATATGAACGGCTGGGGGGTCGTGCGCAATGACGGCGGGTTTGAAACGCACTGGATGGACCGCGCGATCATCGCCGATGCAGCCTGGGGCGCGCCAGATAAGAACATCTCACATGGTGGAGCATTCCTGTTCACCGATTCCGAAGGCAAACCGCTTGACGGCAGGAACAACTACACCCTGACCTTCGACATGAAAGATCTGCCGCCGGTCACCCAATTCTGGTCCATCCCAATCTACAGTGCCGAAGGCTACTTCGTAGCCAATGAGATCAACCGCTATACCGTCAACAGCTTCATGTTGAAATCTGGTGAGCTGGTGGCCAAGGACGGCAAGCTGGTTATCTATATCCAGAACGAAAAGCCCTCCGAGCCGCATCAGGCTAAGAACTGGCTCCCAGCGCCGGCCAAAGGGTTCCGCTTCACCTCACGCTTCTACGGGCCTTATGCTCCGCTGGTAAACGGCACTTACAACATGCCCAGAGTCGTGAAAGCGCAGTAGCTACTTTTTCGAACCGGGGCCAGGCATTCGGTGGCTCCGAAACAAAGGGACTGAGCACCCCACGTGGGGTGCCGGTTCTCTGCAAGTCAAGCGGGCATTACTAGTTGTTGATAGGCTACCTCTCTCAGTGAGATAAGGATCAACCGTGCCTTGTCAGGGTACCTACCCCCTATGGTGCGCAAGGAAGATGGACAGAGGCCGCCGGAGCGGGGAACTCGAGGTGAGAGGGCTCTGCAACCGACCTAAATCCGTCCGGTATGATTGTGACCAGCCGTTCTCGATTGCATAGCAATATGTACGGGAAGCTGCCGCAAAACGGATCTATCTGGCCCAGGTTTGACTTCTCGTATGAAGCAAGGGGTCGCGGTCACGCACTGGGAGCGAGTGTCTGCATTACCCCCACAAAACGGACTCTCCTCGTGGTGGTTCTCCAATCCAGAGATTATTGGATGTGTCCCGCGAGTTTATACATATCTACATAAACCAGTTAGGCGACAAAACTTGGATGGCCCGGTCAGCAAGCATACCAACGGACACAGACATTTGCGCCTGCATTGACCAAGCCAATACGGCCCGGCCAATGGACGTAGCGGATTTCTAGCGGAGATCTTCCCTGGCTTCATCATAGGCAGTTCTGCAAGGTTCGCTCAGCTTGTCATGGTTGTTGGCCAAACAGCGGTTCACTCTCCCGCCGCCAACCTCGACACCTTCGCAAAACCTGTCGAGGTCGACCTGGCACTGGGCTTTCACATGCTCTACCGCCGCCAGGATCACCTTGAACTGTACAATACCAACCCGTAGTGAGACCGCACATTGCTCAGACAGTTTGTTGTTGTGGGCGTAAAGACAGGCGGCGATCCGCGCCCTTCCGGGAGTTACCCATTCGCAATAATCGTGAATTTCCACTTCACAGTCCTCAAGCACCATTTCGGCAACGGAGTCTTGTGCATGACCTGCAGTGAATGACGTCAACACCAATCCGGCGCCCAGCAATGTCAGCTGAGCCTGGCGCTTAAGCGTTTCAAAAGTCATTGAATTCCCTTTCCATACTTACCTTCTGGATACCCGCCATTGCGGCTTCGATCCGTGCTGTTCCTAATCGCGAAGACAGCTTTTTGCTGCTGAGCGCGTAGTTAATGTCTGACCACCAACTGTTCTGTCCCTGCAACAAGATCGCCGGCCGCCAGCCATGGTATTAAAAGGAGCCGATCAGGGACCGGAGCAGTAATACCAGTAACCTCTGGTCAATGCCGAATTGCTCCACGTCCAGCACAATGAAGGATCCGGTGGGTAAGGTGGCGTATTCGCCGCCACAACGATCGCGGCGCCCATGGTGACACCAAACGCCACTGCACCCCAGCGCGCGCCTCTCCAGCCATAACCGCGGTGCCTGACATTAACGTTCACATTACGGTTCACGTTGCGGTTCACATTGCGATTGCGGTTCACATTGCGATTGCGGTTCGTACTGGTGTTCCGATTGCGGTTGGTATTGCGATTTGCATTATGACTGCGGTTTCCGCCGCGATTGACATTCTTGTGACCGCCTCCGCCCCGGTGGGCGCCGCCGCCACGACCACCGCCACGGCCACCGCCGCCACGTCCGCCGCCTCGGGCAATTTGTATGCCTTCGTCCTTCACTGCAGCGTTGTCTGCTGTACCGGCTGTTTCACCGGCCAGAGGCGAAACGGCAGCACGCGCCTTGTCGGTGTTCAACCCCGTCAGCGGGAAACACAACAGTCCCACTAGGACGGGTAGTAATACTCGTTTACGCATCAATCCTTTTCCTTCCAAAAAGCAGATATAATTCAAGCGGATCAAATCTTGCTGATTGCTTTTTGATCCATCACAGTGTCAATCGCTCTACTGCCCCATCGTGATTTCGCCTTCAACCTCGCTGACCTGATAATCTCCGGCCAACGGTGTTACCTTGTAGGTGCCCTGGCCGGTGGCCCCCATGTATTTACCGGTGCCGGTCAGAATTTTCCACTGGCCCATCTCCTGGCCCTTCTCCTTTTTCCAGCTGCTCGTGCGTGTGTCGTCACCCTCGCCATGAATGCAAATGCCTTCGCCCCAGGACTCGTCGTTATCCCAGAAACCGGCGCCGTGACAATCGATGGCTTCCGACTCCAGCGGGCCGGTATGCGCCTGGGACACTCCCTGGCCGTGCCAGATCCAGTAGCCGGCATTGTCACCGGTTTCCCACTCCTCCTGCTCCACGACAAAGAAGTCCGTACCCGTTACCTTCTCAGCCGCCAGCGCGGTCTGCGGTATGAGCGCCAGGACCAGGTACAATGCAAATCGTTTCATGAATGTCTCCGTGTTGTTTGGGTCTCAGTCAATTCATAACGTAACGTGAAGTTTTCATATTATACAAATTCGATGTCATCATTGATGCCCAACTTTCATTGCCGGTTAGTAGTTCAGCACTAGACATCCGTGCAGCGGGTGTAGCGGCACGGCTCTACTGTAATTGCTCCCTTGACCGGCCAATAGGGATTGGTCTTACCAATCGATGTTGTCCTCTCTGCCTCATACCTGGGTGGCTGGATCGGGTCAGCTTT
>CAVOZJ010000008.1:0-14879 GCA_963700885.1 uncultured Alphaproteobacteria bacterium
GGCACATAACGGACTACCTACAGCGCCGCTAATAGAGTCTGCTTTCGGGGGTCAACCGGTCAGGCCTGTAGTACGCTACTAATGTCTGTGTTGGCTTGTTTGGCTAGTGCAGGAAGCGCCTGGCTGTAATCTAAACATTTCCAGACCGTGACTTGAGAACGCGGTCCTCGCGGCCCCCTTTTCGTTTGATAAGCTGGGGTGGTACTGACAAAACCGACAAAACTCACTACGCCTGCTGCTTGCCATTGACCTTGGGGTTGACAACGTAACGCTCAGACGGCCTGCCGGGACTGGTGTTTTCAATTGGCTTTATCCAGCCGTGTTCTTCCAGCACACTCAGTGCGTTGGCCACATCATCCCGCGTGCGGAGGTCACGCCAGCCGTTTCGCTGCACTGACCTGGCTGTAAATTCGGCCTTGACCGTCCCGGCTTCAATTTTTTCGGCCAATGCCTTAGCTGATGCTGCGGCGCTGCTGCTGGCGGCTCCGTACACGCGCTTGGCGTGCTTGCCGAGGTACACACTCCACCGGATTGCCTTCTCGGTTGCAGCTAGCGATACCGGCCCAGTACCACCATCAATCAGGTGCGTGATCAGCGCCAACGAAGCGATCATGCCGGGGTACTTGGCCAAGTGTGCCTCCAGCACAGGCTCCAGTGAGCCGGACCGTACTTTCTTCTCATACTTCGCACGCACTGCGTTGAACACATGCTGGGCATTATCTGCAAACTGCAGGTATGCAGGCTGGCCCATTCCATCGTCGCGTGCTCCTACAGTCATTGGGTCGAGATCACGTAGGTACTGGAAGGCGGCCTGTACATCGTCACAAGCCTGCACTGTCCGGCGTCAGCGCCTATGTCACCAAAATTATGTTGTGATTTAAGGAGTGTTTTGATCTCGTCACGATCAGGAGGGATCGAAGATGAGAACGAAACATTTGAACAGCAAAACGTCTGCCGAACAGGTTGTCAAAGACATCCGTCGCGCGACCCGCAAGCAGTACTCGGCTGAGGAGAAGATCCGCATTGTGCTGGATGGGCTTCGTGGTGAAGACAGCATAGCTGAGTTGTGCCGCCGTGAAGGCATTGCACAGTCGATGTATTACACCTGGTCGAAAGAGTTCATGGAAGCCGGCAAACGCCGTCTGGCAGGCGATACGGCGCGTGCTGCCACAACAGATGAAGTCAAGGACCTGCGACGTGAAGCCAGCGCGTTGAAGGAAGTTGTCGCCGAGCAAACGCTTGAGATCCGGCTGCTTAAAAAAAGCATGACAATGGATGGGGACGACGAGGCATGAGATACTCTGCATCAGAGAAGCTGGAGATCATCCGCATTGTCGAACAGTCCCATTTGTCGGCACGCAAAACGCTGGAACAATTGGACATCCCGCGCAGGACTTTTTATCGCTGGTATGACCGCTATGTGCAGGGTGGCCCGGAAGCGTTGGCTGATCGGCCATCGGCACCCAGCCGCATCTGGAACCGCATCCCTGAAAGTGTGCACCACCAGATCATTGAACTGGCACTGGAGCAATCTGATCTCAGTCCCCGAGAACTGGCGGTACGCTTCACCGACGAGAAGCAATACTTCGTGTCGGAAGCCTCGGTTTACCGGCTTCTAAAGGCGCATGACCTGATTACCAGCCCAGCGTTTGTGGTGATCAGGGCAGCCAACGAGTTCAAGGACAAGACAACCCGTCCCAACGAGATGTGGCAGACCGACTTCACCTACTTCAAGATCATCGGCTGGGGCTGGTTTTATCTGTCTACCGTGCTCGACGATTACTCGCGCTATATCATCGCCTGGAAGCTGTGCACGACTATGAGAGCTGAGGATGTCACCGACACACTGGAACTGGCATTGCAGGCATCAGGCTGTGACCAGGCCAGTGTTCTTCATAAGCCACGTCTGCTCAGTGACAATGGCCCCAGCTACATAGCTGAAGAACTGGCGAATTATATCGAAGCACAAAAGATGAGCCATGTGCGTGGCGCTCCGTTCCATCCTCAGACCCAAGGCAAGATCGAACGCTGGCATCAAACCCTCAAGAACCGTATCCTGCTGGAGAATTACTTCTTGCCGGGAGACCTGGAGCACCAGATCGAGGCGTTCGTCGAACATTATAACCACCAGCGTTACCATGAGAGCCTGAACAATGTGACGCCGTCCGACGCCTACTTCGGTCGGGCCAATGCCATCATTAAACAACGAGAAAGGATCAAACGAAAAACCATCGAGCATCGGCGCTTGCAACACCGCAGGATCGCCGCCTAATATCAACCCAACAGATGAGGTCAACGCTCCGCTGATTTACGCAGCAATCAGTGCCAAATGTTCTGATGACGGACATTGGTCCCTTTTCACATCCAATTGCCAATATTTTTTGTCCATCATTTTCTTCAAAATGAGCATGTACATACGGCAAAAATACCTCACCAATTCGATCCCTAATGAGATTGATCAGGTGGAGACCCATCTTATCCTCGTTCGGAAAACCATCGGCATCAATCCCAATTACCTCGCTATGGATCGTCTTGCCTCTACCCTGTCCGACAAATACTCGCCAATTCAGGCAAATGGTAATGGCAATCAGGGCGCATATCTTGCTGCCGTTCCAACGCAATCGTTGTTGCCTGGGGTGCGGTACGCTCGTCCTTCGGCGCCCAGGCCTGGATCATACAAGGTGCCCCTCGGGAGATATGATCCTGACCAGAATCCCACGCGTCGGTGAACATGCCGAGCTTGGCCTCCTTGTGCAACGCAGGGTTCGACTCTTGGACGCTCTTCATCCAGTCGATTGACATCTGGGCGACACCATGAACCTGCGCCGGATCGCTGACCACCAACCACTGCACGAGTTGCCGGTTTCCTCCATTCGGGGCAAAACGGGCAACGTCAAGGCATTGCTCGATCTTTTCCTTCTCGACAGGCTTGTTCACATAGCACCGTATAGACCAGGTAGTGTCCAGAATCTTTCGCACATTTTTTCAGGCGACGGCTCCGTGGGTTGATGTTTGCTGTTCAAACAGCGGTTTCATGTCCATGTACTTGCGTGTTGCCCACTTGCCCGATGCGATGTGCCTGAGCCGGGCAGCGGCCAGGTTGAGGCACGACTGACCATCAGGGAATGCGCCCACGACACGGGTGCGTCTGCGGATCTCCTTCATGATGCGTTCCAGCGGATTGTTGGTGCGGATCTTGCGCCAGTGACTGTCGGGAAAAGCATAGTAGGTCAATGTCTCACCGATACTCTCCTCGATCAGCTCCGCAGCGCGAACCAGGCGCTGGCCGCGTAACGAGGCAAGCACGGCTTCTGCCTTTTCCTGCGCCGCCTCGCGGTTCTCCTGGGCATGGATCGCCTTGAGCATGTGGCTCACCTCGCGAACCTTCGCCGTTGGTACATGGGAAAACACATTGCGGTAGAAATGCACCATACAGCGCTGCCAGCGGGCATCGGGAAGATAATCGGCCACACTTTCCACCAAACCCCGGCAGGCATCCGAGATGATCAGTTGAACACCGCTCAAACCGCGATCCACCAGATGGCGCAGGAACGCCGACCAGCCCGACTTGTCTTCCTTGGCGCCCTCGCAGATACCCAGTATCTCGCGGTAACCCTCGGCATTGACCGCACTGGCCACCAGCAAGGACACATTGCGCACTTCACCAGCCCACGTGCGCTTCATGACAATGCCGTCCAGATACAGATAGGGATGATCACCCTCAATGCTGCGGTGACGCCAGGCTTCGATCTGGGCATAGATCTTCTTGTTCAGATTGGAAATCGTACCGGGTGATACCCGGGTACCCCAAAGCGCCTCGGTGATATCCTCAACCCGGCGCACCGAAACACCCGCCAGATACATCTCCACAAGCGCTTCTTCAACAGAGCTCTCACGCCGCCGGTAGCGCTCGATGATCGCTGTCTCAAATGTCTGCCGGCGAAGCTTGGGGACTTTCAGTTTGACTTCACCGGCCCTGGTGTGCAGCGACCGTTCATAACCGCCAGCCCGTGTGTCTGTGCGCCCCTCGCTGCGTTCATAGCGCCCGGCGCCGCATAAACGGTCCGCTTCGGCATCAAGCAGCGCATTCAGCGTCTCTTCAACCGTCCCGCGAACCATCTCGCCAAGATGATCCCTGATGCGGGCATCATCAATCTGGATCACCTGACCCATGCCTTCGCCCTTCTTGTCTTCACTCATCATATCGATCCTTCCAGAATAACCGAAAGGAACCGTCAAATCCAAAAGTGCGAAAAATTCTTTACGTTATCCGAGACCATGAACTGTTTCGCCTGCTCCCATTTAGGGACCAGGTGAATGTCGATGGGTGTACCGTCCTCGGGGGCCATCGCGCGTTGGTGCATGGCCCCGGTCGGGCAAACGGACACGCAATGGCCGCAATCGATGCAGAGGTCCCAGGAGTTCTCAATTGGAACAGGAAAGTGGTCTCCCTTGGCGATCAATCCGCCGGGACATGTGCGGATGCAATTGCCACAGCCGATGCACAGAGCTTCATCTACCTTAATTATAGTCTCTAGGTTGTACGTGGCATCCATAATGGCACTCCTGTGGTTTAAGATAAAAGGAGAAGGCGGCGGGGGAAGCTTAATGTCACCCATGTTTGGCCATGGCCAGATTGGCGTCAGAGGCAGCGTAACATTCGGACACGAAGGTAGGTTTGCTGGAATAGTTCTTGGATTAAGCAAAGCCACCGACGCAAATTGGATTTCCATTATTCAACTGCTCATCATGGAGGAAGAGTGGCCATTTTTGTCAAGGAAAGTGGCTGATGCGTCGAAAATATTATGGCGCAGACTTCCCAGTCTTATCGTACCCAGCGGACAGTTTCGCAAACACCCGTGGGGCGGCAAGCAAACCGATGATGACGTGCAGCGGAACCACCAGTACCACCATCACAAACATGCCTGTTGGTGGATCCGTGATCCCGAAAAAGGCCGCAAATCCGGCTGAAATGTTGCGTGAACTCATGCCCAACGCCATGACGCTACGCTGAATTTGTTGCAGACCAAATCCGAATACATAGGGCAAAATGGCCATTACCATCATAAAGATGATCCAGGCGCCAGGAGCGAAGCTGCCAATTGTATCGAGCATTTCCTGACCGTAAATCCACAAAGTCATTGCTAGGCAGACCAACAGTGAGATGCCACCGATTTTCTTGACCACCGGGAATAGCATGGCGGCGACCGGAGCCCAGTAAGTTCGGACCACAACACCGACAACCAGTGGCAGCAGCACCAGCATAACCAACGGCTTTGCAAGCGCCATGGCGTCCAACGTCAACCCGTCGATAAGAATCGGGGCCATGAGTGGCATCAACACGACTGTGACGACAGTTGCCAGAAGTATGTAGGCTACGGAAAACGACCTATCTCCGCCCGCAACTTGAGTGGCCAACGGTAAAAATGGTGCGATCGGAGCCAGACTGACCAGCATCAACCCTGCGGCTGGACCCTCAGTCAGCGGCAAGATTTGAATGATAAGCCAGGCAATCAAGGGCCCGGCAATCCAGCCCCAAAACAAGGTTGGAGCGACCAGCCTGGGACTGCGTATCCACTTCATGGCCTCTTTCAGGTCGCTTTCAAGACCGCCGGCCAGCAGGTTGGCGACGGTAAATATCACCACCACTATGTTGAAAATCAGATCAATGGTCATAGCTGGTTCCATGATTTGTTAAACGGGTGCGGCGGAGTCATCGATGAAGGTTATTGTTACCTGTTCATTGTGGGGGGCAGAAGCGTGCAGACGCACGCCTCTGCGGCAACTTTCATTCGCCCAGAACGCCGCTGTGATAACGTGACAACATTCCCCCGGAGACGTTCTTCGCCTTGTATCCGTTCTGCAGCAGGATTCGGGTGGCGTAGTAAGCGCGTTGGCCCGACCGACAAACCACATTGATCTGCCGGTCCTTGGGCAACTCATCCATACGCTCGCGCAATTGCCTCAGCGGGATGTGAATCACGTCCTCTACCTGTTCTACTTTCAGTTCGGGAGCCTCCCGGACATCCAGCATCAGGCAATTATCATCATCGCCCCAGTGCCAAATTGGCATGTCACCGGCCAGCACGTCTGCAGCCACCATTCCGGCAAAGTTTACCGGATCCTTGGCGCTGCCGAATTGTGGAGCATAGCAAAGTTCGGCCTCTTCCAGATCGTAGATCGTGGCCCCCATCTGCAAGGCCATGGCCAGCGTACTGATGCGTTTGTCTACACCGCGCATGCCCACAGCCTGCGCGCCGAGCAGCTTGCCATCGGATTTGCGAAATAGCACCTTCATCGCCAGCGGTTTGGCACCTGGATAATATCCGGCATGGGAGTTCGGGTAGAGATAGATCTTTTCATAATCTGTGTCCCCAAGACGTTGCAGGGTCTTTTCATTTGCCCCGGTCCAGGCCGCTGCCCCGCCAAACAATCCGATGATCGATGTACCCTGAGTACCGCGATAGCGGCTATTGCGCCCGGCAATCACGTCGGCCGCAATCCGGCCTTGCCGGTTCGCCGGACCTGCCAGTGCAATAAAGCTCTGTTCGCCAGTCACCCAGTCACGAACTTCGACGGCATCACCGACAGCAAAAATGTTCGGATCGGAAGTACGCATCTGATCATCGGTGCGAATGCCTCCGCGCTCGCCAATTTCAAGCCCGGCAGATTTTGCCAGCGTAATGTCGGGCCGAACGCCCAGTGACAAAATCACGATATCGGCCAAATGCGCGCCGCCGGATTTGGTTTTTACCTCGAGGCCGTTGTCCTCGGTCTGCTCGAAACTGGCAACCCCGTCGCCCAGCACCAGATGCACGCCATTGCGTTCAAGATGCCCCTCGGCAATCACCGCCATTTCGCGATCCATCGGCGAAAGTATCTGGTCCTGAAGTTCGATCACGGTCACGTCGAACCCTGCATGCGCCAGGTTCTCGGCCATCTCCAGCCCGATGAACCCGGCCCCTACCACGACCGCACGGGTTCTTGGACGGGCGGTTTGAAATCCGGAATACTTGTGCATGCCTGCCAGAAACAGCGACCCCTTCTCCATCCATTCCCTGACCTGGCGCGCATCGGGTACGGTACGCATCTGGAATATGCCCGGTAAATCAATGCCGGGGATCGGTGGTTTCAGGGAAGGGGCACCGGGCGACAGCACTAAATTGTCATAGCCTTCAGTGGTCACCTTACTGGTTGCGGCATCCTTCAAATCGACGGTCTTGTTATCCGCGTCAATTGATACGGCTTCGCAATTCACCCGTGCATCGACAGCAAAATTTGCCCGGAAAAAAGCATCCGACGCGACCAGGAGATCTTTTTCATGTTCGATCACACCACTGGTGTGATAGGGCAGTCCGCAATTGGCAAACGACATGTACGGCCCACGTTCGACCAGAATGATCTCAGCCTTTTCGTCCAGCCGCCGAAGCCGTGCCGCACAGGATGCGCCGCCTGCGACTCCTCCTACAATAATGGTTTTCATAATTCGATCTCCTATAGATGAATGTGCAATCGGATCGTGGCATTTAAAGAGGTGCTTTGGATCATGCTGGTTTGCCACGAAAAGCCTCAACCGCATGGCGGTTGGTCCAAAAGATCCGGGATTCGTCAATCATTGCCAGCAAGCCAAAATGTGCCAGTTGTCGCTTCAGCGGCGGATTGGCGCGGCTCAGCGCAATAGCGCTACCCTGCTTGGTCAACATGTCAAATGCCAGTTGCAGGGTTTCCGCCCCGGTGGTGTCAATGTCGCTGATGGCCTGAGCGTCAAATATGAACCACTCGGCTGGCGTTGTCCGCGATTTGATTATCGCTTCGATGTCCTCGAGAAAGGCATTTGCATTGGCGAAATAAAGCGACGCCCCGAACCGATAAACCACAAACGGCGAAGTATTGTTTTCCTTGCCCGGTTCCACCGGGATCAGATGGCTGCCATCCGCGGCCTCTTCGAGCAACCATGTATCAGGCTTTGAGGCACGGCCGACCACGTCCACGATCGACAGCAGTGTAGCGATGATCACTGCTTGCATAGGACCCAGCACCAAAACGCTGAGAAAACAGATCCCTGCGATCCAGAATTCCGCCCGTCGCATACGCCAGAGGTCGCGGAATTCCTTGACCGCAATCAGGTTGATCACCGCGTTGGCGACGATTCCCGCCAGCGCTGCATTGGGCAGATAGGCCAAAAGGTCGGTAAAAAACAGCATTACCAGTGCGATGGTTGCTGCGGCAACCAGGGACGGCAGTTGGCTGCGCTGGCCGGCGGCATCCATGGCAGCACTTCGTGACGGACTGGCCGTAGTTAAAAATGCCCCGGTCATCGCTGAAGCGACATTGGCAGCACCGAAGGCGAACAACACCTGATCTCCATTGGCCTTGTAATGATGCTTCCGGCTGTATTTTCGCGTCAGTAACAATCCTTCACACAGAGTGATCGCCACAATGGCAATCGCACCTGGCAGCACTTCGCCAAAGGCCGACAGGGGGAGGGTCGGGAAAGTCAAATGCGGCAGGCCCGATGGAATTTCGCCCAACACGCTGACGCCCTTTTGGTCAAGCTGGAACGCCGACACAATAAATGTCAGAACAACCAGCGCTACCAGGGCACCGGGAATACTGGGCGCGTACCGCTTCAACAACCGAATTGAAAACAGCGCGCCAAGGCCGATCGCCACGGAGTAGAGATTGGCATGCGGGACCATCTTGATCAGTCCCACCAGTTCGGCAAAGAACCCTGTCGTCTGGACAGTTTCGGCGATGGCACTGTGGATTGCATCAGCCAGCGTTCCGGAACTTTCCACATGCGAGGTACCAAGGATCTTGATGATCTGCTTGATAAAAACTTCCAATCCCAGCCCGGAAACAAACCCCGCCATAACCGGGCGTGACAAGAAATTGGCCAGAAAACCCAACCGGAAAAACCAGAACAAAAGGAACAATGCCCCAACGACCAGCGCCATTGCCAGAACGTAGTCCAGTTGCATGCTTGCATCCGATATCGACATGCCCAGCAGTGCCGCTGATATCAGTGCCGTCAAAGAGGCATCCGGGCTGGTGATCAGATGGCGCGAAGAAGTCAGCAATGCAAACACAGCAAGAGGAATGATGGCCGCGTACAGCCCTGCGGTCGGTGGCAAACCGGCCACCTGCGCGTAGCCAATGTTCAGCGGGATGATCAACGCCGCTAGGGTGATTCCGGCCGCAATCTCGCGCGGACAATCAGCCCATGTAACGCCGCGCAAGCCTGCCAATGGAACTGGCCATCTGCTGGGTTTTTCGTGCTGCATTCTGCCAACTCCAGGTTCTATATGCCCGCAGTGACGGGTCTCTCATCGTCGTGATCTCAGCTTGAAATCAACCGCTGTTCCAACTAAGCCGACGAATGGCATGGGCCAGCGGCTTGTTTCGTCGCCTCGCATCGGGTTTTGTTCTTTTTGGGGCTTGACAACGTCAGCCCATGAGGAGTGCGCGCCACTGCAAAAATGCGGGCGAAGCGCACTCCATTTGGCCCGGCTGCAGTACAAGAAAGCCACGGCCAGGGGCCTGTAACAATGTGTAGGGCCGATAGTTTCGCAGCTTGGTCTTAACCCAACCGCGTGCCCTCCACTTCCAGTCCGCCGCCTTGGGGCAGCTTGCTCCAGCTTCGGCGTTCCCATTCTTCCTTGAGTACTTCAGTCGCCGCCTGTTCTAGAAACTCTGGGGCAGCCCATTCGTTCACATCGAAGTCGTTCTTGATATAGCCATGCTCGAGCATGAAATCCTTGCCAATCCGGATGCATTCCAGATTCTGCGCGCTAAGGCTGGGCACCATATCGACATGTTTGATGCCTTCGTAGGTATGCTCGGCGTCAAGGTAGAAGGTTTGCCGATTGAGGATCTCACCTGCCGCCCGCTTGTTGCGGTTTGCCCAACCGCCAACTTTGATCATCGCCTTCATGTAGGCGAGAACAAGTTCGGGATGTTCTTTGGCCATTACATCGGTGCAAGTTATTACGGCGGGGGTGTTGGCAACCTGCATCGTCCAGTCCGGGTGCTTGGACATGTCGAAGATGGATTTAATCTGACCGGTCGCCTCCGAGAGTTGACCCAGTTGCCCCATCTGATTGTAGATGGCATCGACGGTGCCAGCGAGTAATGCCTTTTCCAGTGGCCGGAAGGCGTAGTCGTGCTTGTGGTCGCGCCGCATCCAGAGTTCGGATGGATTGTTCATCGGCGGCACCAGCATCTCGGGCTTGTCGTACCAGTCGTCCGCATAGGGGAATTCGACCAATTCGATATCGTCGATCGTCATGTCGTGCAACTTCAGGATATTCAGTATACCCATATGCTCCTGAATCCGCCACCAGTCATTCTTGATCGTATTCAGGCTCTTGGTGATCCCGATCTTCTTGCTCTTCAGATCCTGCATACGAAAGATCTTGTCGCGAGCACGCACCTGCATCACCCCACCCTCGTAGACCCATGTCGCCCCGAGCAACACCGTGCGGCGGATGTCAGCATTGACCTGGATCGGCGGATATAGCCCGCCAAACCGGATCAGGTTGTCCAGATTGTGGATATAGTGGGGATACCAATTGTTCTCGGGTGCATGCCGGAAATAGGCGTACTCGACACCGATCTTTTTATATTCTTCTTTGCACCAACCAAGCTCCTGATCAACATTGTTGGCCGATACCATGGGGCAGTTAGTGTACCACACTTCTTTCCAGTTCAGTGGGACAGTAGTGGATACTCTCTTTTGATCATTCATCATATTGTCCTATCTTTGTGTTAGGTAATTTTATTGTGCTTTTCTGGTGGTGGTTTCATAATACCGGTGGCGTTCTGGATGAAGTTCCTGATTTCCTGCTCAAGCTCAGGAACCAATTTTTGATAGTCGGCGATTTCGACATCCCGGCCTCCTTCTGGACTGCCCGTAAATTTGTCTAGCGCAGCTCTTGCCAAGGAGTAGTGCTCGCAGACTTCCTGAAAATCCTCATTCTCTTTGAGTAATTTCCTAATCTGCTCCACGTTCCCGCGAAAATGAACGAGAAGCAGCTCCAAATCCGGAGGGTCTGAATATTGATCCGCCATCGCCTAAATTCCTGTAAAAGTTCCACACCGAAACCGACTTGATTTCAGGTGCTGAACAGTTGGGGAAAAGCCTAGAAAACGCAGTATGAGATAGGAAGTACGTTACGGTAACGTTCGTTACGGTAACGTATGTTACAATCCCGTATGAGGATCTTGATGCGGTGCTGTTTACCAGCACAAACAGCAAATTCATGTACCGTGCTTATTGACTTGTATCTTTTCGCTTCTAGAAACGCCGAACTAGTATGACAAGCATTGCAAAATGCCTTTTCGCTTCACGAATGGTGACCAATGTCTGACAATGAAAAGTGCCTCAATCCGGATGCTATTCGTTCACAACTTCAACGTATTTTAGTCTCCCGGGAATTTGTGGCAGCGCAGCGCAATCACCAATTCCTTTCCTTTGTAGTCGAAGAAACACTGGCGGGACGCGCTGACCGGATAAAGGCATACAATATTGCCACAAGCGTATTTGGTCGCGCTGCCAATTTCGATCCGCAAACCGATCCGATTGTTCGTATCGAAGCCAGCCGACTTAGGCGTGCTTTGGAGCATTATTATCTGACGGAAGGAGAACATGATCCTTTGCGGATCACAGTACCAAAGGGTGCCTATGTCCCCGCTTTTCAGATTGCCGACGAATCCCTGCCCAAAAGAGAAATCAGTACAAATAAAAACTTTCCACTAGGCAATTCTCGCACGCCGCCAGCGATCAGTCCGGTGGTGTTTGTGGCGCCATTTGAAGAAGAAGGCAATCAATCAACATATCCAAATTTTACTCGCGGATTCACCCGCAATATCATTGTTGGCCTGACGCGGTTCTGTGATCTTGTCGTCTATGGTCCGGAAACAAGTCTGCGTTATGGAGCCGATGTCAATCCTGATGACCTGCAAACTGACCTTCAAATTGATTTTGTTATACGAGGTGGCATAACGCTGGAAAAAGACCACTTCCACTTAGAAGTACTGTTATCCGACGCCCGGACTGGGCGCTATTTGTGGGCTGAGAATTTCGACCAACCATTGACGCCAGCAAATATCCTAATCGTTCGGGATAAGGTGGCTAGCAGTATAGCGCGACAACTTGCCCAGCCCTATGGCGTGATCTTCAGTAACATGGCTAGGGAGGCGGATGGAACGCCGCCTGACGACCTGGCTTCCTATGACTGCGTGGTCTTGTTCTACAAATATTGGAAATCGTATGATCAAATACTTCATGGACAATGCCTTGCTTGCCTGGAACAAACCATCGCCAGAGATCCTCAATATGCTGAGGCCCATGCCTGTCTATCCCAAATTTACACCGACTCCTACAGATTTGGTTTTAAATCAGGAAATACAGAAGCGGATCCACTCCACCGGGCGCTTACACTAGCCCGACGAGCCATCGAACTGGCCCCGAATTCAAGTCGCGGTTATCACGCTCTGGCTTTGGTCTACTGGTTTGTAGGTGACCTAGAAACAAGTTTGGAAACGCTCCGAACCGGCCTTGACTTCAATCCGAATGACACGGAAATCATGGCAGATCTGGGTCATCATTATGCCTTGAGGGCCGAGTGGTCTAGGGCGGTTCCGCTATTGGAGGAATCGTATAGACGTAATCCCGCTCATCCGACAACATATCGGATCGGACTAGCCCTTTATCACTACGCCAATGGTCGCTATCAAGAAGCTTTGAACCAGGCTAGGAAAATGGAGATTTCGCAATTAGTTTATGGTCCCATTCTGGAAGCAATATCCGCAGTTGAACTTGGCATGAACTGCGAAAGTGAAACTGCGGTAAACAAAATAATGGCGGTCGATCCCATGTATGGTGATCACATTGTAGCAGACTTGAAAAAGCGCAATGTACATTCTGATCTTATCCAACTGATCGTTGAAGGGCTTCGAAAGGCGGGGCTGTCGGGGAGTGAAGTAGATTTAAAGCCAATCGGATGAATATGTTACCCCTCCTCCCCCAAGTGTGGCGTTAAATAGATTGTCAAATGTCGTTCAAGTCGAAGAAAAACCGATAATCGAGACGGCCAACAATTGAAGTCAGGCTGATTCCACAATCAACGTCGCTGCAGTCGTGGTGGATCTGACATTGACAATGGGGGATGACTGGAGTTGGCAAATTTTGTTGATAAAGTCGAAAATTTTGCGGGCCAATTTTTTCGGAAAAGTGAAGCAAACTCCGATCTCGAACTCAAGATGACCGCAGCGGGGGCTGACATGATCACACAGAAGAGTTCGACTAAAATCGACTTCTCCCCCAACTGAATTTTAGAAATGCTCCCCTATGAAGCCGTGACCTTCTGACCATCCCCCAAAAAAGACTTTATCAACATTGGGTAATGGTTGGCAGCTCTTCTGCGGAGAGCGATAGGATCGGCTCCGTCATTGAAAGAGGAGACTGACCATGGAGTATTTTGCCGGTTTGGATGTATCGATGGAAGAGACGCATAGATAACGTAAAGAATCTTTCGCACTTTTGGATTTGACGGTTCCTTTCGGTTATTCTGGAAGGATCGATATGATGAGTGAAGACAAGAAGGGCGAAGGCATGGGTCAGGTGATCCAGATTGATGATGCCCGCATCAGGGATCATCTTGGCGAGATGGTTCGCGGGACGGTTGAAGAGACGCTGAATGCGCTGCTTGATGCCGAAGCGGACCGTTTGTGCGGTGCCGGGCGCTATGAACGCAGTGAGGGGCGCACGGACACACGGGCTGGCGGTTATGAACGGTCGCTGCACACCAGGGCCGGTGAAGTCAAACTGAAGGTCCCCAAGCTTCGCCGGCAGACATTTGAGACAGCGATCATCGAGCGCTACCGGCGGCGTGAGAGCTCTGTTGAAGAAGCGCTTGTGGAGATGTATCTGGCGGGGGTTTCGGTGCGCCGTGTTGAGGATATCACCGAGGCGCTTTGGGGTACCCGGGTATCACCCGGTACGATTTCCAATCTGAACAAGAAGATTTATGCCCAGATCGAAGCCTGGCGTCACCGCAGCATTGAGGGTGATCATCCCTATCTGTATCTGGACGGCATTGTCATGAAGCGCACGTGGGCTGGTGAAGTGCGCAATGTGTCCTTGCTGGTGGCCAGTGCGGTCAATGCCGAGGGTTACCGCGAGATACTGGGTATTTGCGAGGGCGCCAGGGAAGACAAGTCGGGCTGGTCGGCGTTCCTGCGCCATCTGGTGGATCG
The DNA here is from genome assembly GCA_963700885.1 of uncultured Alphaproteobacteria bacterium. Lineage (GTDB taxonomy): Bacteria > Pseudomonadota > Alphaproteobacteria > Rhizobiales > Aestuariivirgaceae > Anderseniella. Next base: position 14,260 of record CAVOZJ010000008.1, read on the forward strand.
CGGTTTGAGCGGTGTTCAACTGATCATCTCGGATGCCTGCCGGGGTTTGGTGGAAAGTGTGGCCGATTATCTTCCCGATGCCCGCTGGCAGCGCTGTATGGTGCATTCTACCGCAATGTGTTTTCCCATGTACCAACGGCGAAGGTTCGCGAGGTGAGCCACATGCTCAAGGCGATCCATGCCCAGGAGAACCGCGAGGCGGCGCAGGAAAAGGCAGAAGCCGTGCTTGCCTCGTTACGCGGCCAGCGCCTGGTTCGCGCTGCTGAGCTGATCGAGGAGAGTATCGGTGAGACATTGACCTACTATGCTTTTCCCGACAGTCACTGGCGCAAGATCCGCACCAACAATCCGCTGGAACGCATCATGAAGGAGATCCGCAGACGCACCCGTGTCGTGGGCGCATTCCCTGATGGTCAGTCGTGCCTCAACCTGGCCGCTGCCCGGCTCAGGCACATCGCATCGGGCAAGTGGGCAACACGCAAGTACATGGACATGAAACCGCTGTTTGAACAGCAAACATCAACCCACGGAGCCGTCGCCTGAAAAAATGTGCGAAAGAACCTTCGACACTGCCGACCGCATATCTGTGTTCTCGACCGCGAAGGAGAAGCAGTTCATGA
>CAVOZJ010000009.1:0-15915 GCA_963700885.1 uncultured Alphaproteobacteria bacterium
GTCCAACGGTCATCGACCTTCCGCCCGGGATGCTTGGCGTCCTCGACGACATGGCATTCCGGTACATGACGGATCTGGGTGTCGCTGGCCCCGACAAGGGCAAGGGCGGCAAATTTCTCGTGCTTCCCCCTGGATACGAGGGCGATGTGCCGGACCGTTATTTCGCCGTGCCCTCCAAAACCAATGGCGTCTGGGTGTTCACGCGCGGTTATCTCGACAAGAGCCTGCCGCTCGACAAGGCAATACCGGCTGCTTCCGCCAATATCCGTGACCATATGCGGATCTATCCGCTTTCCCGGGCTGACAATCCGCCGGCCACGGAATTCATTAACGTCTCGGGTAAGAAGATGAACACCATCCTCCCCAATGACGTCAGCTTCTTCGAAAAGCTGCATAAGCTAATCCAGGAGGAGCCGGACGACTATTTAGGCCCGGAGGCCAAGGGCATGATGGCCGCCATCGGCATCGAAAAGGGCAAGCCTTTCTCCCCCGATGCGCGGATGCAGAAGGTGCTCGCCGATGCAGCTGCTATTGGCAATGCAGCTGCGCGCACGATCAGCTACTTCCCCCGTGATCCGGGCAATATGCTCTATGGGGGGAACAGCGCCTGGGTGATGGCCTATGCCAGCAAGGACACCGCCTTCGAGAAGAATGGCGCTTACAATCTCGATGCGCGCATTCTCTTCCACTTCGGTTACATCGTCGTCTCTCCTGCTATGGCGGTAAAAACCCGTCCGGTAAGGGATCGGACTACGGTCTTGCGATGCTCCGATGCAAATGCAGCCTCTGGACGGGTCGAAAACCTACAGGCTTCATTTGCCGCCCGATCCGCCAGTCAAGGATTTCTGGGCTGTGACAATGTACGACACACAGACCCGCTCGCAACTGCAGACTGACCAGCCGTTTCCAACGTTGGGCAGCCAGACCGAAGGGCTCAAGAAGAACGCCGACGGCTCCTATGACATTTACTTCGCGCCCAAACCGCCCAAGGGACAGGAAGGCAACTGGTTGCAGACGATTCCCGGCAAGAGCTGGTGGATCGGCCTGAGGATGTATGGCCCGGAGCAGCCCTGATCGACCAGACCTGGCGGCCCGGCGAGATCGAACTGGTGATTAAACTAGACATTAATTGGGAAGGGATGAATGAGTATCCAATCCCCACTAGCGCTCGAAAAAAATTGAAGGAGGCTAATGTGAAACAGAAATTGTTGACTGCGCTCGTATTCATTGGGTTGATGTCCGCCAATCTGACGGCTCACGCCCTGGTAGCGGACTTGCCCACCGAACCTATTGGCGGCAAGCCGCCGGCGGGAACCAGCGCCTCGTTCAAGAACTTCGAAACGTTCAAGGATCAAGTTCTGTACCAGCGCGCCTTCGAGGCGGTACTGTGGTCGGTGCCGATGGTCAACAAGCTGGGCCTGCGCCGTGGCACGCTGGCAATTGGCGGCGACGAGAACGTCATATTGTCCATGTCGGCAGGCGCGACGCCACTGTTCGAAGCGCTCACGCCAAATAATGTGTCGCCCTATGTGCTCGCGATGACCGACCTGCGAAAGGGGCCGGTTGTGCTTGAGATACCCCCGGCCAATGACAAGGCAGCAATGTTCGGCCAGATCGCGGATCACTGGTACCAGACCTTCGTCGATATCGGGCCTATTGGCGTCGATAAAGGCAAGGGCGCCAAGCTCCTGCTGACACCACCCGGCTATGCAGGCGAAGTGCCCGCCGGATACACCGAAGTGAAGAGCCCTAGCTTCAGGCCCGATATGGCCATTCGGTCGATTCCAACGCCCGCAGGCAGCCCGGCGGACGCTGAGGCTTTGGGCAAGGCAATGAAAATATACTATCTATCTGAACTCCCAAACCCGAAGCCCACGAAATTCATAGATCCTCTGAAGACTCAATGGCCGACTCTTGCGCGGTTTGATGAGCGCTGGTTTGAAGACTTGCACGAGGTGATCAGCATCGAGCCCTCCATTCCTCGCGACATGGTCATGATGGGAATGTTGAAGACCATCGGAATAGAGGCCGGCAAGCTCTACAAGCCGGACGACAAGACCAAGGTGATCTTCCGCAAGGCTGTGGTCGACGCCTATCACTACATGCAGGAAACCTTCGCGGCTGAACTACCTGGCGAGGCGTGGTGGGACGATCGCAAATGGCGCGACATCTTCTTTGCCGATGCAAACAACAGCTTCAGGTGGGAGACCGCGAATCCGTATCTGGTCGACTACGACATGCGCGCGGTGCGTCCCTGGTTCACGGCAATCTATTTCCCCGCCAAAGTCGCTGCCAAGCCGGCGACCATGTACATAGCAACCATGCGCGATGAAAACGGGGACCTTTTCGAGGCGGGCAAGACCTACAGCTTGACCGTACCAAAGGACGTGCCTGTCAAACAGTTCTGGTCTCTAACCATCTATGACCGGGATACCTGGGCGTTCATCTATTCGCCTCAGATGCTGCCAGGCCTGTCGTCGCGCGACATCAACAAGATGACAAAGAACGTCGATGGCGGCGTCACGCTCTATTTCGGGCCAAAGGCGCCGAAAGGACTGGAGACCAACTGGATTCCGACCTCCGGGAAGGCTCCGTACGCGATGTTCCGCTTCTACGGGCCGAAGGACGCGTTTTACGATAAGTCGTTCAAGCTGGACGACGTGAAGCTGGTCAATTAATCGCCAACTAAAGATGCTGTCACCACTACAACTGGCGCTTCCAGATGTACAATCCCGACCAGTCGCAGGTGGTCATGGCGGGCAGCGCAGAACGTGCTCAGATGCTTGCCGCCGTCCCTGACAGTGTGTGTCAATCTTGCTGGCACGCGCCAGTTGTTCAGAGGCTGAGAATGGCAGAAATTGGCACAAAGCTGCCGTGTGACGAGGTGAGCGCCGACGTCTGCTTTTGACCCAGCCTGTGTGAAAACTCCCAATTTCAGCAACTTCCACCTGAGCACCACAAACCACCATGCGCTAAGCTATTGATTTTATTGGGTGCGAATTTTCGGAAAGCTGGCAAAACTTCCGATTTCTGCGAAATATCTGAGTTTTCACACAACCAAGACCCTAAACGGCCATCCGAGTGCAGTGCAGCGAATGCCTGCTTGGAGCCGATTGTGTTGAAAAACTCCCCATTTGCCTCGGGTCCAAAAATTCCCGCCTCATAGAGACGGTATTGGAAATTTTGGCTGAGGGGGTGGCTAATTTTCGATTATCGCGACCCCGAAGCGCCTGTGAATCAGGACGAGCAATTTTAGCGGCGGTTTTTAGTATTTCGCTCCGATAGCGAAAATATAAGAACTCCGCGATTTTCGACTTTTTCAACACAATCAGCCCATAGCGGACCCTCGATCAGATGGGCTCAATGTCCGCTACGTGCCAACAGCGCTCTCCTTCTGGAGCCGGTGCAGTGATGTTGATCAAATGCCAGAAAGGATAAGCGTGAAACTGCATTTAAGTGGCCTGGATCCGCCTTTCAAGAAAAGATCCGGCAGTTGTGTGTTACCCCAGTAGTTGCACAGGCGCACCGTGAAATTGATACAATGGTGAGATATCTCCGCAGTTGTTCCCGGTCGGCTCGCCCGGAGAATTGAAATCAACTAGATATCGAATGACCTACACACCCGAAAAGGGTCAAGGACGGCCATGCGATGGTGGCTATCTATTAATATAAATCAAACGTATGGTCTCCGCCAAGTGTGCATTATCGTAGTGGTCGATGTCTAAGCTGGCGGGGATCGTGCTGCGGTCTTTGTCTTAGCCACTCATTCACCTGACAATCAGTCATAACTTTTATCCTGCTGCGGCTCTGTTTGGAGCGGAAAGTGATTATGCTACAGTTAGCATCACAGTTACCATTATATGTTCTCACTGCCGTCGTCACACATCTGGTTGTTTCGTTCGGGCAAACGCTGCTCCACTACAAGCTTGGTCACCATCCAAGAGGCCGTAAGCTTTTCTCAAACCATTTAAATTTCCATCACGCTCACTATGCCAAAGATCATCTCGTCTCAAAGGTGTATCTCAACGACGAAGGCAACAATACGCCATTTTTTCTTATCCCGGTGTTTCTGGCGGGGGTGTTTACATTTTTCATTTTGCCCATTGATTTGTTCCTAGTTCAGATCGCCGCGTGTGCGGCATCGTTCTACGTCCACGTTTTTTTCGACAAGGAATATCATGTGGAGGGGTCTCGCCTGCAACGGTTTGCATGGTTCAGACGCAAACAGGCACTACACTTCGTTCATCACCGACATGCGAAAACAAATTTTGCAGTGATCCACTTTTTCTGGGATAGAATCCTCGGCACTTACAGGTCGGATGCTGCATAGATCCATAGTCGGTTTACTGCCATCAGCAGACGTCCAAAACTACTCTATCGATTGCGCAGGAAGTTCACTGCAATTCAATTCCTCGGCTGAATGATCCCTTTGCTCTTAAGCATCAGGACAACATAGGCCAGGTTGAAACGACTGCCCGCCGGGGCTGCATCAGCGCAACGAAGGTTTGGGTACATTCGACGCTGACTTGCAGGCTGTGTCATGCATTTGAACTTTGGTCGGGAAGCCTCCGGGCCCTTCAATCTGCTGCCAGATTATGCCTTTGGCCGCATGATGTTCAATTGCCGGTAACCGCTGCACATTGGAGCAAGAAATGGGTTTCAGAGTTCTCACAGCCGAAGTTGCTCACGAAACAAACACGTTCAGCTGCCTTCATACAGACGAGGAAGCCTTCCGAAACCGGCTTTTCCTGCTCGGTGAAGACGCCGTTGCCGAGCGCAGGAATGCCAACACCGAGATTGCAGGCTTCTTCGATGTCGCAGTTGCCTGTGACTGGGAGATTGACCATGTGCTCAGTGTCGCAGCAGGTCCGAGCGGTTATGTTACTCAAGCAGCGTTCGATTGGATCTGCGGACCCATTGTTGACCGAATTGTTGAAGGTAACCACGATGGCATCCTTCTGGCGCTTCATGGCGCGATGGTGCCGGATTTTTGCGAAGACGGCGAAGGAGAATTGCTGCAACGTATCCGTGCAGTGATCGGCCCTTCCCTACCGATTGCTGTGAGTCTCGATCCTCATGCCAACGTCACGCAACTGATGTGTGAACACGCAGACGTACTGATTTCATTCAAAACCTATCCACACGTTGACATGCGTGATACTGGGCGGCAGGCCGCCAACATCCTGCATCGTACAATGTCAGGTGAAATCAGGCCACGAACATTAATGGCCCGCGCGCCCATGCTGAAAGAAGCAAATGGCGGGCGCACCGACATCGGACCCATGATCGAACGTCTGGCCAAAGCGAGAGCCTACGAGATGCGAGATGATGTGTTCGCAGTAAGTGTCAATGGCGGCTTTGCCAGCGCAGATATTGCCGAGGTGGGCCCATCGGTTCTGGTCACCTGTGAGGGTGATTATTCTGCGCATAGCGATTTCGCAGAAGAGATCTCTGACGACATTTGGACAAGGCGGCACGATTGCCTCAATACATACCTCACCGTTGAAGCCGCAGCGGCACTGGCATTGTCATATCAGTCGGCTGAAGGGCCATTGATTATTGCCGATTATGCGGACAATCCAGGTGGTGGTGCTTACGGCGATTCAACTGCACTGCTCGAAGCAATGCTCATGGCAAAAGTTGACGATGCCTGTTTTGGTCCAATCGTTGACAGCAGCACTGTTCAAGCCTTGAGTGGTTTGCGCCCGGGGGCGCAGGTAAGTGTAGACTTGGGCGGTAAGACAGACCCTGTGTTTGGCGGCGGGCCTCTGCATTTGAATGCTGAACTGGTTCACGTTTCAGATGGGCACTTTATTGGCGATGGCCCCATAATGGGGGGTTTGCCAGGCAGCTTTGGTCCAAGTTTAGTCATCCGGGTTGACGGTATCGAAATTCTTGTCACAAGCCGGGCAAGGCAAATGCTGGATCTGCAACAATTCAAGGCGTTTGGCATAGATCCAGAACGCAAGCGCGTTGTTGCATTAAAGTCGATGCAACATTTCCGGGCTGCATTTGCGCCTATCTCCGGCCAGATAATAGTTTGCGACAGTGGGGCGTTGTGCACCACGAACTATGCTCGAATGCCATACGAAAATGTGCGTCGGCCAATCTTTCCACTGGATCAGCATGATTCTTTATTGTCCAATCAAGAACCATAAAACTGATCACTTCCAAAGTGTTAGAGCAACTATATGGGTTCACATGAACCCATGTCGCTGAAGACAACAATCCCGCTGCAGTTTAGGCCGAATATGAATTAACATTCAAACCGGACAAACCATGCAAGGTAATCCGGGATAGTGTGTTATTGATACTGAATGCTGCAGCGATCATCTATACCTGTTTAGGCGCCGACTGTAGGTTATTGCGCATTTTTGTGTACGGGTGAAACCCGTCGGATCGCATTAAGATTATGGCGTCTAGAAGACTAATTGCCCTTTAGAAAAGTTACGTTTTTTCTCAGAGAACGCGACGGACATTGGGACATCATGTCTGCTGCAATCAGGTAATACGCAAAGTCTAATTGCCAATACGCCAAACCTCTTTCGCTGTAATCCCCCGCGAACATCTGGCCAATGGCAACGACCACAAATACAGACTGTTTTGATGTCTTTGGCCATCACGACCGAGAACAATAATTGTTCAGCCGGTGCAATCCTGTTGCCGGCAACAATTGCCATTCAAGGAACCAACATGACTTCGATAATACATTTTGATCAATCCAAACCGACAGGCAATCAGAATCGCCTTGCTGTGGTGAAAGATCCCGTGTCGGTGGTCCGGTTTCCAATGGCCAGCGAAACAAAACAGAACAACACCGCGATCGTCTACTGTGAGGGTAATTTCGGTGACATAGATGGCAAGACGGCCAATGGGCTGATCCGGCACTCAGAGAAGTATAAAATACTATCCGTCATCGACAGCGAAAAGGCCGGGCTCGATTCTGGCGGCGTGCTGGGAGACGCGCCAAACGGCATACCCATTTACCGCAACCTTACCGAAGCGCTGGCTCAGGCTGACAATCTGCCGGGCTTTTTCATATTTGGCATGGCGCCATCGAGCGGCATGCTGTCAACATATGAACGTGGTCTTATAATCGAGGCCATGGGCCACGGTATGAACATCGTGAATGGATTGCATGAGTTTCTTAATGACGACCCGTTGTTCGCTGCAGCATGTGTAGCCAACAACGTTACCATCGTGGACATCCGCAAACCCCGCGCCAAGAAAGACCTGCGTCTGTTCAGCGGCAGAATTAACGAGGTCACCTGTCCGCGCATCGCGGTGCTTGGCACAGATTGCGCCATCGGCAAACGAACGACAGCGACCATTCTGACTCGAGCGCTGAACGAGCAGGGTGTAAAAGCGATTATGGTGGGTACAGGTCAAACCGGTTTGATTCAGGGCGCACGGCACGGTATCGCACTCGACGCAGTGCCTTCCCAGTTTTGCTGCGGTGAATTGGAAGCCACGATCATAGAGGCGTTCGAAGCCGAAAGTCCCGATGTCATAATAATCGAGGGGCAAGGCGCACTTAGTCACCCGGCATTTTCTACATCGTCGTTCATTCTGCGTGGAAGCTGCCCCCACGGCGTCGTGCTGCAGCATGCGCCCGGGCGGATCAGCCGATGTGATTTTGAGCACATGCCGATGCCTGATCCTGCCAGTGAGATTAATTTGATCGAGACGTTTGCCGATACCAAGGTTATCGGTCTGACGATCAACCATGAGAACATGGCAAATGGCGAAGTTGATCAGGCAATCACCCGCTTTGAAGACGAGCTTGGTATTCCGGTAACTGATGCGCTGACGAGATCCTCAGATCATCTGGTAGAGATGGTTGCTTCATCTTTCCCGCAACTCAGAAAGAAGCTGACTGTCAACACCAATTGACCACCCCGCGCCTTGAGATAGATCTCGCCAAAGTCCACCGTAATGCCAGTTTGCTCGTCAACTTGCTTGGCCGTCGCGGTATCTCGGTGTCCGGAGTCACCAAGGCCTCGATGGGCCGGCCTGAAATTGCCAGGCAGTTGCTGGCGGCAGGTGTGAGTGGACTTGCTGACTCTCGCATCGAGAACATTCAGGCCATACATCGCGCTGTCATAAGGGCGCCTGTGATGCTCATCCGTTCGCCGATGATTGGTCAGGCCGCTCTGGTCGTCAGGAACGCTGACATAAGTCTGAATACTGAGCTTGATGTGATCTCCGAGCTTTCAAAGGCAGCGGTGAAGATGGGGCGTACCCATGGCGTATTGCTGATGATCGAGCTTGGTGACTTGCGTGAAGGCATCATGCCGGCCGATCTGACAAATGTTGCGCGCCGTACGCTTGCCTTCCCTAACATTGTCCTTAAAGGCATCGGCACCAATCTGGCCTGCCGATGCGGCGTTGCACCAGACGCTGCCAACATGAGGGAGTTATCAAATCTGGCAGACGAGATTGATGTAATCTCCGGGTCAGTTCTGCCAATTGTTTCTGGAGGAAATTCAAGCAACCTCGAATGGGTGCTTGGAAGTGCCGATACGGGCCGGATCAATCACCTGCGCCTCGGAGACTCCATACTGCTCGGCCGCGATCCACTCAATCTCAAACCCATCGAAGGGCTCCATACCGACGCTTTCACGCTCGTTGCAGAAGTGATCGAATCCAAGATCAAGCCATCGCAGCCATGGGGCAAAATTGCCCAGACCGCCTTTGGACCGGCGATTGCACCGACAGATCGTGGAGATATTTTCCAGGCCATCCTGGCCCTGGGGCGCATGGACACCGATCCGGATGGTCTCACACCACCGTCCGGGATTGAAATTCTCGGATCGAGTAGCGATCACCTGGTCGTGGCTTCCGGTAACAAGCGCATGCCTGTCGGTGCTGAGGTCGCCTTTCAACTCAACTACAGTGCCCTAATCCGGACCATGGCCTCTCCATTCGTCACCCAAAAATATGCACACAGTAATAGTGATCAATATCAGACACTTGAGCCAGCAGGATGCGTAGCGTAAAGGCAATGGGCACGCGAACTACGGTTCACCTCATATTTGGCTTGGTTCATAATTCCACGAACAGTACTAATGTCTGCCAAGGGTCGAAGCAGACCTTCGTCCGATTGATTTCAACCGGAGCTTTGCCCGCAGAGCCGACCTTGAGGCTGCAATATCTGAATTGTCTGGAAGTGGCACATTTGAGAACTCCCCATCCTGCCCTGCAGATGGTCGGCTTTTTGGGGAAATGCAGACATTGCTGTGACGGTTCTATCCGGCCGGTTGTGACCCGTTTCGGAAATATGAGCGGCATCGATCTATAGCGGCTTTGCGGCCCTGGGGAACGTATGATCCAGCCGATTAAATTTGGATATTCTGACAGACATCACTACCGTCAAAAAACTGGAAAACTGGCGAGCCCGTAAACGCTCGTCCATTGTGTGCGCAGGCCTGCATTCTTGGTTGGCTCGACGGGAAGGCCGAATTCGTGAATCTCCGAACTGCACTGAAAAAGATCGTGTGGCGCTTGTTGAACGAGCACCAGGTTTCATACCAGTGGCTTAGACTGGAGATGGATTTGGACGATGCCAAACTCGAAGCGTTGCGCCACGAACTCATCGTTGTCCGACGTTGGGCCGTTGACCGCGATGGCGAGTTTCTGGTTTGGGCGGGTGGTGCACCGGTAGCCGGGGTGGCCCCGCAAGGTTTGCTCGCACCCGTCAAGCCGCAGCAACCAACCAACCGGAGCGAGTCTGCATCAAATCTCGAGCTGCTGACCTCAACCGCTGCCGAAGTGAATGCTGCACGGCCACCCAGCGACGCCGAGCGCCGGCCATTGACAGTAATGTTCTGCGATCTCGCAGATTCCACCGAGTTGTCCACCAAGCTCGATCCGGAAGATTTGCAAGACGTCATCCGTGCCTATCAGAAAATCTGCACAAGTATGATCCAGAAATTTGGAGGCTTTGTCGCCAAATATATGGGCGACGGCATCCTCGTCTATTTCGGGTATCCGAAGTCGCTGGAGCGCAATGCCGAGAGAGCAGTCAGGAGCGGGCTTGCAATCATTGCGGCGATCGGCGAACTGAACCGGACCCTGGGCCGTGAGAAGAGCATCGACATGGCGGTGCGTGTCGGTGTCGCGACAGGAATGGTGATGGTCGGCGAGGTGGTCGGCGAAGGCATGGCGCAGGAACGAACCGTTATTGGCGAAGCACCGAACCTGGCGGCCCGCCTGCAAGGCGAGGCCGGGCGCAACGGTTTGGTCATCGGCGGACTGACCAGAGAGCTCGCCGGCAGTGACTTTGTCTATCGCGATCTGGGCGCACGCGATCTCAAGGGGATCGCCGGCCTGGTTCAGACCTGGGGGGTCGTTGGCATCGCCGATGATCTGGTCGAGAACGCTGACAGCAACGAAACAGATGGCGCGGCTGAGGTGCCGGAACTGGTGGGCCGCGACGAAGAGACCGGGCTCTTGCGCCGGGCCTGGGCCTCAACCCAGGAGGAAGGCCGCGGCCAGGTCGTGACCGTTGGCGGCGAAGCCGGGATCGGCAAGAGCGTACTCATAGACGGACTTAAAGCCGAAGCCCGTGAAGCGGGAATGCAGAGCATCACGTTCCGGTGTTCGCCATATCACACGAGCAGCACGCTCTACCCCTTGATCGGGCAGCTCATGCGGCTGGCCGAGTGGCGCCCGGAAGACGACAGCGAAGCCAAACTGGCTAAGCTCGAAGCTACCATCAAGAATTACGATCTGCCGCCTGGCGAGACAGTACCTGTTATCGCGTCGCTCCTCTCACTGGAGTTACCGGCTGACCGCTATCCGCCGACCCAGACCACGCCGCAACAGCAAAAGCAGCAGACCCAGGACACGTTAATCGCAATTCTGCTTGAATCCGCTGAACATCAGCCGTTGTTGACGCTGTGGGAGGACCTGCACTGGGCCGACCCCTCGACCCTGGAACTGCTGGGCCTGTTGATTGAGCAGGCGCCAACCGCTGCACTGCTCATTATCACGACGGCCCGGCCGGAATTCGTACCGCCATGGCCGGCGCGTTCCCATATCACGCCGATCACACTCAACCGTCTGGAACGCCCGCACGCCGAAGCGTTGATCGCGCGCGTCGCCGGCACCAAACCGCTGCCGGCTGAAGTTGTTGACCATATCGTCATCAAGACCGACGGCGTGCCGCTCTATGTCGAGGAACTGACCAAGACCATTCTGGTTTCCGACATCTTGAGCGATGCCGGTGATCACTATGAACTCACAGGCCCGCTCTCATCACTGTCGATACCTGACACCTTGCAGGAATCGCTGATGGCCCGCCTCGACCGGCTGCCGCAGGTGCGCGAACTGGCGCAACTGGGCTCGGTCCTGGGGCGCGAGTTTGCCTATGAAATGATCTCCGGCCTCTCAAGCATCAGCGAGGAGACATTGCAGGAAGGCCTGGGTCAGCTCGTCGAAGCGGAAATGCTCTACCAGCGCGGCCGGCCGCCCCGGGCCCGATACGTCTTCAAGCATGCCCTGGTGAAGGATGCCGCCTACGGTTCGCTTCTGCGCGGTCCGCGCCAGCTGTATCACCGGCAGGTCGCGGAACTGCTGGAGGAAAAATTTCCCGACATCGTCGAGGCCCATCCTGAATTGCTGGCGCATCATTACAGCGCAGCTGGCGTCGCCGATCGCGCGGTCGCCTACTGGCAGTTGGCGGGGCAGAGAGCCATCGAGCGATCCGCTAACGCCGAGGCAATTGCGCACCTCAGTTTTGCCATCGACCTCATCGGCACGCTGCCTGCCGACGACGATATGGCGCAACGTGAACTGAAGCTGCAAACGATGCTGGCCGGGCCATTGATCGCCATAGAAGGCTATGGCGCCCCCGAAACCGCGGCTGCTTTTGCGCGAGCACTTGAGCTTTCCAAGCGGGTGAATGATACGACCCTTTTCTTCCCGGTTTTGTACCAGCAATGGGTTCTGAATCTGATCGGATCGAAAATAGATGAGTGTGGCAAACTTGCTCGGCAGTTCCTCGACTTGGCCGACGCCCAACAGGACACTTTGCCAAAGATCCTCGGGCACCGTGTTACGGCGGTCAGCCATTACTTTCTTGGAGAGCTTTTCTTGGCCAGACCTGAATTCGAGACGGCCATCAGCCTCTATGATGATGAGCAACACAAGGCGTCAACATATCAATTTGCGCAGAATCCCAAGTCCGCCAGCATGGCGTTCCTGGCGCACAATTTGTATCTACTGGGCTATCCCGATCAGGCAAGGGCCATGACCGATGCCGCCGTACATCACGCGAGAGACATCGATCATGCCAATACACTGGCCTATGTCCTTTACTTCGCAAACGACAAAGTCGCGTATTGCCGCCGGGATCTCGATACCGCTATCAGGGACAATGATGCGCTTCTGAGATTGGCAGACGAGCAGGGTCTGGTCTTGTGGAAGGCCTATGCGACGGTTCAGTCCGGATGGATATTGTCGATGCAGGGTCACCATGATGAGGCGATCGAGACAGCCCGGAGGGGCTTGAAAGATGTACGAAAGACAGTAACCGGTCTCGATCAGCCATATGCGATGTCTCAATTGATCGAAGTCCTTTCAGCCGCCGGGAAACACGACGAGGCCCTTGATCTTTCGGACACCGCGATAGAGCTCGTTGATCAGACGAACGAGCGCCTGTTCGAAGCAGAACTGTATCGTCAGAGGGGTGAGCAGCTGATAAAGGCGAAAGGGCCAAAAAAGGCCAAAGATGCGGAAAAGGCCTTCTTGAAATCATTGGACATCGCCAAAAATCAGCAGGCTAAAACCTGGGAGCTCCGAACAGCCATGAGCCTCGCCCGCTTGTGGCAGCAGCAGAAAAAGGCCGACGATGCCCGCAACATTCTGAAGCCCGTCTACGACTGGTTCACGGAAGGTTTCGAGACAGCTGACCTGATCGACGCCAAGGCGATGCTGGAATCACTCAGCGAATGATCAAGAATGATTTGGCGGATCCGCAATTGTTGTTGTGGACGGCTCCGCCACCGGCATCGCGATTTACCAAATTGTGGTTTGATTTGACGGCATTGCGAACTTCCGTTTCTGGCACATAACGGACTCTCCGGTCAGCTGCCGATAGAGTCCGTTATCGGGGGCACAGCAGACATCAAATTGTCAGCTGCCTGCAATCAGCCACTCCTTCAGTTTCGACCAACGCCGCCGTCCCGAGATGTTCTTTACGGCGATCGCAACCGGCTTCTTCTGGCCCACGAGGACAACCGGACGTTTGCCTGCTGGGCATCAGCTTGGGTCAGTCAGCCAATCTGCGAATTGCTACCACTGACGATACGCGCCATCTGCTGGGCCCATGGCAACTCCGTCACGGCGATCAGGTCATTCAGCGACAACGCCAGCGGTACTCGCTGAGTGGCCAGCCGCTGCAGGACATCGGGCGACAGATAGCTCAACCGCATCAACCGGCTGACGAACCGATCTGAGATCTGTTCGGCGTCGGCCAGGTCCTGGACGGTGCTGAATTCACCCGCCTCCATGCGCCGCCGCCAGGCCCATGCCCGGCCGATCGCCCGCAGGACGTGGGGGTCCTGGGCTCTGGAGGCTATCCCTTCGACATTCTCCGGCGGAAGGATCCTGGGCCGGCCGTTACGCTTGCGGATGGTCAGCGGGATGACGACACGAATGGTATCACTCATGCGGGGATCTTCTCCCGTGCCGGCGCGATCATGTCGCGCACGATGGAGTCAAGCCCGTCGTGGCGCAGATCCACGGCGATGCCGTTTGCACCGATGGTAACCCGCTCGACCAGCAGATGAATGATGCGGGCTTGTTCGGCCGGAAACAGCGATGTCCAGAGTTCATCGAAGTCGTTGACCGCGGCTGCGACCTCCGCCTCGCTGGCAGGTGAACCTTCCGTGCTCAGAGCACCAATCATGCGTGCGGCGATCTCAGGGGTGCGGACCAAGCGCCGGATCTCGCCGATGACGGCATCCTCGATCATGCCGGCCGGGAGACGCTGAGGGCCTGTGACCTCGCCTGTTGCCCGGTTTCGTATCAGATCCATCGATGTGTAGTAACGATAGAGCCTTGAGCCCTTCTTCGTCGCCGTCGGTGTCATCGCGGTTCCGGCCGCGGTGAAAATGAGGCCTTTGAGCAGCGCCGGTATCTGGGCCCTGGTATTGGCGGCACGCTGCGGGGACTTTCCTTCAAGATGCCATGCACCTGTCCCAGAGTGCCTGGTCGATAATGGCCTGGTGTTCACCAGGAAAGCCTGTGCCCTTGTGAACTGCCTCGCCGATGTAAACCCGGTTGTTGAGCAGCTTGTAGAGAAAGCCCTTGTCGATGAGCCGGCCGCGCTTGTTGCGCACGCCCTTGTCAGCCAGCTCTGTGGCCAGCACGGTTGCCGAGCCCAGTTCGACAAAACGCTCGAAGATCTGGCGTAAGGTGGCTGCCTCGGCCTGGTTGATAACCAGCTTTCGGTCCTTGACGTCGTAGCCCATCGGCGCCCAACCACCCATCCACATGCCGCGCTTGCGCGAGGCTGCGACCTTGTCGCGAATACGCTCACCGATCACCTCGCGTTCGAACTGGGCAAAGCTCAGCAGGATGTTCAGGGTCAGCCGACCCATGGACGTCGTGGTGTTGAATGACTGGGTGACGCTGATGAAGGTCACACTGTGCCGGTCGAAGATCTCGACCAACCTGGCAAAGTCCATCAATGAGCGGCTGAGCCGATCGATCTTGTAGACCACGATGACATCGATGAGCCCGTCCTCAATATCCGTTAGCAGCTGCTTCAACCCGGGCCGCTCCAGCGTTCCGCCGGAAAACCCGCCATCGTCATAGCGCTCCCGGATCGCAGCCCAGCCCTCGCAGCGCTGGCTTGTGACATACGCCTCGCACGCCTCACGCTGCGCATCGAGGCTGTTGAACTCCATGTCCAGCCCCTCTTCGGAGGACTTGCGGGTGTAGATGGCACACCGCAGCCGGCGGGGCATAGGCTGAACAGATTGGATTGCCTGGCTCATGACCGTGTCCCCCGCGCATCGCGAAGACCGAAGAAGCGATAACCGTTCCACTGGGTGCCGGTGATGGCGCGCGCTGCGGCCGACAGTGACTTGTACTTGCGTCCCTGCCAGTCAAAACCGTCCTTCAGCACCGTAACGGTGTGCTCGACACCATCCCACTCTCGCAGCAACCTGGTGCCGGTCACGGGGTTGCGCGGATCCGAGATGACTGCGCAGCGGCCGACCTTGCCTTCGACCTCGTCTGCCAGCAGATCTAGCGTTCGTCGGGTCTCCCGTGCAAGCCCGCCATAGGTCAGTTCCTGGATGCGATAGGCGATCCGCAGTTCCAGGTAGGTCCGGCTGTTGTTGGGTGCAGGCTTATCAAAGAGGTTCTCCCATTGTGCCTTGAGCTCATTGACGCTCATGGCCTTGAGGCCTCGGCCGTGCCAGCACCGGTGTATCGATTGCCGGGTCCTCGCCCGGCCGTGGCGGCCTCTTGTCCAGGTTCCTTGCTCGTGTCTGCATCATCATTGCCCTCTAGTTCGGGTGCGTGATCTGCGACCACGACCGCTCTTCAGGGCGAGAATGTCGAGCGAACTGTCTCCGACATCTGCAGATAAAGAACTGGACTTCCGCGTTTGCATGCGGATGTAACCGCCAGCCAGAAGGCGGCCTACCTCGACCAGGCGCTGAGGAGCGCTCATCTTGTTCGGAGACAGGGGATTGGGGCCTGATCTTGCGCTTTCCATGGAGACCGTTCGCTATGTGGGTTGGCGAGCGAACGGTAGGTGTGAACTCAGGCGAACAGAAGCAGATTCAGACGCTTGGCGAAGCGGTTAGAAAACAAAGGTAGAGCTGCGAAAATATGTGTGACCACACGGACAAGCATAGACGTGCATGTGACTGTCCCGTCCGCTTTCGGGTGCAGAAC
>CAVOZJ010000010.1:0-17748 GCA_963700885.1 uncultured Alphaproteobacteria bacterium
CGAAGGGTATGGCGCTGGCGCAAGCAGGCTCCGTAACGTCAATTGTGCTCTGGCTGCTGGCGATCGTCGGGTCCTTCGCCGGTTTCCTTGTCGACTGGACCGGCCGACGGTATCTGATCCTCGTAGTGGGCAACCTTGGCTTCGCGATGTTTGTGTTTGTCGGCTCATGGACCGAGCAGGTGATGGCAAATATCATCGCCATGGGTCTGTTTTCTGGTGTGGCCGTCGGTGCAATGATCAGCTTGCCGTCGCTGGTCCTTTCTCCCGGCGTGCGTGCAGTGGGAATGGGAATATTTTTCACCGTGTTCTATTTCTGCGCGACCGTTGGCCCAATGCTCGCTGGCTGGATCGCAAACCTCACTGGAGATATCGCGTCGACATACCAATTTGCGGTTGCTCTACTGATCGCCTCAGTTTTGGCCCTACCGATCTATCACAGGCTGGCAGTTCGGGCGCGGGCGGAGTAGCATAGGCGCGGATAGCCAGCGGCAATAGTCGTCTTTTTCGCACACCTCAATCAATGTCCGAAACTGGCACAAAGCGGACTCTGCGCCCTGCCGCCACGTGAGTCCGCTTTCGATCGTACAGCAGACATTCCCAGTGACAATCAAAACCGGCCGCTTTTGGCGTGCCACCTCAACCGGTCGACGCAACACATTGGTGAATTTTTCTGCTGGCGTTTCAAATTGCAATGTCTTTCTGGGCCGTTCGTTTAACTGACGTGCGATCTTGTTGAGGTGTGCCGTGGGAGTGCACAGACAGGTCGGTTCCCTTGGGAAAGTATTGCCGGAGCAGCCGGTTGGTGTTCTCGTTGGAACCACGCTGCCATGGACTTTGTGGATCGCAGAAGTACACATAATATAGTTGCGAGTGTAAACCGCTTGTGGTCAGCCAGTTCCTTGCCCCGGGTCCCAGGTTAGGGATTTGTAAAGCTCGTTCGGCAGTTTGTGCGATTGTTTTATCAGGGCCGACACGACGCTTTCCGTATCCTTGTTTGCGGTAGCTTTTTACCAACATCACATAGCGCGTCTGGCGTTCAACGAGAGTGGCTATATAGCTGTTCCTTGAACCGCCAATGAGATCCCCTTCCCAATGACCAGAAACAGCACGATCCTCTACACACGCAGGTCTTTCGCTGATTGATACGGCATCCTTTATCTGGCCAAGCCCATCACGCTTCAAACTGGCATGTCTGGAGCGGCGCATCGTGCGCTTCGTGCGAAGATACTGCATCAGTTCCTTCTTAAGCACGCCGCGCGCCTGAACAAACAGGCTTCGATAGATCGTTTCGTGGGACACGTAATTATGCTCTTCGTTT
The DNA here is from genome assembly GCA_963700885.1 of uncultured Alphaproteobacteria bacterium. GTDB lineage: Bacteria > Pseudomonadota > Alphaproteobacteria > Rhizobiales > Aestuariivirgaceae > Anderseniella. The sequence continues at coordinate 1,319 of CAVOZJ010000010.1, forward strand.
GGATATCTTCGCTTCAGCCAGCCGGCAATTTGCTCAGGCGACCAGTTTATTGTCAGCTTGTTTGATATCACACGCTGCAAATATTTGTTTGTCGCCAGCTTGCAAGGTTCGGGGCGAAGCGCACGGTCCCAGGCCTGATCATCCGCAGCAGCGGCACGATACTGATCATAACCACCATTCCTGCCGATCTCCCGACTAACAGTGGATGCAGGGCGGCAAAGTTCACGGGCGATTGCTCGAATGGAATGGCATGCAGCAATTCCCCGTGAGACAACCTCACGCTCAATCAAGGTCAGTGCAAACCGAGATCGCTTGCGCTCAGGTGGACGAATACCACCCGTGCGTGACAGCAACGGATAGATCGACGATGATCCCCGATCGAACAGCCGGCCCAATCGAACTCAACGACTCACCGCGCTGCCGCGATCCCATCTCTCGAGAGCTCTGTTCTGCTGTAGAATGTATCCGAGGGCGTTGTAGCTCATTCCAACATCCATCTTCCATCAAAAATTCAGTGTTGCGTCGACCCATTGAGATCACCACGCAACTCAGACATCCACGCCGGCTAGGCGAAAGCTTTCTAGCCAGTGTTCCGCATCTTTGGGTGAGGCGCACATACGGGCTTCGCTTCGTGCAAACTGTGCAGGATTGAAACCGATTGGTGCTTCTCTGACTATTCGCTTGGCTTCTCCTCTTGCCCAAGGCGCGCCAAGTTAATGGCCTCCATAAGCTGCAGGTAATATGGTGGATCAACGATGTGTGACAGCGCAGCCATAGCGCCCTGATAGTCTCGACACATATGACGACCTTCGCTGAGCGCGCAGGAACAGCCAGGCGCCAATCGTGGCTCCAATTCAAGGGCGCGTTCCAACAGCTCAACGCCCTCCTCATGGTGACCGGTGCACGTCAACACCAGACCCCTGGTGATCAAGATCTCGCTGTCACACGCACTGTGAATGGCTGCTGCTTCAGCACATCTGAGCGCGTTTCTGAGGCTTGACCCGCCATCAGATAGCTGAGAGCCGCGCGTTGGAGGATAAAAGGGTCGGTCCGGTCAATCGAAAGCGCTTTCTCGATTGCCTTGATGGAGCGTTCAATGGTCTCTTGCTCGCCCAGATTGGTCCACTGGCTGAAGAGACTGTAAGCATAGAAGTATGCAATATACGCATAAGCACGACCATAAGACGGGTCGATCTCAACAGCCCGTTCAGCACACTGGAGGGCTAAGTTTTCTTCGCCATTTCGCCAGTGGGCTCTGGCCTTCAGAAGGCAGTGTATGCAGTCCCGGATGAGGCCGGATCGCGTTGGCGCTGCTTATGGGCTGCCTCATCGAGATTGAAGGCCAAACGCGCAATGACCGCTTCAACGATCTCGTCTTGCACCTCAAAAACATCCAACATCTCGCGGTCAAATCGATCGCCCCAAACGTGCGTACCAGTCTCGACATCAATGAGCTTCACGACGACGCGTACCCGGTTGCCGCCAAGACGAACGCTTCCGTCGATGAGAAAGTCGATACCGAGTTTCTGCCGCATACCAAGCAGGTCAGATCGACGGTCCTTATAAAGCGAGCTCAGCTTGTTTCCGATAACGGTCAGATGCCGGTAGCGAGCAAGTTCCGTAATCAGATCTTCAGCAATGCCGTCAGCAAAGTAATCGTCCCCATCATCCCTCGACAGGTTTGTAAACGGCAAGACAGCTATAATTGTCCTATCCGTTCCATTGCGTACCTGTTTCGCCAAGGCTTCCGCTACCGTGTCCGGAATAGGAGCGTCTTCTTTTGACAGCTGCTCAATTAGCTCACGGGTTTCGGTGGCCGGTTTCACGCCAAGCTCGCGCTCAAGCATCTCCCGGCAGGTTTCATACTGCCTCAACGCCTGATCACGTTCTCCAGCAACGGCAAGGGCCTCAATCAGTATGCGATGGGAAGCTTCGCGAAGAGGGTCAAGTTCAAGCAACTGGCGAGCGAGCTTTATGCGATCCCGACCTGTCAGTTCTTTGACTCGCATCTCGTGGACTTCGATCGCCAGCTCGTTGAACCGTTGGCGTTCACGTGACAGCCAGTCCTCAAACGAGTGATCCGAAACCGATAACCCCTCAAGCAACGGACCATTATATAAGTCCAGCGCTTCCTGTGCCTTGCCCTCGCTCGCCAGCTCCTGAAACTGAACTGCATCTATCGATACGCGATCCCGGTTGAGGCTGATCCGGTCTCGTTCGACATCGAGAATGTCGCCGTAGGAACCGAGATCACGCTTCAGGCTTGCCAGTGCCTGACGAAGGCTGCTTCTCGCCTGCTCATCCGCCCGGTCACTCCACAGCAGGTTGGCAAGCTTCTCGCGGCTTTCCGACATGCCGGGCGATAGGGCAAGGATGGCAATCATCGCCTTTGGCTTGCTGCCGGATATATCAACGACAGAGCCGTCCGGGCCTTTGACTTCAAGGCCACCCAGAAGCTGGATGGTGACTGTCAGCTGATCGTCGTTAGCCACTGGAAAGAGCACTCCTGCAATGTGTTGCTGCACTACCCGTGAATGATAGACGGCTTTTTCACGTTGAGTCAGGCACTTTTCACGCTGCACTAAACGCTCCACTCGCGCTGCTTTGACGGTCGCTACTCTAACTTCTCCTCATCAACAGTCGGCCAGACAGTGTGCCGAAAGCATTTGGAGGAGATAAAGAGATGCCCCGCTTCGACCTGATTGACGAGTTTACCAGCGCCTATGTCCCGAACGCCGGCAGCAGTGGTCCAATCCAGCCAAGAGCCAAGTCCACCTGGACAGGCAAGCTGGTCTTCAGTAGCTGCACTTGCCGTGGTGATGGCTGCCGTTCTTAGTTTGTAGGATGGCAGCTAGCGGTTCTGCTGATCAGCACCGGAATGTACGCTCACTAGTTTTGGGTTCAGGGTTCAAGGTCTCTGACAAGCCGAAACCCGATAATGTCCAACCGTTCTTGTGCGACAGCACCGGCCCGGCTCGCTGAGCGAATAAATCTCGCGGAATCATACCATGCACCGCCGCGGACAACGCGGCGACTGCAATCTCCTGTTACCCAAGCTGTGCCGTCTGCAGGAGCATCGTTGTAGCCCGCGTTCCAACAATCCTGCACCCATTCCTTTTGTGATCCGACCGTATCGTACAAACCGAACCCGTTGGGCTCCAATTTGCCAGCCTCGATCGTCATGACGGAACCTACTTCGCAGGACAAGCACACGGCCTTGCCGGATACGGATTTGTTACCCCAGGGATACAATGTTGTCGTGCCCGCCCGCGCGAAGTACTCCCACTCGGCTTCGGTTGGCAGGCGGTAGGTACTACCGGTTTTTCGCGAAATCCAATCGAGATACTCCGAGACATCGGCCCAATTCACATAGGCGACTGCGCGGTTGCCACGCCCCCAATTGTCATCAGCTGGGACATGGCTGCAGCCACCTTCGGAAACGCAGAGATCCCATTGTGCGTAGGTCACTTCCGTAACGCCCACCGCCAGCGGTTCGGGAATAACAACCTTATGGATGGGCTTTTCATTTTCGAGGCCGATATCGGAGGCTTCGCCCATTTCGAAGCTGCCGGCAGGAACCACGACCATTTGCGGGCAGCCGTCACACTCGGAGAATACGGTTCCAGGAGGCGATGGTTTGGCGTTCGACATCACAGCAAGCGCCAATGCCAGATAAAGGCCGCCACAGAAGAGCAAAACAGCCGGGCGGTAAAAGTCTCCAGATCGCGAAATCATGACTTTTCCGACTTACCGTTGAAGTGATCGATTTTTGCGTGAGCGCACCAAAATGGCAAGACCTTGGCGCTCGCAAGGGTCCAAGTTGACGACTGTCGATGACTGGAAGTGGCACATTTCGGACTCCTCATGCCGCCCCGCAAAGAGGTAGCTTTCAGGGGTAGAGCGGACAATTTTCGCATCAGGCTCAAACCGGCCGCTGTTGACCCTGAACGGACGTCGACTGTACTGATAAGTTCTCCAACCGAAACAGAACTAATCAGCCCCAATACCCTGCACTTGTCACGCCGATTCCGCCGACCAGGATAAGGCTTAGCGCCCACACAATATCGAGATTGAACCAGCTCTTTGAGATGAAATTCAGGCTCAGCCATTTGTGCACTGCAAAAGCGATGATGCCGCCTGAAACAATCATTGCCAGGGCATGGACCACCGACACGGCAATAGCTGTCAGCAGATTACCACCGATGAGCGTTGCAGCTGCCTGGTGGCCGGTTTCCATATCCTGCGCCCGACACAGGCCCAGATAAATAGGCACTAGCATAAGCCCGGCCCCATGCACGGTCGCCACCGCGAAAGACCATAGCACCAATTGGGTAGGCCTGATGCGCGTCAGGAAACGCGGGTGACGGCGGTTGATCAGTAGGTAGATGCCCACTGCAATGACCAGCAACCCAGCGCCAACACGAATTTCGCGTTGCCATGTCACCAGCGCAGCCATGGCTGCGAACGGCAGAAGTATGCCCGCCATCGCCAGGAAGTGACCTGCTGCCAGCGGCCCCAGCGCAGCCAGCAAGTCGCGCCTGCCCTTTCCCATCAACCCGGCGGAGACGGCCAGCGGCCAGCCCATGCCGGGATTGATGCCGTGATAGATGCCGCTGCCAGTGACCGCCAGCCACAGGCCGACCGTCGTCCACTCGCCACTATCCAACGTTACACGGACGGATAGCAGAAAGAGTCCGTGGAGCAGTCTCCGCCCTCAAGCCGGATCTGGTGCGAGCGATAGCCGTTGGGGAACTCGACATAGAAATTCTTGTCTAGTGCAATGCCGCCATTCGCGCCCACATCTGCCTTTACCATCGCACCACCTCGTTCGCCCGGATAGAATTGGTCGTCCCAGGTGGAGTAAAGTGAGTTGGTCCAGTACACCCGCTTGCCGTCGCGGCTGATTTCAAGCATCTGCGGGCCATAGCCAAAGTCCTTGCCGTTAGGATGCTTCGTCTTTCGAGTGATGCCGCCAACATGGACGGAACCGGCGAGCTTCGGGTTCATCGGGTCGGTGACGTCATACTGGCGCAACTCGCCGGTGCCCCAGCATGCCACGTACAGAAAACGGTCATCCAGTGACAGGTCGATGTCCGTCACCAACGGCGGCACGGCTTCAAAGCCTTGCAACAGCGGCGGCAGGTCTTCCTTCTTCGCCGGTTCCGGCGGGATGGTCGCGGTCTTCTTGCAGTGGAACTTGCCATCCTCACGCCACCAAGTCCAGATTGAACCCTCCAGGTTCGTGGTGTCCACTACCACACCGAGGAAGCCGTATTCCTTAACTGGGTCATGGGCGGGGCGAACCTCCAGAGCCATCTGATGATTAGCGCCGAGATCGATGGTCTGCACATTCTTACGCTCGCGCAAATTCCAGAAGTGAATCCTGTGCCCGTACTTGTTGGATAGGAGGTCTTCCGGGACGATGCCGTTTTCAAACTGAGGCGGCAGGCCCCACTCGCTCGACACCATGTAGTCGCGCGGCAGGTTCCACCAGAAATCATAGTGCTTATCCTGCGATCCCCGATCCATTTCATACCGGCCGATCACGTCAAACGTCTCACAATCCATGATGAAGATGCCAGGAGGGCCATCGGTGCCGTCTGCACCGCTACCGCCCAGCGTCGAGACATAAATTCCCTCAGGGCCGCAATGGATCGTGTGGGGTCGGGAATACCCAGTCTTGGCGAAAACCTCCTCTGGTTCGATGATCTTGTGGATCTTGGCCTTTGTTGGCCCTCCCTTGGTGTCGATCACATAGATGCGCGACGAGCGAATGCCCGGAATGATCAGGTAACGGCGCTCCAGGAAGGCGTGTCCGGAAAGCGGCGACAGCGCGGACGAGCAGGCGTTCCAGCCGAAGTGATGAAATTCGTCACCTTTATTGGGCATCATCACCTTGTGAACGATCTTACCGTAGTCTTTTGACTTGGGGTTCACGTCCACAATCGCCAGCCCGTCCGGTTTCGAGAAATCGGGGCTCAGCATCAGTGTATAGGCGAAGTTCTCCACCGGCGCTTGCATGGCAAGCTTTGCTGTAGCGTGGAATGTCGGGTCCGGCCGTGCAGTCATAATTATTACTCCCATCGGGTTGACGACCACGTCCACAATTAGGGGGAAGAGCAGTTTTTCGGTCTAATACTCCTGATTGTGTCGAGGTACCATAATTGTGTTCTACGCCATTCATTGCGTATGGGATTCAGCTTGTCACAAAAGCTCCCTGAAAAGAACAGATTTCGTTCTGACCCCAGATTGATGCAGGCAACCATAAGCCCGATGTTATGGTTTCGAATGCCCATTCATGGTGCCTTGGACGGCCCCACCATCGGCCTCGTGATGCGCCAACATTGCGGTTGTAAGTAATGAGTGAGAGGCTGTTTCTGGCAGATTTCGCACTATCCGACCGACCGCCAGCAGAGTCCGTTGTCAGGGGTACAGCAGACATGCCTGCCAAGTGCTGCGGACTTTCGAAGTTGACCCTCAACGGTCAACCGGATGCAGTGCAGCGAAGGGCAACTTCGAGCCCAGTACAGCCATTCTCAAATGACATTCCGAATGCCGGCCTGTTCAATCTGCGGGAAGAGGTTCCCGGACCTCTCTAACAGAGACGAACTCAGGTAGAGCTACGCAACACTCGTTGTTCCGGCGGGCGCTTCGCAATTCCTGATACGGCGCTCAGGCCCAACCACCCGGCGATGTTGCGCGTGTAGCGGGGAGGGCCGTCGACAAAAAGTCGTTGATCGTCGAGGGCCCTTTCCAACGAAAGCCAACCCATCCAAACTCGGGTGAAGTCCTTGACGTTGGCTCCGATGCGCACATCCACTTCGTGTCCCGGGTCGATGTAGCACACATCAATATCGCCGCCTTCCGTCACCACCCAGTGGTCGGTTTTCCCATCGGGGCCGTCCGGGAAATGGAAGTGAAGGACGAACTTAGCGGGTAAATCCGTTGGCAAATTGAGATTGCGACGGATATCCCACATGAGAAAATCCGTGTCTATGTCCTCAAGAGAGGGTTCTGTGTCGATCCATTCCTGACCCCACTCGGCAATGCTTCTGACAACTGGCCCAAGGGCGTGACCTGCCTCGGTTAACCGATATTCAGAGGATTTGCCTGCGCCTGATGACGTCTTTGAAATCAGTCCAGCTAGCTCAAGCTCCTTCAATCTGGTGGAAAGCACACTCCGTGACATCAGCGGAACGCCGCGCGCGATCTCATTGAAACCTGTCGAACCATCGAGCAACTCACGCAGAAGCAGGAGTGTCCAACGGCTACCGAGTAGTTCGGTCGCCATGGCCAAGGGGCAATACTGCCCATAGCTTGATTTTCTTTCCACATCGGCCTCGTAGCTAGGAGATTTCACGATACAGGATACCGAGCACGGCACCAGTTCGAAAACCGGACTGGTTTTCACGGCCTTCGATTCGCACTCTCCCTGGTATGCGCAGCGGGTAATTCCGCCGAACAGAAGGAGGACATTATGCAGAAATATGTGATTGAAAGAGACGTTCCGGGTGCTGGAGATATGAGCGCCTCGGAAGCAAGCGAGGCCGCGAAAAACCCCAAAGCTGCTTTGGCGCAATTGGCGCCCCGCGTACAGTGGCAGCATAGCCATGTCGCAGGAGACAAGATCTTTTGTGTCTACCTTGCTGAAGACGAGGCGGCGATCCGTGAGCATTCGGCGATCAGTGGCATCCCGATAACGGCAATCTATCCGGTTGATCGGGTCATGGACCCAGCATCAGCCAAAGCCTGAGAAAACTCGACGATTTGGAGGAAAAAGATGAGCGACGTTGAACTCACGCCCCAGATGCGGGGGTTTCAGAAAGGATTCGAAACGGAACGGCTGGCTGACCGGGTTCTTCAGGTCGCGTTTCACGATGCGTTGACCGAGAACGACCGCGGAATGATCGAGAACGCGATGTTCTTCTTCCTCGCGACAGTGGATGGTGAAGGACAACCGCAGTGCAGTTACAAAGGCGGGCCTCGGGGTTTCGTTCACGTCGAAGACGACACCACGCTCGTTTTCCCGATTTACGAGGGCAACGGGCTCTACATTTCTGCCGGTAATGTCGCGCAAATGGGTAAGGTTGGACTTCTGTTCATTGACTTCGAGGCCCAGAAACGAATGCGGATCAACGGGAGCGCCGAGATCCTCGAAGATCACCCTGCATTCAGTGGCGTGCGCGCAGCGCAACTCGCGGTGCGCGTGAGGATCACGGACATTCACCCCAACTGCCCGCGTAACGTTCACAAGATGTCGCTGGTCGAGCAATCCAGCTACACACCGAAATGCGAGGCAGATGATGTAGGCAAAGCGCCGTGGGGAGACAGTTTTGCGGATGTCTTGCCCGAAAACATGAAGCCGAAACATATGAAGTAGGCAGTCCAAAACGGTCGTCAGAATTTGGTGTCCATCGGCAACTCTGTCCGCACTGCTGACGTTGGCTGCAGAACTGGATGGATGGCTGTTGATGGCACATCGCGGACTACCTACAGCACCACAGAAAGAGATGGCTTTCAGGGGTAGAGCGGACATTCTCAGCGACAATCAAAACCGGCTGCTTGTGACCCTGAACGGGCATTCGAATCCAACACAAAGAAAGCGTACACCGACCCCTCGTTAGGCCAGTCGTGATAAAATCGCTGCCGCATCGGCCACCATTTCTTCAATGATTGCGGCTACCGGCTTTTCTTCGCGTGTCAATGCCACCCCTTGGCCCGCATAGAGGCACAACTCTGCAAGATTCCCGGTCATGCCAACTGCAGGGCAGTCTATGCTATACCGCAGAATTGGGTCTCCTGAAGAGTATGTCGCCAAGACCTCGCCTTCGTTGGGCCGATTTCCGGGATCGGGTCTTCCCGCGGCCATCCACGCCGCCACGGTCTCGTTTGTTAAGCACCGGACAGGCGCATCCGGCCATCCGCCATCAAATATTTTGGTATGAACGGTGTCGGCCTCACCCGCAGCGACGATCCGCTCGCGGTAAACTGGATGGCTCTGACATTCGTCCGCCAACAGCAATCTGGTTCCAACCCACGCGGCACCAGCACCGAGTGCAAGAACGGCTGCAAGGCCTCTGCCGTCTGCAATCCCGCCCGCAGCTACAGTATGAGCATCAGGCACGGCATCTACCACTGCTGGCGTCAGCGCAATGGTCCCAACTTGCCCCCAAACATGCCCTCCTGCTTCAACACCTTGAGCCACCACTGCATCTACCCCAAGGTCGACAACTCGCCGTGCTTCTGCGGCAGATCCCACCGTGTGCAAAGAAAGTGCACCCGCCCTGTGTATCCGCTCAATAACGGGAGCCGGATCACCCCAGAAGGTGGAAACAATAGGCACTCCGGCGTCTAGCGCTGCATTCAGATTGGCATAGTGCTGATCCTCAATCAGTGGGAGGACGAAATTTACCCCGAACGGCCGGTCTGTTTGGCGACGAACTTCGGCAATAATGTTCACCAATTCGTCGGCTCCGTGCCAGGTTGATTGGATAATCCCCAGCCCACCGGCATTCGATACAGCGGCGACGAATTTAGGCGATGCTGAAATCGGTGCGCCGATTATCGGGTGTTCAATGCCCAGGAGCTGGCATAACGACGTTGTGAGTTTGGACAATGCAATCCTCCATGATCAGAACATCACCAGTTTAGCAAAGAAACGTATTGCCAACGACCCATGGGTTGAGCGTCTCCTTCTGGCAACTTATAGAATTTTTTCTCAGCCGCGCAAAATGTCCGCTGTTGGACGTACATCTGCAGTCACGCGCGTCTCAGCAGAGAGTTTGCTTGCAAACAGATCCGGTACAATTACCACCAGTGGCGGCGCGATCTGAAAAACTACTGTGGATTCTTGTCATACTTTTTCATGCCGGGATTATCAGGAACCCACGGCAAAATTGATTGCGTCCAGCACTCGAATTGCGGGGGGAGATCGCGACGCTGGTGCGATGTGCCGAGGCGAATATTGTATGCCTTTGGTGCGCCTTCTGCATTCGTCGCATATATAGCGGATCCGCATTCCGGGCAGAAAGCCTGAATGCGTTTGTTTCCGCTTTCAGCACTCTTCACGTACTCCTTGGGCTTATTCTTCGTCAGCTTGAATGTCTCTGCTGGTGCAATCGCCACCGTTCCTATATGCTGATGCAGACAGAGCCTGACAATCAGCGCAATGGCAGATCCCGACCTTGACGGGATCAATTTCAGCCTCGTACGCAACTGCCCCGCAGTGGCATTCGCCTGTGATTTTCATACTTAGCCCTCCTCACGAGGCAGCATAACGACTGTAGACGATGGAATTCCAACGGACTCTCCGCCCTACCGCCAGCAGGGTCCGTTATCGAGGGTAAAGCTGCCGTTTTCAGCAACAAGCCAAACTGGCCGTTTTTGACCCTGAACGGTCATTGTGCCTGCCATTGGGGAACCCTTGCCTACTCAGGTAAACCGGCGCTGCGCAAGTCTGCTGCCAGCCTGTTTACGAACTGCGCTGTGTTTATTAGATGTTCGCCAAATGTCAGTTCCTTCCGACAATCGGATACTGCAAAGCCGGGACGCATGCGGTGCAGATCAGAAATTGCCTCCGACGCTTCAGAAAAACGATTTGAGTGACCGAAAACTGCGATAAGTATCAGTAACGGCCAGTGTGTTACGTTGGGCTGGCGGAGTGCCTTTCTCTCGTCGGCTTCGGCGCATTCAAATTCGCCTGCCTGATAATTCGCAAGTCCTCGTACATGCAAAAAGGTCCAAAGGTGCGGGTCTCGCGGGCTTAACCGAATTGCCTCATTGATGGCAGGAAAAGCGTTCTCGTGTTGATCAATATAACAGTAGGCTTGGGCCAACGCGAAATGCGCCTGAGCGAAACTGGGGTCCAATTCTACTGCCGTTTTCAATTCATCGATGCCGCGCATAGGCTGCCCGCAGAGGGTAAGTGCTCGACCGAGTGACAGATGCCCAGCTGGGTCTTGGGCATCAAGTTCAACCGAATGGGTGGCAATTTTTCGGGCCAACTCGATGCTTTGCGCACGTGTATCTTGCGAACCATACCAGCCAAACTGAATGTACACGTACGCCAGTCGAGCATATGCCCGCGCAAACTGCGGGTCTAAATGAATGGCTCTTTCAAGCAGTTCTCTCGATTGGGATAGCGCGTCAATCTCGAAACGATAAAGATGCCATAAGGCCCGTTGGTAGCACTCCCATGCGCCAAGATTGGCGGGCGGTTGATTGGTCAATCTCGCGCCTTCACGCATTTCCAACTCTGGTTCCAGGGTGCCGGCGATTACTGAGGTAATTTCGTCCTGCAGCTCGAATATGTCAGCCAGGGTTCGATCATACTGTTCTCCCCAAAGTCTGGTGCCGTCCCTACCATCCAGCAGTTGAGTTGTTACTCGCAATCGCTTGCCGGATTGCCTGATACTGCCTTCGAGCACATATCTGGCACCCAACTCAGTTGCAACACGCCGTGTGTCTACCGACCGACCCTTGTAGGCAAACGTTGAATTGCGTGCCAGGACCCGTAGCCAATTGCACCGTCCAAGCCTTGCGATGATGTCTTCGCTTATGCCATCGGCGAAGTACTCCTGTTCCGCATCTCCAGAAGAATTTACGAACGGCAGTACCGCTATTGAAGGCTTCGCAACCGCCGGTCCGTCGCCCATGGATTTTACCTCCACTGTAGAACCGACTGGTCCTCGATCGAGTGAATATGCTCGAATCGGCTTATCCATATTCTTCACATATTGCGGCCCGATGTCTGCAAACTGATGCTCTAGTTTTCCATCGATAGTATCGAATGCGGTTCCCGAGATGCATATGCCTCCCGGTTCTGCCAATCCTTCAAGCCGTGCTGCTACGTTCACTCCATCGCCGAAAATGTCCTCACCATCGATGATAATGTCACCCAGATTAATACCAACGCGAAGGCAAATGCGCTCAGATTCCGGATACGGTTGTTCGTGCTCTAATAAGGCGTTCTGAATTTCGACAGCACAACTCACGGCGTTTACGGTGCTTGCAAATTCAACAAGTAACCCGTCTCCCATCAGTTTCACCAATCGGCCACTGAATTGCTGGATTCTGGGTTTTATTATATCTCGCAAAAGGGCCTTTAGCCTGGCCAACGTTTGGGTTTCGTTGGCAGCCATCAAAGTTGAATATCCGGCCACATCGGCCGCAAGTACAGCTGCAAGTCGGCGCTCCATGGTTTGGAGACTATCCTCTCACAACGTTTGAATCTATCTTGTTGCTTGAGTGAGTCTTTTCCGCTTTTGATGCTGTGGACGGCTCCGTCACCAGTATCGCGATGTCGAAATTGCTATGTCTGTTCAACAATCGCGAGAGAATGGCGATTGTCTATTAATGGCACATCTCGGAGTCCCCATGTTGACCGAGAAGTAGGCAGCTTTCGGGGGTGTAGCGGACATTCTCCGGGAAAACCGAAACCGGCGGATTTTGACCCAAAACGGACTCTCGCTCTTTGTGGTGGCAACGCGATTTTGCCCCCAAACCAGATCATATAACCACCTAGCGTCCGCTTTTTTTCGCCCATTGTCCGGCCTGTCGCTTCCCCCGAGCGAAACTTGCCTGTTGCAACTCCCGGCCCCTGTGGTCCGCCTGCAACAGCGTGGTGGCAAACTTTGTCAGCGCATGCACTACTGTTTGACACAACAGACGGCGGCAGTTATCTTTTTGCAATTGATTTGGGGAACTGTGCTAAGCGCCGCACAGGGGAACTTTTCGGGCGCGGGTCGTCACGTACAGCCAGCACACATCTTGCAGAAGGTTTCTACATGCAAATGACAACACGGTTTGCGTCGGCACTGCGTGCCGGCGTGGCATCTGGGGTCCTGGCGCTGTCGGGGGCGGTGGCAGGCGGACTGATGCTGTCGGGCGCGGCGATGGCTGACGATTTCGTGGTCGGAAACGGGCAGACGGAAACGACAACCCAGACCCTGCCCGATGCAGGCGATACGCTGCTGATTGAACAGGGCGGTACGATCGATACGGGTAACGTCCCGGTGGAGCACGGCGTCCTGATGGATAACACTGACCAGACCACAACCAACAACGGTGCAATCGCCACACAAGGGGACTTAGCCGTCGGCATTTTTTCGAACCTTAACGCTGCCAATGCCACAATTAATAACAACGGTTCGATAGAAACCACCGGAAGCAGTGCCACCGGCATTGAATCGGAGGCCGCCAACGCCATGATCGACAACAGCGGATCGATCAGCACAACGGGAGACAACGCTCAAGGCATCTTGTCGCTAGGCGCTGACGCCATGATCGACAACAGCGGATCGATCAGCACAACGGGAGCCAGCGCTCTCGGCATCTGGTCGCAAGGCGCTGACGCCATGATCGACAACAGCGGATCGATCAGCACAACGGGAGGCAACGCTTACGGCATCTTGTCGCAAGGCGCTGACGCCATGATCGACAACAGCGGATCGATCAGCACGATGGGATCCAACGCTCACGACATCCTCTCGCAAGGCGCTAACGCCCAGATCAGCAACGAAGGCAGCATCTCGACCACGGGGACTGGTGCTAACGGCATCTTGTCCCAAGGCAGCAACGCCCAGATCAGCAACAACGGCAGCATCTCGACCATGGGGGCTGGCGGTTTCGGCATCTTCTCCAACAGCACCGGTGCCGAGATCAGCAACAGCGGTTCGATCAGCACAGAGGGGATCGGTGCTAGGGGCATCTGGTCGACCGGCGCTGACGCCATGATCACCAACAGCGGTGTCGTCATCAGCGAACAGTCCGATGCGATCCGCATGACTGCAAACGATGCCAAATTAAACCTGCTGGCCGGGTCCGCCATACAGGGGGATATTTACTTCGGACCGACCAACTCCGCCACGCTGAACATCGGCCCCGGCCTGAATACCTACTACCTGCTGGATGGCGTTCCCGATAGTATCAACGTCAACGGCATGCCGGTTGCCGATGCGGGCAATGCGGTCGTCATTGGCAGTGGTCTGGTCGTGATTGATCCGACCGGCTTTGCCGTCACCGATGAAGTCATCACTGACCTGACCCGCTCCATCACCGGGTCTGTCGAAGGTCACCTCGCGGCCCAGCGGGCCTGCTATGGCGATAACCGCGTTGCGATGGGCAACATGAGCGTATCGCCGGTGGCCGACCTGCCACCGGTGCCAATGACCTGTGGTACAGGCCTGTGGGGGTCGCTCTACGGCGGCTACAGCGACATGGAAGCCTCCGGCATCATTACCGATGCCGAGCATGGCTTCGGCGGCCTTGTGGTTGGCTATGACCGTGCGTTGTCCATGGCAACGACCGGTGGCCTGTTCGGCGGCTTCGCCAAGGGTGAAGTCACCACGCCGAACGATGCCTTCAGCAATGACATGACCACGGCCTATGGCGGTGCCTATCTCAGCCATGTCACCGGCAGTGGCATCTTCTTCGACCTGTCGGTCACGGCAGGCGTGGTGATGAACGACACCGAACGGCTGATCGGCAACAACATGGTGGCCGGTGGGCTGGAGACGGCAAGTGCCGACTATGACGGCATTCTGTTCAGCCCGTCCCTGAAGGTGGGCTTTGACCAGGGGCTTGGCGGCTCGACGCTGACACCAAGTGTGCGGGTGCGCTATGCGGGCCTGTATCTGGATGGCTACGAGGAAACAGGTTCTGCCGCCGCCCTCGCGGTTGGCGACCGCAATGTGCACGTGGTCGAATTCGGGGTGAACTGGCCTTGGCACTGGCGCAAAAGGAAGTCGAAAGCGGCTTCTGGCACACGCAACTCAAGGGCGGCGTGGACGGTTTTCTTCAACTGGGGTGATGATGTCAATGCCAGCCTGCTGGGCAATGACCTCGCTTTTGCAGCAGGAGACGACGACAGCATCGTGCGTGGCTGGTGGCGCGGAGGCTGTTTTCACCTCGCATGGCGGGACGCAGTTCACGGCAGGCTTCGAGATTGGCTACGACAGTGCCGAGATCTTCACCGCGGATGCCCGCATGGGTGTGAACGTGCCGTTCTGAGGATAGTACCAAGCCGATCGGTGCCTCGTGGTTGTGCTGACTGCCGCGTTTGGAACTTGTCTGTTTCTGGCACATTTTCACCGGTTTGTCGGGCGTTGAAATAAGTCTGGTTTCAAAGGTGTTCCAGACGTTTTCGCTAGATGAGTCCGTAGTTGGAGGTGCTTCGGACATTCCTGGACCCAGTTCAAAGAGGGGATTTACGCCCAAAGCGGCCCTCCGCGAAATCTGTTATACCGATAGTTCTCATGTTCGTTCTCCAGGGTTATTTCGGCTAATACATAGTCCCCAATCCAGATACCAGAAACGCCAGAACCCGCGTTGGTGACTCGCTCTGGGGGCTTGCAGAGAGTCATTCTGCCTGCCATCAAGCCGTGGTAGTGCCGACAGCCTAATAACCTGAAGGTCGCAGGCTCAAATCCTGCCCCGCAACCAACGCAAGATTTTCCGCAAAATTGGACAGTTGTAATTTCGAGAACCGAGGCTCGAAATAGTGATAAACGTCTCGGTCAACCGTACTGGATATTACAATTTCGACGATTCAGCTGTCTTCTCTGGCGTCCAACTGCGTTGCCGACGCGCGAGTCGGTTCTTTACAGTTTCACCCTCAAAATCTGTGGCTCGCTCTACAAGTCGCGCTCGATCCATATCATTAAAAGTGTGTACGTTGAATACCGCGTAACGCCTCTCAGAAATGACGCATGTCGAGATTGGCGTGACCCCGCACACTCGGCATATATGAAAATCCGCAGTCTTCGTTCCGAACCGATAGAGATTCAATTGACCTTCGTCACCGATGTGCAAATCGAAACTGCCTTTGGGATGCGATGTCCAAACAGCTCTGTGTTTTGTGCATAACTCGCAGCCACATGCGCGAACCGGGATTACGGAACCATTGTCCGGCCAATCGAATGCGAACTGGAGAGTTGCCGCAATGGCAACTTCTTCTTAATTCTCTCGAACGAATGCGACACGGTCACAACAGATCACCTCGCGTCTAAGAGTTGACAACAAAAAATAATACGATGAACTGCCCTGCGCATAAACCTAAAATGAAAAGTTATGTTTTTGCCCTGTCCGGACCCGCCAGCCAAGTGCCAAGGGTCGACGGGGAAGTGTGTCTATTTTTGAGGGTATTCCAGACGTTTTCGATAAAAGAGTCCGAAGTTGACGGTATTTCGAACGTTTTTGGACTCGGTTAAGATAGGGGATTTATGACCCGAAGCGGACATTATCACTTGACGCCGGCTAGGACGAGGCTCTCTGTCAATCTCCTGCCCAGAGCAGCGTCGGCAAAATCCGCTCCCGGCCAATTCGACAGTGAGAAGTCGGGTTGCACCTGGCAAATTTCTGTTGCGATCTGCACACTGGGCATTTCAGCACATTGTACAGATCAGCACTCGCAAAACCCCGGCCCCAGGCGC
>CAVOZJ010000011.1:0-8522 GCA_963700885.1 uncultured Alphaproteobacteria bacterium
CAAAAACGGCCATCAGCGCATATTGAAACTATGTCCGCTGTCGGACTCTTTCAGACGCAGGACCACCCCGTTGAGCGGCCCGCCAGCCTCAAAACTGCGCGTCTACACGCATAGTTTCGGACGGAAAACGCTTCTCAGTTGATGAGGTACCAGACAGACTTTTTCGGATTAGATCTATTGCTTCTCCGGATAGTGGGTCCAGACTTCGCTGGTGCCATCCAATTTGACCAGTACGACATCATGAGCTTCGCGGTAGGTGCCCATTTCCATTCCTGGAGAGCCTCCCGGCATACCGGGGGCTGAAAGACCAATGGCTTTCGGACGCTCTTTGAGCAGGCGTTCTATGTCAGCAACCGGCACGTGGCCCTCGATAACATAGCCCTCAACTGTTGCTGTATGGCAGGAGGCGTATTGGGGGTTGATGCCCAGTTTCAGTTTGTGTTGCGTTAGTGAATCTGCGTCCATGTCGGATGTTTTCACTTCATGGCCCGCAGCACGAATATGCTCGATCCATGCGCTGCAACAACCGCAGGTGGCAGATTTGGCCACATCGAAGGTCAGATTGCCAGCGTGAGCGGCAGATGCGGTGAGTAGCAGTATGGCAAGTGGATATACGAACAGTCTGAACATAGCTTCTAAGTCCCGTGTGAATGAATTCTCTGCCGGTAGATCAAAGATGGCAAGCAATTTGGTCATTAACAAGAGGAAGACGACCCCACCGGTGCACGAAACGGTTCACCGAGCGTCCTTGACTAGGAGCAGCAAAACGCGTGTCAGCGCTTCGCTCAGGTTGTTTCAGAGCCAATGCAATATTCAGAATGCTATTCTGTCGGCAATAACGGCGATACCGGCCTTGGCACATGCTTCATCTTCCAAACCTGATGGTGCTCCAGAAACCCCAATTGCACCCACCATATCTCCATCGCCGGCTACAATCCGCACGCCGCCGCCAAGAGGCAAGGCACCAGTTACATTTCGGATGGCCCAAGCCTCGCCTGACTCTGTCAGTTTCGACAGGTCTGATGTGTCACTTCTGAAACTGACCGCGGTCCAAGCCTTGCGAAATGAAGTGTCTGGCGTGTGAGGACCGGCCAACTGGTCTCGAAGGGTCACCTGAAGGATACCAAACCTATCGGTCACACTAACCGCAATCTGGTAGCCTTTCTGGCGGCAGTCGCTCATCGCAGCCTGAGCAGCCTCTATGGCGAGTTCAGGCTTTAGCACTCTAAAAGAAGTAAAGTTTGTCTCCTCCGCAGAGGTGAGTGTTGGAGACATGATTATGCCGAGACAAACAGCCGATGTGCGAACTATAAAACGTTTCATTTCAACCTCCCGCAAAACGTGGCAGTCGCATATCGCGATCTGTAGGTTGCACGTTATCGCAAGCTCAGCAGGCCAGCATTGCGATGGATCAACTCACTGGATCGGAGGACGTAAGGGCTTGCGCGGTCGACATCGGTCCCTCAATGTTGTGGACAGGCGACGACATGTGACGACGGCGATGTGGCTCTGCAAAAACAACTCGCCTCAAGACCTGCGTACGGGGGGGTGAAAATTACGCTACTCACTGCAAGCCTTGGGTCACATGCCGTCCAAGCCAGTTCGTAGCCGAAGATAGGCAAAAAAATGATGATGCCGTGGCAATACGATGGTTATCTGCCTGCCATCTGCCACGCCCAATTCATATGGCCTATTCCCGCCGTACGGTCGCGCCGCCAGAGCGCGTTTTGACCTGCTTACCGTCGCTAGGAAGCTGTCGACCAGACAACGGGCAAGCGCGCCCACTCTTCTGGTCTGCTTGCGCGGTTGATCGGTGAAGGGTGTATTGACGGAATACTTCTGATACCGTGTTGTTCAAACAACCGGGCGGCTCTTTGTGCCTTTCTGCCCACGAGTACGACTGTCTTCAGCACAGGCAACAATTGAATAAGCTCGTGCAAATGATCCAGACCCGCTTTCAATTCACCGAGCATTATTCTGCGTTCACCATTCCATCCGGGAATGACGTTCCAGATGACAGTCCTCTCGCGTTGAAGTCCAGCAAGGCGCATGAAAGTATTTGTCGCGGCAGCAGTCAGATCGTCATTGTCTCGGCTTATGAAGCCTGATCCGCCTCCTGAAATTGATGTCTTGGGGCCGGGCTTTTCAAACAGAAATAGTATGTCAGCGTGAACGCCGCCATCTGCTGGATCAAAATCCGGGAACTCGGTGGCCGGGTGAGCAACTCGCAGCCTCTCAACAAAACTTCCCAGAGGCTTCACATGCTCCTCTCGATTTCTGAGCTGGCGTGCCTTAAGCGCGGATAGGTCTGCAAACAAACGCGTTCCCTCAGAAATATCTGGCAAATTTTGCAATCAGCACCTGCTATGATTTCATTTAAACATTCGCCACCATAGCACTGATGGCAATAGTCGAGATTTCTCTTGTTGATGTCGCGACAGGCCGGGTAGACCTGATAGGGCTTAACCAATTTGTATTGCCCTTTCCGCTTCACGGTCACGCCACCAGCGAGAGTTCTGACCTGCTTGGCCACCACCCCCTACCTGCAGAAGCTTAACAGCGCTCCTCGGCCTGACCGCGGAGACCATTGCACCATGGGCTGACGGCATCACTAGCCTCAAAACCTCACGTCTACACGCATGGTTTTGAACGGAACTCGAGATTTATGTGATCAGGTGCCGGGTAGAGAGGTTCGGTCCGGAATTGCGCTGTGGGAGACGTCTGGTTGCCTTCAACTTGACATCGCATGGTGACAAGAGGCTCAATGCTGCTGGATTACCTTGCGACAAGGCTATAGGTGACTCTAAGCCAAGCGCCGGGCCTTCAATGCTGCTAGCAGACTGCATCGGTCTTTGTTGCAGTCCTGAAATGTTGGCTACGGTGACTTCAACATGTCGAGACGTTCAATGATTACCCATCTGATAGGTTCGCTGGTACTATTAACCGCACTAGTAACGTCGTCTCGTGCTTCGATTTTTGACGCCGAATTTCTGCAACAATTATGCACTGCTAGCGAGAGCAAGGGGTCTGCGCCAAAGGCAATGCTGGATACATGTAATGGCTATCTCACAGCCGTATATGACAGAGTAGACCGACAACAGAAGGTTTGCGTAACGAATAGTATATCGGTGGAACTCTTTAGGGACATATTCGTCAATCACTTCAATGTTCACCCAGAGGACGGCCACCGCTCTGCCGAAGCCGTTGTCGAAGAAGCATATGTTAAGGCCTTCCCCTGCAAGTGATGTCTTCAACGGTCAAAGGAGTTCACCATGTCGAGACGTTCATTGGTTGTCGGGATGGTGATGGCACTTATGGCGGCGATGCTGATGTGGGTTGGGGCCGGCAGTGCCAGTGCGGCAGTTACCTGCACGATAAGTGAGAAGTTGCAGTGCAATCCGGGGGAGGGCTGTGTAGCCATCAAGAATAGTATTGTCGTGCGCATCGATTTTAACCAGCAGGTTTACAGTCGCTGTGATGCGAAAGGATGTGACGACTTCATTGGTCAATTCTCTAAATCAGGTGTGTGAACCGCGCCGGGATTGTCGGAGGCTCTAACTCCTGAGTAGGATAGAGCAATGACAAGCAAGACAACGAACAAATTTTCACCTGAGATGCGTGCCCGAGCGGTCCGCATGGTTTTTGAACACGAGAAGGACCATCCGTCGCGATGGGCGGCGATTGTCTCGATATCCGGGAAGATCGGCTGTGTGCCGCAGACGCTGAATGAATGGGTTAAGAGGGTTGAGGTGGACAGCGGTCAGCGCGCTGGCGTCCCCACCGATATGGCTGACAAGATCAAAGCCCTGGAACGCGAGAACCGGGAGCTTCGTCAAGCCAACGAGATATTGCGCAAGGCGTCCGCATATTTTGCCCAGGCGGAGCTCGACCGCCCGTTCAGACGATGATTGCGTTTACCGACGAACATCGCGGTACATATGGGGTCGAGCCGATCTGCAAGGTATTGCCGATTGCCCCTTCCACCTTCCATCTCCATGCGGCGAAGCGACGGGATCCTGCCCGATTGTCGGCTCGTGCCCGGCGCGACCGGGATTTGCAAGGCGAAATCAGGCGTGTGTTTGACGACAACTTTGGCGTCTATGGTGTGCGCAAGGTGTGGCGGCAAATGCAGCGGGAGGGTTTTGATGTTGCCCGCTGCACGGTGGCAAGACTGATGCGCGATCTTGGTCTGCACGGGGTTATCCGCGGCAAACCCGTGCGAACGACGATCAGCAACAAGGATGCACCGTGTCCGCTTGATCACGTCAACCGGCAGTTCCATGCGCCAGGACCAAACATGCTGTGGGTTTCCGACTTCACCTATGTCGCCACCTGGAAAGGGTTTGTCTACGTTGCCTTGGTCATTGACGTTTATGCCCGCTACATTGTCGGCTGGCGTGTCTCGCGCACGGCCGATACCGGTTTTGTTCTCGATGCCCTGGAACAGGCACTGCATGAGCGCCGGCCCGTTCATCGGGGAGGTCTTGTCCATCACAGCGACAGGGGCAGTCAATATGTATCGATCAGGTATACAGAACGCCTGGCAGAGGCTGGTATTGAACCATCTGTCGGCAGCGTCGGAGATTCATATGACAATGCATTGGCGGAGACCATCAACGGTCTCTACAAGGCCGAGGTGATTTACCGGCGTGGCCCCTGGCGCAGCTTTGAAGCTGTCGAGTTTGCAACCCTGGAATGGGTCGACTGGTTCGAGAACCGTCGCCTGCTGGAACCCATCGGCAACATCCCGCCGGTCGAGGCAGAGCAACGTTATTATGAAAGGCTGGACGAACAAGACATGGCCGCATAACTTAAACCAAACAGCCTCCGGCAAACCCGGGGCGGTTCAATTGCAATTAATTATGGCGCCAAAGTAGGATTGAACAAACCTGACCAAAGCAGGTTCATTAAACCTAATGTGGTACGAAATGTGGTATGAACAAACAATTTGTTGAATAAAATTGTTTTTTAACAATATGGTTCACGCATGTCCATAGTTGTCTGCAATCTTCATAAATTCCAACGCTTTAGTAGACAGACCGTCTATCAGTGTCCGTGACTGTCTGCTACTATCCCTACTACAAAGTGGGGATAGAAGTGGGGAAGCCATGGTTCGGACACTTGGAAAGCTTTCCGCAATTGCGGCAGACAAACAGACTAAACCCGGCCGACATTCGGATGGCGGTGGTTTATACCTGAATGTGTCCAAGACAGGCTCCAAATCCTGGCTCTTTATGTGGGTCAAGGACGGTAGGCGTCGGGAAATGGGGCTCGGTGCCTATCCGGCCGTGGGTCTAAAGACCGCCCGTGAACAAGCTGCTGACTGCCGACGCCGACTAGTTGCAGAGAGAAAAGACCCCATTGCCGAGCGTGATCGCCAGGTCGAAAAAACGTTTGGCGAATGCGCTGACGAATATGTCGGGACCATGGAACGCAACTGGCGCAATGAAAAGCACCGCAAACAGTGGCAAATGACACTGGATGTCTATTGTCAGCCAATCAGGATTAGAATTGTCGCCGTCGTATCCAGGCCGATGTTCTCTCTGTCCTGCAACCGATCTGGAACGAGAAGAACGAAACGGCATCGCGACTTCGCGGGCGAATTGAGAACGTCTTGGACTATGCAAGGTCCAAGGGCTGGCGCACGGGAGAAAACCCGGCTCGCTGGCGTGGGCACCTGAAAAACATCCTGCCGGCCCGCTCCAAGCTTTCCCGAGGGCATCATGCAGCAATGAAATACGGCAAGGTTCCCGAGTTCATAAAGCGGCTTCGTGAACGTGACGCTATTGCTGCTCGCGCCCTGGAGTTCCTCATCCTCACCGCAGCCAGAACCAGTGAAGTCCTGAACGCCACGTCGGGGATGAGTTTGACCTCGAGAATGCTCTATGGACTATACCCGCCCACGGAATTGAAAAACGGCAGAAGAGCATGTTGTTCCCTTGTCAGGCGCAGCAATGGGAATCCTGAAGCCGCTGCATGAAGCCAAACTATCAGCTTACGTCTTTCCCGGACAGAATCCTGACAAGCCTTTGAGCGGCATGTGAATGGAAATGGTTTTGCGCCGCATGAAGGTTGAGAATGCCACCGTCCACGGTTTCCGGTCCTCATTCCGCGACTGGTGCGGAGACGAAACATTGTTTCCGGCGGGAAGTCGCCGAAGGCGATTAGCTCACAAGGTGGGTAACGAAGTTGAACGCTCCTACCGCCGCGGCAAGTCGATCAACAAGCGACGGAAGCTGGCAACTGGAGGATTGGGCTTTTTACTGTGCTTCGACCGAAGCAAGTAACGTCATCAGCATTAGACCTTCCGGCGGATCGAATGACGAAGACACGGGTAAAAATGCTGATCGATTCCTTGCTGGATGCTCTGGAAACAGAGCATTTTTGCACCTTGACGAGTTGACAGCGTTGGCGCTTCTAAACGGGATCCCCTGGGAAGACAATCAGGGATTCCCCACAACAGCCTACTAGATGGTAGTTCAGAGGATCATGCCCGTCGTAAATTGGCGAGCCTTCTCCGTTCGCGACACCCTCTCCACCCATGCATCCTTTGGGCCTTAGCTGATCTGATCGACCCAGCGCCTACAGAATCAGAGAGTTGGTTGGCTCGCATATTCAAGGCGGCTCCGAAAGTGCAAGCGGGCTCAACAAACCGTCAGTTCGTTTTCAAGCACAGGAGGCCAGGACCGCCTACTTCGGACGACAAAAACGAAGTAATAGCGCGCTTCGTGCATGATGAGGTTGCATCCGGCACCAAAAAAGAAGCCGCGGTACAACTGGCCTGCGAGAAATTTGATCGAGGGCGGAGTACCGTCAAAAAGGCTTGCAACGATTGGTTAGCTTTTTTCAAGCTTGAACAGATACATCGCGAAAGACGGGTTACTGCTTCAACCACGTCAATAAAAAAGAGTCCAAGTAATCGCTGTTTTGCAGTAGCGTCACTGTATCAGTTTACTTGACGAGACCTCCGCGAGCCCGCAACTCGTCGATCTCGCTTGTCTGGAGCGTAACTCGCTTGGTCCTGGAATAGGGCGACAGCGGGGGATCCATAATATAATCATAAATGACCTTGACCCATGAGTGGTAGTGAGGAATCTCGTCATAAAACTCGGGCGCCATGGCCCGTACGGCCGGCAAGTTCTTTCCGCTGGTAAACGGAAAGTCGTGATGTTCATTGTGATAGCCCACGTTGAAGGTCAACCAGTTGAGTGGTCCGTAGTACGAGTAGGTTTCTTGGCCACTGTTCATGACGTAGTGTTCTGCAATAAAGTGACCGGCGACGGGGTGAATGCCCATGCCCAACAGCGTACCGATGCAAAGGTAGGCGAGTCCTCCAATGCCAAAGTAGTAGTAAATGACCAGATCAAAGCTCAAGCAGCAAATGATATTGATAATTTCCAGTCTTGAGATTTCCTTGGGGCTCACCAGTAGAGGACGAATGGAGTAAAAGAGTGGCTGCAGCAGGCACCAGAGTGCTTTGCGAGGAGTGGAGGTAAAGAAGGCGCCTTCCCAGTCAGTGGGAATGTCGACGTCGACATCTTCTTCTCCCTGGAACTTGTGATGTTCCATGTGATATCTCTTGAAGGACGCTCCGGACGGAACGCCCAAAGAAAGGTTGGCAAGAATCAACATGACCTTGTTGTAGGAGAACTTCTTGGCGACCAGATTGTGGCTGGACTCGTGCATGGCGAGCGTCATGGCATGATTGATTGTGCCACTGAGCGTGTAGCAACAAAAGATCCACACATACCAGGGAGACCCCTGCAGCAGGTGCAGAGAGCCGATTTGTACCAAGAGGGCAAAGAGGATCTTGTAGACAGTAGTCGAGTCGTGACCCATGAGTTTGGTCACTTCCGGATGAGCAGTCTGGATGACCTTTCTCCTGTGAAGAAAGAATAGAAAGGCAAAAGAGGACTGTGTGAGAGAACACGCCGTCATCATCACCAGCAGGTTCAGCGTCTTGGATCAAACCGCGCTTTTTTGACCAATGCGCCATCCCTGGCGATTATCAAGTTCTTCGGTTGTGTGACTCACCGCTTGGCGTGAGGCTCGTAGTTGTCCTCCCAGAAGAAGCCCGGCGAGTGGCTGATCTTGGCTTCCCGCTCAGAGACGAGCACGACATTGCGAAGCTCTGAATCACCGGCTTCCTCCTTTTTCTCTGCCAGCACCGTCTTTTGGCCTCCCTTTCCCATGGTGATGTCGCACGATTGACTGATGGTTCGGATTTGTGCGGTTGTTTCTCGGTCTCTTGCGGTGATCGCGGTAGTGGACGGCAGCAGGAACAGAGAAAGCTCCAGAATGCCTGATGAACGGCCAATGCAATGACGTGGAGCTCCAATTCAAAAATTAAACATTGTTGTCTAGTATAGTAAAAAGATTTAAGTACGGAAGGTTGCGATTTATTT
Source organism: uncultured Alphaproteobacteria bacterium (assembly GCA_963700885.1). Lineage (GTDB taxonomy): Bacteria > Pseudomonadota > Alphaproteobacteria > Rhizobiales > Aestuariivirgaceae > Anderseniella. The sequence continues at coordinate 8,406 of CAVOZJ010000011.1, forward strand.
ATATAATTGTGTTTGTAGATTCGTTTTAAACGATCTGCGAAGTCTGTCTGGTCATCCGTCATCTTGCCGCCGCGCGCCTGCCGTCAGCCTGGCGCCGGCGTCTCAAGCTCGCGCGCT
>CAVOZJ010000012.1:0-71642 GCA_963700885.1 uncultured Alphaproteobacteria bacterium
GCTCCATCGGTCCGGCGTCCGGGTCGAGATTGGCAAACAGAAATCCGCAGAACTCCTCGATACGTACCGGGGTCAGGCAGATCGCCGAGCGGTCGAAATCCGGCACCGACTGGATATTGGGGCCGGACCGCAACTGCCCGGTAAGTTCGTAGGTCCACGCGTGATAGGGGCACACGACCAGCCTGGTGTTGCCTTCACCGCTCACAAGCTCATGCGCGCGATGCTGGCAGACATTGTAGTAGGCGTTGATCGAGCCGTCCTTTGCGCGGATGCAGAACAGGTTCTCACCGGCCATCGTGAAGGTGAATCATCTCCAGTGTTTTCGACCTGGAAGTGTGCCCGGCAAACTGCCAGGTGCGTTTGAACAGGCCTTCGAACTCCACCCTGAACACTGCCGGGTCGGTGTAATAGCGTGCATCGAGCGATCTCACCGGGGTCGCAACACTGCTCATGATCAACCTGTCTCCTCGTTCCAGTAGATACCCAGCTGGTGCCTGCGCTGATGGAATTTTTCGACCCGTTCGACAATTTCACTGTCTGCCGATGCAATGACGAACGACAGCAGGGTTTCCAGCAGCGCAATGGTTGATACTGACGACGGAAAGAACTGCGGCGTGTCCACGGCCACTACGAAACCGTGCTGCGAACCGGCAACAACCGGCGAGGCCGGGCTGTAGGAGATACCGATGATGGTCAGTCCCTGTTCGCGCGCGATGCGAACCGCCTCGACCACTTCGCTGCGATACGGTTTGCAGGTTATGGCGATAAGCACATCGCGCTTGTCGGCGCGGGCAAGGTCGTCAACCGCCGTGCTGCCCGGCCGCGGAATGCGGTGGAACTGTTCCATGCCGGTAGAGGCCAGGTAGGTGAAATTTCCGGCGTTTGAATTGTTGACGCCGACCCCCAGCACGAAAACCTGGCGCGATGCCCAGATGTCATCTGCCGCCGATTTCAGGGCCGTCTCGTCAATGCCAGCGAAGGTCTCTTCTATGTTGCGCAGGGCCAAATCGACCATATCCGCATACAGGCTGCCCAGCATTCCCGACTGGCTGAGCGACTGCAGCCAGCGCGCGCGATCCGGAAAGCTGACGGTGCCCCGCCTGATCTCCTCGCGAAATGGCTCGCGGAAATCTTCATACCCGTCGAACCCAGAACCCGCGCCATTCGCACCAGCGTATTGGGCTTGACATCCGCTGCCATTGCGATCTCGCGTATCGAACTGACCCCGATTTCATTGGGGTTTTCCAGCACAAATGTTGCAGCCTTGCGCACTTCGAGCGTGTCGGCCCTTGCAGTTCCGTGGTCAGTCTGCCGAGCAGTTCCGGCGGGGCGGATTGTTCAGTTGATTGTACGTTTGTATCATTCATGATTGACGAGTGTACAATTGTACGATAGCACTTGTCCATCGCAAAAAACACATTCGGAGTGAAAATCAATGGTGCCGTCTCATGCCCGGGTAGTAGTCGTTGGCGGTGGTGTGATGGGCTGCGGCATTGCCTATCACCTGGCCCATGAAGGCTGGAGCGACATCGTTCTGCTGGAAAAGGCCGAACTGACCTCCGGTTCCACCTGGCATGCTGCAGGGCAGATAACTCATTCCACCTCCAGCTTTGGTCTTGGCAAATGCGTCGACTACAATATCGGCCTTTATGCCGGAAAGCTGGAAGCTGAAACGGGCCAGTCGGTGACATGGCATGGTTGCGGTTCATTCAGGATCGCCTACACCGAAGACGAGATGGACTGGCTGCGCCAGACCCTGTCGGTGGGCCGGTCGCTTGGTTTCAGTATCGAACTGGTAGGTCCGGACCGGGTTGCGCAGTTGCATCCCTTCTACAATCTCGACGGCGTCATCGGCGCGCTGCACGCCCGGACGACGGGCATGTTGATCCTTCCGGTGTCACCCAGGCCCTGGCGGCGGGTGCCCGCAGGCTGGGTGCAAGGATTATCCGCCACTGCCGCGCGACTGGCATTGCGCGGCTGGCGTCCGGTGAATGGAAGGTTTCCACCGAACATGGCGACATTGTCTGCGAGCATGTTGTCAATGCAGGCGGCACCTCGAGGCAGATCGGCGAATGGTCGGGGCTGCAATTGCCGATGACCTCGATGACCCATCATTACCTTGTGACCGACACGGTGCCGGAATTTGTGGACCTGGACCGGGAACTGCCGGTAATCCGCGATGACAGGCTGGTGTCGGGTTATATCCGCATGGAGCAGAAATCCGGCCTCATTGGTATTTACGAAAAGGAAAATCCCAACACGGTGTGGGAAGATCACTGCCCGTGGGAAGCCGAGAACGAATTGTTTGCAGCCGACTATGATCGCATCATGCCATATCTGGAGAACGCGCTTGCGCGCATGCCGATATTTGCCGACCTTGGCATCAAGCGCGAAGTGCATGGTGCAATCTCGCATCCCCCTGATGGCAATCCGCTGATCGGTCCGGCGCCGGGTGCCGGGAACTACTGGTGCTGCTGCGGAACCCAGATCGGTATTGGCTGGGGTCCCGGCCTGTCCCGTGAACTGGCCCGCTGGATGGTGCACGGTGCGGCAGACATTTCCATGCGCGAATACGATCCGCGCCGCTTCGGGGCCTCTTTCCAAGAAGGACTGGCAGGTGGTGAAGGCCAGGGAGGATTATTGCCTGCGCCACGAAATCCCGTTCCCGCATTTCAACCGTCTCGCCGGGCGCCCGGTCAAACCCGGCCCATTGTATGAACGGCTGAAGGCCAAGGGCGCGGTGTATGAGGAAGTCTATGGCCACGAGCGTCCGCGCTGGTTTGCAGCCGGTGACATCGAGCAGCGCGACTATTATTCATTCAGGCGCACCGAAATCCACCACCTGCTGGCGGCGGAAGTAAAGGCGGTGCGTGAACGCGCCGGTATCATGGACATTACCGGCTTCAGCAAGGTCGAAGTGTCGGGTCCCGACGCCGGACGGTTCCTGGATGGACTGGCGCCCAACCGGTTGCCGGAAAAACCCGGCGGTATCGCCCTGACCCACCTCCTCAATCGCCGCGGCCGTATCGAGATCGAACTGACCGTTGTCCGCCTGGCCGAGGACCGGTTCTACCTGGTTTGCGCAGCTTTCTTCGAGCAGCGCCTGCTGGATCATCTGGCCCTGCATCGCGGTGATGAGGGCATGCAGGTGGTCAACCGGTCCGATGACTGGGCCGCATTGTCACTCAACGGTCCAAGGTCGCGCGATATCCTGTCTGCGTGCACTGATGCTGCACTGGACAATGCCGGTTTCCGCTGGATGTCGGCGCGTGAAATAGAGATTGCCGGTAACACGGTGTGGGCAATGCGAATGTCCTATGCCGGTGAACTGGGGTGGGAATTTCACGGGCCCCGCGCCCGAAAACATCCTGGCGGTCTATGATGCGCTTTGGGAAGCAGGAAAAGCCCACGGCCTCACCCGTATGGCTGATTTACCATGAACATTCTGCGCATGGAAAAGATGTTCAAGGGTGCTGGCGAACTGACCAACGAGGTAACCCTGCCGGAAGCAGGCGTCATGCGCTTTGTGAAAATGGACAGGCCGTTCTTCGGCAGGCAGCAGACCCGGAAAAGTCTCGATGCCCCGTTGCCCTGGGTGTGCGCCTATATTGCCATTGAACCCGACGGAAATCTGGGACGGCAATGGCGGTGAGGCCGTGATGCATGAAGGCAGGCTCGTCGGCTCGACAGCCTCCGTCGTCTATGGCCACACGGTCAAAAAGATACTCGCATTCGCCTATGTCAGGCCGCATGCTGCGCAGCCCGGCACCCGGCTTGAGGTGGTCATTGCCGGCAAACCCCGCGCAGCCCGGGTGCTGGGCGAACCCGCCTATGACCCGCAGAGCCTGTTGCCTCGAACCGATGCAGAAATGGAGCTGGCACAATGACTGTCCCTGCCACGATGAAAGCCTTTGTACTGACCGGCCACGGTGGCATAGACAAACTTGTCTATCATGCAGACTGGCCGGTGCCGGTTTCCGGTCCAGGTGAAGTGCTGGTGAAGGTCCATGCCTGCAGCTACAACAACACCGATGTCAACACCCGCACCGCCTGGTACTCGAAAGGTGTCAGCGAAAAAACCACCGGCGCCGCGTTCGATACTGCTGATGATGATGACGCCGCCTGGGGTGGTGCGCCATTTACATTCCCGCGTATTCAGGGCGCCGATGTCTGCGGCAGTGTTGTCACCGGGCCGGACAGTCTCCTGGGCAAGCGGGTGTTGATCGACACCTGGCTCAGGGACTGGAACGATCCGCTGAATATGGAGAAGACCGGTTATTTCGGTTCCGAGTGCGATGGCGGATTTGCCGAATATGTGAAGATCGATGAACGCCAGGTCCATCCCGTTGACAGTGATCTTTCCGATGCGGAACTGGCGACATTCGCCACCTCCTGGATCACCGCCGAAAACATGCTCAATCGCGCCAACGTTGGCGAGGGCGACAGGGTCTTGATCCCCGGCGCATCCGGCGGTGTCGGTTCGGCGCTGATCCAGCTTGCCAACCGGCGCGGCGCCACGACCATCGCCATGGCCAGCACGTCCAAGCATGCCGCGGTAGGAAAGTTTGAGCCCCATGCCATGCTGGAGCGTGCCCCCGGCAATCTGAAAAAGGCGCTCAGCCAGGCTATTGGCCAGGATAGCGTCAGCGTGGTGGCCGATGTTGTCGGCGGCAGTTATTGGCCGCAGCTGATTGACGCGCTTGCCCGCGGCGGGCGTTACACCTGCGCCGGCGCCATAGCCGGGCCCATGGTGGAACTGGATCTCAGGACCTTCTATCTGCGCGACCTGACCTTTACCGGCGCGACCGTCGTGCCGCCCGGCGTGTTTGCCGGCCTGGTGGGCTACATCGTGCACGGCGAGGTAAAGCCTGCCCTGGCCGCTACTTATCCGCTGGAGCAGCTTCACAAAGCGCAGCAGGCCTTCATGGACAAGAAGCACACCGGCAACATTGTGGTGACCATGACATGAAGATAACCCGCATTACCGTCTATCAGAAGGATCTGCCGCTGGCGGACCCGTACTGGCTGTCCGGCGGCAGGCTGAAATTCGAGAAACTTGATGCAACTTTTGTCAAACTGGAAACCGATGCCGGGATAGCCGGCTGGGGCGAGGGCACGCCGTGGGGCCACACCTATGTACCGGCGCACGGGCCCGGCATTCGCGCCGCAATTGAAACCATGGCGCCTGTGATCCTCTCTCAGGATCCGCGCAAGGTTGAACTGGTTGAGAGGGCCATGGACCTGTGCCTGCCCGGTCATCTGTATGCCAAGGCGCCGGTTGACCTTGCCTGCTGGGACATATCGGGCAAGGCATTCGGTTTGCCGATTGCCGACCTGCTGGGCGGCAGGCGCGAGACCGGTACGCCGGCAGCGTCGTCGGTGTCATCCGGTGATCCCGGCTACATGATGGGCATCATCAACAAATATCGCGATCGGGGCTACGTGGCGCATTCGGCCAAGGTTGGCGGTGATGTCGACGCGGATATAGAACGCATCCGCCACATTGAGAAAAGCCGCAAAGCCGGCGAAATCATCTCTATGACGTCAACCGCGCCTGGACGCGGCGAGAGGCCAGCATTGTCATGAACGCGGTTGCCGATCTCGGCGTGACCTTCGAGCAACCCGGTGAAACGCTTGATGACATTGCCGCAATCCGCAAGGTGACCACGTCGCCGATCAGTGTTGATGAAACGCTGGTGAGCCTGCAGGACGCCTGCCGGATTGCCCGTGAGGGGATCGCCGAGGTCTTCGGCATCAAGCTCAACCGGGTGGGCGGCCTGACCAAGGCCAGGCGCATGCGCGATGTGGCGCTGGCGCACGGCATCCAGATGTTCGTGATGGCCACCGGCGGGACGGTCATGGCTGACACCGAAGCCGCTCACCTGGCGCAATCCATTCCGCAGGAGTTTATCCGCGCTTCGTGGTCGTGCCAGGACATGCTGACGGTGGACGTGGCTCCGGGCAGGGGATGCCGCAAAGTCAACGGCATCCTGACGGTCGATGACACGCCGGGGCTTGGCTGTGACCCGGACGAGGCTATCCTCGGCGATCCTGTGGCCGTGTATGAGTAAAGTACGATGAAGATCAAAACCATTACGGCCTGGCTGGTGCCGCTGACCTGCCATGAAACCTACTACATGGCAGGCGGCAAGACCTGCGACACGGTGGAGACCGCAATTGTGCGGCTGCAAACCGACACCGGCCATTCCGGCTGGGGCGAGGTGTGCCCGATCCCGCACTACCTGCCTGCCTATGTGCGCGGTGTTGCCCCGGCACTGGAGGAAATGGCGCCGGTTCTGCTGGGTGCAGACCCGGTTGGCCCGGAAGCGCTCATGGACCGTCTCGATGCATTCCTGCAGGGCCATGATTACGCCAAGTCTGCCATCGATACCGCCCTGTGGGACCTGACGGCACAGGCAGCCGGACTGCCGCTCTATGCCCTGCTGGGCGGCAGGCGGCAGGAAACCATGCCGCTCTATCATTCCCTGACCTGCGTTGCGCCCGGCGAGATGGCCCGCATGGCCGGCGAGGCCCACGGCGCCGGCATCCGGCAGTTTCAGGCCAAGCTGGGGGCCGATGCTGACTGGCGGGCGGATGTCGAGCGCCTGGTCAGGGTGCGCGAGGCCGTCGGCGAGGGCCCGCTGGTGTATGGTGACTGGAACTGCGGCGCCTCACGGCTGGATGCGATAAGGGTGGGCCGGGCGGTTGCCCATCTCGACATCATGCTCGAACAGCCGTGCCGGTCCATTGAAGATTGCGCCGCGGTTCGCAGCGCCTCCGGCCTGCCCATGAAGATGGATGAATGTTGCCACGATATCGCCTCGCTATTGAAAGCCCATCAGCTGGGCTGCATGGATGCAGTGGCGCTCAAGCTGTCGAAGTTCGGCGGTCTGGGCGCATCGCGCCGGGCGCGTGACCTGTGCCTGCACCTGGGCGCAAAAATGTGTGTTGAAGACACCTGGGGCTCGGATGTTACAACCGCAGCGCTGTTGCATCTGGGCGCTTCGACAAATCCTGCCGGCCTGATGAATGTGTGTGACTTGTCAGGCTATGTGTCGCCCAGGCTGGACGAAACTGCGCCGGTCCGCAAGGATGGCCGGATTGCACCGCCCGAAGGCGCCGGTCTCGGCGTCTCCCCGGACCCGGATCGCCTTGGAAATCCGGTTGTCGTTTTAGGATAGGAGTATCACCATGAAATCGCAGGCCAGCTGGATTGACCGGGCCAACGCCGTACTGCCGGCAGGCGGGTTTGGCAATTTTGACCCGGGCGTCATCATTCGCGAAGGCAGGGGCTCAAGGGTCTGGGATGAAGACGGCAACGAATATGTCGATTACCTGATCGGTTCAGGCCCCATGCTGCTTGGCCATGGCCACCCGGAAGTCCTTGACGCGGTTCGCGAACAATTGCTTAAGGGGCTGACCTTCTTTGCCAACAATGCCGCCGGCATCGAATTGGCGGAACAGATTTGCGATGCAATGGCGTGCGCCGAGCAGGTCCGGTATGTGACGTCGGGTGGTGAGGCCGACATGTATGCCATGCGGCTGTCGCGTGCCTTCACCGGCCGCGACAAGATCATGAAATTCGAAGGCGGCTATCACGGCATGTCGGCTGAAGCCCAGATGAGCCTGGCGCCCGCCAGGCTGGCCAATTTCCCGCTGGCGGTGCCGGATTCCGCGGGCATTCCGGCAGGCGTGCGCGATGAAATGCTGATCGCCCCGTTCAACGACATCGAGTTTGCCCGCTCGCTGATCGCTGAACAAGGCCACGAGATAGCCGGTATCATTGTTGAACCGCTGCAGCGTGTCATCCCGCCGGCGCCGGGTTTTCTGCAGGCGCTTCGCGAGGAATGCGATAAATATGGTATCGTGCTGGTGTTCGATGAAATCGTAACCGGTTTCCGGTTAGCCTATGGCGGCGCGCAGGAACTTTATGGTGTCACACCCGATGTGTGCACACTTGGCAAGATCATCGGCGGCGGCTTTCCGCTGGCAGCCATTGCCGGCAAGGCCGGTATCATGGCGCATTTCGACAAGGCAAAGGTTGGCGCCGATGGTTTCCTGATGCAGCTCGGCACCCTGAGCGGTAACCCGGTCGCGGCGGTTGCCGGCATGAAGACCATGGAAATCCTGCGCCGTCCCGGCCAGTACGACAGGCTGCGCAGTCTTGGCAAGACCCTGATGACCTCCCTGTCCGAACATCTCGGCAAGGCGGGGTTTGATCATCAGATAGTTGGTGATCCAACCCTGTTTGACGTGCTGTTTACCCCGGCAAGGATCAGGGACTATCGCGATGTCCATGCAGCAGATGCCGCCCGCAACCTGCGCTTCAACAAGCTGTTGCGTGACCGGGGCATCTTCAAGTCGCCGGGCAAACTCTACCCGTCGCTGGCCCTGACCGATGCGGATATCGAACAGACCATCGACGCCATCGCTTATGCTGCAGGCAAGCTGGATTAGATCAGGATGATTTTTGGTTAAATCAACCAAAAAACATAAACCTGATCGGCTCCAAAGTGTTAGAGTATCCAGGGTTCAATTGAACCCTGGATACTCTAATCCTGTTTGTTCCCGTTGCCGTTGTTTGACAGGCCCAGCCATCCGGCAATTTTCGGGTAACGCTGCTTCAGCCAGGCGCCGTGCCTGACTTCAATCTGCCGGCGCCAGCGCCGTACCCTGGCTGAATCGATCGACAGGATGATCAGGCCGAGCGGCACCATCCAGAACCCCACGACCGGCAGAAAGCCCAGTATTCCGCCAACGATCAGCGCAATACCGAGCAACCGGCGTGCCATGGGGCTGCCGGGGACTTTCAGCGAGTGATTAGCGATGCGAACGCGTCGTGTCATGTGAACCCACCTAACCATCGCTATGTAACTATGCAAGTCCGCCGGTCACCGGATTGGGGAACTTTTTAAAACCTCGGGGAACAATGTACCAGATTGGGCTTTAACACCGAGAAACTGTCTGCTATAGGCAGGCCATCCTTCCTCGGTAGCTCAGTGGTAGAGCAATCGGCTGTTAACCGATCGGTCGGGGGTTCGAATCCCTCCCGGGGAGCCAATCATTCACTTGTCCGACCCGGAGACATAGGTAACAGATTGTACCTAAGACATGGGTGACAGCCTCGTGCCGAACGGGTTGTCGATAGTTTGCAATGCTTTTGGAACAATATACAGAATTCCGAGAGAATTAACAAAATTTGTTCTACTTATAAATCACACTTCCCAGCTATCAAACGAAGTTCCCGGTTGATATTTATAACCCAATGGGTTATATGATGGCTATGCAAACGGTAGTCGAGCTTCCGCAGTTTACAAACGCTGCTGGTGGCCTTTTCACGGCTGAGGAATGTGAAGCTCTCGTCTCGTTTATCGCTCTCAACCCTTATGCTGGCGACGAAATACCCGGCACTGGTGGCGTGCGGAAACTACGGTTTGGCGCAAAGAGTAAAGGTAAGCGTAGCGGCTCAAGGGTTGTCTACTTTGTGTTCAATGAACACAGCCCGATTTACCTTCTGACCTGCTACGGTAAAAATGAAAAGGACGACCTTTCATCAACTCAAAAGAAGGCCATGAAAGCATTTACAATTGCCCTGAAGGCGCAACTCAGGAAAGGACGATAACATGTCGAAAGTTGGTAATGACCTTGTCAAAGGACTGGAACAGGCCCTCGCCCACGCACGCGGCGATGACGTTGATGTTATTGTTCACGAAGTAAGGCTCGATGACATAGACGTTAAGGGTATTCGCAAATCTCTCAATGTTACCCAGGATGAGCTGGCTATCCTTCTTGGCGTCAGCACTTCCGGCTTGCGGAAATGGGAACAGGGCCAACGCCATCCGCGTGGAGCCGCGCGTACCTTGCTGAAGATCATGGAAAGGGAACCTGAGGCCGTTCTAAGAGCAATGGCTCATTGATATTTCCTGCCGCTGAAGGGCGTCAGGATCACCGGAAGACTTCCCTCCCTGCCAATCTACACTGCCGGGAGCGGCATAATCGGCCAGAAGATCGGCCATTCTCTGCTATTTCGGAAACTTTATTCCAGCAATATCAAATACATGGATGATTTCTGAATCGGCCATTGTACCGTGCGGGTTGAGGGAGTAAGATCGGCCACAAAACCGGCCAATTTCATAGTCAAGTGCCGGGATATGCAGTAAATTCAAATGCATGGATAGATATGGGATCGGCCAAAAAATTGATTGAAGACGTCAGCCGTATTGAACCGGCCAGACTGGAAGAGGTGCCGGCAGCCGTCGCTGACGCGGTGGCGGGCATTTCAGCGGCAGGTGCTGTCCTCGGGTCAGCCCTTCATCCGGTGACTGCGGCATAGATGCGGTTGCCGTGACATCCGGCTCGGCCAGCCGGCTGGAACGCAACCTGCCGCTCGCCCAGACCCTGTTCGACGCCTTTCCGTTTACCGTGGTCAGTCTTGACTACATCAAGGCTGACCGCCGCCGCGAGGGTTTTGCCCGTGCCTGCCCTGATTTCGTGATCGTCGATGAGGCTCATGCCTGCGTCGGGACGCACAGGGGCAGGCAGCAGCGCTTTGAACTCCTGTCCGGTCTGACGCGCGATCCGGATCGCCGGATGATCCTGCTGACGGCAACGCCGCACTCGGGCGACGAGGAGGCCTTCGCCCGCCTGCTGTCATTGATCGAACCGGAATTCGGATCAATGAATTTCGATGACATGAAATACCGGGAGCGGCTGGCCCGCCATTTCGTGCAGCGCCGCCGCATCGACCTGACCGAAGGTGAATGGCATGAAGACAGGGCATTTCCCAGGCACGAGACGACGGAAGCGGCATACCAGCTTTCGAAGGCGCACCTGGACTTCCATGAGGCCGTCCTCGACTACTGCCTCGGCGTCGTTTCCCGCGCTGGCTCAGGCGGGCGCGAGCGCCGGCTTGCCTTCTGGGGCACGCTCGCCCTGATGCGCTGCGTGGGCTCGTCGCCGGCCGCTGCGCTGAGCGCCCTGCGCAACAGGGCGGCCAGCGAGGCAGCGCGCCTGGAACCACAGATATACGACGACGATGGCGACGACGAAGACGCGGTCGATGTTGAACCGGGTGCGCCGTTCGACGCCGATCCGGCCATGGCGGGATTGCTTGACCAGGCCGGGCGCCTGTTGACTCAGAAGGATCCGAAGCTTGCCGCCCTCATCGGCATGCTTGGCCCCCTGATCAGGCAGGGCGCAAGCCCGGTCGTGTTCTGCCGCTATATCGCAACCGCAGAACATGTCCGCGACGGCCTGCGGAAGGCGTTCCCGAAACTCGCCATCGATGCGGTGACCGGCGTCCTGACGCCGGACGAGCGGCGCGACCGGGTTGCCGCCATGGCGGAAGACGGCGACGGCGGTGACGGGCAGTGCCTGCTTGTCGCCACGGATTGCCTTTCGGAAGGTATCAACCTGCAGCAGCTGTTTGATACGGTGGTGCACTATGACCTCTCCTGGAACCCGACCCGCCACCAGCAGCGCGAAGGCCGCGTTGACCGTTTCGGTCAACCGGCAGACCTTGTGCGATCAATCATGATGTATTCGCCCGACAGCGCCATCGATGGCGCTGTCCTGGATGTCATCCTGCGCAAGGCGGAACAGATCCGCAAGACAACCGGAGTAACGGTGCCGCTTCCCGAAGAGCGCGGCCCGGTAACCGATGCGCTGATGGCCGCGATGCTGCTGCGGCGCGGTGGCGGCAGCAGGCAGCTCGCCCTTGATCTTCGGCTAAACGACGGTACCAGCGCCATGGACATCCGCTGGCGCGACGCGGAGGAGAATGAAAAGAAATCCCGTGCGCGGTTTGCCCAGAACGCCATGCGGCCGCAGGAGGTGGCGCCGGAATGGGACAGGGCGCGCAATCTGCTTGGATCACCGGGCGACGCAAGAGCATTTGTCGAGCGTGCCATGAAGCAGTTTGGCGTGGCGCTGGAACAGCGCAAATCCGTGCTGTTGGCCCATGTCCATGCGCTTCAGCCGGGGCTCGCGGAACGTCTCGCCCAGCGTAATCTCGAAGGTTCGGTGCGCCTGGCCATGACGGAGCCCGCCCCGTCCGGCACCTCGCTGCTGACCCGAACGCACCCGCTGACGGCAACCCTGGCAGATGCCCTGCTCGAAGCCTGCCTTGACCCTGAAGCCCTGGCTGATCTCGGTATCGGCCGCACAGGCGCATGGCCGGTGCCGGCCGTCGAGCAGATGACGCGGATCGTCCTGCTTCGCATCCGCTACAAGCTGACCATCCATGCCCGCAAGGAGCGGTTGCTGCTGGCCGAGGATGCAGCCCTCGTCGCCCTGCAGGCTGACACAATCGTGGCCACCGGAGAAGACGCGCGCAGGCTGCTGGACACGCCCGCGGTAGCAGACCTTGCCCTGCCGGCCCGCGAGCGTCTTATTGCACAGGCAAGGCAGCAGTTGCCCGGCCTGATCGGCGGGCCGTTCGCCGCATTTGTGCGCACGCGCGGCGAGGAACTTGCGCAGGACCATGCACGCCTGCGGGCAGCCGCCGGTTCAGCCTCCCGCGTAAGTGTTGAGCCTGTGCTCCCGCCGGATGTGATCGGCCTGTTTGTCCTGCTGCCGGACGGGATCTAGGCCATGGCCCGCAAACCCGTCACCGACATGTCCGCCTGGCCCTCGCTGACGCTTGAAGGCAACCTGATCGCACCGGCCATGGTGGCCAGCATTAACCGCCGGGAGGCGCCGGGGCAGGCCGAATCCGATTATGGCATCCGCAAGGGACTGACCATCCGCGACGAGATTTCAGCCGCCTTCAGGGTTGGTCAGTCCCACTTGACGCATTCGCCAGGATTGACAATCCATCCGTTGAGGCAACGCGCCGGTTCGCCGGCGGCTTCCTGAAGGAGACATTCGGCCATGACGACCTGGCTCCCGGCGAAGGCGTCATCTCGTTCCTGGCCGGCGGCCGGGTTCCGGTCGTGGCCGTACCGCCGAAGATGAAAACCTGGACCGGCGCAGCCGGACACTTTCAACTGACAGGGCCCGGTCCCCGGCCTTCGCGCTGCAGGATTATCTGAACGAACATGACGAGGCGTTGTGGGGTCTCGTGACCAATGGCAAAGAGCTGCGCCTGATGCGTGACAACGCCTCGCTGACCCGGCCTGCCTATATCGAGGCCGATCTTGTCCAGATGTTCGCCAACGAGGATGTTGCCTCGTTTGCCGTTCTGTGGCTGCTGATCCACCGTTCCCGCTTTGGGCGGCAGGGTACACCGGCCACCGACTGCGCGCTGGAGCGCTGGCGCGAGGCAGGTTCGCGCGAGGGCGAGGCCACCCGGGATCGGCTGGCCGCGCAGGTGGAAATTGCACTGAAGGTGCTTGGCTCCGGCTTCCTCGAGGCCAACCCGGACCTTTCAGAAAAGCTCAAGTCCGGCGAGGTCAACCTCACCGGCTGGTTCAACGAATTGCTGCGCCTTGTCTACCGGCTGATCTTCCTGATGGTGGCGGAAGACCGCAACCTGCTGCACCCCGGCAGCGCCAGGTCCGGCGCCCGCAAACTCTACGCTGAAGGCTACAGCCTTGCGGCCCTGCGCGCGCAGTGCATCCGCCGGGCGTCGTGGGACCGTCACCATGACCGTTATGAGGGTCTGAAAGTGGTGTTCCGAGCGCTGGGCCACGGCCAGGCAAAGCTGGCCCTGCCCGCCCTCGGCGGCCTGTTTGCGCAGGACCGGTTGCCGGAACTCGGCCAGCGCGAAATTGCGTAACCGCGCCCTGATGCAGGCGGTCTACCGCCTGTCATGGCTTACTGACGGGACCGGCCTGGTGCCCGGTCAACTGGCGCGCCATGGAAACCGAGGAACTCGGCTCGGTCTACGAGTCCCTGCTCGAACTGCAGCCGCAGCTGTCGGATGACGGGCGCGAGCTTCGTTTCGCCTCTGAGGCCGCCGAGCAGAAGGGCAACCAGCGCAAGACCACCGGCTCCTACTATACGCCCGACAGCCTGGTGCAGGCGCTGCTGGATACGGCACTCGATCCGGTGCTGGACAAGGCGGAAGCCGAGGCGGACGACCCTGAAGCAGCGCTGCTGAAGCTCTCGGTCATCGATCCGGCCGCGGCTCGGGCCACTTCCTGCTGGCGGCTGCCCGGCGCATCGCCACCCGGCTTGCCCGCATCCGGGCGGACGGCACGCCGTCGCTGGCCGACTTCCGCCATGCGCTGCGTGACGTGGCCCGTTCCTGTCTGCACGGGGTGGACCGTAATCCAATGGCGGTGGAACTGACCAAGGTGGCGCTGTGGATCGAGACGGTGGACCCCGGCCTGCCGCTCGGCTTTTTCGACGCTCAGATCCGCTGCGGCGATGCACTGCTTGGCGTGTTCGACCTGACCGCGCTGGAACAGGGCATTCCCGATGCCGCCTACAAAGTGTTGACGGGCGACGACAAGGCCGTGGCAAGGCACTATGCCGCCAAGAACCGGCGCGAGAAAGCCGAGCGCGACAAGGTCGCCTCCGGCTTCGGCTTCAACCGCCAGCGCGACTTTACCCGCGAGTTTGCCGAACTGCGCGCCATGCCGGAAGAGACCCTGGCCGACGTCGAGGCCAAGGCCGCGCGGCTGAACGACCTGACGAGGAAGCGCGGCGCAAGCTGGATACTGGCGCGCGGCTGCGACCTCTATGTCTCGGCGTTCCTGCAACCAAAAACGAAGGATGAGCGGTTCGCCCAGGCCGGTGGCCTGCCGCGCCGGGGCACGGAGACGGTGCCCACTTCCGGCGCGCTGTGGGAGTACCTGCGCGGCGTCAGCCCGTTTGGTCCCATGTTTGCGGCGGCATCCGATGCCGCTGCTTCAGCCTATGCTTTCCACTGGCCGCTGGAGTTTCCCGATGTCATGGCGCGCGGCGGCTTCGACGTGGTCCTGGGCAATCCGCCATGGGAACGCATAAAGCTGCAGGAGAAGGAGTTTTTCGCATCGCGCGATGCCGGGATAGCCACGGCGGCGAACAAGGCTGCCCGGGACAGGCTGATCAGGGCTCTGGCAGCGGCTGATCCGGGCTCATCAGGTCGCAAATTGTTTGACGCGTTCGAAGCCGAAAAGCGGATGTCGGAAGCAACCTCGACCTTCGTGCGCGTAGATGGCGGGGAAGCCGGCCGCTTCCCGCTAACCGGCACCGGTGATGTGAATACCTATGCCCTGTTCGCCGAACTGTTTTCCGGGCTGGCCGGGTCAATGGGCCGCGCTGGTGTTATCGTACCGACTGGGATCGCAACCGATGCTACTACCGCACCTTTCTTCGCGCATCTTGTTGAAGAGAAACGGCTGGCGAAACTGGTGGACTTCGAAAACTCTGCTCCGCTCTTTCCGGGTGTCCATCGCAGTTTCAAATTCTGTCTGCTCACTCTCGGCCGGAACGAACCGGAGGCGCACTTCGCCTTCTTCCTGACCGGGCCCGCGCAGCTGGCCGAGCCGGAGCGCAACTTCACCCTGTCGCCCCAGCAGATCGCAGCGATCAACCCCAACACCAAAACCGCTCCCGTCTTCCGCTCCCGGGCCGATGCTGAGCTCACGGCAAAGATCTATCGCAACGCCCCGGTTCTTGTTGAAGATGGCAAGGGCGACGAGGGCAATCCCTGGGGCGTCAGCTTTGCACGCCTGTTCGACATGTCCAATGACAGTGGCCTGTTCAGGACGGCAGTTGACCTGCAGCGTGAGGGGCTCGTTCGCGACGGTATGGACTGGGTTTCGCCCTCCAGCACTGCAGGCGTCCTGCCGCTAGCCGGCGGGCGGGATGTCGGTGAACTCGATCTCGCCGGCGGCGGTCCGCGAACCCCGCAGCGATACGTCCCTCTCTACGAAGCCAAGATGATCCACCAGTTCGATCACCGCTGGGCTACATATAGCAATGATGGTGAAAGTGCGTCGGATGTCACACTGGAGGACAAGACCGATCCCGGCTATGAGCCGTCGCCCCGTTATTGGGTGCCGGAAGGGGAGGTGGTTATGCGCCTTGCAGCGAAGGGATGGACGCGCGGATGGCTGATGGGTTGGCGCGACATCACCAACGCGACGAATGAGCGAACAGTCATTGCCGCGGTATTTCCGAGGATGGGAGCAGGTGATACGCTCCTCATTAAAATGCCAAAAGCAAAAGATGCGAGAATATGTACAGCAAACATAGAGAATCTTTGTTCACTCACACTTGACTATGCGTCGCGCCAAAAGATTGGCGGAACACATTTGAAATACAATATCTTCAAGCAACTCCCAGTGCTTCCTCCTGCGTTCTACACAGAACCTCGCATCGCCTTCATTGTCCCGAAGGTATTGGAACTTACCTACACCTCGCGTAGCCTCGCCCCATTTGCCCGCGATCTCGGCCATGACGGACCGCCCTTCGCCTGGGACGAGGACCGCCGCGCCCTGCTGCGCGCCGACCTCGACGCCTTCTACGCCCGCGCCTATGGCCTGACCCGTGATGAACTGCGCTACATTCTTGACCCCGCCGATGTTAAGGGGCCCGACTATCCGTCCGAAACATTCCGTGTACTGAAGAAAAAAGAAATCAGGCAGCACGGTGAATACCGCACCCGCCGCCTCGTGCTGGCCGCCTGGGACCGGATGGAAGTCGACGGCGAATTTGAAGCAATGGAGATGTGATCATGGCCAAGTCAGCAGGACCAAAAAAGGCAGCAGGACCAGCAAAAGCTGCAGAAGCTGAAAGTGATGTTCGCATCAAGGAACTCGAGGACATCCGGGAGGAGGTTCAAGCCGGAAGGGAGCCAACCGTTAGCGTTCGCGAACTGCTGCGCTGGTTTGATGCGCGCCGCCGCCGTTCGGGTGTTGTCGAACGTGTTGAAACCGCGCTTGAGACGGCAGGCCTTCGCACCGATCCTGATTTTACGACTGAATGGATCGACGCACCGGTCGCCTTCAGAAAGCTTCAACTGCCTGCAAAGCCAGCGATGGCCAGACCCGAGAAGGCCGGTGAGAACATCGGGGCTGCGGCAGATGTTGTTGAGAATGACGAACTGCCAGAAGTCTCTTACCTGGTTCGTATGCTTGATGCAGCCAATCGCGATGTGGTTTCTGCCAATCCGGAAGACACAATTGAAACCGCCATCACGCTCATGATGGCACATGATTTTTCACAACTTGCGGTCATGACGAGTCCGAGAGAACTGAAAGGGACGATCAGTTGGAAATCCATTGGCAGCCGTTTAAGCCAGCGAAACAACCTGAAAACAGTCGCTGACGCAATGGATGCGGCGTCCGAGGTTCTTGACACCGATTCCCTGTTCGAAGCCACAAAAGCGATCATTGAGAGGGAGTACGTTTTCGTGCGCTCCTCGGCCGACAGAAGAATTACCGGAATTGTTACGGCGACCGATGTCAGTGAGCAGTTCCAATTGCTCTCGGAGCCATTTCTTCTTCTGGGTCGGATCGAGAACCAGATCCGACGAATTATTCAGGACACTTTTGATGTCGATACGCTGCGCGCTGCCTGCAACGAAAATGATCCAGATCGGAAAGTAGCGGTCTCCAAGGTGTCTGATCTCAACTTTGGCGAATATCAACGCATTCTCGAGAACGAGGAAAACTGGGAAAAGCTTAAGTTCGTTGCCTGCCGAAAAACCTTTTGTAAGGAGTTGGACAAGGTCCGGCAGCTAAGAAACGAAATCATGCATTTTCATCCAGATGTTATCGAAGCTGGTGATTTTGAACAATTGCGCCGGTTTTCGCGGCTGCTTAGCCAATTGGGGAAGCTGGGACGGTGATTGCGGTGCACATGTTTCAATCTGCACTGTGGATTGGCGCGAGATGGCGACCAACGGGGTGAAGCATGTTCAATGACATCGACCCATCATTGATGCAAACCGCACGCCCCGTGTTGCTCGATGCGCTGGTCACGTTTTTCCGGCCCGGCTGGGATTTTGTGCGCACAAGTCAAGAGATTGCCCAGGCAGCAAAGGTGGCGGGGTTCTCCAAAAGGGGACGCAGAAAGTTGCTCGACTATCTGTATGCCCTGGTTGAAGAACTGGATGATTTAGGAGAAAACCCCCTGAACATGGGTCGCCGGGTTGAACCGAGAGAGCGATTGTTCTCGGCTGAATTGCTGAAGGGACTGTTCGATCAGACCGACGCTAACGGCCAGATGACCCTGTTCGAAATCAAGCAGCCTGACGCCTCGCCTGACCGGGCTTTCATCGACCAGTTGATTGCCGACACCAGGCTCTATACCCGAAGTGAAGATATTCTGTCGCTTTGGAACTTCACGGCACGAATGCGCCATATCGCGCCATTCAATGCCATGCTGCTGCACGTCCAGAAACCGGGCCTGAGTTATGCCGCGACGGCTCGCGACTGGTGGGAACGCTTCAAGCGTAAACCCAAGGCCCACGCCCGGCCTCTTGTCACGATGCGCATCGCCGGCCCGGTCGATTTCATGTTCGATGTGCTCGATGTCGAACCTCCGCTAGATGAGTCGGTTTATTTTTTCCCGGCATCTGGCGATATACCGCCCGGCTGGATACAGGGTGCTTGCGAGAAATTGGGCAAGCAATCCATCGACGTGGTTCCCGTTCATCACGGGGACTACAATGCTGGACAAGTTCGGTTACTTGAAGATCACGATGACGAGACCCGGCACAATCAATATGAAATCGTGCTGAACGTCAGTCATCCCGAACCAACGCAGCTTGTCACTCTTGTGCATGAGCTCGCCCATCTCTATCTCGGGCACTGTGGCGAGGACATCAAGCGCGGAGTGAAGGCACGGCGACCCCGCGAACTTCCGTTGCGCGAAGTAGAAGCTGAATCAGTAGCCTATGTCGTCGCCAAACGTTCTGGTGTTGCTCCGCGTAGCGAAACTTATCTCGTCCAATACCAAGGCGCATTCGAGGAACTGGATGTACATGCCGTTCTTCAAACGGCCGGCAAAATAGAAAAACTGCTGCGACTACCGTTCGATGTGCGAGGGGCTGAATGATCGAAATCCCGCAAAGCTTCATCGTCGCGGCCGAGTGCCGGAAGGCGGCTTTTCAGAACGGTTATCGGCGTGAAATGGACGAAGAGGCAGGCTGGGCCCGGTTCGGGTCCACTACGGCACAGGGCACCATCCATTTGGCCGCTTCAGGGCCGCGAGGTCCATGGTTTGTGGCGCTGGACCACGCCGGCGTCATTGCCGAGCTGAACGCCGTACAGGCGCAGATGTCCGGTCCCGGCCTGGCGCGATACGCTTTCGAAACGCTTGGTGAACTTTATGACCTGCTGCCGCGAATCTATGAACTGGCGGCGAGCCTTCCCGATGCACCACTGCAGGAGTTCATCGGGAAAACGCATGGCCTGCCGCGAACCACCGAGGCCGAGCGCATGGCTGTCCAGCGCGTCGGTCAGGATATCTTCCGCACGCACCTGCTGGTGTACTGGCAGGCCCGCTGCCCGCTGACCGGCATCGCCGACACGGCATTGCTGCGCGCTTCCCATATCAGGCCCTGGAAGGACTGCGAAACCGATGACGAGCGGCTCGACGTGCACAACGGCCTGCTCCTGTCTGCCCTGTGGGACGCGGCCTTCGACACCGGCCTGGTCACTTTCGGCGATGATGGCAGGCCTGTGTTCTCCCCGGCATTGAGCGATACTGCCCGTGCCGGCCTGCACTGGACTTCTGTCCTGCGGCTGACCGCTCACCACAAGCGTCAACTTGCCTGGCATCGCACCCGCATTTTCAGAAACACCTGACAGGAGACCGTTCTGGCCACTCAAGGCTTGCCATTATGAGCCGAGTCATCCAGATTACCGGGATTTGCCATGAATTGCCGCCGCTGGCTTGCCGGCCAGTGACCCGCTGACAAGATCGCCGAGAAACCGGCTGAACGGTACGATGTTTTGCTGGACGCTTGCCTGTTCAAGGGCGGCCATATAGCCGTCGCGGCGTTCGACGGGAATGACGGTCCACGGGTAGCCGCCGCCAGCCAGCATGACATTCATCAGGAAGCGGCCCATGCGTCCGTTACCGTCCATGTAAGGGTGGATATAAACGAATACGAAATGGCCAAGCACGACGCGAACGGCAGGGTCTTTTTCCTGCTCCAGCAGTTCGAAAAGGACCGGCATGGCAAATATATTCCGGTCCTGGCTTAAATTGCCGCATACCATGCTTTGTCTCTCTCTTTATAAGATGGCAAAATTGGCAGATTATTCAGTTTTTAGGCTTTTAGAAGTCAAAAATGGCATTTAATAGTTAAAAAATGTGATTGAAATAAGTTGCCAAATATGGCATATTAAAGGGAGAAAACAGTCCAACATGACTTAAGTGGCGTATTATGAGATTTTTTGAAGATAACTCCGACAAGGCAATACTCAAGGAACTTGGCAAGCGCATTGCCCGGTACCGGCTGAACCGTAATCTCACTCAAAGCGCGCTGGCCGGCGAAGCGGGCATATCAGAGCGCACAATGATCAGGCTTGAGCAGGGACAGTCATCCCAGCTTCTCAATTTTATCCGCGTGCTGCGCGTGCTGGATATGCTGAAGAATCTGGAGGCGCTCGTTCCCGAGCCGCCGGTCAGTCCGATTCAGCAAGTAAAAATGCAAGGCAAGCAACGGCAGCGCGCAACTTCACCATCCGGCAGGCCGGAATCCAGGGAGCCGTGGTCCTGGGGAGATGGTGAATGACAACAGCGACCGTAAAACTATGGGGAAGGACGATCGGTGCCGTCAGCTGGGACGAGGCCGCCGGTTACGCCAACTTCGAATATGCCCCCGAATTTGTAGACAGCGGAATCGAGGTCTCGCCAGTCACGATGAAGCTTTCGCACCGCATCTACGCCTTTCCCGCTTTGCCGAAAGAAACATTTCACGGGCTTCCCGGACTGCTCGCCGATTCATTGCCGGACGATTTCGGCAACGCCCTGATCAACGGATGGCTTGCCAGAGAAGGCCGTTCTGCCGGAAGTTTCAATCCGGTCGAGCGTCTTTGCTATACGGGTAATCGCGGCATGGGCGCGCTGGAATACATACCGTCCCGGGGCCCATCCGGTTCGCGTTCGGAAACTGTTGATGTCAATGCACTGGTAGAACTCGCCAGCGAGATACTCACAAGGCGGAACCGGCTCGAAGGCTCGTTCGCTCCCGCTGGTCGCGAAACATCCTTGCAGGACATTCTGCGCGTTGGAACGTCGGCAGGCGGCGCGCGCGCAAAGGCGATTATCGCGTGGAACCGGCAAACCAATGAAGTACGCTCCGGGCAGGTCAAGGCCGGTACCGGCTTCACCTACTGGCTCCTGAAATTTGATGGCGTCTCGGGTAACAGGGACAAGGAACTGGAAGACCCGGCAGGCTATGGCCTTATCGAGTACGCGTACTACCAAATGGCCTTGGAAGCAGGCATCGAAATGAAAAAATGCAGGCTTCTGAAAGAGAACGGTCGGTCACATTTCATGACGCAGCGCTTTGATCGAACAGATCGCGGCGGAAAGATACATATGCAGTCGTTCTGCGCGATGGAGCATTTCGATTTCAAGAAGGCGGGTGCTCATTCCTATGAACAGGCGCTACGGACCATCCGCAAGCTTGAGATGCCCATGGAAAGCGTCGAGGAACAGTTTCGCCGCATGGCGTTCAACATAATCGGGCGTAATCAGGACGACCATGTAAAGAATATCGCCTTCCTTATGGATCGATCCGGAAGCTGGTCGTTGTCGCCCGCCTTCGATATGACCTACAGCCATAATCCTGACGGTGCCTGGACGAGCTCGCATCAGATGTCGATGAACGGCAAGCGCGACGATTTTGAAATGGAAGACTTCAAGGCCTGCGCCAGGAACTCTTCAATGAAAAGGGGCCGCGCGGAAGATATTGTAGAGCAGGTGCGCGACGCCGTTCTGAAGTGGAAGGACTTTGCAGTAAAGGCCGGTGTGCCGGACGGTATCGCCAATGCTATCGCCAAAGCGCAAAGGACTGATATCCTGGGTTGATAACACCGGAGAGATGGACTTCGCGTCTGTTTCACAAATTTGAATGAATTTCTGGTCTAGGAACCGCTTATCAGTGTTGGAAGTATCGCCATTTTTATTTTGCCGGCAATCAATTGGGAATTGCCCGCGCCTCAACCGCCAAAAAGCTCCTGCAGCCTGATGCGCTGGATCTTGCCGGACGGACCCTTCGGCAGTTCATCCATGAAGTGAATCCGGTCCGGTGACTTGAAGGCGCCGATTTTCGCGTTGCACAGGGCGATCAGGTCCTGTTCGCAAATGTTTGACCCGGCACTCAGCGCAACGCCTGCCTCGATGCGCTGGCCATAGCGTTCGCAGGTACACGCAAATGCCGCCGCCTCGATGACGTCCGGGTGGGCGTACAACGCTTCATCCACCTCGCGCGGGGCGATGTTTTCGCCGCCCTTGATGATCAGTTCCTTCAGCCTGCCGGTGATGAACACGTAACCGTCTTCATCCATGCGCCCCAGGTCACCGGTGCGCAGCCATCCGTCCGGCATCAGCGCTTCAGCGGTGGCTTGCGGATTGTCGAGATAGCCCCGCATCACGTTGGGCCCGCGCACCAGTAGCTCGCCTTCCACGCCGGCTGGCACTTCACGCTGGGCGTCATCGCCGATCATCACCTCGTTGCCAACCGGCAGGCCGGGAGAGCCGATCCTGCGCTCGCCGGGAGGCAGCGGGTTTGACAGGATCTGGGCTGCGGTTTCGGTTAGCCCCATGGTCTCTATGACCGGCAGGTTGAACCTTGTCTCGAACGCCTCGTGCACATCGGGCGAGAGCGGCGCCGACGCACATCGCCCGAACCTGAGACCGGGAATGTTTCTCGGACCGGACGTCGTGTTTTCCACGTCATGCAGCAGATAGGAGATCTGCGTCGGCACCACGGAAAACCAGGTGCAGCCATGCTCGCGGATCGTGGGCCAGAACGAGGATACCGAGAATTTCGGCGGCACCACCACGCTGCCGCCGGACACCAGCGGGCCGAGGATGGTAACGCACAGGCCGTTGATGTGATAGAGCGGCAGGACACACAGGGCGCGGTCGGCGGAAGTGAGCCGGTGCGCCAGGACGGCGTTTGAACCGCCGGCCAGCAGGCTCGACTGGCGCAACACCACGCCCTTTGGCCGGCCTGTCGTTCCGGACGTATACATCAGCAGTCCGTCATCATCAGGGGCAGGCGGCGTCAGTTCATATGGGACGCCGGAAGGGCCTGGAAAACTGCCCTCAACCACAACTATCTGCGGCGGGTGGTCATGGGTTTTCAGGGCTTCGGCAATCAGCGGCAGCGCAGGTTGCCCGGCCAGTACCAGCCGGCTGCGCGAATGCGACAGCACATGGGAAATGGTGTCATTGCCAGCCACCAGGTTGATGGCGGTGGCCAGATAACCGCCATACATGATGCCAAGAATGCAGATCGCCGATGCAGGACCATTGCCCAGCGCATAGGCAACCGCCTCTCCGGGTTTGACCCCGTGGGCGTTTATCCGGGCCGCAACCGACCGGCAGTGATCGCGCAATTCCCGGAAGCTTGCAGACCGGCCTGATGCCGGATCCACCAGAAACGCCGCATCCGGGGTAACCCTGGCCCGCAGGTCGATCAGGTCTCGAACCGAAAGGTCGTCCATCTGCCCGGCGTCAAAGGCGGCCTGATGGCTCATTTGCCGGCCTGCTGCCAGTACTGTGAAAAAATCTCCTCAACTGGCGGTTCGTTCACCGGAATGGTGCGTATCACCCTGGTGGTGTTCATGAAATGCCGGTAGTTGAGGTTGTCATCAATTGAATTGCCGCCCCAGCTGCCGCAGCCCATCGACAGGGAAAACGGCATGCCATTGTCAAACGAGCCGCCGGTGGCGAAACAATGCGCCTGGTTTACGATCACCCGGCATGCGGGCATCTCCATCCCCAGCGCGACGGCACGCGCATCGTCTGCCGTATGCAGGCCGATCGAGTGGCCGGCGCCCTGGTGGGCCAGGATTCCTGCACTGAGGTTTTTCGCCTCGTCAAAATCGCGGGCACGATAAACCGCCAGAACCAGCGAAAGCTTCTCCCCGGATTCCGGATAGTCTGGTCCGATGCCTTCTGCCGGAACCATCAGGAAACGCGCATTGGCTGCATCCGTTACCTCCACTCCGGCTGCCTCGATAACCCGGTCAATGTCACGTGCAATCATGTGCCGGTTCAGCCTGCCGTTCTGGAACAGGGCTGCCTTCAGCCTGTCTGCTGCTGCACCCCGCAGCATGCGGCCGCCGGCAGCTTCGAGTTCCGCCATAAACCTGTCAAAAATTTCGTCGACCACGACCAGCACATTTTCCGATGAACACGACGTGGCGTTGTCGAAGGACTTCGAGGCGGCAATCTTTTGTGCCGCCTGCGCCAGGTCAGCGGTTTCATCCACGATCACCGTCACATTGCCTGCGCCTACACCGATGGCCGGCGTGCCGGATGAATAGGCGCGGCGCACATTGTCCTGGCTGCCGGTGACGACCAGCAGGTCAGCGGTTTCCATCAGGCGCTGGGTTTTCGCCTTGGAAGACGGCGCCGGCACCATCTGCACCAGGTCATGATCAATTCCGGTCCTGGCAAACTCGGCGTGGATATAGCCAACCAGCTTTCCGCATACCTCGGCGCCCGCGGGCGACGGCGACAGGATAATGGCATTGCCGCATTTGAGCGCGTTGATGACATTGTTGACAGGTGTTGCCACCGGGTTGGTGGACGGAACAACGGCCCCGATAACGCCGATCGGGCGGGCGATCCCGGTTATGCCGCGGGCCGGATCATCCCACACGATGCCCTGGGTTCTTGCGCCCCTGATGTCGCGCAGCAGGCCAAGCGTCTTGCGGTGGTTCTTGGTAACCTTGTCCGCCACATTGCCAAGGCCAGTCGTTGCAACGGCCATGGTGGCAAGTTCAGCGTTGCGGTCCGGCTGCATCAGCGCCCAGGCCGCGGCCAAGGCCGCGGTGTCGTAGCGTGCCTGGTCAGCGCCGGCCTCATAGTTGCGCTGGGCAATACGGGCCTGTTCGACAATCGCGTCAATGACGGCCTCTTCATCCGTTGGCTGTGCTGGGTAAGCGGCAGGGCTTGACATGGTGCGCGCGGGTCCGGTTGCGGTTGGTTTGAGGTTTCCTGAAGGCGCAGCGGACGTCCCGCTGCGCCTTCAATGCTTGTGGTTGCCGATGCCTACAGGCCTTTCAGCAGTTCCTTGAGAACCACTTCGCGGTCTGCCCACATCTTCTGCACTTCCTCCCGGTTCATGATCTTCATGGGCGAACCACCGGCCTTCATGCGCTTGGCTACCTGGTCATTGGCAAACATCAGGGGCACCTGCACGGCCAGCTTGTCGATGACCTCCTGCGGCGTTCCTTTTGGCACCATCAGACCACGGAAATTTACCGATGAGTTGTCTACGTCGAGGCCGGTTTCCCGGAGTGTCGGCACGTCCGCGATGAACTCGTTGCGCTCCACATCGGCAACTGCGAGTATCCTGACGTTTCCGGCCTCACGGGCGCGGAATGCATCCGACAGGTTGTTGACGCCCGCGAGAACTTCGCCGCCGATGACGGCCTTCATGGCAGCAGCGCCGCCGCCCTTGGTCGGCACATATGCAAGCTTGCATTCACATGCCTTCTCGATTTGCAGTGCTGCAATGTGATGACCGACATACAGTCCGGCGCCGGACGTCGTGGTCTTGCCCGGGTTGGCCTTCGCATAGTCAATCAGGTCCTGCATGGTATTGAACTCGCTGTCCTTGCCGACAACAACAACCGCAGGGTCCGATCCCCAGTTGGCAATCGGCTCAAACGAGTCTGCCGAATACTTGACGCCACCCTCGATCGACTGTGCGATGAAATGCGGAATGTTGTACGCCGACATCATGTAACCGTCTGCAACGGCCTCGGTCGCAAACCAGTTCCAGCCCTTGCGTCCGCCGGCACCGGGCTTGTTCAGGATATAGATCGGCTGGCCGAGAACGTCCTCGTCGCCGGCCACCATGGTGACGATGCGCGCCTGAAAGTCGGTCGCGCCACCTGCACCGTAGGAAACCATCACGCCGATGGGCCGGTCCGGATACTCAGCGGCAAATGTCCCGGTTGCCGCGATTGCCAGTGCGGCGGCTGCCAGAACGGCAGTTTTGAGTAGTCTTTTCATAGTGTCTTCCTCCCAGAAGCTGGTTTGGTTGGTTCAGTCAATCGTCAGTTCCTTTGCTGTTACCCCGTATCAAAAGAAAATCCCTTCCGGTGTGTGGACCTGCAGGACCACGCCGAAAAGGGCATAGATGACGGCCATGAATGCAGCCGTCACAACTATCCGCTTGATCCAGTCTTTCAGGCTGGACCAGGAAGCGGGATCGTAGAAACTGTAAATGGCAAAAAACGCCAGCGTGGATCCCACATAAAACCCCAGGTGTTTGGCGCCGAAGAATACAAACAGCACCATGACCGCCAGGCCGGGCGCCAGATTCTTCAAGGCGGCAACAGGAATGCCGCGGCCAACTTTCGACATGCCGGTAACGGCACGGATCAGATTCCACATGGCCAGCGTGATGAACACCACCGAGACGACACGCGGGAACAGGAAGGCTGCAGCAGGCTGTTGCGTAAAACTCAGCCACGTAACCACGGATGCAAGCAGGAAAATTGCCGAGCCGGGCAGAATGTGCTGCAGGCGATGCGATGTCATCTCGCGTCCTCCGTTAAAGGTTCTGCCGCAGTCGTGGAATTGCTTGCCAGCATGTTGTGCCAGAATGAATAGGCAATCGACAATACCACCAGCGCAATCAGGATGATGTTCAGTGTGCCGGTGAAGAAGTACACCCAGGGACCATCCTGTGCCGCTGCCAGCGTCATGCCCTGGGTGAAATTGTCACCGGCAATCGGGCCCAGGATCAGCCCCAGCACCAGGGGGGCCGCGGAGAAACCGAATTTCTCCAGGATGAACATCCCGACGCCCAGCGCCAGCATGATGTGCACATCACCAACCGACTGGCCCACCGAGTAGGACCCGAACACCGCCAGCACCAGCACACCTGCCGCCATGATCGGAGCAGGCGCGCGGGCGATCCTGGCCGCCCATCCGGCAAGCATGATGCCGAAGATCACCATCAGGAACTGGCCGATCAGCATGGAATTTATGAATGTCCACACCACTTCCGGATGCTTTTCAAATATGGCGGAGCCGGGAAAGATTTCCTTGATCAGCAATCCGCCAAGAAGCACAGCCGCTGTCGGACTGCCGGGAATTGACAGGGTCAGCAGAGGCACAAGAGACGGGCCCACCATGGCGTTGTTGGCGGCTTCTGCAGCCACCACGCCTTCCGGGTGCCCGGTGCCGAATTTCTCCCGCTGCGGCGACATCTTGCGCGACTGGTCATAGGCGACAAGCCCGGCAATCTGTCCGCCAACACCTGGAATGAGCCCGATGATGGAACCGACAACCGTGCCAATGGAAAGGGCTCGGACGTACCTGGTGAGTTCGCGGATGGATGCGCCAATTTTCTGTTTGGGCACTTCAAGCGTTTCGATCAGCGAGTCCACGCGGCCCTTGGCCATCATGTCCAGTACCTGCGGGATGGCGAACAGACCTATCAGGGCGGGAATGATGCCAATGCCGCCGTCCAGTGCGTCGGCGAAGATAAACCGCTCGGTGCCCTGAATTTCATCATAACCGATGGTCGACAGCCAGAGCCCGATACAGCCCGACAGCAGGCCCTTCACGAATGACCTGGAGTCAAGCGACCCGATCACCGTGACGCCGAGGATGGCGATCCAGAAAACATGCGGGGTCTGAATTTTCAACACCCATTGCGCCAGCACCGGGGTCAGGAAGATCAGCAGCAGAATGCCGATGACGCCGCCGACGCCGGACGACAGGAACGACAGGTGCAGTGCCCTGGCGCCTTCGCCGCGTTTGGCCATTTCATAGCCGTCAAGGGCCGTGGCAATGTTGGCCGGCGCGCCCGGTATCTTGAGCAGGATTGCACTCACCGCACCACCGGCAACTGTCGATGTATAGGTCGCACCCAGCAGAACAAGGCCATGCGTGGCCGACATATGGAACGTGAACGGAATCAGCAGGGCCACGGCCATTGTCGGCGATAATCCGGGCGTCGCGCCCAGGATCAGGCCGCCGATCGTGCCAGCCAGCAGCAGAATGAACGCCCAAGGTTCAAACACGCCGCCAAAGTAGCCGAGGAACTCCATTTGCCCTGTTGCTCCGTTTTTGCGAAATCGGTTGCCGGTTGCGTCCGGCTTTTCGCGGTTCCAAAACGCTATCTGATGAAAACAAAAATGCAAACGTTTTCATTTTGTGGTAATCGGCGGTCATGAGGTACTCGAGATCCAGAAAGGGTGCGCCGGGAATTGTCGAGGTTGCGGCCAGGGCAGGGGTTTCGATAGCCACGGTCTCACGGGCGTTCAGCCAGCCGGATATGGTGCGCGCGCCCACAAGGGTGCGTATCGAGAAGGCTGCCGAGGAACTGGGTTACATCAGAAACCGGGCAGCAGGCGCCTTGCATAACCGGTTTTCCGGGACACTGGGTCTCGTGGTGCCCACCATCGACAATGCGATTTTTGCCGAACTGATAGAGGCCTTTTCATCCCGTCTGCGTGAATTCGACAGAACCATGCTGATTGCAGCCCACGGCTATGATCTCGACCTGGAAGTTGCCATTGTGCGCTCGCTGCTGGAACGGCGAATTGATGGCATCGCCCTGGTTGGCTTCGATCATGCCGCTGTTTCCATGAACATGCTGCAGCAAAGGGAGGTGCCCGTCATATCGGTGTGGAATTATCGCGGGGATTCAGACATTCCATGTGTCGGGGCAGACAATACGGCTGCTGCCCGAACGGTTGTCCGCCATGTTCTTGATCTGGGGCATCGCGATATTGCACTGTTGTTTCCGGACGTGGGATCAAATGACCGGGCAAGAGACCGGATGAACGGCGTCATGGCGGAACTGCGCCGCGCAGGCGTTGAAACCGCGCCGGACAGGATGATTTCCTGTCCCTATGATATCGGCGAGGCAAAACACCTGGTAAGGGGCCTTGTGTCGGGCAGGCGGCGTCCCACGGCAATTGTGTGCGGCAACGACATTATCGCCCACGGCGCCTACTACGCCTGTTATGCAGAGGCGGTTCGCATCCCGGATGACATCTCGATTGTCGGCATCGGCGATTTTCGCGGCTCTGCCCACCTGGAACCGGGTCTGACCACGATCCGCATGCCGGCGCGCCGGATCGGCAGCATAGCCGCCGGTTGCCTGGTGCAGATGAGTGATACCGGCATGCCGCCGGATCCGTTCAATCAGAAGGTCGAAATTGAGCTGAAAGAGCGTGGATCGACCACTTCACTGTAACATACCCAGCAAACTTCCCCGGAGTGATCACGCCATATGCCTCCGGTTGCCCCGGAATACAGGGCCATTGGGCCCGAGCCGGACGCCCCTGCGCAAACGGGTGAACGGAATCCGGTCAAGCTGGCACGGGTTGGCGCCAGGGCTTTCTGCAAAGATCACGGTTTCCGCGATCGGTTCATAGTCGGCCAGAAAATGAACGGCGCTTTTTACAACCACGATCGCCCTGTTCGCCGGATCAATCCCCATATGCGCGAAGATGGCCTGATCGGCGTTCTGGGTCCGGTTTGATCCGACAACGACGGTCACGTCGCAGCCCGGATCGATAATTCTCAGCGCGGCCATCGGGCCAAGGTTGGCCCTGCCCCCGCCATACATCGGGCCGGTGAACGTGAACTGCCCGTCAGACAGGGCCTCGACCCGCACGCGCGCCCTGAACGGGCCGGTGCCAAGTTGCGGAAACTTGCCGCCGATGGCCACATCGATTTCCGCGCCGGTCCCTGCCTCGTGGGCCATGGCAGCGGTTGCCGGGTCCCACAGCATGCCGATGACGGCATTTTGCGCGCCACCTGCAACAAGCGCCGACAGTACACCGGTCGTGTCGCCGGTGGCGCCGGCGCCGGGATTGTCCTGCGGGTCGGCAATCAGGACCGGCTTTTGTGCATTGCCGGCAATCTGCCGGGCCCTGGCCACCGCGTCGGCTGCCGGAACCAGCGGATTATGCAGTTCGTCCTCGGCCTGCTGCAAAGCACCGATCATGGCATCAGCGGCCGCATCAACTGCCTGCTGATCGCTGCCATAGGCAAATACCGAACACCCGCAGTCGGCAACATCGGCAGGCGGAAACCCGAACACGAAATCGATGGAACTCACACCATTGCCCGCCATCCCCGGCAGCATGGCGTACAGCCTGCCGCCCGGTTCCCGCCGGGTCGACTGTGCCTGGATGGGTATGATGTAATCCAGTTGCCGCCAGGCCCTGGCAAACGGTGTTCCCCGGTCGAGTTCCTCGCGCAGCAGCTTGCGGGCACGGGCGCCCGTGTCGGCCATGTCGACATGTGGATAGGTGCGGTAAATGGCGACCGATGAAGCCCGGTCAAAGAAATTGCGGGACATGTTGCCATGCAGGTCAAGGCTGACGGCAATCGGTAATTCCGGCCCGGTGACCTCCCGGATCCGGCGCAACAGTTCCGCCTCGCCATCTTCATGAGACTGTGTGACCATTGCGCCATGCAGATCAAGATAGACGCCGTCCAGGCCGCCTGCCTTGCTGATGCCATCAACGATCATGCCGCTGATCCGGTCAAACGCATCATCGGTCACATAACCGCCCGGTTCGGCGAAGGTCCACACGATCGGGCATCAGATCGAAGTCATCGCCTTCAGCCAGAAACCCGCCCATCGGCAGATTGAGCCCGGACAGTGTGTCGATAACCTCGGCGCCAAACTTCATGGCGGGCCAGGCGCCGCCATCCCTGAACGTTTCGTAAGGTGTCAGGATGGGGGCAAAGGTATTGGTCTCGTGCTGGAAGCCGGCGACGGCAATGCGCGGACGTTTCATCAAGGTCATCCTTCGCGGGCAAACAGGTGCCTGGCCATGATGCCGACGCGCGTCTCGATTTCTTCGCAGGCATCAAGGATCAGGTCCTCGCGGAAGCGCGCACCGACTATCTGCACGCCAACCGGCAAACCGTCATTGTAGTTGGCTGCAATGTTGCCGGCGGGCAGGCCGGTGTAATTGAACGCAATCGAGTAAATGCCGGCTTCAAGCGTTTCCCTGACGCCTTCAATGCCCTGTGTATCACGGTCCCAGGCATAGGTCGGCGCGGGCAGGAACGGCGTCAGCACCAGCGGATAGTCCTGGAACATCAGGTTGAACTGACGGTGATAGTAATTGCGCCTGGCCATGGCGAGCAGCAGGTCCTTGCCCTCATGCGGCACAAAAACTTCATAATAATCGGCAAAGACCTTTTTGAGGGTGTCCGAGCCCTGTTTGAGGATCTCGTCGCCCAGCAGTGCCCTGACTTCGCCAAACAGCGCACGAACCCCGTCCCTGGCGCATTCGCGCAGCTCCGGCATGTCTGTCTCGACCACCTCGTAACCGGCATCGATCAGGCAGTCGCGCGCCGTAAGAAGGGCTTTTTCAACGGCCGGATGCAGATCAAACTCATAGGTGTTGCGGGTAAACGCGACTTTCGGTTTTCCATCCGGTGCAGGTCCGTCAAACGGCATCGGCACCATCCATGGATCATGCGGATCATACTCAACCAGGACACGCATGCCGGCACGGACATCCTTGACTTCGCGGGCAAGAACACCCTGGACAGAC
The DNA here is from genome assembly GCA_963700885.1 of uncultured Alphaproteobacteria bacterium. GTDB lineage: Bacteria > Pseudomonadota > Alphaproteobacteria > Rhizobiales > Aestuariivirgaceae > Anderseniella. The sequence goes on from CAVOZJ010000012.1 coordinate 31,620, forward strand.
ATGATCTGGGCCAGCAATCCGCGTTCAGCGGTTTGCGACGGATTCCACGCCGGTACACGCCCCAGTCCGGGTTTTACCGTAACAGCCCCTGTTGCCGCTGCGGGGTAGCGCAACGAGCCGCCAATATCATTGCCGTGTGCAATGGGCCCCATGCCGGACATGACTGCTGTCGATGCGCCGCCCGACGAGCCGCCCGATGATGCCCAGTCATTCCACGGTGAAAAAGTGCGCCCGTGCAGTTCGTTGGAGGTGGTGGCGCGGAAGGAAAATTCCGGTGTGTTGGTGCGGCCAATGATTATGGCTCCGGCCTTCCTGAAATTGCGCACCACGGGGGAATTGTCCGGCGCCATGATGTTCCGGTAGGCCTCGACGCCATTTGGCGTGGCGCGGCCGGCCTGGTCTATGTTCTCCTTTATCGTGACCGGAACTCCGTGCAACGGCCCTATCGGCCCGGACCTTGCCATGTGCTCGTCGTGGGCCTTTGCCAGGGCAATGGCTTCATCTCCGAGATCATCCACCACCGCATTCAACTTCGGGTTTACCGAGCGCATGCGCGCAACCGTTTGTGTCACCACATCGCTGGACGACACCTCACCGGCAGCGATTTTTTCTGCCAGATCGCAGGCACTCAATTGCCAAAGCGGGGTAACGGACATGCATGTTCTCCTTGTTGCAAGAATGCCGGCGCGGAATTCAACAACAGATAGCCGCGCCTGCACAAGGGCATGACTGCCATGCACCTGCGTTCGCTAATTTGACAGTCAGCCGTTGACTCTCTTCCCGCAAGGTGGACAGACTGCGACAGGTCGGAAGCCCTCGCGGCAAAGACTGTCAATAAGAAGAGGAGGTAAGACTTATGTTACGCTGGACAAGACGACATGTTCTGGCAGCTGCAGCTGTATTTGCATCTGTGATTGCCGGACCTGTACTGCCTGCACAGGCGGAAAGTGTATTGCGGGTCATCCCGCATGCGGATCTGAAAAACCTGGATCCGATCTGGACCACGGCCTACATATCGCGAAATCACGGCTATCTCATTTATGACACGCTGTTTGCCATGAACGAGAAGTTCGAGCCGCAACCGCAGATGGTCGATACGTATGAAGTATCCGATGACAAGCTAACCTGGACCTTCAAGCTGCGTGACGGTCTGAAGTTCCACGACGGTACCGATGTAACCTCGGAAGATGTGATCGCCTCGCTGAAACGCTGGGGTGCACGTGACGGCATGGGCCAGCAATTGATGGGCGCCATGGGAGAGATGGTGGCGGTGGATGCCTCCACATTCCAGTTCAAGCTGAACAAACCATATGGACTGGTCCTGGAATCCATCGGCAAGATTTCGTCGAATGTCCCGTTCATCATGCCCAAGCGGGTGGCAGAAACCGATCCGTTCAAGCAGATCGAGGACTATACCGGTTCGGGCCCGTTTGTTTTCGTGAAGGAAGAATGGGTGCCGGGATCCAAGGTGGTCTACAAGAAATTTGCCGACTACAAGCCGCGCTCCGAAGCCCCTGATGCAGCATCCGGCGGCAAGGTCGCCAAGGTTGACCGTGTGGAATGGACTTACTTTCCGGACCAGACGACGGCGATGAATGCCCTGATCAATGGCGAGGTTGACTTCTTTGAACAGCCCGCCAATGACCTGGCGCCCCTGCTTGAAGCCAACGAGGATATTGTTGTCGAAATCAACGACCCACTCGGCAATATCGGCTTCTCGCGTTTCAACCACCTGTTGCCGCCGTTCGACAATGCAGATGTCCGCCGTGCCGCCATCATGGCCATGAAACAGGACGATTACATGCAGGGCGCCGTTGGCGACCAGAAGTTCTGGAAAACCTGCTATTCCGTGTACCCGTGCGGTACACCGCTTCAGAACGACATGGGTTCCGACGTCATGGCGACCGGAGATCTTGAAAAGGCCAAGGCGGCGCTGTCTGCATCCGGATACGACGGAACACCGGTTGTCATCATGCAGCCGACCGACATCCCGCTGTTGTCGGCTTTCTCGTTGATCACCGCAGAAAAACTGCGCAATATCGGCATGAAGGTTGATGTACAGGCCATGGACTGGTCAACGCTGACGTCGCGGCGTGCCAAACGCGATCCGGTTGCTGATGGCGGCTGGAACATATTCCACACCTGGTGGATCGGTGCTGATGTGATTGACCCGATGGCGATTGCATTCTCCGGCGACCCTGAAAAGGGCTGGTTCGGCTGGCCGAAGGACAATGAGCTTGAAGAGGCTCGTTCGGCATATGCAAAGGCAACCACCGCTGAGGAAAAGAAAGCATCGGCTGAAAAGGTTCAGGAGCGTCTCTGGGCAATCGGGGCTTCCGGTCACCTTGGACAGTTCTTTGTTCCGGTTGCTTACAGGAAAAACGTCAAGGGGCTGATCAAGTCACCGGTTCAGTTCTTCTGGAACATTTCGGTCGAATAGATCTGTTGATATGACCTGCAGCACGGCGGGGTGTACCATCACCGCCGTGCTGTACCTGTATTTTCCATGATCAGCAACGGAGCAGCTTGTGGTCCTTTATATTCTCAAGCGAATTCTGGCGACTGTGCCCGTCATGGGTGTGGTGGCGCTGTTCGTGTTCCTGATGCTGCGGCTGTCTCCCGGGGACCCGGCGGCTGTCATTGCCGGTGATTATGCCACCGCGGAGGATATTGTCCGGATCAGGGAAACCCTCGGCCTCAACGATCCGATTGTCGTGCAGTTCACCAAGTGGATTGGCCAGTTGCTGCGCGGCGATCTCGGCATTTCGATTTTTACCAACCTGCCGGTCACCACCCTGATTGCCCAGCGGCTGGAGCCGACCATAATGCTCACCCTGACCACCATCATATTTACCATCGTCGTCGCGGTTCCGCTCGGCACCCTGGCCGCCTGGAAACAGGGCAGCCTGATTGACCGCGCCGTGATGCTGTTCTCGGTCGCCGGGTTTTCGATACCGGTTTTCGTGCTCGGCTACATCCTGATCTACATTGTGTCGATCAAGCTTGGATGGCTGCCGGTGCAGGGCTACAAGTCGATGTTCACCGATGGCGTCGTTGCGTTCTTCCGGCATATCATCCTGCCTACAGTAACCCTGTCGGTAATCTTCATTGCGTTGATTGCTCGCATGACGCGGGCCTCGGTCATGGAGGTGCTGCAGGAAGATTACGTGCGCACCGCGCGGGCCAAGGGACAGAGTGAATTCAAGGTCCTGATGAAGCATGCGGTGCGAAATGCGGCTGTTCCCATTGTCACCGTTATCGGCCTGGGAATAGCGCTTCTGATTGGTGGCGTGGTGGTGACCGAAAGTGTCTACAACATACCTGGCCTCGGCAGGCTGGTGCTTGATGCGGTGCTCAAGCGCGATTACCCGATTATCCAGGGTCTCATCCTGCTGTTCAGCTTTGTGTACATCCTGATCAACCTGCTGATTGACCTGAGTTACACCTTGTTTGACCCGAGGATCAGATACTGATGAGCACCCGATCAGACAAGGTTGATTTCACAACATCTGCCGACGCGACGCTGACTTCGCGCAAGGATGCCAGCCTGGCCTCGCTGATGTGGAAACATCCATCCGTGTTCTGGGGCGGGTTGCTCCTGCTTGTCATGGTGCTGGTTGCGGTCCTTGGCCCGCCGCTGACGGCTGATCCGGTGGCAATCCATCCGATCGACCGCCTGAAGGTACCATCGGCAGAATTCTGGTTCGGTACCGACTATCTCGGGCGCAATGTATTCTCGCGCGTAATCTATGGCGCGCGCGTGTCGCTGGTGGTTGGTCTTGCAGTGGCCATTGTCGCTGTCGTGCTGGGGTTGGTGACCGGCCTGGTATCAGGCTACATGCGCTGGCTGGATGCCATCATCATGCGGATAATGGACGGACTGATGGCAATTCCGGGCATTTTGCTGGCGATCGCCTTGATCTCCCTGTCCGGCGCCACTTTGTTCACCGTCATCATTGCAATCGTCATTCCCGAAATTCCGAGGGTTGTCCGGCTTGTGCGCTCGGTGGTGCTGACCGTGCGTGAGGAACCCTATGTTGAAGCCGCCATTGCCGCCGGCACCCGCACACACCTCATACTGGTTCGCCATATCCTGCCCAACACCATTGCACCATTGATTGTGCAGGCGACCTATATCTGTGGGTCTGCCATGCTGACCGAGTCAATACTGGGTTTCCTGGGCGCCGGCATCCCGCCGGAAATCCCAAGCTGGGGCAATATCATGTCGGAAGGCAGGACATATTTTCAGCTGTCGCCCTGGATCATCTTTTTCCCCGGCATTGCGCTGGCACTGACGGTGCTTGCGGTCAACACGGTCGGTGACGGCCTGCGTGACACGCTGGATCCGCGCATCGCGAGAAAAATGTGATGGCCGGCAACACCGCATCACAACCGGTTCTGGACATTCGCGGCCTGTCGGTAACCTTGCCGGAAGGGGCAGACCGGAAGTTTGCCATAGAGGATATTTCACTGACCGTCGGCCGCAGTGAAATCGTTTGCGTCGTGGGAGAATCCGGATCCGGAAAATCGGTCAGCGCACAAACCGTCATGGGCCTGATACCGCGCAAGGAACTGACCCCGGTTGCCGGCGAGATCATGCTGCTGGGAGAGGACCTGCTGAAAAAATCCGAGACCGAATTGCGCGAACTGCGCGGTGTGAAGATGGCGATGATTTTCCAGGAGCCGATGACGGCGCTCAATCCGGTCATGCAGGTGGGTGACCAGATAGGCGAAATGCTGGAAATCCATACCTCCATGGCGGCCTCCGAGAGACGTGATCGCATCGTTGAGGTGATGAACGATGTCGGCCTGCCGGATGTCGGCCAGATGATTGACAGTTATCCGCACCAGTTGTCCGGTGGTCAGCGGCAACGCATCATGATTGCCATGGCGCTTGCACTGGAGCCCGCCCTGCTGATTGCAGATGAACCCACTACAGCCCTTGATGTTACCACGCAGGCCCAGATCCTTGAGCTGATAAAGGATATTCAGAAGCGGCACGGCACCGGTGTCATGTTCATCACCCATGATTTTGGCGTGGTTGCCGAGATCGCCGACAGGGTTGTGGTCATGCAGAACGGCAAGGTGGTCGAACAGGGAACCGCAGACCAGGTGTTGACGAAACCACGCGAGCCCTACACGAAAATGCTGATCGGGTCGGTACCCAGCCTGACGCCACCGAAACGCCAGCCGATTACTGCAGGTGAGCCGATACTGGCGACCAGGGGTCTTGAAAAGGTTTATGGTGCGCTCGGCTGGTTCGGCGGTGGCCGGGTGGTTCACGCGGCAAAGCAGGTGGAACTGGAGGTCAGGCGCGGTGAGACCCTTGGGGTGGTTGGTGAATCCGGGTCCGGCAAATCAACCGTGGCGCGATGTATCGTGCGCCTGATCGACCCGACCAGTGGCGAGGTTCTGATCGACGGCCGGAATATCGCGAAGATGAGCCAGTCGGAATTGCGTTCCTATCGCCGCAATGTGCAGGTGGTGTTTCAGGATCCCTACCGCTCGTTGAATCCGCGCCGTACCGTTGGTCAGTCGATTGTCGAAGGGCCGATGAATTTTGGCACACCGCATGAAGAGGCGTTGGCGCGCGCCCGCGACCTGATGGAAATTGTCGGTCTGTCACCAAATGCACTGGACAGGTTTCCGCACCAGTTTTCCGGAGGACAGCGCCAGCGTATCTGCATTGCCCGCGCACTGGCCATGGAGCCTAAAGTGCTGATTGCCGATGAAGCCGTGTCGGCACTTGATGTGTCTGTTCAGGCCCAGGTCCTGAAACTGCTGGATGATGTGCGCAGCAGATTTGATCTGGCCATGCTGTTCATTACCCACGACTTGCGGGTGGCGGCACAGATCTGCGACCGCATCATGGTCATGCAGGAAGGCGTGGTGGTCGAGCAGGGATTGACGGCCAGCGTCTATGCGAGGCCGTCACACCCTTACACAAAGCTGCTGCTGGACGCAGCGCCGGGCCGCAACTCATTTGCAGCCGGTTGATCTTTAGTACTTGCAGGGCGTTTCTTCCGGCCGCATCGGTTGCTCGTGCGGCAGGCTTGTTCCCGTCATGGAAACGGGTAAGGATGGAGAAGCTGCAACCTTTCATGCGGACTTCTGATCGAACATGCAGCACTTTAGCGAGACGGCCCGACATGGAACCTGCCATCCACGAAGCAACCACACCGGAACAACTTCACCAGGTGTTCCGCTTTCGCTATGACATCTATGTCGAGGAGATGGGGCGATACCGATCCATAGCCGATCATGAGCAACGAACATTTTCAGAACCGGAAGACGACACTGCCAGAGTGTATTACGCGACCGACGCTGACAATGTCGTTGCCACCATGCGGCTCAACTGGGGTGGCGATGCTCCCATATGTGATCGCCAGGTTGAGCAATATGATCTTGCCCGTTTCCTCAGGCACATACCATGCGGGCAGATTGTCGTTGGTGAGCGGTTCATGGTGGCGCGCAGTCAGCGTGGAACCGATCTGATCTTCCGGCTGTTTCAGACCTATTTGAAACTCGTCAACGACAAACGCATACAGCTGATGTTTGGCGACTGTGAGCCTCACCTGCTCAACCTGTATCTGGGTATGGGTTTTCGCACCTATGCGGAGAGGAACGTAAACAGCAGGGAAGCCGGCTATCTCGTACCGCTGGTCTTCGTGCCGGAAGACCTGGGCTATCTGAGGCAGTTGAAATCGCCGTTCGTGAACGTGTTGAAGGACTTCGGCGATGCGGCCAGGGTACCTTCCTGCGTGCCGGACCTGCTCTCTGCCGGACGCCGTGTTCTGAGCCAGGCACTGACTTCCGGAAAGGAGTACCGGGCTGAAATCGACAGGATCCTGAAACTGGCGGAAAATCCCGCTCATCTGTTTGACGGTTTGACCGAAGATGAGCGCCAGCGCTGTCTTTCCAGGAGCAATGCAATCGAATGCATGGCAGGCGATCACCTGATCAAGCGCGGGAATGTGGCACAGAACATGTTCGCGGTATTGTCCGGCACGCTGGAGGTCAGGACCGGTGACCGTGTTGTAGATGTTTGCAGCAGCGGCGATATTGTGGGCGAGATGGCGTTTCTGCTGGAGAGCCCGCGTTCGGCCGATGTTTTTGTCGCAACCAACGGCACCCGCGTCCTGTCCCTGAGCGAGAGCAATCTGAAAAAGCTGTCGGCAGACGAACCGCAGCTGGCGGCCAAGCTGTTACTCAACCTGTCAAAGTTGTTATGCCACAAATTGCTGCGCGTCGGGTGATGCAGCATGCGCGTTATGTATCAACTGCGGTAGTCCGAGTAGGCCTTTTCAGCCTCGTAATAGGCATCGAACCCGACCGCCTTGCGCAAGTCTGCAAAGTCGAGCAACTCGCCGGCCGGATGCTCCCGGCGCGCCATGACCGCAAGTGATTTCCGTATGGCTTTCATGGCAGCCGACATCAATGTCAGCGGATAGGCTGCAAAATTGTAACCCAGTTCATGCAGGCGATCCGGGTGCAGTATCGGCGTTGCGCCGCCTTCAACCAGGTTGGCCATATGAATGCCCGGTGCTTCGCGGGTCAGTCGCGCCATTTCGGTTTCAGACTGCGGAGCCTCGACAAACAGCATGTCAGCACCCAGGTCCGAAAATCCCTTTGCCCGGTCGATGGCCTCCTCCAGACCATGTCCGTGGCGGGCATCGGTGCGTGCCAGTATCATGATATCCGCGCCTGCTTCGCGCGCGTCCACGGCGGCCCTGATCCGGTTGAACGCTTCTTTACGGTCGACGACGAGCTTGCCCCTGGTGTGGCCGCATCGCTTCGGCGAGACCTGATCCTCGATCATCACGGCGCCAAAACCGGCGCGGGCATACTGTTCAATGGTCCGGCGCACATTGAGCGCGTTGCCATAACCGGTGTCACCATCGCCAATTACCGGTATGCTGCTGGCGGCACAGATGTTGCGGCCCTGATCGAGCATCTCGCCAAAAGAGATCAGTCCGGTGTCAGGTGCACCGATACGTGACGCCGACACCGCAAAACCGGACATGAAGGTGAATCCGAAGCCTGCATCGCCAATCATCTTTGCGCTCAGCGCATCCCAGCAGCACGGCATCACATGGCAGGTGTCTTCAGCCAGCAGTTTGCGCAGTCGGGCAGCGGGGGATGGATTTGTCATCGGCAACTCTCAAAGTTTGAACGGAATGTACATGGCGAGATCGGGAAACACGTAGATCAGGATCACCGTGATCAGCATTAGCACAAGGAACGGCCACACGCCTCCTGCCACTTCCTGCATGGAGGCCTGCCCGACTGCCTGGATTACGTACAGGTTCAACCCCACCGGCGGTGTAATCAGCGCACATTCAATCATGATGACGAAGAACACGCCAAACCAGATCGGGTCGATGCCCAGGCCGAGCAGCGATGGCGCCAGCACCGGCACCATGATGAGCATCATCGACAAGGCTTCCAGGAAAAGCCCCATCAATACCAGAACTGCGCCGACAACCAGGATGAACAGCCCTGCTTCGGAGAAATTCTGCGAGATGAAAAACGAAACATCCTGCGGGATGCGGTACAGCGAGATGGCCTTGCCGAACACCTTGGCGCCGGCAACGATCAACAGGATGGTGACCGTTGTCACCATGGATTGCGTAACTGCCTCCTTGAGCGCCTGCCAGGTCAGTGTGCGCAACACCACACCGGTAATGACCAGCGAGGCCGCAAAGCCGATGGCTGCAGCTTCGGTTGGCGTAAACACACCCCAGTATATCCCCCAGATGATCAGGCCGGCCAATGCCAGCGCCGGCAACGCCCGCAGGCCGGTATCACGGCGTTCGCCCCAGCTTGCCGCGGGCGATGAAACACAATGCGGCGAAGCCCATGCGTAGATCATCGAGAACCCGATAAACAGCGCCATCAGCATCAAACCGGGCCCGATTCCTGCCAGGAACAGTTTGATGACGGATTCCTCGGTGATGAATCCGTAGACAATCATCGGAATGGATGGCGGGATCAGTATGCCCAGTGTCCCTCCGGCTGCCAGCAGACCCAGAACGAAAGGCCGGGGATAGCCGCGCTGGCTCATTTCGGGAATGGCCACAGTGCCGATGGTCGCAGCGGTGGCTACCGACGAGCCGGATATAGCCGCAAAGATGCCGCAGGATATTACCGTTGCTATCGCCAGTCCGCCCGGCAGATGCCCGACCCATGCCTGAACAGCAGCAAACAGATCGCGCCCGACGCCACCTTTCAGAAGCACATTTGACATCAGGAGAAACAGCGGTACTGCCAGCAGCACGAAATTATCGACGGTGCCAAGCATGCTCTGCGGTGCCATCAGCGGGGAAAACCCGCCCGCCAGCAGCAGCACCAGTCCGAGACCGCCCAGCGCAAATGCCACCGGGACCCGCATCAAGAGCAGGCTGAACAGCGCCAGCAGGATAAGGATTGCGATCATTCAGTGATCACCCTTGCCGGATGACTTTGCCAGGGTCTTGCCGCGCACCAGCCTGAACAGATCAGCACCGCACACTAAAACGGATAAGCCGAAACCCAGCGGGATAACCATTTCCGTCCACCAGTTTGGAATGTTGAGCATCGTGCCTGTCGACCTGCCGCGAACCAGGCTGTCCCAGGCGATTTCCCAGCCATACCAGAACACAACCACGCAGAAAAACCCGGTGAACCCGATGGTCACGAAGTCACAAAATCGCTGCGCCGGGGCCGGCAGCAGTTCGTGCAGAACCTCGATATTGATGTTCTCGCGCCGGGCGATGGTATGCGGCAGGGCAATATACATTCCCCAGATCAGGAACATCTGCGATATTTCCGCAGCCCAAATTGTTGGTGCGGAAAACACATAACGGGCCACGACTTCCCAGGTCAGCAGCATGCCTGTCGCAAAAAACAGCCAGGCTGCCACGGCGCCGAGCCAGTCCAGAGCTTTTTCCGGGAAGTTCACGCAATGCCCCCTGCAAAGGTCATTTTCAAGGCAACAACCATCCGGGCCGGGTGCCAAACCAGTGACAGCTGGTCTGCGCCCGGCCCGGCATTGTGTCTCAACACGTCTGCAGCGGCTACTTCAGCGACTGTGCCGCCTGCAAAACCTTTGCGCCAAGTTCACCGGAGGCAGCCTTGTAACCGTCAATCACCGGTTGTGCAGTCTGCTTCCAGGCCGCCACTTCTTCGGCGGTTGGCGTATAGACGGTCATGCCGTTTTCCCTGGCCGCGACATAGGCATTTTTCTCGATTTCGTTCATTTCGTCACGCACGGCCAGTTCAGCTTTAGTGGCAGCGGCGGTAATTACCTTGCGGTTTTCCTCCGAAAGGCCCTGCCAGAATTTCTCATTGATCAGGACAATGAATTCAATATCGGCGTGATTGGTCACGGTGATGTGGTCCATGACCTCCCAAAGTTTGCGCGACTTGACGCCGGACACACCGGTCATGCCGATATCGACGGTGCCGCGCTGATAGGCCAGATATTGTTCGGAACCGGAGATCAGGGTTGGTGACCCGCCGGCAGCTTCGGTGAAGGCGCCCAGCGTCTTGCCAAATACCCGGACCTTCTTGTTCTTCATGTCAGATGGTGTATTGACCGGGCCACCCTTGGACAACAGGATAGCGCCGCCATAGGCCTGCCACCATAATACCCGTGATCCCGTGCCCAGTATGGCTTCATCAATCAGTGCCCGGACCGGGCTGCCGGGGGCGACTGCCTTGCGCACCAGTTCTTCGGAATTAAACAGGAACGGTAGATAGAAAACATCCACCGCCGGAACGTCACCGACGAAACGGGTCAGTGAGGCTACGCCCATTTCAATGGAGCCGGAGCCGACTGCCTGCGGCACTTCCTTGTCCTTGTAAAGCTGGGCTGAGTCGTAAATCTGCACTTCAACCTTGCCGCCGGAATTCTTCTCGACCTCGTCCTTGAACAGAACCAGGTTCTGGCCAAGATGGCTCTTCAGCGGCAATTGAAGCGAAATGCGAAGTGTTGTTTCGGCAGCCGCCACGGCCACCGAGGAGATGGCGATTACCAGGATTGCCATCACCGATGCAATTAGGCGTTTCATGTTGCAGTTTCCCTGTGAATTGCAGTTGATCTTGTCATTGGCCCCAGCTTTTGCGGAGGCAAGGAAGTTTCACTATTGCCCACTCTGTGGACCCGGGCAAGCTTCAAGGAATCCACTGGATGAAATTCACCCGGGTCCGCGCCACGCCGGCCGAGAAGCACAGTTTCAGCAACCGGCAACTGTCGATACTCCAAGGTTAGAAATGATGTTTGACGCCGAGGGGGGTGATTGTGCAAACTGAAGCACTAACTCAAAGATTTGACTTCTTCACATGGGACGCCGGAAAAGTCAGAAAACCAGGGCAGGGTTTTTTACCTGTCCTGGTTTTCACAACGCAGGATGGAACCCAGGTTGAACAAGGAACTGCTCCAGAAGATCGACTTGTTGCGTGGTCTTGACCATTGCGATTTCGACCAGCTGCAGAACAGGTGCAGTCTGCGGCAACATCAGAAGAATACTGAAATCCTGCGCAAGGACGACCGCTCGACCGATATATTTTTTGTCATTGAAGGCGAAGTTGTTGCGCGCAGTTTTTCCGAGGAAGGCAAGGAAGTCAGTTTCGTCACGATAAAGAGTGGCGGACTGTTTGGTGAGTTTTCGGCAATTGACGGCCAGCCGCGCTCGGCATCGATCTCTGCGACGGAAGATTCCCTGATTGCCCAGATGACGTCCAAGGATTTTCGCGCACTGGTCACGGCCACTCCCGAACTTGGATTGCGGCTTGTGGAATTGCTTGTAGCCAAGACCCGCAAACTGTCCCAGCGAATTTTCGAGTACGGGACATTGCCCGTGCGCACGCGGGTGCAACGTGAGCTGGTCCGGCTATATGATTCGCGGGCGGCTGAGGCGAACGGCAATTTGATTCACCCCGCACCAAGTCATTATGAGATAGCTACCCGGATTGCCACCCACCGTGAGGCAGTTTCGCGCGAACTGGGTCTGCTCGTTTCGGAAAACATTATTGAACTTGGCAAACGCAGGATCCAGGTCCGCGACATCGACAAATTGCGCAAGATTTCAGGTAGCGACAATTTTTCAGACGAGTTGTAAGTAATAAAGGAATTTACAATGCCGATTTTGAAAGGCAGAAGTTATCTGAGTGCAACCAGCAGGTGTCGTCGGCTTCGTGCTCGTCACGCCTGAGTGAATTGACGCCAGATGTAACCGGATTCCAGAACGCCAGCTGTTGATTGATCTTCGATCTAAGTGTGCCTTCATCGCATGGAAACGTCTCCATGCGCCGCAGGGCGTGTGCTTCATATCCCGATTTCCGGCGCGTAATCTGGAAAACTATGTTCTGGCGGCCGCTCGCGGTCAGTGGCACCTGAAGCCGTCCGTTCACGGCCAGGGCATCGAGCCAGATTGAATGCGGGTAACTGACACCGGCGTGGACCATGATGGCGTCAAATGAACTGAATTCCTGCCGGCACCCGTCACCGTGGATAACCTGGATATTGTTGCGATCCTTCAGCAGTTGCTTCGCCTGTTCCGCGAACGCAGCTTCCGATTCAACAGCCGTTACGCTTCCTGACGTGCCGACGATCTCCGCAAGTATCGCAGTGTAGTAACCGGTGCCGCAGCCGATCTGCAGGACGTTTTCACCCGGTTTCAGGTCCAGCGCTTCAATCAGCAGGGCCCAGAGGCTGGGCAGGCCATTGTCCAGTTTCCGGGTTTCGTCCAGTGCGACCATGACATCATGATAAAGGTGAACCGGATCATCGCTTTCCGTCGTGTTATAGGTGGCAACGATCTCGCTGCGGGTTCGCCAGGGTCCCTTGCCGAGAAACCGCTCCCTTGAAACCTTGCCAAATGCCTTCAGGACCAGCGGATTGGTGACCTGCCCCCGCGCCTTGATTTCTGCAACATAGTGGCGAATGGCCTCTGCAAATTTCTTTGTCATCGGTCCCCGGATCAGGCGAATAAGCGATACTGGATGGTCATCAGTTTTTGGTTGATGAGTTCACGATGCACAATATCTACATCAAAACTTTTATTTTCCAAGCATTTAGGGTCAGAAACTAAATATCGTCCCGCATAATGGATAGGATTATGGGTTCTGATCCTCTCTCGCCGCCTGTCTGATCAGTGTGGCCTCTACGATATAACGCTCGGTACCGCTGACAATACTGGCAAACGGATAACACGTCGCCAGCACAAGGTTATGACCCGGCGCATGGGCATCTATTCCGGTCCGGTTCCAGTCAGCGATCCTCATTCTGGTGACGTGGTATCGAAAGCTTGCTCCGTCCCCTCGCTTGACAACAATTTCATCGCCTGCCTTCACGTGCTGGAGAAAGCCAAAGTGAGTGTCACGGTGGGCAGCAATGACCGAAGTACCTCTGTCACCTGGCGATGGGGTCTCAATGAGGTGCGCCGGTCCGAACGCCAGCGCTTCGCCTGTTGCGCCGCTGAGTACAATTGCGGTTGCACCAAGTCGCGGGATGCTGATTCTGGCCACGGGCCAGGTATCGGCCCAGTACCATGGCTTGACCGGCCTTCCATCAGCAAGCGATTGCGCGAAGGCGCGTTCCAGCAGGACTTGCGCAATATGTGCCTTGATCGGGATCCAGCCTGAAATTGTGAACGTTGCCAACCCCGCGGCCAGGCAAAGCGCCGCAAGCACACGAAGGACGAACCGGCCGCGAGGCGCGGCCGGTCCGGTTGGGCATGCTGCGTGTTTGACGTGCAGGGGGGACATGTCAGGCAACAGCCCTGGGGGAGGTCGTTCTGGCCAGCAGGAGCAGCAGGCCCGCGACAAGCGCAAACAGCAAGCCCGACAATGCAAGCAGGCCGGAAGACGTGGAAGTTTGCGGTAATCTCACCTGTTGCTGCAGGGCGCTGTTCACGGTTGCGGGCCGGTCCAGCACGGCTAGCCGGGTAAACGGATTTCCTGCATCACGCAGGTCATCATCGGGCAACTGAAGTGCAGGAGGTCTTTTGCCGAATACCTTTTCAAAATTCCAGCCGGCAGGCAGGTTGATCGCGATGTCTTCCCGGCGCAGCGGTTCGCCGGCTGGCCGGTTTGGTGAGCGGTCTACTGCAATCAGGCTGGTTTGGCTGGAAACGATCTGGTGGACCAGCGCAACTTTCAGCACTTGCCGATTGGCGTTGCCGGCTGGTATCTCGCCAAGTGTTGCAGACGTTTCCAGTTCGGATATCCTGCGATGGGCCCAGAGCTTGGAAATGCCATTGCCCTCGGCAGCGCCAGTCAAAGGCAGGGTCACCTGCCAGGGCGTGTTGCCGATTTGCCCGCTTACGGTCAGGGACCCTGTCAGGTCGCCGGTTTGCGCCATCATGATGACAGGCTCGCCGCGATACAGGTCAGGCAGCTTCTCCGGCGTCAGCCGGGCATCGGTATCTGACAGAACAGCGTTGAGGTCGGTAACCACCGGTTGGCCGATTTTGCCGAACAGGTCCGCCATGCGCGATTTCACCTGCGAGACATCGCTGATCAGGGTGAACGTACCGCGTCCCACTTCAGCGGCTCTGGTCATCAGGTAAGTATTGGGGGCAGACCCGATACCCACCATGAAAACCCGTGTTTTGCCACGATATCGGTTCAGTGTCGCGAACAGTCCCTGTTCGTTGCCAATGGCGCCGTCGGTAATAAACACAACCTGGCGCAACCGGTTGACGCCGTTGCCGCCGCGATCATGCAGGGCAGCTTTTAGCGGCGGTATCATCTCGGTGCCGCCACTTGCGCTAAGCGAGGCAACGAACCGTTTGGCCCTTTCGATGTATTCAGGTTCTGCGTCCACCGCGGCAGAAAACAGCATGTCAAAAGTGTCGTCGAAACGGATCACGTTGAAGCGGTCTTTCGGCGTCAGGGTCTCCAGGCCGAGCAGCAGTGCTTCCCTGGCCTGTGTCATGGACGGGCCATCCATCGAACCGGAATTGTCGATCACAAAAATGGTCTCACGCGGCGGTGCCGGTGTTTGTGTGGGTGCAGACGGCGGAACGACAGCTGCCAGCAGGAAATTGCTGCCATTGATGTGTTCCCTGAACAGTCCCACCTGGGGCGCATTGCCCGAGGCTGTCCAGGTCAACTCGAAATCGCGATCTGCAGGCACGTCGCCGTCTGCGAGCGATATCTGCCGCTCACCATGACCGCCGGTTGCAATCTTCACAGCATGATGGTGGCTTTTGACCTCATCCAGCTCAAAGCCCGCATCCAGCTTGATTGATATTGATACCGGGTTCACCGGGCCGCCGGGTTCAGGATTTAGCACAGGTGGCGTAATGCGGTCACGGTCGGGCACAGGGTCGTCTGCCATCAAGCCGAAGCCTGACCCGTCGCTGTTGAATTCAACCGATTGCACAACTGGCGCAGGGTTGTACCTTGGAGCCACAACCAGTGGCAGCCGCAGGCTGTAGGTGCCGCTGGTTGAACGAATGGCTTCCTGGTATTCGATCTGTATCACAACCGTCTCGCCCGGTCCGATATTGGCAACCGAGTTGGTGAATATGTTGGGTCTTTCCTGTTCCAGCAGGGAGGCTGTCTGGCCCCGGCCCCTGGCTTTTTCATAGATGATCCTGGCTTGTTGCTTCTCGCGCACTTCACCGGAGATGAAGCGATTGCCAGTGATGATTTTCAGCGTATCCACCGCTGCTGTTTCGGGCAGGGGAAACACGTACACGCCTTCCACCCATCCTTCAGCCGGGTTGGTAAACTGCTGGGTAAGAATTGTCCGCGACGTCAGCCCGGAGACGCTCACCGTGTAGTCGGTTGCAAGCCGCGGCGCCTGCACGAAGCCGCCCTCGATGGTTTTGAGCAGCAAGCTGCCCGATGTCATGCTGGCGGGCTGCACGCCAGCCAGAGATTGTGCGGCTCGCGCTGCGGTACCGGCAAGTGCCGCAAGCGCCAGCATGGCCGCCATAAACATGACAATGGCGGTTTCGAGTATCGTATTGAAATGGTTGGTCTGACTGCCTGTCTGCGCTGTGCCGTGCATGTCTCGTCCTTTCAGATTGAACTGCCCCGGACATTTCATCTAGAGCAGTCCTTCATGCGCCGCCAACGTGAACTCCGTCTTTTTTTGGCCACTTTCCGCCAGCGTCCACTGGACCTGTACGGCCGGATGTGGAAATGTGCGGGTTTGTACGTAATTTGCAGGGTAAAGCTGATGTCGCCGGAAAAGCTGTCGCTCGAAGAAAATGCGCACATTGGCAGCCTGATCCATGAAGAACTCGCCAGGCGCCGCCTGACCCGCCAGCACCTTGCCGACATGGCGAAACTCTCGCTGTCAACGCTTGAGAAGGCCCTGTCCGGCAGGCGCCCGTTTACCTTTGCCACTGTCATCCGCCTGGAGGAGGCACTGGGACTGTCCCTGCGTGCGCAGCATCCGGTGCAGACTGTCAACGGGGGGCTTGCGTCTGACGACCTCGGATCTTACGCCCGCCCGGCCGTATCATGGCTCGAAGGCCGGTATCTCACGATCAGGGTCTCGTTCAGCAACCCGGCTGACCTTTACACCTACATAACCGAAATACGCTGGGACGATGCCCGCAGCCATCTCTGGTACCGTGAGTTGGAACGCATGGATGCGGAGTTCAAGCATGAAGGTGCTGTTTCGGTGCCGCATCAGTCAGGTTGCGTTTACCTGGTCACCAACAGTCATGGCCAGTACCGCCTGGCGATATTGTCACGCCCGATGATCACCGGCGAGATGTATGGCTTGCTGACAACATTGCAACTGGGCAGGGGTGGCCGGCTGACGCCCATGGCCACGCCTATCGTGCTGGGCCGGGTGGACTGGTTCGGCGATGACGTGGTGTTCGGCCGCATAGATGCCTCCATGCCTGCCTATGAACGCTACATGGCGCTGCTCAGGCGCGCTACGGAAGATCCGTTTGTAATGATGGTCGAGGCCCGGGCACCGGAGGTTTGAACAGTCTGATCTGCTGCACCGGTCAAACGATTTCATCCGGGCAAGCAAGGCCTTTTTGCATCAATCCGGATAAACCGGTCAGACCAGGTTCATGGTCGTGCCCGCAAATGCTGCCGGCTGCCAGGTTGATTGTCCGGCCGATCCGCGCTGAGCCATCGCTTCGGTCACCATGTCCCGGGAGTTTTTGATATTGGTTTGAGCCACGCTCAGATGCCCAGGTGCAGTTTTGGTTTCCAGAACGGCCGGAAAAGTTCGATCTTGGGACAGCGGTTCATGACCACTTTCATGCCGGCGTCTTCTGCAAGGCGGGCTGCATCATGGTCCACGACGCCGATCTGGCCCCATAAAACCCTGGCGCCGATGGCAATCGCTTCCCTGGCGACGCCCATCAGGTCTTCGGGGCGGCGGAAGACCTCGACCATGTCCACCGGGCGGTCGATGGCTTCCAGCGAAGGGTAGACCTTGATGCCGCGTATCTCAGTCACTTCAGGACGGGGGTTTACCGGGATCATGTCGAAACCCGTCTCGCTCAGCACCCTCAGGACGCCATAGCTGAACTTGGTCTTGTCAGGACTGGCGCCAACCATGGCGATGGTCTTTACGGATTTCAGAATGCCCTGCAGGTAGTCATCTGTGTAAGGTTGGGTATGGTCCATATCCTTAAGCCTTTGGTGTGGCGATGTCCGCCTTCAGTTCATGAGGTTTGAGCGGGTCGAGAAACGGGTTGCGGTAGAGCCTGTCGTGGCTTTCCACACCGATCTCAAACGTGCAGTCACTCCTGGGACGTGCCACGCAAAGGATAACATAGCCATCATTTATCTGCCGGTTGTTGAGCGCCACCTGCGCCTTCTGGTTGACCTCTCCGCTGATCAGCTTGGCTGCACAGGTGATGCAGCCGCCATATTTGCAGCCATAGGGAAGGTCCACCCCCTGATCGCGCAGGCTGTCCAGCAGCGGCCGCTTGCCATCCACTTCGTAGACGGCATTGTCGCGGTTCGCGATGGTGATCGTGTGCATCATAGCCAGATGTCACTCGTGCAGTCGCCACCTGGATAACGCGCCTCGTGACAGCGCGATGGCCCGTTGGGCTCCTTGCCAAAATTGACGATGAAGTCCCTGTTGAGCGACATGCCGCCGTTTTCCGGGTCGCAGTCGATCATCACCATGACGCCGCCCTGTTCGCGGATTTCGGGATAGAACTGATTGTCCCAAGTCGAAAACAGCGAGGTGGTCACATAAAGCCGCCTGCCATCGAGGCTCAGCTGGAACATCTGCGGCCCGCCTGCCATTTTCACGCCATTGACCTCCGGCGCCCTGCCCAGCAGGCCACCCATCCATACCTGGCCGGTCAGTACAGGATGATGCGGATCGGAGATGTCGTACTGGCGCATGTCGCCGTGCAGCCAGTTGTTGAGGTAGAGGTATTTGTCATCCATCGACACCAGGATCGCCGACATTACCCCGGGTACCGGGATTGGCCATTCGGGATGCGGCTCATTTTCCACATCTATGATTTTTTCCCATTGCCACTTGCCTGCGTCATTCTTCCACCAGTGAATCACGTTGGAGCTGAGCGCGGCACCGCAAAACCCGTGTGTGCTGTCGGGGTTATGGTGGAATTTCACCTCCAGCGGGATCAGGCCATCTTCGCCCAGGTAGAAGGTCTCTACCGGTTCTTTCCTTTCAAAGTCCCAGAAGTGAAGCTCACGGCCATATTTGAGATGGCCAACTTCTTCCAGGTCGAAACCCGGCATAAAGGTATTGGGCGCAGCCCATTCGGAACTCACCATCACGTTGTGGCGCGGCTGATACCAGAAATCATAGCCGAACTTGATGTCGCCCATGGAGTTTTCCCAACGCCCGGAAATCTCGAAATCCCGGTCCAGATGCAGATATCCGCCCGGGGCTTCGCCCTTTGCATCGCCCAGCATCGAGATGATGATCTCGGATCCCAGGCAATGCACGGTATGGGGTCCGGACAGGTTGGTTTTTGCCTTGATCTTGGCCCCGTCGATCACCTTGTGCAGGCGGGGTGCGCGCGGGTCGGTGGCAGTATCAACAATATGGATGTTGTTTGACCGCACGCCCGGAAGCAGCAGGTATTTGCGGCTCATGCTGGCATCGTCATGGCAGGAAGAACAGGCATTCCAGCCCATATGGTGCAGTTCGTCACCGATGCCCGGCATGTCCAGCCGGTGAATGACCTCGGAATAGGTCGGACTGTCAGGGTCCACATCCACCGTGGCCAGGTAATCCGGTTTCTGGATGCCGGTGCCGGTATAGATCGCGATTGTATAGAGCAGCTTTTCACGCGGCGCCTTCATGGCGTCTGCCGGAGATGCATAACCTGGTCCGCAACACTCCATGACTAACCTCCAGTACGATCTGTTATCGCGACACGGCGGCACATGCCGCGCAATACCGGCTTTTGTATCAGCTTGCCGGCGATGACGGCAAGACCGGCATCAGTTGCTGTCAGCATCCAGGGCAGCCAGTACCTGCATGTGAAACCAGTGCAACTGGATTTCCGAGAACCACGAAGTTTCAGGGTCGCAGATGTACCTGCCCTGGTCATATCCCATGGATGAAATGCCACGCTGGACGCTTTCGACGATCCCGATGTCCTCGATGTTGAACATGTCCATGAAAAGATCCCGCACTGCCTGGAGCTTGGGGTGCCGCTCGGCTTCGCCTGCGGGTGTGTAGATGTCGA
This sequence comes from uncultured Alphaproteobacteria bacterium, assembly GCA_963700885.1. Lineage (GTDB taxonomy): Bacteria > Pseudomonadota > Alphaproteobacteria > Rhizobiales > Aestuariivirgaceae > Anderseniella. The sequence goes on from CAVOZJ010000012.1 coordinate 51,272, forward strand.
CCCGTTCGGCACAGGCGCCTACCCCGTTGGGTGCCATGCGCAGGACGATGAGGTTTTCAGATCCGGGCAGCGACAGCATGCACAGATGCGGCCATGCCTGCCACGCGTAATAGGGTGAACCATACTCCAGTTCGAGACCCGGAAAACCTTCCTTGCTCTTGAAGCGGTTGAACGTCCATCGTTTCTCTTCCCTGAATTCCACCATCTCCTGCTCAAGCACCTGCGCAAGTTTCGGATGCGCCACGGGGATATGGTATGCTTCGGAGAAATTATCGTAGACCACTTTCCAGTTGGCCTTGATGTCGTAGTGCAACCGCTCGGCCACGACCCATTGCGCGACATTGGCCAAATAATCCTCGATTCCGGTGCCAAATCCATTCATTTCTTCATCAAACGGCGGAGCTTTCGGATCCAGGTTGATGAAAATCAGGCCCGCCGAAATTGCCAGTTGAATGGAGTTCAGTGAAAACCGGGATTTGTCAAAATCCGGCACCTTGTCCGTCATGGGCGCCGCGGCAAGGCTACCGTCAAGTTTGTACAGCCAGGCATGATACGGGCAGCTTATGCCCCTGCTCTTGAGCCGGCCCGCGCCGGTCAACAGTTCATGGCCGCGATGCTGGCAGACATTATAAAATGCCCTGATCTCGCCGTCATGGCCACGCACGACGAGGATTGGCTGTTCGCCCACGGTATCGGTAAAATACATGCCGGCTTCGGCGACATCGGCAACATGACCCACATAGCACCAGGATTTGCGATGAATTGTGCGCATTTCGTCACGATAGATGGTTTCATCGGTGTAATAGCGCGACGGCAGTGTCGGCGATGTCATGGGGTCGAGAGAAAACGCGCCACGAGTGCCGGAGGGCAGCAAATTTGGTCGGATGGATTGGCTCATGACAGTGCTCTGTGATTACTGATCGTCAAACGGGTTGCTGCCAGTGTAGACAGGGCTGTTCCGCCAGACAAACTGTAAAACCAAGTGCTTTATGCAAACGCGGAGAGATCGATATTCTCTGTCCGGCCAGCACGGTGTAACACCAGTGCACCTGCATGTCGCGGAACATCCATCTGATCGCCCGGAAAATGTAATATGACCTGCACGGCGTGTTGTTCACAGACATGTTTTCCGCACGACGAGACGAAAGTTATGGAGCCCAACTGCATTTCATGGTTTTTTGTGGGGCATGAATGAAGATGATTCTGACGCAGATTCTGCCCCCTGTTTTGCTCATCTGCTTGTGGATGGCCACGTCGTTGATCCGCAGACCGCCAGTGATGTCGCGCAGTTCAGGAAATCTCAGCGCCAGCGTCTTTACAAGCTGCGAAAACAGGTGCCGCTTGAGCAGCGCCGGTCACAGGCCGGTATTGTAGCTGAACTGCTCGACAGTCAGATTGGCGATGTTGCAGGCGTTTCAGTCGCGGTGTACTGGCCAATTCGCGGCGAGCTTGATCTGCGTGACTGGATGACACGGTGTAACTCCTATGGGGCGACAGTGTTGCTTCCTGTAATCGTCCAGCGGGACAGTCCCCTGGAATTTCGCAGGTGGACACCGGCTTGCAAGATGCGGTTGGGGACCTGGAACATCCCTGTACCTGATGCCACGGTCGCCGCCGTTCCCGATGTCGTGATCTCGCCGCTTCTGGGAGTTGACAGTAATCGTTTCCGCCTCGGCAATGGCGGAGGCTATTACGACAGAACGCTCGCTGCCATGTCCGGCAAACCCCGGGTAATAGGAGTTGGCCAGCAGTTTTCAATGCTGCAAACCATTTTTCCAATGCCCTGGGATATTCCAATGGATACCGTCATTTTGAGTGACGGAACAGTTTTCTAGGTCGACTTTAGAGGTTCAGGCGAACTCGTCTACCAGTCAGGTTGCGGACAGGTCCCGCCGGTGGCACGTGTAATTTCATCGGCGGCCTGCCGCACCAGCATCCCGAATTCAGCATCGCGATCTTTTGTCATCCGGACCGTGGGACCGGAAATGGAAATGCCCGCAATTGCTTCCTCGAATCGATTGAAAATCGGAGCTGCAATGCAACGCATGCCCGGTGTCCGTTCTTCATCATCAACCGCCCAGCCCCGGATCCGGGAGCGCGCAAGTTCTTCGCGCAACTGTTCCTCCTGAACAATCGTGTGGCTTGTGAACGCTTCCAGCGGCTGTCCATTCAGCAGGCTGTTCATTTTCAGGCTGGACCTGAAGGACAGGATTGCTTTCCCGATACCCGAAGCATGCACGGCGCTTCGGGTGCCGGGGGGAAAGAAGGCGCGGATTGGTTCGCTGGTTTCCACCTGGCTGATGAATATCACCTCGCCCTGATCGATGATGGCAAGGTTGGCTGTCTCGCCTGACTGGACCATGAGCCGCTCCATGAACTGCCGGCTTTGCTCCGCCAGGTGGGTTCTGCGCAGGAAGTTGGAGCCTATCCGGAACGCCCCGGATCCGACATGCCACAACTGGTTTGCTTCCACGAATTCGACCATCGCATGCAGCCGCAAGGTCGTCAGGATCCTGTATATCGTGGCAGGTGACTCCTGCGTTGCATCTGCAATTTCGGTCAACGACATGCCGGAACCATCCGACACGGTCTTAAGCACGCTCAATGCCCGATCGAGCGATCGAATTGTCGCGTTCTGCGTCTTGTCATGGAATGCCTTTGGCCGCCCGCGCGCCCTTCCCGCCGCAGTATCTTTCATTGAAAAATCTCCTGTCGTGAGTTCCCGGCTTTATAGTATGAAAAAATGTTTCAAAAAATGAAAAAATAAAAATCGTTATAAGTCAGATGCATACATCGCATGTTTATTTCTGAAAAAATATTTCAAAAAAATTGCACGGAGTTGATGAAGAGCTTATTTTGAGGATCATCAAGCAAATCACAATCAGCTGAGAGGTGATGCCATGTCTACGCAGAATCCGGTGTTCATACCCGGCCCGACAAACATTCCTGAAGAGCTTCGCCGTGCAATTGACTTTCCAACAATCGACCACCGCTCTGCGGCATTCGTGGAAATGCTGAAACCGGTACTTGAAGGTATCAAGCGCATCCTCAAGACCAGGACAGGCGAAACCATGATCTTTCCGGCAACCGGCACCGGCGCCTGGGAAGCAGCGGTAACCAATACGCTGTCGCCAGGTGACAGGGTGTTGGCCGCCCACCATGGCATGTTCTCCCGCCGCTGGATTGACCTGTGCCAGCGACAGGGTCTCGACGTGCAGGTGATTACCGAAGCGTGGGGAAAGGGTGTGCCCGCAGACGCTTTCGAGCAGGCCCTGAAGGCTGACACCGGACACAGGATCAAGGCTGTTCTTGTCACCCACAATGAAACGGCAACCGGCGTTCGTTCCGATGTTGCGGCTGTTCGCGCAGCGATGGACGCCGCCAGGCACCCGGCCTTGTTGCTGGTCGACGGCGTAAGTTCCATTGCTTCCATGGATTTCCGCATGGATGAATGGGGAGTGGACGTTGCCATCACCGGTTCGCAGAAGGGTTTCATGCTTCCGGTGGGTCTTGCCATCGCCGGAGTAAGCCCAAAGGCACTGGAGGCAATGAAAACCGCAAAGTGTCCGCGTTGTTTCTTCGATTTCCGCGACATGCTTCGAACAAATGCCGATGGCGGGTACCCGTATACGCCGCCGACCAGCCTGATCCGGGGGATGGATCTGTCGATCAGGATGCTTGAGGCCGAAGGACTGGATAACGTCTTTGCCCGCCACTTCCGGATCGCAGAGGGCGTGCGCAGGGCAGTCGATGCCTGGGGACTGGAACTGTGTGCAAGGGAAGTTGCGCTGCAATCCGACACCGTCAGCGCTGTCCTAACGCCCGGTGGTTTCGATTCAAACAGGATCGTTACCCATGCCGCGAACAAGTATGGCGTTGCCTTCAGTGTCGGGCTTGGCGACGTGGCTGGAAAGGTGTTCCGCATAGGCCACCTCGGGTCGATGACCGATGTGATGGCACTGTCGGGCATAGCTGCCGCCGAGATGTCGATGGCCGACCTGGACCTGGATGTTCAACTGGGATCCGGCGTTGCAGCGGCGCAGGAATACTATAGAACCAGTCTTGGCGCCCGGAAGGCACAAGCCGCGTGATGAACGTCGGTTGCAAGGTGGATACCATGTACATTCCCGAGTATCACGACGTTGAGACTGCCCACAGGCGGATAGCGCCTTACATTCATCGCACGCCGGTTCTTACCAGCACGTTCATGAATGATCTCACGGGCGCGGAACTGTTTTTCAAATGTGAAAACTTTCAAAAGGCAGGCGCCTTCAAGGTCCGCGGCGCATCAAATGCGGTTTTCGGACTGTCGGACGAACAAGCTGCAAAGGGTGTGGCCACCCACTCATCCGGCAATCACGGACTGTCCCTGAGTTATGCTGCTGGCAGGCGGGGAATTCCGGTGTCCGTGGTGGTGCCGCGCACGGCGCCGGAGGCAAAAAAGCAGGCCATGCGCGGCTACGGCGCCACGGTTGTGGAATGTGAACCCAGCACGTCATCACGCGAAGCGGTCTTCGCCGAAGTGGTAGCCAGATCAGGCGCCGACTTTGTTCATCCCTACAACGACCCCCGGGTCATTGCCGGGCAGGCAACCTGTTCAAGGGAAATGCTGGAAGAATTGGGAACGCTTGACGCCGTTATCGCGCCAATCGGCGGTGGCGGCATGGTTTCGGGAACTTGTCTCACGGTTTCCACAATCGCACCTGGCACCAGGATCTATGCGGCCGAACCCGTCAACGCGGACGATGCCTGCCGGTCATTCAGGGCTGGCCATATCATTGCCGATGATGCACCCGATACCATTGCTGACGGCCTGAAGGTACCGCTGAAGGAACTGACCTGGCATTTCGTGAAAACCCATGTTGAAGACATTCTGACTGCGAGTGAGCAGGAGATCATCGATGCAATGTACCTGACCTGGCAGCGCATGAAAATGGTCATGGAGCCCAGCAGTGCGGTGCCTTTGGCGGCCATCATCCGAAACCGGGAGCTGTTTGCCGGAAAACGGGTAGGCGTCATCATAACCGGCGGTAATGTCGATCTCGACAAGCTGCCCTGGCTTGGCCGATAACATCAATGGGTCCCGACCCACCGCAATTTGGAGAAAAACCATGAACGCACCGGTAAACCTGGAAAAGCTTGAAGTTGGTTATGACGTACCTGCCCTGCCGGGTATGGATGAAAAGGACATTCAAACACCCTGCCTGATCCTTGACCTCGACGCGCTGGAACGCAACATCAGGAAAATGGGTGACTATGCCAGGGCCCACGGCATGCGCCACCGTGTTCACGGCAAGATGCACAAGTCGGTTGATGTAGCCAGGCTTCAGGAAAAACTCGGTGGTGCGATCGGAGTGTGCTGCCAGAAGGTCAGTGAAGCCGAGGTTTTCGCGCGTGGCGGTATCAAGGACATTCTCGTCTCAAACCAGGTACGCGACGCTGCCAAGATTGACCGCCTGGCGCGCCTGCCTGATTTTGGCGCCCGGATAATTGTCTGCGTGGATGACATCGCAAATGTCGCCGGCCTGTCGGCTGCGGCGCAAAAGCATGGCAACCAGATTGAGTGCCTGGTCGAGATTGACTGTGGCGCCGGCCGTTGCGGCGTGACTACGACCGGGGCGGTAGTTGAAATTGCAAGGGCAATCGACGCTGCACCGGGTCTCAGGTTCACCGGGATACAGGCCTATCAGGGCGCCATGCAGCACATTGACAGTTATCAGGGCCGCGAGGAAAAACTCGACGTGGCCATTGCAATGGTCAAGGACGCCGTGAAAGCCCTGAAGCTTGAAAACCTCGAACCTGAACTCGTCAGCGGCGGGGGAACCGGGTCTTACTATTTTGAAAGCAATTCAGGTGTGTTCAACGAATTGCAATGTGGTTCCTACGCGTTCATGGACGCCGATTATGGCCGCATTCTCGACAGGGACGGCAACCGGATCGACCAGGGAGAATGGGAAAATGCATTGTTTATCCTCACGTCCGTCATGTCCCATGCCAAACCCGACAAGGCCATAGTGGACGCTGGACTGAAAGCACAGTCAGTCGATAGCGGTCTACCTTTCGTCTTTGGCCGCGACGACGTGACATACATCAAGTGTTCCGACGAACATGGGGTGGTGGAAGACAAGAACGGTGTGCTGAAGGTCAACGACAAGCTTCGTCTCGTGCCCGGTCATTGCGATCCGACCTGCAATGTTCATGACTGGTATGTGGGTGTGCGAAACGGCAAGGTGGAAAAACTTTGGCCGGTTTCTGCCCGTGGCAAGGCGTACTAGGGAACCAGTGCATGCTAATCGTCAGCGAAGAAACCTGCCGCGATATTATCGGCAGGCCAGAGGCCTTCAGGGCTGTTGAGGAGGTATTTGCCGCCATGGCTCGCGGCGACGCCTGCAACTTTCCCGTTGTCCGGGAAGCCATCGGTTACGCCGACGCGCTTTACGGCTTCAAGTCAGGGTTTGACAAGGCCGGGCTGGTCCTCGGCCTGAAGTCAGGCGGCTACTGGCCCGGCAATGAGGCAAAGGGACTGACCAACCATCAGTCCACCGTTTTTCTGTTTGACGCGGACACTGGCAGGCCCAGGGCAATGGTCGGGGGGAATTACCTCACCGCCGTGCGTACGGCGGCCGCTTCTGCGGTCTCGATCAGCTATCTGGCGAGGAAGGACTCCAGGGTTCTCGGCATGATAGGCGCTGGATTCCAGAGCGTATTTCAGATGCGCGCGGCACTTGAGCAACGCGAATTTGAAAAGGTGATCGGGTGGAACTACCATCCTGAAATGCTGTCGCGCCTGGAAGAAACCGCAAGCCAGGCAGGACTGCCCTTCGAAGCCGTCGACCTCGACCGGCTGGGCGCCGAGGCAGATGTGATCATTTCAATCACGTCGAGCTTCGCTCCGATTATCATGCGCGCGCAGGTCGCCGCTGGAACCCATCTGGCCTGCATGGGCACCGACACCATTGGCAAGCAGGAAGTAGATGCCGAACTGGTGGCGGCGGCCACGGTTTTCACCGATGAAGTTGCGCAATCAGTCTCCATCGGCGAAACCCAACATGCCATCGCCCGCGGATTGATCAGGGCAGGCGACATCACTGCGCTGGGTGCGGTAATCAACGCAGACCACAAAGGCCGTTCTTCTGATACGGAGATCACCCTGTTTGACGGCACCGGTGTGGGCCTGCAGGATCTGGCGGTGGCTTCGGTTGCCGTTGACCTTGCGAAAGCGCAAGGCAGGGCGACCGAGATAAACCTGTAGACCAGCGCCTGGTTTTTCCGGCCAGCCACGGTCACAGTTCATCAAGGCGGTGGGAGGCTCTGCAGGCCTCACCGTGCATAGGCTTGCGCGGATGGATCGGCCCTCAATGCTGCGGACAAGCGACGGCATGTGACGGCGGCGATGCAGTTCTGTTAGAAGAACTCGCCTCGGGACCAGCCTACGGGGAAGATGAAAATTACGCTACTCACTGCAAGCCTCGGGTCACATGCCGTCTACTTCACTGCAAAGCCCAAAGCAGGCTAAAATAGGTCGATACCATGACAACTTGATGGCTGCCGTAGGATTGAGGGAGCACAGATAGCGAAGGCCGCCAGGGAGGGGTAACCCGGCGGCCTTCTTCGCAAGGTCGTTTGCAGGGGAAGCATTAAGGCCTTGTGCAACTGGATTTATAGCAGGCGTTCATTTCAACTCCAGTTAATTCCAGTTAATGTCCCGCCACTTTTGGCCGCCGGCGCGCGGCATTCTGATTCAATACCGGTCTGACAGGAACCGGCGCATGCTGGATCGAAGTTGCATGCATATTGATAACAACGCTAACCTGCTGTTCAATACCCGGGACAACAGCACAACAAAGAGGATGTGAAACAGATGGCTGAAGCAAGAAAGACAGCGCCGTCGGCGACCGACGTGGAAGACCAGATCAAGACTATACGTGATGACATCGCAACGCTGACAACCTTGCTTCAGGGCCTTGCAGGAGCCAAGGCCGGAGAGGCCCGCAAGGCTGTAAAGGATGAGGCAGACGATTTGCTGAAGCGGTCCAGGGAGACCGCTGACGAGGCAAGGGCCCGGGCAAGGCAGGCCGCTGGTTCTGTTGAGGAATACGTTTCCGAAAAGCCGCTGCAGTCGGCTCTGATAGCCTTGCTTGTGGGCATATTTATCGGCTCGTTATCCCGCCGATGAACGGAACTGACCAATGCTGAGGCAACTTTTCACCGCCCTGCTGAAGAGCGAAATGACAGAAATCAGGCGCCGCTGTGCCGGCGGGGTTCTGCTGTTGTGTGCCATCTGGCTGCTGGGCCTTGCAGGGCTGTTTGGTTTGCTGGCGCTTTATCTGTGGCTTTCAACGCAAATGGTAGCCTGGCAGGCAGCACTGGTTGTTGTCTGCGTCCTTGTAGTCATTGCGGCAATTTTCTGGATCAGCGGACGCAGCAAGATGCGCCGGCACGCGAAGCAGCGTGACGAGGTTGATCAGTACATTCACACCCTGTTGGGCAGGCCCGGCGAGAACGAAGATGGCAAGTCATCGCTGGGGATCATTGCCGTTGCAGCACTGGCCGGATTGATCATCGGCCGTAAAGCGGGCAAATGATCAAGTCTCCCCATCTGTCACTCATCGAGCGCATGCTGCCAATTGCGCTGCTGGCTGGCGTTATTCTCATCTTTGCGCTGACGCTGTATCCTTTTCTGCCTGCCATTCTCTGGGCCATCATGGTCGCTGTTGCCATCGAGCCTTACTATCAGAGGCTTGTTGCCTGGTCGGGTGGCCGGCGCATTCTGGTTGCCTGGCTGATGGGGCTTGGATTGATGCTGGCTATCCTGGTGCCGGCCATCGGGCTTGCCCGGACCCTCCTGGCTTTCATTCCTGATACTCTCTCCTGGTTCGAAAGGCTTGCCAGCTATACGGAACGGGTAGGGCCGGGGTCCATGCAGGACCTGCCGGCGCTCGGACCTCATCTCAGCGCCCTGTGGGAAGCGATTTCCGATGATGCCACGAACGCAGTTTCACAGTTTCGCGGCGAACTGAAGACCATCCTGATTTGGATATTGCAGGAAGCAGAATTGCTGGGAGTGTTCGTGTTCGAGTTTTCTATCGGTGTTATTCTGGCTATGGTCCTTGTGTATAGATCGGACCGGGTTGCCGCACTGGCGTCAAAATTCTTTGAGCGGGCAGGCGGCCGGTTTGCCTCAAGGCTTGCTGAACATTCGGTCGTCACCACGCGTTCCGCTGTTCGAGGCGTCCTGGGGGCCGCGTTGGCACAAACCCTGGTGGCGACTTTCTCCTACGCGGTGGCCGGTGTGCCGGGATGGATGATATGGGCTGGCGTCACTTTCATTCTGTCTCTGATACAGATTGGTCCCGTGCTCGTCTGGCTGCCCATGTCGCTCTGGCTGTGGACGCAGGATCAGCCGCAGATGGCTGCCTTCGTATTCTTGTGGGGGCTGATTGTCGTGAATATCACGGACAACGTCGTGCGGCCCCTGCTGGTAAGCAAGGACAGCGATATGCCTGCTTCGCTCGCCTTTCTGGGCGCGGTCGGGGGGCTGATGCAATGGGGTGTGGTCGGCGTATTCCTTGGTCCTGTCATTGTAGCGGTTGGCTACGAACTGGTGCTCAAATGGGTTGAACCGGACACCCTGCCAGATGAAACTCTAAACGAGAGTTAGTTCACCGAGATTCCACTTGAGCCAGATACTCACCTGGCTCAAACAATAACTGGTTCCAGAAACCCTGACGGCGGACTTGGCGCGAATTGTCCACTCCCCTCGGTAATCAGGGCTGCGTATGTTTGTTACAGTCGAGCAGTGCATCCCAAAACTGAAGTTACGTGATCTTTTGCGTGACAAACGCCGGCCGGTTGCCCGTTCCTGTCAGGAGATGTAAGGCCAGAGGCAATCGTTTACTCGACGCCGAGCCTGGTTTCCCATGAGCCGGGATCACTAACCCTGGAGGAACCAGCAAGATTTTGTCCCGCGGGTTCGCTTTCCGGCTGTTTCAACCGGATTCAACATTCTTTTTTTCGCATAGAGCATATTTTTTTGAGGGGCGTTATGTGAGAATCGGCAGTTCGGGCCGGTGCGTGGCACTTGCCGTGAAACAGGGGCTTCAGGGCGGAGTAACCCACAATGTTGTAACCCGGTGCACCATCTGGAGCAGATGAACCTGTTGATTATTTTCACCCAGAATGTCCCTGCAGCAGGAAGAGGTTTTCAAGCATGAAATACGCGCACGGCTTCGTTTCGCTTGGGTTGCTGGTCGCCAGCCTTGTCCTGGCAACAGCCGCAGGGCTGGCGGCCGACAGAACAGAAACTGAGAAATTTCGTAGCGGCACTTCATCAGAGAATATCTCTGGCTCAATCACCGGTTACGACAGCGTCAGCTACCACCTGGGTGCGAAGGCTGATCAGTCGATGTCCGTCCTGTTCAATCCGGACAATGCCAGCTGCTATTTCAACGTGCTCCCGCCAGGATCTCAGACGGCAATCTTCAATGGATCCGTCACCGGCAATGAATTCGCCAGCCGGTTACCTGACTCGGGAGATTACACAGTACAGGTTTACATGATGCGCAATGCGGCGCGGCGCGACGAGACATGCAAATACGACATCACCTTCGAGATTACAGGCGAAGATCAGCAATCCGGTCTGGCCAACCCTGGTGAAAATCTTGCCGATAGCGACGATAAGGACACTGACGGTATTGAAGATGAAAATGAGGTCAATCCACCACACTTCACCGGTCGTGACGCGAGCCGGGCATGTCAGCGTTCGCTCGGGGAACAATATGGTGTGCGCCGCTCGGCATTTAGCGGTGTAAGCGTGCATCGCGCCGGAAGCGAGCATTTCTGGGTACAGGGCAATGTAGTGCGTCATCGCGGCCTGCCGGACGAGTTCACTTGTCGTGTTGTTCATGGTGAGGTGGTCGCATTGCGTGTTCATCCGCCAAAGACGCCGGCAGTTGCGGCAGGTGCAGGAGTGTTGGGCTCGGTTCTTGTTGGAACGCCACAGGCACTGGGCAAATCCGACTTTGAGAACAACCCTCATCCGGTCTATGCGCGCGGCAATCCGTTTCGCGACCGGCAGCATCTCAACAACGCCTGTCAGCATGAGCTTGCCCGGCAACTGCGACATTCGCATTCACAATTCGATGAGTTACGCATTGTCACCGGACATTTGAAAAACCGGGAACTGCAGGGAGACGGAACAATTCGTTGGTATGATGGTAACCATCTCATTCACTTCACCTGCCATTTCGACAGACGCGGGCAGGTCGTCGATGGCCAGTTCTACTACTACCCTGCACAACCTGCCGCCTACAAGCCCGATTATGCTGACGGCAATGCAGGTGGACCGGACAACTGGCGAGTGGTTGATGTGGCATCGAACGATGTTTTGTATGTGCATGCGCGAAACAGCCTTGCCAGCCGGCGTATCGGCAGTCTGCCGCACAATGCCCGGGGTGTGCGCAATTACGGTTGCCGCTGGAGCGATATCGACAAAGGCACCTGGTGTGAAATCGAGTATGAGGGTTTAAGAGGCTTTGCCGCCCAGCGTTATTTTCGTGAAGACAGTTGATTAGGAAGCATCACATGAACAGTTTAATTTCCCGGCGCGGTTTCCTGGCTGCGCTGAACGGCCTTGCGCTGATGGGCGCCGGCCCGGTGGTGCTGGCCGAAACCCAGCTCATCCCGGCCAAAAGTCTCAAGCCGGGCCAATGGGAGTGGTATCCCGAACGCTCGCCTTCGGGACCGGTCGTTGTCGTCGTGACGCTGGGCGATCAGTTGGCCTATGTCTATCGAAACGGCATCCGTGTCGGCGTGTCCACGGTATCATCCGGCAAGAAGGGGTTTGAGACCCCTACCGGCGTGTTCACCGTCCTGCGCAAGGAGCGGATGCATCATTCGCACAAGTATCACAATGCGGCGATGCCTGACTCAGAATTTTTCTTTGGTGGCGCCGCACTGCATGCAGGCGATCTGCCCGGCTATCCCAGTTCGCACGGCTGTGTGCATCTGCCGCGAAAATTTGCAAACCTCGTGTTCGGCATCACCCACAACGGAACACCGGTGATTGTGACCAATCAGCATTCCGGGACCGGCAGTCTGTCGCATGCGGGTCTTCTGCTGGCCAACTCTGACCTGAAACAGCTTGAAGAGATGACCGGAAATGTCCGGTCCAAAACGCTGCCCGTGGACGAAAAGGGATACAGCAAGTCTGCATTCAGCGTTGTTGTGAGCGGTGCTGACAGCAAGGTGTTTGGTTTTGACAACGGCGATGTCGTGCTGGAGTCCCCCGTTGAGATAAAGGACCGCAGCCAGCCACTGGGAGAACATGTCTACGTGCTGCGCGGCGCCCATGAAACAGCCAGTCAGCTGCACTGGATTGCCATTGGCGTGGGTTCGACCAATGCAACCGACATTGACAAAAATTACGAGCTGGCGACGGCCAGGAGGGTTGTCATTCCGTACGATGCCAGCAGGAAGATCTCCGAAAACCTGCACCCGGGTTCGACATTCGTGATTACGGACCTGCCGGCCCATCCGGCAACCAGAACCGGCAATGATTTCGTGGTCATGCGGGTTGGCGAGGTTGGCTGAACCGGAGGCAACCATGTACGCATCGCCGAGCTGACTGAACTGTGTACCCGGGCGGTCTTGTAGCACGTTAAATGCCGTTCTTCCCGGGCTTTCAGCCCTGTTTGAAACTGCATTTTGCAAAGGAGAGGGAAATTGTGAGCACGTTCTGCAACATGATCATAATGGCTTTTGGCGGCTTGTATCTGGTGGCACTGGCGTTGATGTTGATCGGCACGTTCGGGCTCTTTGGCAGTCCCTCAGGCCCCTTGGCGGGTGTATTTCTAGTGCCGCTCGGTATCCCGTGGGTGTTCATGCTTGACGGGTTTTCAGACATGCTCAAACCGTGGCTTGCCGCCGTGGCCCCCGGTGTGAACCTGCTGCTGCTTTGGATTCTTTGCCGATCTGTGAGCCGCCCGGTGAGTTGAAGAAGAAATCGAAACCAGGAGCGAAATAATGAGACGTTCTGCTGTCCTCTCCCTGATGATCGGATGCTTGATCCTCACGGCAATGTCTGGCGTGCAATCGAACGCGGATGCAGCTGATGACGCAGTGCCGGCTGCGCCGGAGGACGGTGGACCGAGACATTGGGAAGTGACGGGCGTCTCGTCAGGTCTCAATCTGCGTGAGCAACCATCATTCACTTCAAGAATAATACTGAGGTACACAAAAGGAGTTATACTGACCAATTTGGGCTGCCGTCGTGTGAAAAATCAGGTCTGGTGCGATGTGCAAAAACTGGAGGGAGGTCAACGCGGCTATGTTTCTGGCAATTACCTCAAGCCTGCAGTTGCGCCGGATGGCAGTGTGCCGGCAGGCCCGGACAACTCTGCCCTGCGTGCCGGTCAGGGAGATTTTGATGCAACCGGGAAGGTTCCCTGCGCCCAGCACCGGGGGCAACCTGCTGTGCAGTGCGAGTTTGGTGTTGCGCGTGCCGGCGAGGGGTATGCAACGGTTGTCATAACCAGATCTGAGGGGAAAAGGCGTATACTGTATTTTGTACGCGGTGTGTTGTTGGGTGCCGATACGTCCCAGGCAGATGGTTATCCGCCTGTCGCAGGTGAGAAACAGAACGATCTCCACCTGGTTCGAGTTGGAGATGAACGCTACGAAATCCCGGATGCCGTAATTTTTGGTGGTTGAAATATCCCGATTGTTCTGAATTTAATGCCAGATATTCAACCAGAACACTCAATGAGCAATGCCGGATCTCTGGAACAGCGCCCGGTCCATGTCGTGGCCGGTGACGCTATTTGCATTCACCAATGGATCCTGCGGCACATAGGTTGCCGTTCCACCAGGTGGCGTTGCTCAGGTCCGCGCCGGTCAGGATCACGCCTTCCAGGGTTGCACCTTCGAGGTTCGCTCCGACGAGTATTGAGCCATTGAGGTCCACGCCAGTGAGGTTGGCGCCGGAAAGGTTCGCGCCAGTGAGGTTCAGGAGGCTCAGGTCCGAGCCCTGTTTGTCACAGCCAACCCACTCAACATTCGGCCCGGCAGGATCGGCACATGCTGCCAGGGCTGCGGAGGTGGTGGAAAGGCACAGCGCAAGAACGCTGCAGACAAAAGTCAGCTTGTGTTTGGCGTTTGGTGTCATGTCGGGAGCCTTTCAGAAGGGTTGCAGGACAGGTGATGAGCCTGGGCCAGGGCATTTTCCTAATCATTTTTTCAGCCCGCATCAATACCCGGACTGCACGTGACATCGGCGCGTCATGTCAGGCCCACCACGGCGTCACCACATGCCCCCATATATATCTACCATATGTGCTGAAACTTTACCGCATTCACAAACATAGGTCGTGCGCGGCGGCGGCGCTTTACGGCGCAAAGCCGCAATCGCACGACCGGGCGAGTTAGGCAGATTCGATTTGAAATCACGCTGTGGGCAGCGTCTGATTGCCTGCATGCTTGACATCAACCAATGACCAGAGCCTCATTGCCGTGGACAACCGCCTGAAAACTACTGCGGTTTCAGAAGAGCAAATGCGGGCAAAGGGATGGACCATACTCTCGACAGTCGCCACCGTTGTGGTGCTCGCGATAGCAGCGCTTTATGGTCTGGCTGCTCTCGGTCTGAAGGAACGACACTTTGTCTGTCGAGGCCATGCCACAAGCCCTGCTTCCAGCGAGGTAGTAGCTGAACAGGGGCGGCTGCAAATCAGTGAATATGCCCCATTTGTGCAATTCCCAGCGCGCCTGCTGAGAGACGATGTTGTCGGTGAAGCAGAAGCTGTGTTCATTTCCGACCTTACAGGCGTCGTGGCCGAGCACCAGATCACGGCTTCAGGTTCCGCAGGCGCGCGAACCTACAACGACTTCAGCCTACACCGGCAGTTTACGTTTAACGAGGCCACAGGGCTGTTCAGTTTCGAGCAATCCGGGATCGTATTCCAAGGCTCATGCTTGTTCGTGGGTGACTAATATGAAGCTGGGTACCCGTTATACCTGGAGCAATTGCGCGACGCGGGAAGCGGGCGGCACGGGCCTGAACGGTCAGTGCCACTGTTTGTGACCGGTCAATCAATGCTCATGGGCATTCTGCGTCACGAACATATCGAGGGCCGCAAGTGAAGCTGTCGGAAGTAGAATTTCAACAACCATCAATTGGAAACCGAACAGAGTTTCCAGTGAGTCGGGGTAATCTAGCATGGCAAAGGTGCCTCAGTCCGTTTCCACTGGTTATGTAGACGTGGAGATACCTCACGAAAAACGCTCTCAAATTGAGAAAGATTCCAACCTGAAGATGACAGACGAACAATGGGAACGCGCTAGAATGATTTGTTGTGAGTACGTGCAGTGGTCCGCGCATGCTAGAAATCGCCCAGATGCAAAGGACGTTATCAAATTGGTTGGTGACGTAGACAAGGCAGCCAAGCGGCTTCTCTCTGCAGTGGCTGCATTGTCGGAAGTTGGAAGCGAAGGCCTGACCCAAGCCCAACAAGTGGCAAGCAGCCATATCGGAACGCATCTCCGGAACTTTAGAGATGTCGCAATGTACCAAGGCACACTATACGACCTCCTCTCAGCCACCGGAACCGCGAAAAAGAACATTAACGAGATGGTTGGCCCTAGGAAGCCAGGTCCGCAAACCGACAATCAGTTTTGGTTTTTGTTTAACGAGACAGGCAGATTGTTCAAGGAAATAACAGGCCGCAAACCCACCGCTTATTGGAGCGAATACAAAGACAACGACAAGACAGTAACGCCATTCATTGAGTTTGTTTTCGGCTTGGCAGAATGTGCACCACTCGAGTTTCGACCGGCCTCAAAAGAAGCGTTAGCAGAGCGTTTCCGTCGTTACGCACGAGAGGTAAAGATACGCAGGGGCAAATCCTTTGATGAGTTTCTGGATTTCGACCCTTTTACGCCCAACGCTTAAGTTAGCTACCCTCACCAGCAGGCACTACGCCTGCGATTCACAAGGTGAGACACATGAAATCAAACCAATATTTTGATACCAAGCAGGCCTCTGAGCGATACGGCCTATCTGCCAGTTGGCTTGCCAAACTGCGGGTATATGGCGGAGGACCAAGTTTCATTCGTGCCGGTCGCCGGGTGCTCTATGACGCTTCAACATTTGAAGGATGGCTGGAAGGTCAACGTTGCTCCAGCACGTCGGAGGACTGAGCCATGACCACCAAGGCACAAATCCTCCGTTCAATCCGCAAACACTGCATGGCCTGCTCCTGTGGCAGTCGCGGCGAAGTCGCCAGATGCCATCTCCAGGCGTGCAGTTTGCACCCCTACAGGTTCGGCAAGGACCCAACCCCCTCAACCAGGCAAAGCCTTCAGAAACCTACGCTCCACAAGGGTAGTTTTGAGCATGGGGAGGGCAAAGTGATGGTCATGAAAGAAGAAGCCCCGGTGAAGTGCGTGAACACCACCCGGGGCAAAACCTCAACACCCAGTCATTCAAACTATGGAGCTTCGGTATGAACAAGAACATACGCCGATCTGACTTACCTTTCAACCTGACACCGCTTGGCTCATGGGGCTTGCTTCATGACAGCAAGCGATATGACCGAGCAGCCAAGAAGCTGGCAAAGCGGACTGGAATGTCTCTGCCGGTTGCCCAGGTTGTCGCGGACCATCATGGTCTCGGCAATCGAGGCAGGCGCTGACATGGCGCGTCACAACAACAAGGGCCGCTCAAAGCGGTCCTTGGCCCCCTTCGTCGGGTGAGGAAGGATAGGCTGAGTTGCCGATATGGTCGAAATCGCCGTGGGTTAGAATGATGAGCAGCAGGTTATCTGGCTTGCAGCCTGCTGTTTCAAGGCGTCTTTCCAGTTGGCTGCGCTGGTTGGAGCCTCCAGAGTTTATCAGGATGCAGCCACCGGTCGCTTGGATGAGGTAGCAGTTCACACTTCCCATGTGAAACGGCAAGGGCAGAGTGATGATGTTTGTCTCGCCATTCATCGTGTCTTCCTCCGGTTGATTGGTAGTTCGTCTCGGTTGATGCTATCGTGTGCTCAGATAGTAATGCCACAGGATGCGCGCGGCGACTGCGCGCCAGGGTCTCCAGGATGCTGCAACGGCAGCCGTTTCATCTGCTGTTGACACAGCAGGCAATCGTTTGACTTGCTGCATTGCCTTGACTAGCGCCAGATCGCCTGCCGGCCAGACATCGGGACGCAGCAACGCCATCAGCAGGTAGATGTCTGCGGTCCAGCGGCCGATTCCCTTGAACTTCGCATCAGTTGCGCCCGCACAGCCGCGTCGTCTAGCGAAACCAGCCTATCGAGGTCGAGATCGCCGCTCAAGATGGACAGCGACAGCTCTCGTCCGTAGAGCGTCTTCTGGCGGCTAAAGCCAAATCCCCGCAATTCGTTGTCGCTGAACTGAAGAAAGCGTTGCGGCGTAACCTGCCCGGCCGCCGCGAGTTTGTTAAACGCTGCCTGAGCAGAGGCCAGCGAGACCTGCTGCTCCAGGATGATGTGGATCAGGGTCGGAAAACCGGGCGTGCGCGCCCAGAGCGGCGGATTGCCGTGCGCCGCAACGATGGCTGCCAGATCCGCGTCGATCCCGGTCAGAAAACGCACCGCTTGCGTCAGTGACGTGTGGTCGAGCATGGCGGGTGGAGATTGATTCATCTGCGTCTGACGTGTCTTTTCTGAAGAGCCACTGTTCGGCGTCGCGAACCGGACGCCGCTGGCTGCTGAATTCACAACTCCATCCGATAGCCATACGTTTCGTTACCTTCGGCAACACGAACAAAGCCATTCTGCTCGTAGAAGCGATGGGCGCGGCTGCATGTGCTGATGCGTATCCAAATCGACCACGTTGTAGCCCTGCGCTCGCGCAAATTGCAACGCATGATCCAGAAGTTGTTGGCCAATCCCTTGACCGTGCCAGGCCGCCACCACGAACATGCACTTCAGGCAGGCAGTCGTTTCGTTCACCTCGCGGACCGCGACCGTGCCGATCACCATGTCACCCGTCAGGCAGACCCAGAACCGGCCGCGCCCGGCATAGTTCTCAGCGATGTGCCGCAGGTCATCGTCGTCCAACGGATCATCGGAGTTGGGGATGACTTTCTGCTCCCTGAGCGACTGGCCAATGACGTCGATGATCTGGCTTTGGTATTGCGGTACGTATTCGATAATCAGGTTGTCGCACATGGGTCATCGTATGTCAACGGGGCGTTCATGAGGTCGTTGTCAGGATGCGATAGCGGAGTCGAAATCTCGTGCGTTTACTCTTGCCATAGCATGACTTCCATGCTATCGTTTGTCTCTGCTTCGTCTGGACCGCACTTGGTCCCGATGCAGTGGAAATCACAGACTATCACTGACCAAGAGTGAAGAGGTAACAAACATGGTCCGGTCTCCAACTCACCGCCAACCGACGCATCCCGGCGAAATGCTCCTGGAGGAGTTTCTGCTGCCGATGGACATCACACAGCGTCAACTAGCTGATGCTATCAACGTTCCCTACCAGCGGATCAATGAAATCGTCAATGGTCGCAGAGGCGTCACACCAGCCACAGCCCTCCGGCTGGCCAAGTTTTTTGACATGTCGCCTGACTTCTGGATGAACCTGCAACTGCGATGGGATCTGTATCATGCTCAGCAGACAGAAGCCCAGGCCCTGCTGGCAATACAGCCTCGGCGATCGACACCGGAAGTTTCGGCTTAGCTGTAGCAGTCGGCACGGCGCGGTACTCAGAACACCGCGACATCAACCAATTTGGTTTGTTGCTACCGCCTGCCGCAGCGTCGCCAGGAATTTATCCAGCGGCACGCGGTGCACGCGGTGCGGCCCGCTCGACGGTCAGTGCCTTGGTCAGCAGGCGGCGCACTGAATACCCACTGACACGCTTGACGCCGAATACTTCCATCACATCTGCGATATCACCATACTCATCCAGGATATCGGACACGCGCGTATCTTTCGTTATCTCCATTATCATTCCATTCTTGTAACCTGGTGAGTATCGCTTCGCGCATTGGTTCGTACACTCGAAACTGTTCTGGTGCACACCAGCCCATCCGACCTGGCAGAATCCAGGTCAACGGCATTGGCTGCGAAGAACAAACCGCAAAGTGCCTACGATGCTCCACTTTCGCTGATCGGCATCCCTTCGCCCATCCATTCGATCAATGAGCCGTCGTACACCGCTACGTTTTCGTTGCCGGCAATCAAATGCGCAATTGCATTGACAGTCGCGGCGATTTCCACCGCCGCAGTATGTGATGATCCGGTTGTGCTGCGCTGCTGCTTGCAGGCGCGATACGAACTCGTCGTCGGGCACGAACGTATCCATTCCTTGCATCAGGTCCATCGCTGAAACGAACGATGAGCCCGATATGTAGACTCCGCCATACATCTCAACGGGCAGTGTATATTCCGTGCAGATGCTGCTGTCTCCTATCGCTTGCAGCACTTCTTCCTTGCTGGCGAACATGCCCGGTCGGAAGTGGCCCTCAAATTGCGCGCCTGCATAGTGGCAGGGTTCTTGTTCCAGTTTGCCACCTGCCCCTACCCAGGCAGCAAGCCCGCCGATTGAGGACCGCGCACGTTGTTGTCGGCCCGCATAACGAAGGATCCACCAGGGCGGGTAGCGGCAGGCAGCACGCCGGATGCATAGAAAATGACTTCCGTATCTTGTGAAATGCCGATGCGACCGAATTGTCTGACAAGTTCAGTTTCAGACGCGACCATATACTCATACTCGCTGCTTGGATCAGAAAAATCAGCGTGGTCAAAAAAGGCGGCGCCGGGGATATGCCCCGCGAGATATTTATCGTAAGCAGTTGCTCGGTGTGTGTGTGTGTGTGTGTGTGTGTGTGTGTGTGTGTGTGTGTGTGTGTGTGTGTGTGTGTGTGTGTGTGTGTGTGTGTGTGTGTGTGTGTGTGTGTGTGTGTGTGTGTGTGTGTGTGTGTGTGTGTGTGTGGAGAGACAGGGGTGGGGGGGGGGGGGCGTGTGTGTGTGTGTGTGTGTGTGTGTGTGTGTGTGTGTGTGTGTGTGTGTGTGTGTGTGTGTGTGTGTGTGTGTGTGTGTGTGTGTGTGTGTGTGTGTGTGTGTGTGTGTGTGTGTGTGTGTGTGTGTGTGTGTGTGTGTGTGTGTGTGTGTGTGTGTGTGTGTGTGTGTGTGTGTGTGTGTGTGTGTGTGTGTGTGTGTGTGTGGTGCGTGTGGTGTGGGTGCGTGGTGGGTGTGGTGGTGTGGTGGTTGGGGTGGGTGGATGATGGATGGTGGTGTGGTGGGTGGTGGTTGGTGGTGTGTGTGTGTGTGTGTGTGTGTGTGTGTGTGTGTGTGTGTGTGTGTGTGTGTGTGTGTGTGTGTGTGTGTGTGTGTGTGTGTGTGT
>CAVOZJ010000013.1:0-153419 GCA_963700885.1 uncultured Alphaproteobacteria bacterium
TCCACCACTGAAGCGGCCAGGTTGTCTGGTTGTTCGCCGGAGTAAAACTCCACCAGTGTTATGCGTTCTGCCTTTTGGCAGAGGGCGGGGATGAAGCGAGTGGAACTGTACGGACGGGTGCGTCACGCGATTGTTGTTCAGGGCATGAGCCGGCGCGAGGCAGCGCGGATTTTCGGCATTGACCGGCGTACGGTTGAAAAGATGCTGGCGTTTTCGGTGCCGCCGGGCTACCGGCGCAGCAAACCGGTTCGCCGTCCCAAGCTTGATCCGTTTACCGGCATCATTGACCAATCCTTGAGGGGGACAAGCAAGGCTCCCAAGAAGCAGCGTCATACGTCGAAGCGGATCTTTGAGCGGCTGCGTGATGAGCACGGCTTTACCGGCGGCATCACGATTGTGAAGGATTACATCTTTGCGGCCCGTCAGCGTCAGCGCGAGATGTTTGTGCCGCTGTCACATCCGCCAGGTCATGCCCAGGTTGACTTTGGAGAGGCGCTTGGCGTGATTGGTGGCGTTGAGCGCAAGATCCACTTCCTGGTGATGGACCTGCCACAGTCGGATGCCTGTTTTGTGAAGGCATATCCGGCGAGACGACGGAAGCATTCTGCGACGGGCATGTTCGGCGTTTGCGTTCTTCGGCGGTGTGCCCGCAATCGATCCTGTACGACAACACCAAGATTGCGGTGGCCCGCATTCTTGGGGATGGCAGACGCAAACGGACCCGGGTGTTCTCCGAACTGGTCTCCCATTATCTGTTTGAGGACCGCTTTGGCCGACCCGGCAAGGGCAATGACAAGGGCAAAGTCGAGGGGATGGTCGGATACGCCCGGCGCAACTTCATGGTGCCGCTAGCCCCGGTTTGCCAGCTTTGATGATCTCAATGCCCATCTGGCGGAAGCAGTGCAGCCGACGGATGGATGACACGACTGCGCGGTCACACAGGGACGATCGGCGAACGGTTGAAGCGGATATCGCCGACTTCCAGGCCTTGCCGGCCGTTGCCTATGATGCCTGCGACAAACGCACTGCCCGGGTGAGTTCGCTATCCCTGGTGCGCTACCGCGGCAACGATTATTCCGTTCCAACGGCCTACGGCCATCAGGGAGGTTCTGGTGCGCGGCTATGTGCATGAGGTGGTGATTGCCTGCGGGGCTGACGTCATTGCCCGCCATCCGCGGTCATGGGAGAAAGAAGACTTCATCTTCGATCCGCTGCACTATCTGGCGCTGATTGAACAAAAGACCAATGCACTGGATCAGGCGGCCCCGCTGGCGAGCTGGGAACTGCCGGAGAGCTTTGTCACCATCCGACGCCTGCTTGAGGCCCGCATGGGTAAAAAGGGCAAGCGCGAGTTTGTTCAGGTACTGCGCCTGATGGAGACCTTCTCACTCGAGGATGTCGACGCCGGCATAAATAGCGCCCTGGAGCGTGGCACCATTGGCTTTGATGCGGTCAAGCATTTGGTCCTGTGCCGGATCGAACGCCGACCGCCACGGCTCGACATGACGGTCTATCCCTACCTGCCGAAGGCCCATGTCGCTCGACATCGCCGGGCGCCTATATGAGCCTGCTGCTCGGGTCAGGCCGATGAATGACACGCCTCAGCTGCTGCTGGCTCATCATCTGAAGGCCCTGAGGCTGCCGACGTTCCTGCGCGAGTACGACAAGGTCGCCAGGCAGTGTGCTGCCGAGGGGATCGATCATTCCCGTTATCTTCTGCACCTTGCCGAGCTGGAGCTCATCGACCGGGAGCGGCGCATGGTCGAGCGGCGGATCAAGGCGGCAAGGTTCCCGGCTGTCAAAAGCCTCGACAGCTTTGACTTCAAGGTGATCCCATACCTCAACAAGATGCTGGTTCTGGAACTGGCCCGCTGCGACTACATCGCCCGCAATGAGAACATCATCGCAGTCGGCAACAGCGGAACCGGCAAGACACACATCGCCCTCGGCCTTGGGCTGGCGGCCTGCCAGAAGGGCCTGGCCGTCGGCTTCATCACCGCATCAGCACTGGTGCATGAACTGCTGGAAGCCCGCGACGAGAAGCAGCTCCTGCGTCTGCAAAAGCAACTGGCCAAATACAGGCTGCTGATCATCGATGAGTTGGGATATGTGCCGTTGTCGCCAACCGGCGCCGAACTGCTCTTCGAGGTCTTCTCACAGCGCTACGAGCGCGGGTCGACCATCGTCACATCCAACCTGCCGTTCGATGAATGGACCAGCGTCTTCGGCTCCGAACGCCTCACAGGCGCGCTCCTCGACCGGCTCACCCATCATGTCCACATTCTGGAGATGAACGGCGAAAGCTTCCGACTCAAACACAGCCGCAAGCGCTCAAAAGACTAAACCTCAACACATTAACCCAGCTTGCCCACAGTCCCCGCCCTGCTGCGTCAGCCATTTGGGGGCACTCCGCAGTGCGGGGCCTATGGACAACCTTCCGCAACACCCAAGTGGCGTACTTTTACTCCGGCGAGTGGTGTAATTTTGCTCCGGCGTTGACATGGTCTCCAGAGCGAAGGAAGACCTCAAGCGGGATTTCGGCAGCTTCACCGAGAAGCGGCCCTTCACTGGCCTTGTTAAGGCCAATCCCCGCAAGGCGTTGTCGGCGTTAACAGTGGCTGGACGAGCAGGCGACTACCCAACGGCGTTCTGGTCGGCCATGATCAACGATCTGCCCGACGATATAACCCCGAGGCTTAAACGGGTTTTCCTGCATCGACTGGTACGCCTGCCCCATACTTTCATTGTCGAACTGCACCATACCCTGGGCCAATGGCTCGAACAGAACTTAGTCTCGATCCTTGAGTTTGATTACGAGCTTGGATGGGTTGTCTATGATCACATCGTCGATGCCATACTGAGCGGTAGAGAAGACGCTGCTGAGAGCGGTCTTGGCGAGGTCCTTCAAGACGAGGAAGTCATTGAGCGGTCCAGGCGCACCTACGGACACGCGATCAACGGCCCTCTCGGAATGTGTACTGAGGCGCTTTTTCACGCGGTGCCTGGGGAGAAGCAGGAAGCTGGCTCACTGATCCCCGACTCTATCAAGGGCCGTGTCGAGCGCCTCTTCGCTGCACCGGGAGAGGGTGCAGATCATGCTGTGTCGATTGCGGCCAGCAAACTTAACTGGCTAATGTTTGTCGATCCTGACTGGACCCAGGAACGTCTAATTCCGATGTTGGCCTTCGATCATCCAGCATCTGAACCAGCCTGGAACGGATTGCTACATTGTGGGCGAGTGCCTTGGCCTCCGTTGGCAGAAACCATCAAGCCGCTGTTGCTTGAACTGTTCCCATGGGTCGGAGGCTTCGCATGGGATCGCGACCTATCAAAAGTATCCGCCGAATGGTTGGGCTTCATGCGTGTGTTTCACCCCGATGAACCGGGAGGTCTGACGAGTGGGGAAATGCGTTCAGTCCTTCGAGCGATGTCCGACGATACGAGGAATCGATTCATTTTCTGGCTGGGTCTGGTTGGACAAAAAAATGAGAACGGCTGGACCGAACACGTCATCCCCTTCATCGACGGGGACTGGCCTAGAGAACGCCGATACAGGACCTCTGCATCGATGAGAGCGTGGATAGGGCTGCTTGATGATACTGGCGACAACTTCCCAGCCGTGTACGAAGCTGTGAAAAAGTTTCTGGTTTCGGTGGAGACGAATGACCATTCGTTCTACCGGTTCACCCGGGACATCAACGACGAAGAACCCATCACTGTACGCTTCCCCGAAGCTACACTGGATTTGATGAACAAGGTCACGCCGCAGGTTCTAACCCGGCCACCGTACGAGTTACCGAAGGTTCTGGCCCTGATCGGCGAAACTGACCCCACGCTGACATCGGATCATCGGTATCTGCGCTTAATTGACTTGGTCGAGCGAAGCTAAATCTCAGTCAACTTGACCGGCAACCTTACCACTCAAGCGAGCCTGCAAGCAGCTGATTTTGTGTTGGCAGTGCCATGCCCCAGCACCTTACATTGCGAGCGTGTATGGCTCGCTGTGGATCTTAGATTGCAGGCTAGATTCAAGGTATTGGGGCCCTATCAAAAGCGCCTTCGGTGAGCAGTATAGCAGTCGTTGTGTTCAGTACCCGGGCGAACTTGGCAACGACGGCGATTGTCGGGTTCCGGACGCTACGTTCAATGCCCGACACATAGGTTCGGTCCACTTTGGCCCTGTGAGCCAACTCCTCTTGAGAGAAACCTGCTGCCAATCTAGCAAGGCGCATATTTTTTGCGAGAGTTTGCCGCACATCTTCCATGGCCTGGATTAGCGCCACGACGTGCAACATATTCCCACGGACTATGAGTCACAAAAAGCTTTCGCAATAGATTTGTGGACTATAAGCTACAACAACCATGTTGAAGCTGACCAAAACAACGTTGAGTACCTTGCTTGTTGTCGCGAACATCCAATGTGCGGCGGCGCAAGAAGTGAGCTCAAATGCGGCACGTGAGTTGGCTTACAACAACCTATCCCACGATTTCACGACGTGTGCTTCTTTTTATGCCATGACGGCTGTTTGTATAGAAAGACAAGAAGGTGAATCTGAACTCTTTAAGGAATTAACTCGAACAACAATCGCGGCGTTGAAGTACGCCAATGAATTTGCGAAACAGGCTAACCTTGCATCTGGTGTGGTTGATGCCCGGTATCAATTAGCTAACGAAGAAGCTCTTCAGGCTATTGAAAAGCGGTGCGGCAACCTTTCCATTATTCTCGCACGCCACAGCAAACATTGTAAGTGGCTCCTCGGGAACCCTGAGAAGGCATGGGGTCAATGGTATCAAAAGGCGCTTCGGTAGAGTAACTGACAACAGACACTTTTCTGGCTGAACCTGGTACCATCGAATTTCATGATCCGACTGGTTTTTTGATCATAAATAGGCGAGCCCACTGACGCCCGATTTCATACTGGAAGCGCCATGCCCCGGCACTATGCATTACGAGCGTGGGTGGCTCGCTGCGGCAGCGCATCGTGCCTGCATCGGACATGCGCGTGCGGTGCAGCAAATGGCAACTCAGAGCCCTTTAAGACCTTCGGTATAGATTCCAGCGCCGGCGGCTTCCGGCCCTTGCTGCCGTTCCCGCCCATGACCTTTTTCGCACAGCAGCACTCTGAAGCGGACATTCGAACAAGGTTGCATTGATGTCTGCGCTCTAACGACAGCCCGCGAGGCCATTCGGATACTGAGATTCAGGCAGAATGACAAAGTTGCGACACGGTTTTTTTTTGAGGGTTTGGGAACAAGGGTCATTGACCATTCCCTAGTCTGGAAGTCCCAACCGCTTCAGGTTGGCAACCATCCGATCCATAAAGTGCGTTGGGAAAACCATGGCTTCTTGAACTTTCACTGCTGTCAGCTCCGGGTAGGCCACCATTAACTCCTTGAAGGCTGATTCTGCCTTTTCCATGTTACCGTTGGCATACAAGGCAGAGCAGTAACTGCGATATATCCATTTCGCCCCAGGTCGTTCCTGCAAAGCCTTTTCATAATAGACAATTGCTTCTTCATATCGTTCTGCCATTTCCAGAACCGAGGCCATGCCAACATATGTGTTGAACGTGAGTGGATCGAATGGGCTCAGCCGGATTGACCTTTCAAAATACTGCAGCGCTTCTGATGGATTATCCATATATGCAGCAATCCATCCCCGTCGACTCCAAGCCCAAGAAGAATTTGGATCAATTGCCACGGCTTTATCAAGCAGGATTTTGCCAGTGCCGAAATTGCGAACGATCGAGTGGACGACGCCCAAAACGGTCAGAACGAGTGGATCGTCACCACTTATCCCAGCCGCCCTTTCACCAAGTCTGAGCGCCTCAGACTTAGTGGCTGCAATCTCGTCGGTCCAGTTGTAGACAACGCGTTGAGCGAGGCACCAAGCCTTCAGAGACAGAGCCAGTGGATAGTCGGGATCAATTGCAAGTGCTTTGTCGAGGTACCCAATCGCAGTTTCAGTCTCGACCTTTTCTAGATGCCAACAACTCATCAGTGCGCGCATGGTGTGGTCGTAGGCACCATATTCTTGTGGACGCTTGCGCACCACACGCTCGGCTTCTGCAAGCTGGATAGAGGGTTGAAGCGCTCCGGCCACCTGCTCCGTGATATTGTCTTGCAGTTCGAATATATCGTCTAGCGTACCGTCGAAACGCTGTGCCCAAACATGAGCACCGTTCTCCGTTTCGATAAGTTGAGCGGTTATACGGACGCGATTTCCGGACCGCTGCACACTGCCTTCGAGAGCGTAGGCGACACCAAGATCACGACCTACTTCGCGAATATCAAACTGCTTGCCCTTATAGGTAAATGCAGTGTTGCGTGCGATTATAAAAAAGCTGCTTACCTTGGCCAGTGCCGCGGTTATGGCTTCAACCATTCCATCGGAAAAATACTGCTGATCGGGATCATTGCTGAGATTGTCAAATGGAAGAATCACCAATGACGGTTTGTCGGGCACGGACAACCTTCTTGTGTTACCTGCGTGTTCGCCAGGTTTTTCTGGCCAACAAAAAACTCGAATCGGCCGTTCAATGTTCTTGAATACCTGCTCACCGCCATCAAAAAATGGCTCAGACACTTGATTGACTAAACTTTCCTTTACGATTGATGAAATGCAGATACCGCCGGGTTCTGCATAAGCTTCAAGCCGCGAGGCAACGTTTACGCCGTCCCCATAAATATCATTGCCATCTATAATTATATCGCCAAGATTGATACCTATGCGTACAGCAAGCGTATTTTCGCTGGCGGCCAGGGTTTTTTGCACCTCAAGCGCACATTCGACTGCGTTGACTACCGAAGCGAATTCCAACAACGCTCCATCACCTACCAGCTTTACGAACCGCCCTTTTAACCTATCGACTACGGGTTGCACTATTTCCTTTCGCAGTGTCTTGATCTTGGCGAGTGTTCCAGCCTGGTCTTTTTCCATCAACGACGAGGAACCAACCACGTCCACCGCCATGATTGCCGACAGTCTGCGTTCCATACATCTATGCCCTATGTTACCGATCGCGCCACATCAGGAGGGATGGTTTTATTTCGATATACCTTATGATTGAGCAATACCCGGTTTATCGACGCGCAAGAGGTCATCGACCAGACTGTATCCGCCAAATGCTTAAAAGAGAAAGCATTTCATTGGCATGCTATAGCCATAACGACATGGCCTCAAAGTCTTCAAAGGGTTCACAGCAGAAGTGATGGCACCAATGGTTGCCGTCATCACTTGGACTCTATGGATGTCCGGTTTCGATCATTCGGCTTGAGATTTCGCACTTGCAGTGAAAGCCTGCTTCCCGCCCGACTTTCCAATTAAGGATATAATGAACAAGGTCGGTTTGTCCGCATTGCCGCCATTCGACATGACTGAAAATATGTTTGTACTGGCGTCGGCTCAGCGCTTGAAAGTAGAAATGATTGGCTGAAGGCTCTGTGTGGTGAATATGCATGGAGTGCAAAACCAGCTGACGCACCGCTACGGTGGCAGGATTGTCTGTACCCCGGGGGTGGATGGGGCCCCCTTTTTGGGAGAAAATGGTGCCGCAAGAGGGATTCGAACCCCCGACCCCCGCTTTACGAAAGCGATGCTCTGCCAACTGAGCTATTGCGGCTCAAAATCAAAATAACTCCAGCCTGAAACCAGCCTAGAAATTTATACCAACACAAAAAAAGCGCCTAACCAATTGAAAACAAACAAATACCAAAATTTAGACCCACACATTACGAATGATGTGCTCTACCAACTGAGCTAAAGCGGCATGTCAGTTACTTCCGTGCGCGACCAATAGCGCGAAGAGATTGAACATTCAACACTCAAAGCCAGCTCTTTTGCGTCTTCCTGCCGGTGCCGTTGGTGGGTCCCGGGTCATCGGGCTGACGGGGAAGAGGCGCTGTTGCGCCATCTTCGGCGCCGGCTTCACTGTCCTTGCCGGCATCCGGGTCCGCAGCGGGCTGTGTGGCCGGGGCGGCGTTTTTTTCTGAAACCTCTTCTGCTTCACTTTCGACGGTCTCCGCTTCGGTTACTTCCGTCCCGGCCACCTCTTCCGGTTCTACTGCAGGTTCATCCACCTCAACCTTTATTTCCTCGACCGGTTCAGCGGGTTCTTCCGCAAACACCTCCTGCTCTGAAACCTCCGGCTCCTTTTCCGGTTCAGGCTCCTTTTCCGGTTCAGGTTCTGCTTCAGGTTCCGGCACGCTGATGGCGATGGCATCGTCACCGGGAATGGTGTCATCATCGCCCTCCGCCATGGTTTCGGGCTCTTCATAGGCAATGCCTTCGACCGGCACCTTCCATTTGAAACCGCCCAGTTCGCCTGATACAGGCGATACCGGCAGCCAGGTTGCGGAGATAAAGCCATCGGCGGTCCAGGCCGGGTCGCGTGGCGCCCGCACGGCGCGGGCCAGCCATTCGCGCGCGCGTCCCCTGTCGCCGAACTCGCCTTCCTCGATCTCGGCCATCAGGCCGCATATGCGGGCTTGCGGCCGGTCATGGGCGTAGGCGCCCAGCGCTTCGCGCGCGGTCTTCCATTCCAGGGCATCGATGGCCGCGGTTGCAAGGGCTACAGCGCCTTCTATGCCGCCGGTCTTGCTGACCAGGGACCTGATCCGCTTGAGCCTGTCCAGCGCAGAGTCGCCGCTGCGAACATGGCCATAGGCCTCGGCCAGATCCGGGTGAGGGGTCAGGTTCCAGGTCTGTTCGATTATTCTGGCTGCCTTGCGCATGCTGCCGGCCTTTGTGGCATGGCGTGCCGCGATGACGGCTGCAGGCACCAGCGACGGGTCGAGCTTGTGGGCCCGCAGGGCAAGGTCATAGGCTGCGTCTGCATCCCTGCTCTCGGCTTCGGCAGCCTGGGCCGTCAGCACAACAGCAAGCTTCAGGTTGGCCGTGGCCCGGTCGATCAGCGAAGCCGATTTCTGCGCGTCAATGGTGCGGGAGATTGCGGCCCAGTCCTGGCTGGCCGACTGATAGGACAGCACGGCCTTGCCGGCCCACGACACCTTGGGATTGATGCGCACCGCCTCTTCCGCCAGGGCGCGGGCGCGCCTGGTGTCCGCCTGCCGGACGGCGTCGGTGTGCAGCCCGCGCAAACCCAGAAGGCGGGTCTCAGGCTGTTCAGCCATTTCCTGAAACAGCTGGCGAACCCGGACATTGTCGCCGCGCATTTGCGCTGCCTGCGCGTCCAGCAACTTCACCATCGGGTCATCACCCAGAATGGCGGCGGCTGTCCTGGCGTGCGCCTGTGCGGCCTGCGCATCGCCGGCGGCCACGGCGATCAGCCCGCTGGACAAAGCCTGCCTGCCCCTGTGTTGCCGGCGCGACCGGAACCAGCCGCCAAAGGCGCCCGGCCGGTCAAGGAGCCACATCATCAAGGACCAGAAAATCCATAAAACAAGCGTAACGCTGGCCAGGATTATGAACGCGGCCATAAGCGAGGTTTCAATTTCATAGCCCAGCCAGCGCAGCTTCAGATCACCGGGCTGGTCGGCCAGCCACGCAAACATGGCCGCAACCGCGATCAGAAGAACAAAACGAACCAGTAACGAAATCATGTGTTTAAGCCTCGGCGCAGATTATACCAAAGGAACTGACTATTGAGCCGGGGCCGGCAGATGGCCCAGGATGATTTGTGGAAGTTCTTGCAGTTCGCCGCCGGCGGCCAACCGTTTGCGCGCCTCGATGATCCAGCCTGCAACATCAGCAGGCGCGGGCGTGCCGCCACTGTCAAGTGCAGCAATGGCGGCATCCAGACCACCGGCGTTCAGTGCGGTGATCGCGGCTGCGACATGTCCGGACCAGTCTGTGCTGCCGGTTACCTTGCGAACCTTTACAACCGACGCAAGCCTGCCGGTGATTGCATCCCACAATCCCGTCGATGCACCGGTGCCGGTTGCTTGTGATGCAGCCGTCGCATCAAGGCTGGCTTCAAGATCCGCGAGTTTCTGGCGCAGCTGGGCGAGCGTCATGATGCCTGTGTCCGCATTGGCGGAAAGCGCCGGCAGTTTGAGTGCAAGCTTCGCGTCCTCCTGCAGTGCATCCAGCTCTGCCCTGTAAGGCTTGCCCTGATTGACCGCGTCGGACAGTGCTGTCAACTGCGCGGCAATTTTACCGGGGTCAACTGCAACCGGTTGTGGACCGGTCTCAGCAAGCCGGCTTTCCAGGTCGCTCAATCGCGTGGTGGCAGCTGACAGGAGTTCCCCCAGAACAGACACTTGCCTGGAAACATCTTCATTGCCCGAGGCAGGGTCCGCCGTTTCGAGTTTTTCAATCCGGGTACTGGCGGCAGCGAACTGGTCGCGCAGCGCCGCCATTTCACTGGAGACAGTGTTATCCGGTTGCGGAGTCGCGGCCGCCAGGTCATCGATGCGCCTTGAAAGTTCAGCGACTTTCAGATTTACCTCTGCCTGGCTAGCGCCAGTGCCGGCATCTGCGGCAGATTGTAATGCAGTCTTGAGATCCGCCACCGACTTGCGAACGTCATCGAGTCCCGCCTCGAGCTCTGCTGCCCGTGCTGAAACCGCCTCGACCGCGGATGTTGCAGACTTCGCCAGTTCGGAAGCAGCGTTGATGGCTTCGAGCGCCTGCGGGCCGGGAGCCGGAGCAGCGTTCCGGACATCATTTACCTGCTGCTCAAGTCCGGCAATCTTCTGTGTCAAGGCTTGCGTCTCTGCAAGTGCGGCCGAAGCCGTGTTGGAGGCCGATTGGGCCGTACCGATGGCCTCCATGGCCTGGCCCTCAATGGCGCCGACATCTATCGCGGCGGCGGTGCCGCCAAACAGGCGCGCACCGTGTTCACGATAAAGATAACCGCCCGCGCCGATACCTGCGAGCAACGTTGCGGCCAGGGCTCCGGCAAGCAGTTTTCCCCTGTGGGTGGTTTTTTTTGCAGGCGCTGCACCGGACGGTGACGGTTTGACTGCAGGTTTGTCCGGTGGCGTGTCGCGCGAAGGGGCATTGTCTGCTGCCGTATCAGCCTTCGCACTGCTGCCGGGCGCTGCGGATTTGTCCGGTGACTTGCTTGCATCTGCACCATCCGGCGCAGCGCCTGGCGTCTGAGTCCGGGAAGGGGCTGTCCCGGTGGTGTCGGCTGATTTTACTTCGGTGGCACTGGCGTCAATCACGGTCGGGCGAGCCGGCTTTCTGGCCGTGCGTGACGGGGTTTTCCGGTTTGCCATGGTTGCGCCTTTCCCCGGCGTTGCGGTGTGGGCTGACAGGCTCGATGCCGTGCCGGCGATTGCTTGCAGCATAGCATCATCACCGGGTTTGGCGGATATGACAACTGGGACATTACGACCGGGGCCGGAGCGGATTTTTTCAGCCACTGCAGGTGAAAGACAAAAATGAACCAGGCGTTCGGCCTTTGTCTGCAGTCCGGACTGCCTGACCAGTTGCAGCCATATGTCCGCGGTGCGGGCTGAATAGAGCACAACACCATCCGCCTTTCCTGACCGGATGATCTTTTTTGCGTGCGATGGAAGGTGTGTGGTAGCGACTGCATCATAGAGTTCAACCCGGTCGACACTGAAGCCGGCTGAACCCAGTGATGCTGCCAGATCACCGGATCGAACCTGTCCGGTCAGATACAGGATCGGGCCTTTGCCCGGAGTTAGCGATTGCCGCATTGTCTTTTGAAGCGCATCCAGGTCTCCGTCAGCCTGGCGCACGTCAGCGAAGCCGGTCTTGCGGGCCAGGCTTGCGGACGCCGGGCCGACCGCAAAGACGGGAACGGCCTTCAGACTTTCGCGAAACCCGATAACGGACAGTGCTGACAGTGCGTTTGCGCTGGTGATCGCCACTGCCTGCCAGGGTTTGTCCGCAATGGCCGCCTCGCGGTCGATCTTGATGGTCAGTAACGGCACGATGGAAGCTGTGTGACCCATTGACTCCAGCCGGGCTTTCAGCCTGCCGCCGTCAGCCAGTGGCCTGGTTAGGATCAGGTGCATCACGCCACCAGATCTGAACCGGCCAGCGCCCTTATTTCCCGGGCAGCTTCAAGTCCCATCCGGCCTGCCTGGTCCGGAGTGCCGGTCCGCCTTGCCCGGAATACCTTCTGCCCGTCCAGCGTCAACGCCATGGCGTTGAACGTTACCTTGTTGTCATTCAGGGTTGCATGACCGGCCAGCGGAGTGCGGCACGATCCATCCAGTTCAGTCAGAAAGCCTCGCTCTGCGGCAATGCAAATGGCGGTAGGCCGATGATTGAGCGGTTCCAGCAGGGCGCGGGCTCGTTCATTTGAGGATGCTGTTTCGATGCCGATTGCACCCTGGGCAACCGCCGGCAACATTACTTCCGGGTCGATGGCTCCGGTTATGAGATGTGACATGCCCAGCCTGTTCAACCCGGCACAGGCCAGGAATGTGGCAGCCGCCACACCCTCATCCAGTTTGCGCAACCGGGTCTGAACATTGCCGCGGAACTGAACAATTCGAAGATCGGGACGGATATGCAGGAGCTGTGCCGCCCTGCGTACTGAAGAAGAGCCGACAGTTGCTCCTTCGGCAAGATCAGCGATGGTTTTTGCAGCCGGAGAGATGAACGCATCACGCGGGTCTTCCCGCTCCAGAAGGCAACAAATCTCCAGGCCGTCCGGCAGCACTGCCGGCATGTCCTTCATGGAATGGACGGCCATGTCGATACTGCCGGCGTGCAACTGTTCTTCAAGTTCCTTCGTGAACAGCCCCTTGCCGCCGATTTCCGCCAGCGGCCGGTTCTGGATCTGGTCACCGGTGGTGGAAATCACAACCACCTCGATCAATGCCGGGTCCAGATCGTGGGCCGCGCACAACCTGTCGCGTGTTTCGTGCGCCTGTGCGAGAGCCAGTGGCGAGCCTCTTGTGCCAATTCTGATGCGCGCGGTTTGCAAGCTGACAACTTTCGGTGTTACAGGCAGGTTTGATCGGGCACTATACAGGGCCCGTTACGGTTCAGGAAAGGTCTGTAGCTTGACTGGCGTCAACAATCAACAAACGCACCTGATGCTGGGTATCGAAACTTCGTGCGATGAAACCGCAGCGGCTGTCGTGGCGCGCAAACCTGACGGGTCGGGTGAGATTTTATCCAGCGTTGTCCTGTCGCAAACGGCATTGCACGCGCCATATGGCGGCGTGGTGCCGGAGATTGCTGCCCGCTCGCACCTGACACACCTGGACGGGCTGATCGAACAGGCAATGAGTGAGGCAAATTGTGAGTTTGATGGCCTCTCGGGCATAGCGGCAACGGCCGGGCCCGGCCTGATGGGCGGCGTACTGACCGGGCTGATGACTGCCAAGGCCATCGCCCTTGTAACCGGCAAGCCGTTTTACGGCATCAATCACCTGGAAGGCCATGCACTAACACCCGGTCTTACGGAAGCACTGCGCCCGCCCTATCTAATCCTCCTGGTATCCGGCGGGCATACCCAACTGGTCAGCGTCGATGATGTCGGCGTCTACACCCGTCTTGGCACGACGATTGATGATGCGCTGGGAGAAGCGTTTGACAAGACCGCGAAACTGCTTGGTCTGGGATATCCAGGCGGTCCGGCGGTGGAACGCGCGGCTCAACAGGGCAAGGCGCAACGGTTCCGGTTTCCCGTGCCAATGAAAGGCCGCGATGACTGCAATTTTTCATTCTCGGGCCTCAAGACAGCCGTCCGGCAGGCTGCAACGGCAATCGAGGTGCTTGCGGCACAGGACGTGGCCGATATCTGTGCCGCGTTTCAACTGGCTGCCAGCGAGGCTGTTGCGGACCGGGTGCGGTGGGCCATGCAGTCGTTTGTGAACCTGCACCCGGGTGTTCAAAAGCCTGTCCTTGTTGCGTCGGGCGGGGTGGCTGCCAACCTGGTTTTGCGGGCAAGCCTGGAAGTCGAGTGCGCGCAGGCAGGTTTCGGCCTGAGCGTACCGCCGGCGGCACTGTGCACGGACAATGCAGCCATGATCGCCTGGGCAGGACTTGAGAATGCCGCCAGGCGGGGGCCTGATGAGTTCAGCCTGCCGGCGCGAGCGCGCTGGCCGCTTGACCCGGACGGCGAACCGCAACCGTTCGCAGGTGTCAAGGCATGACAGAAGCACAATTTTCAAATGCAGCGGTAATTGGCGCGGGCGCCTGGGGAACCGCACTGGCCACAATGTGTGTGCGGGCCGGATTGCGTACCACATTGTGGTGCCGTTCTGCAGAACTGGCAGCCAGCATCCGGACCGGCAGGGAGAATGCGAAATACCTGCCTGGTCACCGGTTGCCAGGCGAATTGCAAATCACCTCAGAGCTTGCCGAGGCGGCAGAAAGCAAATTGCTGGTTCTGGCGACACCGGCGCAGGCGACCCGTGAAGTCGTGACAGACCTGTCTGTCCACGCCGGAAAACGCGCGGCGCTGATCATCACGGCCAAGGGACTTGAACGCGGCAGCAACAGGTTTTTGACACAAGTGGCGGAAGAATGTTCAGACCTCACGCCACTGGTACTGTCCGGTCCCAGTTTTGCGGCTGATGTTGTGGCAGGACTGCCAACAGCAATCACGCTTGCAGGCGAAAATGCCCGGCTGGCTTCGGCAATTGCCCATGCGCTCAGCACGCGTTCCTTCAGGATTTATGTTTCGGGTGATGTGAAGGGTGTGCAGATCGGCGGGGCAGTGAAGAACGTCCTGGCGATAGCGGTGGGAATTTGTGCCGGCAAGGGACTTGGCGCATCCGCTCAGGCAGCACTGCTGGCGCGATCGTTTGCCGAACTGCGCAGGCTGGCGGGAGTGCTGGGCGGCGAAGCGGAAACCCTGTTCGGCCTTTCCGGGCTTGGGGACCTGGTGCTGACGTGCTCGGGCACCCAGTCGCGAAATTTTTCGCTTGGCCATGAACTGGGACGCGGTGGTGACCTGGAGACCATACTGGCGTCCCGCAAGGCTGTATCTGAAGGTGTGCATACCGCCGGCGTCGTGCGCGCCATTGCCGGTCTGCACGATGTTGAAATGCCGGTGTGCGAGGCGGTTGCCAGGATCGTGACCGATGGTGCAGATGTGGACAATGAAATCACCCAGCTGCTGTCGCGTCCGTTGCGCGCCGAGCAGGAGTGAAAACTGAAATGAGGAATTATGGCTTACTGGTTGTTCAAGTCTGAACCGTTCAAATTTTCCTGGGAAATGCTCAAGGCGAAAGGGGATGCGGGCGAAGAGTGGGACGGCATACGAAACTACCTGGCACGCAACAACATGCGCGCCATGCAACTGGGCGACCTCGGTTTCTTCTATCATTCCAATGAGGGGCTGAATATTGTCGGTATCTGCGAAGTCTGCGCGCTGGCGCATCCGGATTCAACAACCGATGACGAGCGCTGGGAGTGTGTCGATGTCAAGGCCCTGATGGACATGCCGCATCCGGTATCGCTGGCTGATGTGAAGGCAAATCCGAAGCTTGCGAAAATGTCGCTGGTGACCTCAATGCGCCTGTCCGTTCAGCCGGTTCTTCCCGATGAGTGGCTCGAGGTATGCCGCATGGGCGGTTTGACATCTCCGCCTGAAAGCAAGTGACCGGTACCGCCTGCAGGCGCGAATTCATCGCTGAAAACACCAGATTGATGCCCGTGCCCCTGGTGCCTGAAATCTCCCTGTATGTGGCCCATGAGGCGGTCCCGCTGTGGCAGAAGACGGAACAGGAACTGGGCGAGATGGGTCTGCCGCCGCCGTTCTGGGCCTTTGCGTGGGCGGGCGGTCAGGCGCTTGCCCGTTATATTCTGGATAATCCGGCGGTTGTCAGGGGCAGGAAGGTTCTGGATCTGGCATCAGGATCAGGCCTGGTCGCAATAGCTGCCGTGATGGCTGGCGCCGGCGCCGTGACGGCGGCTGATATCGATTGCCTTGCGCTGGAAGCAATCAGGCTCAATGCCTCGGCGAACCATGTGGCTGTTGGCGTGTGCGGCGGCGACCTGCTCGACGGTCCGCCGCCGGATGCTGATGTCATCCTGGTTGGTGACCTGTTCTATGAAAAGACCCTGGCGGAGCGGCTCATGAGCTGGCTTGATGTCGCGGCGAGGCAGGGAATTTGTGTGTTGATTGGTGATCCGGGCAGAACCTATCTGCCGAAAGACAGGCTGGTTTCATGCGCCTCCTACGACGTACCCGTGACACGTGATCTTGAGGATGCAGACATCAAGAACAGCCAGGTGTGGCTCTTGGACAGAAGACGCATTGCCCTCGGGCCCTGTCCTCAGCATAATGGGAAAAACTGACATACTGATTTGTGGTTACAGGGAGACCAGCACGCATGTCCGGAAAGACGTACAAGGTCCAGGCCGCCTGGAAGAAGAACGCCCTCGTTGACAATGAAGGCTATCTGAAAATGTACAGGCAGTCGCTGAAGGATCCGGACAAGTTCTGGGCCAAACACGGCAGGCGCATCGACTGGTTCAAGCCTTACAAAAAGGTGAAGAACACCAGTTTCTCGGGCAACGTTTCGATCAAGTGGTACGAGGATGGCACCACCAATGTGTGCTATAACTGCATTGACAGGCACCTGAAAAAGCGGGGCCATCAAACGGCGATCATCTGGGAAGGTGACAATCCTTATGATGACAGGAAGATCACCTACAACGAACTGCACGAACTGGTCTGCCGGCTGTCCAATGTGCTGAAGGCCAATGGCGTGAAGAAAGGTGACCGCGTCACCATCTACATGCCGATGATTCCTGAAGCAGCCTTTGCCATGCTGGCATGTGCCCGTATCGGAGCAATTCATTCGATCGTGTTTGGCGGATTTTCGCCGGATGCACTTGCCGGCCGAATAGTGGATTGCAAATCGACATTTGTGATTACTGCAGACGAGGGCGTACGCGGCGGCAAGCCGATTCCGCTGAAGACCAGCACCGACAAGGCCATAGAGATTGCGGCCAAAGGCGGTGTCAAGGTCAAGAACGTACTGGTGGTACGCAGGACCGGCGGCAAGGTCGGTTGGGCCGAAGGCCGCGACATCTGGTATCATTCAGCCATGGCTGCAGCCAGGCCGGAGTGTCCGGTGGAGAAGATGAAAGCGGAGGATCCGCTTTTCATTCTTTACACATCAGGCTCAACGGGTCAGCCCAAAGGTGTGCTGCACACCACTGGCGGGTATCTGGTGTGGGCGTCCATGACGCACGAGTACGTATTCGATTATCACAATGAGGATGTGTACTGGTGCACCGCTGATATCGGCTGGGTTACGGGACACAGTTATGTCGTATACGGACCACTGGCCAATGGCGCCATAACGCTAATATTTGAAGGTGTGCCGACCTATCCGGATGCAGGCCGGTTCTGGGATATCTGCGACAAGCACAATGTCAATATCTTCTACACCGCTCCGACAGCGATAAGGGCCCTCATGGGGGCCGGCGATACATTCGTGAACCGGTCCGAACGCAAGAGCCTGAGAGTCCTCGGTTCTGTCGGCGAACCGATCAATCCGGAAGCGTGGGAATGGTATTATAACGTGGTAGGCAAGGGCAAATGTCCGATCGTGGATACCTGGTGGCAGACCGAGACCGGCGGCATCATGATAACACCGCTGGTGGGAGCAACCAGCCTGAAGCCGGGTTCAGCGACGCGGCCGTTCTTCGGTGTACAGCCGCAACTGGTCGACAATGACGGCGGTGTGATTGACGGCGTGACCGATGGTAACCTGTGCCTGATCGAATCATGGCCGGGCCAGATGCGCACTATATTTGGTGACCACAAGCGCTTCATCCAAACCTATTTCTCGACCTACAAGGGCAAATATTTCACCGGTGACGGGTGCCGGCGCGACGAGGACGGCTACTACTGGATTACCGGCCGCGTGGATGATGTGATCAACGTGTCGGGACATCGCATGGGTACGGCTGAAGTTGAATTTGCCCTTGTATCGCATGACGCGGTATCCGAGGCAGCGGTGGTCGGCTATCCGCATGACATCAAGGGGCAGGGTATCTACTGCTATGTCACACTGATGGCGGGGCAGGAACCGTCTGAATATCTGAAAAAGCAACTGGTGGCGCATGTGCGTTCCGAGATCGGGCCGATCGCGTCACCGGACAAAATCCAGTTTTCGCCGGGTCTGCCGAAAACCAGATCGGGCAAGATCATGCGGCGCATTCTGCGCAAGATTGCAGAGGATGATTTTTCAAGTCTCGGCGATACATCCACGCTTGCAGAACCTGCGGTTGTGGATGATCTGATCGAGAACCGGCAGAACCGGCGCTGAGGGCAGGTCCGGGAAAACCAGTTCGCCTTGCTGACAGCTGCGGTGAGAAAAAAGCCCATGTTCACGTTCTGGTGAACGCCGGCAGGTTGATTTGCAAATCGACTTCGCGGATATTACGCAGCGAAAAGTCATGGAGTTTTTCTCACATGTATCGGGGCCTTCTGTCACGCATGCTGGTTGCAGCGCTGCTTGTTGCAGTGATCGCGAAGCCGTGCCTTGGGCTGCTGAGCGGTCCGGTTCACGCATCGGGCATCTCGATTGCTGCAACCGATGAAACCACGGTGTCCGGTAACAAGGACGCGACATGCAACAGGTTATTCCTGAGTGCGCGTATCGAGGAAAACGATGTCCTGGCAATACGCCCGAGGGCAGTCTGGTCCGGCAGCATCGACTGGGCCGGCCTGAAAGCTCAGTCCGTTGTCACACTTCCATATTTGTCACATGCAATCAGAACAAGTTTTTCATCCCGGCCTGTAGCGGCCGGCGTGCTCAGGCGACTGGCGGTCCTTGAGCGTTTTTTGCTCTGAAAACTGCTGCCTGTCCCTTTCAAAACGACACTTACCGATTGTAGGGTGTTACCAATCGAATCATCTGTTAATCAAAACAGGAGACCATGAAAATGGATCGCCGCGCATTTTTATCCAGTCTGGGCGTGCTGGCCGTTACCACAACCGGTGCACTTGCCGAGAGCCGCACGTTTTTCAACTTCAACAATTTCGGGCGCAGGAGCAGCTCGGGTGGAACTCTTTTCAGCCGCTCGCGATACCAGGGCAAGCAGACCATCAGCTACAAAACCACCGAAAGACCCGGCACGATCATTATCAGTACCCGCAAGCGCAAATTGTATTTCGTGCTGGCCGACAACAAGGCCATCGAATACGGCGTTGGCGTCGGGCGCCAGGGCTTCACCTGGTCCGGCAGTGCGAACATTGCACGCAAGGCTACATGGCCGGCCTGGCATCCGCCGCAGGAGATGATCGAGCGTGAGAGACAACAGTACGGGCGTACCTTGCCGGCTCGCATGGAAGGCGGACCAAACAATCCGCTCGGCGCACGGGCTTTGTACCTGTACAAGGGCGGCAAGGATACGCTGTACCGGATTCACGGCACCAACTCGCCGCAGAGTATTGGAACCGCCCAGTCATCCGGCTGCATCCGCATGCTGAACGAGGAAGTCATCGATCTGCACAATCGCGTCAAGATTGGCGCCAAAGTGATCGTCAGCTGATCATACGGCTGCAGGCTCCGGTGACCGGGTGGAAAGCATCGTGAAGGCAGCTCCTGAACTGGAGCTGCCTTTGTATTTTAAAGCCCTGACCGGACCGGAACATTTGTCCTGTTGAGGCACATATTCATGACTGACCCTGAACTGGAATTCTGGTTCGACTTTGCCAGCCCGTATGCCTACTTGTCGGCTTTGCGGCTCGACGACTGGATGAGCTCGTCCGGCATCAAGGTGCGATGGATGCCATTTCTTCTTGGCCCGGTTTTCAAGAAGCAGGGCTGGCCGACATCACCGTTCAATCTGTACCCGCTCAAGGGCAAATACATGTGGCGCGACATTGAGCGGCTCACCAAACGTTACAACCTTGGTTTCAAACGACCGCACGAGTTTCCGCAACACGGTCTGCTTGCCTCAAGGGTCGCCATGGCTGGCTGTGATGAAGCCTGGTTGCCTGCGTTCTGCAAGCGGGTTTTTCACGGGGAGTTTGCCTTGGGACAGAACATTTCCGACAGGAAAACCATTCTCGATTGCCTTGAGGGCGTGGTAGATAATCCCGAAAACTGGATGAAGCGGGCGGTGACGGCCAAAAACAAAAAAGCCCTGCTGGATCGCGGGACGCTGGCCGAACAGAAAGGCATTTTTGGAGCGCCGTCGTTTGTCAGCCATGATGGTGAACTGTTCTGGGGCGACGACAGACTGGAGCAATCGATCGAGTGGGTACTCAAGCGGCGGTGATTTTAAAGCCCCTGGCCGGCGGCAGATTGCAGAGCGTCGCGTTCGGATTTTTTCAATCGTTGCGAGGCTGACTTCAGTTGGCCGCAAGCAGCCAGGATATCGCGCCCGCGAGGCGTGCGCACCGGGCTGGCGTATCCAGCCTTGAGCACGATACGTGAAAATGCTTCGATCTGCTCCCAGTCCGAGCATTCGTATTTTGTGCCGGGCCACGGATTGAAAGGTATCAGATTGACTTTGGCCGGAATGCCTTTCAGCAACTGAACCAGCCGGCGGGCATCTTCTGCCGTGTCGTTCACCCCCTTGATCATCACATACTCGAAAGTGATGCGCCTGGCGTTGGAAAGGCCAGGATAATTTCGGCACGCGTCAAGCAACTCGCTGATCGGATACTTCCTGTTGAGCGGGACGAGTTCGTTGCGGATTTCATCCGTGGTGCCATGCAGGGAAATGGCAAGCATGGCGCCGATCTCGTCGCCGGCACGAACGATTTCCGGCACGACCCCTGATGTGGACAGCGTGATCCGGCGCCTGGATACAGACAGGCCATCGCCATGGGAGATCACATCAACCGCGTCACGCACATTGTCGAAATTGAACAGGGGTTCACCCATGCCCATTAGCACGACATTGGTGATGAAGCGGCCGCTGGCAGGTGCGTTCCCGGCAGTCTCGATGAGATGAGGCCACTCTGCAAGGCGATCACGGGCGACCAGTACCTGCCCCGCAATTTCGCCTGCTGTCAGGTTTCTGACCAGAGTTTGTGTCCCTGTGTGGCAGAAGGTACAGGTTAGCGTGCAGCCAACCTGGCTGGAAATACACAATGTGCCGCGATCTTCTTCCGGAATGTAGACGGTTTCAATTTCATGGCGGCGGCCCAATTTGTCAGCCGGCAGCCGCAGCAGCCACTTCCTGGTGCCGTCACTGGAGATCTGTTCGGTCACGATCTCCAGCCGGGAAATGTCGAACCGTGATGCGAGGTCGCTGCGCAACTGCCTGGAGATGCTGGTCATGACCGAAAAATCGCTGGCGCCGCGGACATACAGCCAGTTCCACAATTGGGACATCCGCATGCGGCGCTGTTTTTCCGGGATGCCGGTTTCTGCCAGCGCTTCCAGCAGATCATGCTGTGTCAGGCCAATCAGCGACCGGCGTACAGGGACCCCTGCTGCAGAAACAGACGCCACCGCAGTACCGGGCGCGCGATGGTCGATGTCCAGCGATACACTCATGGCGCGGGTCCATAGCACAGACCGGCCGGTTGCGCGAGACCTGGCACAGCATTTCGGTGTCGCGCAACAGCGGTCAATCCAGTGGACTGATGCGGATCAGCCTATTTGCAGATGCTGTCGATCTTGTTCATCGCCGCAGTAATGCCGGACAGCGAATAACGGTCTGTTGTCTGGGTGCCGCGCGAGGAAGTTCCGGTAACCACCATGGATTTTCCTGCTTTCATGGCTGCCACGATCTCCTGGTCGACAGCACCGGATTCGGCCCACGCACCATCGCCATTGGTGAAAAGTGTCAACTCGTCGCCGTCAACCTTGACCTTGGCCATGCTGCCCGACTTGAACTGGTAGCCGATAATTGTTGAAACCTCGGATCTCACCTTGTCTTTCGGGCGATGCTGCACCAGGAAAAAAACCTTGTCGCGCCGGACATTTTTCGGTTCCGAATCCTTAGGCTGTGAAACAACATAGCAAACATTGCCGCCGCCGGCCTTGTATGTGTAGGCAGACCAGTCATTGAATTCTTC
This sequence comes from uncultured Alphaproteobacteria bacterium, assembly GCA_963700885.1. Taxonomy (GTDB): domain Bacteria; phylum Pseudomonadota; class Alphaproteobacteria; order Rhizobiales; family Aestuariivirgaceae; genus Anderseniella. The sequence goes on from CAVOZJ010000013.1 coordinate 21,900, forward strand.
AATGAACTTCGGGTCTTCGGCATGCGCCGGGTTCAGCATGGTGCCGGAAATGGCAACGGAAATCGCCAGCAAGGCGGAGTTTTTCAGAAATCTACTCTGCAACATTTTAACCTTCATTTATTCGAAATGCCTCGTCGTGCATCTTCGCAGTCCGATGAACCGCGTGCACCTGATTACAATCTAGATGCAATTGAAAAAAATTTCCAGCGTTGACAGTCATTGACTGCACAACTGCTTGGTAAAATTGACCACAATTTGACAGTGCAGCCGTGAGCGGTTAACAGCAATCCGGTTCAGTTCATCCAAAAGACAGCAAGAGATCTCGCATGAAGGCAGTTCTGTGTACCCGCTTTGGCGGCCCTGAAACGCTGCAGGTGGCCGACATTGAAAGCCCTGTGGCAGGACCCGGTGAGGTGGTGATCGCGGTCAGGGCCGCGGGATTGAATTTTTTCGACACGCTGATCATTGAAAACAAATACCAGTACAAACCGGAACCGCCATTCTCACCGGGCGCCGAGGTTGCCGGAGAAATTACCTCAATTGGAGAAGGCGTTGAAGGCTTCCAGACAGGCGAACGGGTCATGACCTGCACCGGGTGGGGCGGTGTTCGCGGTGAAGTGTCTGTCCCGCACGAGACCCTGATCAAGATGCCGGATGAACTCGACTTCGTTGTCGCGGCAGGACTCATTGTCACCTACGGCACGTCGCTGCACGCTCTGAAGGACAGGGCAAACCTGCAGCCGGGCGAAACCCTGGCGGTGCTTGGCGCCTCTGGCGGGGTTGGGCAGGCAGCGGTGGAAATCGGCAAGGCCATGGATGCCCGGGTGATTGCGTGCGCATCGTCTGACGACAAACTTCGGTTCTGCCGTGCGCTGGGTGCCGATGAAACCCTGAATTATGCCGACGAGGATATCAAAACCCGCCTGAAGGAACTGACCGGCGGAAAGGGCGTTGATGTAATCTATGACCCGGTTGGCGCAGACCTGGCGGAACCGGCCCTGAGAGCCATTGGCTGGAATGGCCGGTTTCTCGTGATCGGCTTTGCAGGGGGCAAAATTCCAAAAATCCCGCTTAACCTGGCGCTGCTTAAAGGATGCCAGATCGTTGGCGTGTTCTGGGGAGACCACCTTGTTCGCGAGCCTGAAAGGCATCGCGCGAACATGGCACTGCTGCTTGACTGGGTTCTGCAAGGCCGGATCAAACCGCACATTCACAAGGTATATCCCATCGAGAAAACCAGCGAGGCGCTGATGGAAATTGCCCGGCGCGAAGTGCGCGGCAAGGTGATCGTGACGCCGTAACCGGCAAGCTGCAGACGCGAAACTGTCATGCTGTGCCACAGTATTCAACACAGGTTCTAGTGATATGACCAGAGATCATACGCCGTATTAAACCGGCCTCGGCTTTACAGTCAGCAGGTCGAAGACAGGATGTCGCGGCTGTGAATTCCTGGCGGCTGCCAAGGGAAGTGAGAAGGTCAACGATGTCTGCATGGTGATTGACCATGATGACATGGTCAACACACAAGAGGTGTTGACGCTGGACGGTGTGTCAGCCGGTGTCGTGAACAGCGCGTGTGTCTCGCACCGGTTGAACAAGTCGCTGGCCCTGGCTCGTGTCTTGCCGGATGCTGCCAGTCGCGGCACAAAGCTAGGCGTGGTCGGTGGCGATATCACCACCACCGCAATCGTGGTGGCAATGCCGAACCATGATCCGAAACAACAGCGAACCAATCAGGACTGACGCGGCTGCCCGCTATTGTCCACCTCAGCACGCAGTTTTTCGACAGTTTGCCTTGCGCGTTCAAGATGAGCATCGGTTACGTGGGTGCGGATCAGGCCGAACGCGGTGAGCAATACTGTCATGTCATCGGTAAACCCGAAGCCGAAGATAAAATCCGGGACCACGTCAAACGGCATCACGAAATAGGCCAGTGCCGCCAGCAGCAGGGCTTTCGTGCGAAGCGGTGTAGCAGGATCGAAGGCAGCGTAGTAAGCTGCCACGACCTGATCGGCCAGCGGAACCCGGGCCAGGTTGCGCTTCAGCTTGGACCAGAACCCGCTGCGTACGGCTTCCTCGTTGCGTTCAACAGTTCCCGGCATGGTGATATCATCACCATCGAGATCGGGATATTGCTGCCGGACGGTCATTATTTACTCCCCCGGAGTTGAATCTGTGTGCTTTCGTATAGCATATGGAAACTGCCAGACGGAGTTACAAGATAGAGACTGGCGGCAGGGTCAGAACTACTCTGGCCGCAAGAAACGGGAAGGATGCGGGATGAATATTGTTGAAGGCATGGCTGCTGTTGTCAGCGGCGGGGCGTCCGGGCTGGGCGAGGCAACCGCACGGGCACTGTCTTCTGCCGGCGCCAGGGTTGCAATATTCGACATGAACGTGGAGCGCGGCGAGCAGGTGGCGTCCGAAATTTCCGGTGTCTTCGTAAATGCCGACGTGACATCCGATGAAAGCGCGTCTGCCGGTCTGGATACGGCGCGCGCTGCTCATGGTCAGGAAAGAGTGCTGGTGAACTGTGCCGGTATTGCAATCGGGGAAAAAACCGCTGCAATCGACAAGAAAACCGGGCAGGCGCGGTTTCACGCCCTGGCGAGTTTTCAGAAGACCATAGCCGTGAACCTGGTCGGTACATTCAACATGGTTTCCAAATGCGCAGCCGGCATGATTGCCAGTGAACCGGTCACCGATGATGGTGGTCGCGGGGTAATCATCAATACGGCTTCAATAGCCGGGACAGATGGTCAGATCGGGCAGGTTGCCTATGCCGCCTCCAAAGGGGGTGTCATTGGAATGACGCTGCCGGTAGCCCGGGATCTTATGCGGGACGGGGTCCGGTGCTGCACCATCATGCCGGGACTGTTTCACACGCCCATGGTGGCAGGACTGCCGGACGATGTACGTGCAGCGCTTGCCGCGAATGTACCGTTTCCGGCACGGCTGGGGGATCCGGCGGAGTACGCAAAACTGGTACTTGCGATAGTCGACAATGACATGCTGAACGGCGAATGCATCAGGCTCGACGGCGCATTGCGCATGGCGCCGCGCTAGATCAGGATGACTATTGGTTAAATCAACCAATAGTCATAAACCTGATCGCTTCCAAAGTGATGGAGCAACTTTATGGGTTCAAGAGAACCCATGTTGCTCGAAAGCGGTTTGCGTTTGATGTGAGCTATGTTCTTCGCTTTAGCTCTTGTTTTGACGCGCTTTTTGATCCGAAAACCGCTTCACACTTTTCGGAAAGCGCTTTAGCGGCCGGTCACGTAAATTACACCCATGATGACAATTACGGCCAGGAACTGCAGCACGACGCGGGCACGCATCAGTTTCTGCGATGTGTTGCTGTCACCGCCGCGCATCATGTTGATGAGACCGAGTACGAGAACAATGGCGACTGCAATGACGGCAATCGGGACGAGGTAATCGACAAATGACATAGTGCCTCGCGGCTGCCTCCCGGATTTTCAGCACCAGACCAGTATGGCTTTTGATTGAATCAAACAAAAGCCATAAAACTGATCGATTCAAAAGTGCTAGAGCAACTTTATGGGTTCAAGAGAACCCATGTCGCTCTAGTGCCCGCAGCGCCGGATTGAAGGGACAAAAACCTGGTTCACGATGACCTGAGAGCCAGTTTTTCCAGCCAGCGGTCAGGTAGCAGACGGCGCGCCAACGATACCATCCTGGTAGAATAGGTAACATGATAATGCGGTTTGGGGTTGGCGCTTTCCGTCGCATGTATGAGGCAATCGAGCACCGCATCCGGACCAAGCCGGTATTGCGGCATCAGGCTGTTGCCGGTCCTGCGCCGGGACTCGTCCGGGGTCTCCAGTGGAGCAGGTTCACTGCCTGCAATTTCCTGCAGTTCCGCGATGCGTTTCCTGTACAGGGCGTGATGGCGCGAACCGGTGGTGTCGATGTTTTCGCACAAGGCCTTCAGCGCACGCTGGGTGAAGCGCGACCGGATGGGTCCGGGTTGAATGGAACTGACCCTGATGCCTGAACCATGCAATTCCAGCCGGAGAGTGTCTGTCAGTCCCTCGAGTGCAAATTTCGAGGCATTGTAGGCACCTCGGTAAGGTGCGGCCATTATGCCCAGAACCGACGAGCACTGCACGATACGGCCCGAACCTTGCGCATGCATGGCCGGAATCAACCGTATGGTCAGGTCGTGCCAGCCGAAGAAATTGGTCTCAAACTGGTCGCGCAGGACTTTGACGGGGAGATCTTCTATGAGCCCCGGCTGGCCGTAGGCGCCATTGTTGAACAGAGCGTCTATTTTACCGCTGGTGAGTTCCAGCGTTTGTTCTGCACAGTGAGCTATCGATGCAGCATCACTGTAATCAAGTTCCACAACCTCGAGGCCCGCGGTCCTGAGCATCCTGATGTCGCCAGGTTTTCGGGCGGTGGCAATGACACGCCAGCCGCGCTGCTTCATGCCGAGGGCGCAGGTGTAGCCGATGCCGGAAGAACATCCGGTAATAAGGATTGATCGGGCTGCCATGACGGATCAGTTGCCCTGTTCCAGCAGGCGGCGCGCTATGACCTGTGCCTGAATTTCACCGGCACCTTCAAAAATGTTCAGAATGCGGGCATCGCACAGGACGCGGCTGATCTGGTATTCCAGAGCGAAGCCATTGCCGCCATGAATCTGAAGCGCATTGTCGGCACATGTCCATGCTACCCGTGCGCCCAGCAGTTTTGCCATACCTGCTTCCACGTCACAGCGCCTGCCGGCATCCTTCTCGCGGGCGGAAAAATAAGACAACTGGCGTGCGGCCATGATTTCTGCCGCCATCAGGGCCAGTTTGTCAGAAATGCGCGGAAAGGACACGATGGGTTTGGCAAACTGAACACGGTCGATCGCATACTGCAGGCCCAGATCCAGTGCGTTTTGAGCTACGCCAATAGCCCGCGCGGCGGTCTGGATGCGGGCTGATTCAAATGTCTGCATGAGCTGTTTGAAGCCCTGGCCTTCCTCTGCGCCCAGAAGGTTTTCCGCCTTGACCTCAAAGTCCTCAAAGCGGATTTCATACTCTTTCATGCCGCGGTAACCCAGGACCTCAATCTCGCTGCCTGACATGCCGGCGGCAGGAAACGGTTCGGCATCATCCCCGCGGGGCTTTTCAGCCAGCAGCATGGACAGGCCCCTGTAGCCCGGTTCATCCGGGTCGGTTCGCACCAGAAGTGTCATAAGATCTGCCCGGACGGGATGGGTAATCCAGGTCTTGTTGCCTGTAACCTTGTATACGTCACCGCTCCTGACGGCGCGTGTGCGCAATGATGCCAGGTCAGACCCGGTGTTGGGTTCGGTGAAAACAGCCGTTGGAAATACTTCGCCGGAAGCAATGGCTGGCAACCATTTTTCCTTCTGGGCCTGCGTGCCGCCGGCGATAATGAGTTCAGCGGCGATTTCAGGCCGTGTGCCCAGCGAACCAATGGCGATCCAGCCACGCGACAGCTCTTCGGAAACCACGCACATGGATTCCTTGCCCAGGCCCATGCCGCCATATTCTTCAGGCAATGTGAGGGCGAAGACACCCAGTCCGGCGAGTTTGCTGATTATCTCAAGCGGCACATACTCGTTGCTGCAATGCCAGTCATGGGCATGCGGCGCGACATGCTCCTGGATGAAACGGTTCATCTGTGAGCGCATCTCGTCGAGCATCCCGTCAAGTCCGCAATCACCGGTGGTGAGACTGGCGCGGCTGTCGATCATCAGTTCGACCAGGCGCGCGCGGCCGGCGGGTGTTGAACCGGATCGCAACAGTTCACCACTGGCTCCGTCATGCAGGCTGGCAGAGGCGCTTGCCGGAATGCCCAGCTCGTGAAGGCGGATGAACTCCTGTGCGTTCATCGGGATGCCGCCGGCAACGTGGTTGAGGTACTCGCCGAAAACCGTCTGGGCAATGAGTTGTTCGATTTCGGTCAGGCGTTGCCCGCCCTCGAGTGCATCGTGCCAGTGACAGATGTTTCGCAGGGTCTCTGCGTATGTCGCCAGCCATGCAAGCCCGTGCACGGCGTGCTGTTCGGTTTCCACCGCTGCAGAAGACACACGGCCGTCTGTCGCGACGCGCTCGATCATGTTGGCGTGCGCCCTGGAAAGCAGAGTCTCCACCTGTTTGACGGCTGAAGCCATCTTCTCACTCAGACCTGGAAGAACGGCGGAAATGTTGCGAACGTCTTCGGCTAGGCTCATGGGAGTTCCTTCGGGACCTTACGGCAGGCAGATGATGCGGTGTGCTGGCGCCGGCCAGTATAACGGTGAATTATTGCGGTGCAATATAACCAAGGTCATGACTTTCGGGTGGCCAGCATAACAGCGCCAGCACACACTACAATGCCGGCGATCTGCACGGGAAGCAGCTGTTCATCGAACATCAGCCAGGCAATGACGGCGGTCACGCCCGGCACCAGATAGAACAGGTTTGAGACGCGGGAAATTTCACCGTGCCGGATCATGATGTAAAGCATTGAAATGGCCCCGATTGACAACACGAATATCAGCCAGACCATGGCAAACAGGACCGGGCCATTCCAGGTTATCTGATAGCTTTCGGTGGCCAGTGCAGCCGCGCCGGTAACAATGGCTGCACCGGTAAACTGCCAGGCATTGCCGGTGCGCATGTCAACATTGGTCATGAAACGCTTCTGATAGATCGACCCGAGGGTGATGGACAGCATTGCCAGGACATTTGCACCCACGGTGACGGGCGTAATGCCTGCCGCATCAAGCGTGAACCTGGGCGAGACCACCATAGCGACGCCCAGCAAGCCGATCACCAGTCCGGTCCAGTGGCGGGCCGTAATGCGCTCTGACAGCATAAATCCTGCAAGTACGGCCGTCATCAACGGCTGCAGACCCACGATAAGCGCTGACACACCTGCCGGCATGCCTTTCCAGATCGACCAGAAAACACAACCCAGATAGCCACCATGGATCAATGCACCGGTTATCAGGCACTGCAATGTTGTGCGCCGATCTGGCCACGATGCCCGCATGACCAGTGCCGCTGCGCCCAGCAGTGCCGCTACAATGGCGAACCGGATTGACAGAAAACTCATCGGCTCGGCAAACGGCGCAGAAAGCCGGGATCCAATGAATCCAGTGGCCCACAGGAGGACGAAAATGACAGGTATGAACCGCAGCCATCCGGGCGGGCCGACGGTTGCATTGTGAACGCTGTCCTGGGTGTGCGATGTCATGGAAGCCTGGCAGCACTTCGTACAGAGGTTGGCATGTCCTGTCCGGATGACCTGCCTGGTGAGGCAGACGCAAGGTTTCCGTGATGACTTCCGGTCACCGCAATCTGTAATTTCCGGAAATTACAAACTGGTCTGAACACCCGCCTGATCAAAACGGGTACTCTAACTGCCGGTGGCTTCGAGAACGTCTTCGAAAGTGCGAAGGCCAGTCGACGGCGCGTTGACAAGCACTGCCATGTTTCCCGGCAGATGCTTGTTCTGGCGCATGCGCATATGGCCCTTGGGAATGTCATTCCAGTCATAGACTTCCGACATGCACGGGTCGATACGGCGGTTGATCACCAACCGGTTTGCCTGGCTTGCCTGCATGAGATTGGCAAAGTGCGACCCCTGAACACGCTTCTGATGCATCCAGACGTAGCGCGCATCCATGGTCAGGTTGTAACCGGTTGTACCGGCACAAAACACGATCATGCCACCGCGTTTGCACACCAGGGTCGAGACCGGAAAAGTCGCTTCGCCGGGGTGCTCGAACACCATGTCGACATTGTTGCCCTTCCCGGTGATTTCCCAGATCGCCTTGCCGAACTCGCGGGCTGACTTGGCCCATGCATTGTATTCAGGCGTATTGACGGTAGGCAGCGGGCCCCAGCAGTCGAAGTTCTTGCGGTTGATGACGCCTTTTGCGCCGAGACCGAGCACAAAATCTGTCTTGTCGTCTTCCGAAATCACACCGATCGCGTTGGCACCGGCAGTGGCGATCAGTTGCACCGCCATTGATCCCAGCCCGCCTGAGGCACCCCAGACCAATACGTTCTGACCGGGTTTGAGAGTATGCGGCCGGTGGCCGAACAACATCCGGTAGGCGGTGGCCATGGTCAGGGTATAACAGGCGGCTTCTTCCCAGGTCAGGTGCTTCGGACGCGGCATCAGCTGACGGGCCTGAACCCGGCAGAACTGTGCAAATGATCCATCAGGTGTCTCGTATCCCCAGATCCGCTGGGACGTCGAGAACATGGGATCTCCACCATTGCACTCTTCATCATCGCCGTTGTCCTGGTTACAGTGAATGACAACCTCGTCACCAACCTTCCAGCGGGTCACCTTCCGGCCAACCGCCCAAACGATACCCGATGCGTCAGATCCTGCGATATGGTAGGGGTTCTTGTGGCCATCAATCGGCGAAATCGGGATGCCGAGGGCTGCCCATACTCCGTTGTAGTTCACACCAGCGGCCATCACCAGAACAAGCACTTCGTCTGAATCGATCTCCCAGGTGGGCACCACTTCGACCTGCATGGCGGTGTCCGGTTCACCGTGACGCTCCTGCCGGATAGTCCAGGCATACATTTGCCTGGGAACATGCCCGAGCGGTGGAATTTCCCCGATTTCGTAGAGATCCTTGCGGGCAGCACCGGAATTTGCTGCCGGTTCTGCCTGATCACGTACTGCTGATACGGCCATTACTGGTCTCCTGCATAAACTTTCAGCACACCATCGGGCAGAAAATGTTGCAATGCAATAATGAATTTACCTTGTTCAAATTTTCAGCACCCCGTTTACCAGTTGGCAACCTCGCTGGTTTAGTCTCGCCGTCTTACATCTAGAATGACGAAATCAGGCAGCAAGCATGAACGACTTTCTGACCCTTCTGGGCATTCAAATTCACTGGGCTACGTACCTGCCATTCGGCGGCAGTGACCTTGGTACGACACCATTGATGATCGTTTGTGCGATGTGCCTGGTTGGCACAACCATCGTCAATTCGTTTATAAAATTCAGCAGTCTGTTCAATACGATAATGAATTTTACCGGGCTTTTTGCGGGCGCGTATATCGCCAATGTTTTTGCGCGGAGCTTTCATATTCCAGGTATTGACAGCATGGTGATGATTGCCGTGGCGGCCAATATTGGCATGTGCGTGGCCGCAATGATGCTGCTGATCTATTATCGCAATGCTTCTGAGTAAAGTACCGCTGATTTACAGGTGATTTTACCGGAAAAGCCGGATTAACTGTCCCGACAATTCTCAAAGTCTGGTTGCGCTGCAATAAACTTCATGCTTCGATTGCTGGCAATTGCCTGATTATGTGCAGTGGCCAGAGCACTGCGCCTTTCAGTGCAGGCCCACGAGACAGACCAGCAGACGGACCAGCAGTTGATGAGTGACCAGATTATTCGCGACCGGCCCTGGATTTTTCGCACCTATGCGGGTCATTCCACGGCTGAAGCCAGTAACGAACTCTACAGGCGCAACCTGGAAAAGGGCCAGACCGGCTTGTCCGTGGCCTTCGATTTGCCAACGCAAACCGGGTACGACAGCGATCATTTGCTGGCTCGCGGCGAAGTCGGCAAGGTTGGCGTTCCGGTGTCACACATCGGCGATATGCGTGCCCTGTTCAGGGATATTCCGCTTGAGCGGATGAACACATCCATGACGATCAACGCCACGGCCGCGTGGTTGCTGGCGCTGTATGTTGCGGTTGCAGAAGAACAAGGCGCGTCGCGGACCAGCCTTACCGGCACCACGCAGAACGACATCATCAAGGAATATCTGTCGCGCGGAACCTATGTATTCCCGCCGCAGCCCTCGATGCGGCTGATCACGGATACCATCACCTGGTCGCGTGTTGAATGTCCCAAATGGAATCCGATGAATGTGTGCTCCTATCATCTCCAGGAAGCCGGTGCGACGCCGGCGCAGGAACTTGCATTTGCACTGGCGACCGCCATTGCGGTTCTCGATGATGTGAAGGCGTCCGGGCAGGTGCCGGATGAGGACTTCCCGATGATCGTCGGCCGCATCAGCTTTTTTGTGAATGCGGGCATCAAATTCATAACCGAACTTTCAAAGATGCGGGCATTCACGGAATTGTGGGATGATATCTGCCGCAGCAGATACGGTGTTGAGGACGAGAAACTGCGGCGGTTCCGTTATGGGGTTCAGGTCAATTCGCTTGGCCTGACGGAGCAGCAACCTGAAAACAATGTCTATCGTATCCTGATTGAAATGCTGGCGGTGGTGCTGTCGAAGAATGCGCGCGCCCGCGCGGTCCAGTTGCCGGCATGGAACGAAGCCCTCGGTCTGCCGCGGGCATGGGATCAGCAATGGTCCCTGCGCATGCAGCAGATCATGGCATTTGAGACAGACCTGCTCGACAACGATGATATCTTTGACGGATCCGGCGTCATCACCCGCAAGGTTGATACCCTGAAAGCCGCTGCGTTGAAAGAACTGGCTGTCATAGAGCGGATAGGCGGCGCGGTGGCAGCGGTAGACAGCGGATACATGAAGGCTGAACTGGTCAAGTCAAACTCCCTGCGTATCAAGGCGATCGAGGAGGGCCGCGAGACAGTCGTCGGGGTCAACGCCTATGAAACCAGTGAACCGTCGCCCCTGTCAGAAGGAGTAGGCGAAACCATTCTGACAGTACCGGAACATGTAGAGCACGAGCAGATAGAAAAACTCAGCAAGTGGCGCAAAAGCCGGGACGCGACGGCAGTTGGAGCTGCCCTTGAGGATTTGAAATCGGCGGCACGAAGCGGCCAGAACATCATGGTCCCGTCAATCGTGTGCGCGAAAGCCGGGGTTACCACAGGCGAATGGGGACAGACCCTGCGCGACGTGTTCGGAGAGTATCGCGCGCCAACGGGTGTCGGCACCATTGTTGCCCTGGCAGCACCGGAAGATTCTGGAGCGTGTGAAGGAGCAGGTTGCTGCCCTGGCAGGACGGCTGGGTGTGCCGGTCAGGTTCCTGGTCGGCAAACCTGGTCTGGACGGGCATTCAAATGGTGCTGAACAGATAGCCGTGCGGGCCGGTGAAGTGGGAATGGAGGTCATCTATGAAGGTATCCGCCTGACGCCGGAAGAAATCGTGTCGGCTGCAATTGAACAGCAGGTTCACGTGGTCGGCCTGTCCATTCTGTCCGGCAGTCATGTGCCGCTGGTGCGTGATGTCATAAACCGGATGCGGTCTGCCGGCATGGACAAGGTACCTGTCGTTGTTGGCGGCATCATTCCGGAAGAAGACGCCAATGTACTGAAGCAGATGGGCGTTGCGCGAGTATACACGCCGAAGGATTTCCGCATGACCGGCATAATGGGTGAAATCGTGAAAGAGATAGAAGGGCGCCTTGACGATGCTGCCGCTTAAACGATGAAGATGGACGTGATCCTGCGCAAGGCACGCAACGGCGACCTGCCGGCGATTGTCGGCCTGCTGGCCGATGATGGCCTGGGCAATGGCCGGGAAGATGCCCGGTTGCCGCTGGACCAGGCCTATGTTTCGGCATTTGATGCGCTGGAAGGCGACCCGAACCAGTTGCTTGTCGTGGCCCAGGAAGGTGAGAAGATCGTGGCGACCATGCAGCTCACCTTTATTGCCGGTATCAGCCGCCGGGGCGCCTGGCGCGGGCAGATTGAAGCGGTGCGTGTTGCGGCTTCGCATCGCGGCAGCGGACTGGGGCAGAAAATGTTTGAATTTGCAATTCAGGAATGCCGGTCCCGCGGGTGCAGCCTGGTGCAACTGACCACCGACAGGACCCGAACAGATGCGCATCGGTTTTATGACCGGCTGGGATTTGTCGCCAGCCATATCGGTTACAAACTGCAACTGGACTAACACCAAAGAGTTCAACTTCTGCGCAACACGAGCAGGTGCGCATCCGGTTCACCATCCGGTATCGTGGCTTCCACTCGGTTGGCCAGCACATCCACGGGCAGACTGCCGGTAAGTGCTGCAAACTGATCCCGTTCCCAGACCGGTATTGCAATGACACATGCCATCAGACCGCCCTGGCGGAGGTGGCAGAAAAGATTGTGAAAGCCCTCTGCACCCACATGACCGGTGGTGAATGTACCGGCGCTGACGATCGCCGGGTAGGGACTGTGCGGCAGCATAAACGGCTGGTTCAGATCAGCTTCGACCAGGTTGCGGTACAGGTTCTTCGCTCTTGCAACCTGCAACATTTCCGGAGACAGATCAATGCCGTCAATCAGTTCAAAACCGTGGGACTTCAACCTGCCTGCAACTGCTCCTGTCCCGCAACCGGCGTCCAGCACTTCAGCGGATCCGGCATCCGGAACATGGTCATGCAGAAGGTCGGCAATTCTGTCTGATCCGCAAAACTTCAATGTGCCAAATATGTCATCGTCATAGGTATCTGCCCAGTCTGCATAAACCGAGCGCGCCTCCCTGCTGCCGGTGATTGCCCGGGCCCGCATCACTTTCAGGCGGGCCCTGTCGCTATCGCCGTTCATAGAGATTGAGCCAGGAATTGTTCGTGGAAGATGTCCGGAAATTGACACCGGCCTTGCGGGTCACCAGGCGGATCGCCGCGTCCTTCTCAAGCCGGTCCAGTTCACGCTCAAATCCGGCATCGATCCAGACCCCGGTGTTGATCGAAAAAGCAAACAGGCCGCCGTGCCTGATAATGCGGAACAACTCCTCAAGGCATGAAGGACCAACATGACCATGAGTGAATGTGCCGGCGCAAACTGCCGCATCATATGCCTGATCGGGTATGTCGAGCGGCTTTGAGAGATCAGCCTCGATCAAGCACTTGTAAACTTTGCGCTGGGCTGCAACCGACAGCATTTCAGCAGAGTAATCTATGCCATCAATGTTGCTGAAGCCGAGCGCGCTCAGTTCCTGACCGGCAAGGCCGGTTCCGGCGCCGGCATCAAGCACCCGTACTGCGCGATCCGCGACACCGGATGCCAGGAGTTCGCTCACCAGGCGGGGCGACAGATAGCCCAGTCCGTCGAGCATGGTCGTGTCGTAGGTCTCCGCCCAATCGCGGTAAAGCCTTCGGGTGTCTTCGTCATCGGCCAATCCGTAGGCCCGCTCGAGCAACTCGGCAGACCTTGCATCGACAGCGGGCGGTATTCTGTTGGAGCTTGCCATGCCGGCAGTGTATCCAAGTTGGCAAGGCAGACAATATCCATGTTTCTATTTCAGGATCGGGCTTGATTTGCAGAACGTGATTACAACGGTTGTGCCGGTGTTTGCACTGATCGTGCTCGGCTTTGGCGCCGGCCGGTTCGGGTTTTTTGTCGAAGGATCCGCGCGTGGGCTGTCGACATTCGTATTCACGTTTGCGATCCCTGCGATGCTGTTCAAGGCGATGGTTGAACTGGGGATACCGGCAAGTCCGCCGTGGGGACTTTGGGGGGCGTTCTTCACCGCAGTGGCGATTGTCTGGGTGCTGGCAATTGCCGCTTCACATTTGGTGGCAGGTCTTGCAGGAGCAGGTGGGTCTTCAGCGGCACTTGGTGCAGCTTTTGGCAACACGGTGATGCTGGGTCTGCCGCTGGGATTTGCACATCTGGGTACGGCTGCGCTCCTGCCCATGGCGCTTATCATCTCCATCCATCTTCCTGTGCAATGGTTTGCAGCTACATTGATTGCACAATGGGGATCGCAGAATGAAAAGCAGGATCTGCCGGTCTTGCTGCGCACCCTGTTGACGGACCTGCTTGCCAATCCGATTGTATTGGCGCTGCTGGCAGGAACGGCATGGAACCTTGCCGGTCTTGGACTTCATCCGATGGCGGAAAAATTTGTTTCGCTGCTGGCTCAGGCTGCTGTTCCGGCCGCGTTGTTTGCGCTTGGATTGTCGCTGGCAAGGTTCGGCCTGATGAGTAGCGGGCTTGCAGCGATTGTGTTGATGTTTCTCAAACTTGCTATTATGCCAGCAATTGCAGCCGTGCTGGCGTTCGGGGTTTTTGATCTGACGGCGGTTGAGGCAGGCATCGTGGTGTTGTTTGCAGCGCTGCCGACAGGCGCCAACGCCTACATTTTTGCAGAACGCCATGGTGCAGCCGAAGCGGCTGTATCGGTCAGCGTGGCCGCCGGGACCGCGTTGTCCATTGTTACGTTGAGTATCGTGCTGGCCGTGATGCCGAACTTCTGAGTTTAACGTTCAATTCTCAAACCCCAATTGCACGCGGATCATGTCCGGTGTGACCCCTTCGTCACGCAAGGCGGCAATTGAACGGTCACCAAGGCTCTTGGACAGTTTCCGCCCGCTGTCATCGGAAATCAGTTTGTGGTGAATATAGGCAGGTGCCGGGAATTCGAGTATGGACTGCAGTACACGGTGGACGGAGGTGGCGTGAAACAGGTCAATGCCGCGCGTTACGTGGGTTATGCCCTGCACGGCATCGTCATGCACCACGGCGACATGATAGCTGGTGGCGATATCCTTGCGGGCCAGGACAACATCACCCCACAGTTGTGGAGCGCAGGCAACAGTGCCTGTTTCGCCATCAGGTCCGCAACCGGTTTCATGAAAGCTCAGGCCAGATTCGGCAGCAACGATGGCCTTTGCCATGTCGAGACGCAGTGCGTAAGGTTCTGCAGCCGTCATGCGCCGGCTGCGATCCATCCTTGTCATCAGTCTGCAGTAGCCGGGGTAAATGGTGGCGCCATCGGGGTCCCTGGGTCCCTGGGCGGTTGAGAGTTTTGCCCTGGTGCAGAAGCACGGGTAAAGCAGCCCCAACCGTTCAAGCCGGTCAATGACGACGATATATTCCTGCAGATGCCGGGACTGGTAACGAACCGGTAGCGGCCAATCAAGTCCGAGCCACTGCAGGTCGGCCTGGGCATCGTCGGCAAACTCCGGTTTGCATCGTGCGCGGTCAATGTCTTCAATGCGCAACAGGAATTTGCCGTTGTGAATTTTTGCCTGCTGCTGCGTGAACAATGCCGAATAGGCATGACCCAGATGCAACCTGCCGTTCGGGCTCGGCGCAAAGCGGAATATGGATCCTGCCATCCTTCAAGCCTTTCATGACCTGGATCAGTACGGCTTCAGACTGTAGCAGTCAAAAGCCGTAAAACCGAACGGTTCCAAAGTGCTGGCCAGATACCGGCACTGACCTATAATCGCCTGCATGAGAAAACCCAACATTACCATCAATACGATAGATGACCTTGCCGCCGGTGCGGAAGCCCTGTTTGAGCTTGATCCGCGGTTTCGAGTGTTGCATGCACAAAATGGATTGCCCCGGTTGCGCAAGCGCGAAGCTGGGTTGGCCGGGCTGTGTCACATCGTGGTAGGCCAGCTGATATCCACAAAGGCCGCCAACTCCATATGGCGGAAAGTGGAGCTGGCTCTATCGCCATTTGACGCGGCCTGTGTCAGTAAAATGCAGGTGGCTGATCTGACCGGTCTTGGTCTGACCCGCGCCAAGTCAAATGCAATCATCAACGCTGCGAAGGCCGAACATGATGGTGCGTTCAACTTCAGTTTGCTGGCGGGCCTCGAAGATACCGCGGCTGCGAGCGAGCTGAAAAAGCTTCAGGGTGTTGGTCAATGGACCGCCGACATTTACCTGGTGACCTGCCTTGGCCGCCGTGATGCCTGGCCGGCCGGCGATCTTGCCGTGCGAGTTGGCCTGCAACTGTTTGAACAATTCGATGTTGTGCCATCGATCCCTGACATGTACGGTCATGCCGAACGCTGGAAACCGGTGCGGGCAGTGGCAGCGTGTTACCTGTGGGGCCTGTATGCCAGCCATCGCGCGCAGATTGCGTGACGCAGGCAGACTGACCTGCAGCGACGCGAAAAATTTGCACTCTTCACACGCCCGTTGCAAAAGATATAGTAGCTGCGAATTGTCGCTCGCATCCTAACCACCCGGAAGGACAGGAAGTGCTGCATGCGAATGCTACGCCGGACAGTTGCCCGGCACTTGTGCTGAATGCTGACTACCGGCCGCTGAGTTATTATCCGTTGTCGCTGTGGAGTTGGCAGGATGTTGTCAAGGCAGTGTTTCTGGAGCGGGTTCACATCGTTTCAGAGTACGAGACGGTTGTGCGTTCGCCGAGTTTTGAAGTCCGGTTGCCTTCGGTGGTGTCTCTGAAGACCTATGTGAAGCCGGCACGCTATCCTGCCTTCACACGGTTCAACGTTTTCCTGCGCGACAAGTTCATGTGCCAATATTGTGGACGGGGCGAGGATTTGACGTTCGACCACCTGGTTCCGCGTTCCAGGGGCGGCCAGACAACGTGGGATAATGTTGTTGCAGCCTGCAGTCCATGCAATCTGCGCAAGGCCAACAAGATGGCCAGGGATTGTGGCATGCACCCTTCAATACATCCGATCAAGCCGACAGTGCATCAACTGCATGCCAATGGCCGGCACTTTCCGCCAAACTACCTGCATGAAAGCTGGCAGGATTATCTCTACTGGGACACCGAGCTGGATCCGTAATACCAAAAGGGTCAATAGTTGGTACTTTCGGTATAAGTGCGTTTGGCACCCAGGGCCGCGATACCGGCGATCACCGTGGAAACCACTACATTCCATCCTGCAAATGACAGGCCGAACAGGCGCCACTGGGCATCTGAACAATTGATCACCCTTGCCTTGCTGAAATCCGGCAGACCACCGGAAAGGCCTGCGCCAGACGAGCATGCAGCGGGTCCTTCAAACCAGCCCCATTCAACACCGGAATGATAAAACCCCACACCGGCATTTATCACCATGGCGATTGTCACGGCAAACAGGCCCCATCGAACCACGTCGATGTCGGCCCTGACGGTTAACATGCGAAGCCAGATCAGACCCAGGACCGGGAGCGAAAAATAATACGCCCAGCGTTGTTGCAGACATAGGGCACAGGGCCGATAGCCGCCGATAACCTCAAACGCCCATGCCGCGGTCAGGGTTGCCGACGCTATCAGAAAGGCAAGCAGTGCATGTCTCCGTATCGACCTGGTTCTAGTCATTGCGATCTCCCCACCTGGCGCCAAAGGAGCCAGTTACTGACCCTGTGGTATAACTCATAGCAGATACCTCACGGCAACAAATCCGCCCACAAGTGCAGTGCCTGCAGCCAGGGTCAGCCAGCCGAGATACCTTTCAATGAAGTCACGCATCGGTTCGCCCAGCCAGTACAGCAAACCGCAGACCAGATAGAAGCGAAGCCCGCGCGAGACGACAGATGCTGCCACGAATACCGGCAGGGCCATTTCGGTGACGCCGCTCATCAATGTAACAACCTTGTAGGGAAACGGTGTCAAACCGGCAAAGAACACGATCGGCAAGCCCCATTCATTGAACTTCTGCTGGAATTCGAAGAATTTGTCGTCGAGATGGTAGACGCTCAAAATCCACTGACCCAGGGTATCGAACAGGGCAAAGCCGATATAATAGCCCAGAAGGCCGCCGAGGACCGAAGCGATCGTGCAAATTGTGGCATAACGCCAGGCATTTTCCGGTTTTGCCAGGGTCATCGGGATTAACATGGCATCGGGAGGCACCGGGAAAACAGAACTCTCGACAAAGGAGACAACAGCCAGATACCACTGTGCGTGGCGGTGGCCGGCAAGTCTCATCATCCAGTCATAAAGGCGTCTTAGCATGGGCGAAGGCAATACGCCGGGCGCAGCGATTTGTCCATTGAACTTGTCAAACCGGCGCCGGGTCCGCGGTTCATTTCATTTGCGATGATGTTTGATGTTGACGGTTGAACGCTGTTGCCTATTATCCGCCTCGATTTGAGGCCCCTGTGGCGGAACTGGTAGACGCGATAGAACTCAAAATCTGTTGTCCGTGAGGGCGTGCCGGTTCGAGTCCGGCTGGGGGCACCACGTTTTCCGAAGTTATTGTTGCTTGCCGCGCATGCGCGGGAGTATCTTCCGGGATTGCTATCCATGCGGTGCATCAATCGTGTGGCCAGCAAATTGCCCCATTGATCCATCCGCCATCAAGGTGTTAGGCATGTCTTCTTCGGCGGCGCGGCGAGTTTACAGGAAAATGCTTTGGTTACGTCATTGACACTCATGATCCGGGTTTTTCTGGCAGCAGGGCTGATCCTTGCGGCCAGCCTGGCCGCCGCCAATGCCAATCCGGTGGTGGTGTATGACGGCAAAACCGGCAAGGTCATGGTTGCCAAGGATGCCGGCAAGCCGTGGTATCCTGCCTCCCTGACCAAGCTGATGACGGCCTATATCGTGTTTCAGGCCATCGAACAGGGCAAGATCACCACCCAGACCAAGGGCACGGTTACCAAGACATCGTCTGCTCCTCCACCCAGCAAAATCGGATATCTTCCGGGCCAGGAGGTCACTGTTGATCTGGCACTGAAGGCATTGCTGATCTACTCGGCAAACGACATGGCGGCGTTTCTGGCTGAAGTTGTTTCCGGTACGCAGGAAAAGTTTGCCGAACTGATGAATGCAACCGCGCGTGATCTCGGCATGACCGGCTCACACTTCGTCAATCCGCACGGCCTCCATGACGCGGAACAGTATACAACGGCCCGCGACATGGCAGTTCTGTCCTACGCGTTGCTGAACAAATATCCGCAAGCCAGGGAGTATTACTCTGCTCCCTTTCTGACGCTTGGCAAACGCAAGCTCCGCAACAGAAACTATCTGCTGCAGATATGGGACAAGGCCGACGGCATGAAGACGGGCTTTATCTGCCCGTCCGGGTTTAACCTGGTTGCCACTGCAAACGTCAACGGGCGCCTGGTAGTGGCAGTGGTGTTTGGTACGCGCAGCGGAAAGGCCCGGGCCCAGAAGGCAAAAGTGGTGATGGAGACGGCTGCGGCCTATCCGGGGACGTCTTCCATAAGTGCGCTTCAGAATGAGAGTGGTACCCCGCCAAACATGCGCCAGACCGTTTGTGGCGGCAAGGGTTTGCGCATGGTGAATGCCGACACGTTTTCCGGATGGGGCGCGACTTTTGGCAGGTTCAAGAGTGCGGCTGAAGCTGAAGCAGTCCTGAATGGTATCGAGGCCGTCAAGGTGAATGAGTTCAAAAGCGCGGGAAGTGGCGTGGTGCGCATTCCGTTTACCAAGGATTTCGTGCCGGTAACGTTCAATATTTCCCAGAGCACCAGCAATACGCTGTGTCAGGAGGTTTTGCAGGCAGGCGGCAAATGCGAGGTTGTCACGCCTGCGGTGTTTGAATCGTTTGCCAGCCTGTCGGGCCGTGAGAAGGCCAATGGCGGCAAGTCCTCACCGGTGAAGGAGACAAGACGCCGGAAAAGGCGCAAGCCTGCGTCGGATAAATAGGTCCCCGGGTAAAACTGCCGTCATCCCTGGCGCCTGCGCTTGCAGCATCTGTGCCGTTCCAGACGAGTTCACACAATGACATCAATTGCTCCCATTCCCGTATCAGTTCTGACAGGGTTCCTCGGCGCGGGCAAAACCACTTTACTGAACCAGTTGCTCAAGGATCCGGCACTGGCGAATGCTGCCGTAATCATCAATGAGTTCGGTGAGATCGGGCTTGATCACCTGCTGGTGGAGACCGCTGACAGCAATGTGTTCGAAATGTCGTCGGGATGTTTGTGCTGCACCATTCGCGGCGACCTCGCCGACACGCTTGTTGATCTGGGGGTACGGCGAGAGGCGGGCACCATCAGGGCGTTTGATCGCGTCATTGTCGAGACAACCGGCCTTGCTGACCCGGCACCTGTCCTGCAAACACTGATGTCTCATCCAGACCTTCTGCAACGCTACCGGCTGGAAGGAGTGGTCACCCTGGTGGATGCCGTAAACGGTGCCGCCACGCTTGATGAACATGATGAGGCCGTTCGACAGGTTGCTGTCGCGGACAAGCTGGTACTGTCGAAAACCGACCTGCTGTCGGGCCGTGAAGGCGAGGATGTATTGCAAGACATCATCGCGCGGATGCACAAGCTGGCGCCTGCTGCCCGGATACTGACCACCCACAATGGGGAGGCTACTGCCGGCAAGCTGTTTGAGCCTGTTAAAACCGGCAGCCAGGCACGCCCCGACCAGGTCAAGCGCTGGCTGGCAGCGGATGCCTTTGAGGCGTCTGAACGGTCAGGCCGACGCCGGTCGCGGCGCAGGGCGGCCCCAGCAACCTCCGGTCACAATCCTGCCGGCAATCATGACCACCTGCACGATCATGGTCATTACCATGACGTGAACCGGCATGACGAGCACATAAGCTCATTTTCGGTGGCTACCGACAGGGCCATCGGGCCCATGCAGTTTGAATTGTTTCTGGAGTTGCTGCAGAGCTATCACGGTCCGAATCTGCTGCGCATGAAAGGCATCGTGAAGCTGGAGGACGATGTCATGCGCCCGGTGGTCATTCACGGTGTGCAGCATGTCCTGCATCCGCCGGAAAGACTTGAGCACTGGCCGGACGAAGATCACCGTACCCGGCTGGTGTTTATCACCCGCGATATCCGGCGCGAAGAACTGGAAGGGCTTTTAAAGGCTTTCACCGACCCGATCACCGGTGGTGCGGAAGCGTTTTCTGATGATACTTTGTCCCTGCGCAGAGGTGGATGATGATTGACGCCTATGGTCTGAGCAATTGCGACACCTGTCGCAAGGCGCGCAAATGGCTGGATGCCGAGGGTTTTGACTACCGGTTTCACGATATCCGGAAAGCCAACCTTGATCGCGCCGTCATCGCCGGCTGGGCAGCGAGGGCGGGGTGGGAAACACTCCTCAACCGGCGCGGGACAACCTGGCGCGGCCTGCCGGAGTCCAGCAGGGAAAGTATTGACCAGCACAGTGCAACGACACTGATGACGGCGTACCCTGCCTTGATCAAACGGCCGGTTCTTGTTCTTGATGGCGATGTGCTGGTCGGGTTCAGCGGAGAGGTTCAGAACGCTTTGGCGCGATGGAAGGCAACCATTTCCGGTGGCAAGAGGCGATCATGATAATTCAGAAAGCTCACTTGGTATGAGTTTTTCTGATGATAAAAATGAACATTCCGGCTTCTTCGTGTTGGCTCACCAGTTCGTTTCCGCTTCCGGCACAATAGTGCGGAAAATCGATTGCCGCGGCTGGATCCGTTGCCAGAATTCTTAATAATTCTCCATATTTAAGAGACACAAGCCGTTTCCTGGCCTTGAGTACAGGCAGCGGGCACCGAAGTCCCCGGACATCAATTTCGTGATCAAATTCCTGCATTAAACTGGACACCTTCAGGTATAACATTTATTTCTGACTGGCAGGATAGACCAGTATGTTATCGCTTGCCGGTCAGAGCCAGGGCTTGACGTGCCGATACATCGGGCATTCAAATTTGGCATGATGGCGGTGTAGCGGGCGGCGTAGCGCTGGTCCAGCAACAATTCGCAAAAGGTTGAGGCGAACATGAACAATCATGCAGGCAGCGACGGTTTCAAACCCATCCGGCCCGGCCGGGGCGGCAAGGGCAAGGGCAGGGCGTTTCCAAAAGGCCGTCAGCTCGATCCGGATGCTCATCGGGAGATTTTGAACCTGATGGCGGAGCATCAGCCGCTGCAGCGTGACATGCTGATTGAGTACCTGCACATGGTGCAGGACAAATGGGGGCACCTGTCGGCTGGTCATCTGTCTGCGCTGGCGCACGCCATGCGATTGCCGATGGCGGAGGTTTTCGAGGTTGCAACATTCTATCACCACTTTGACGTTGTGAAGGAAGGCGAAACCGCGCCAGCGGATATCACCATCCGCGTATGCGATTCCCTGTCATGCGAAATGGCCGGTGCACAGGACATCATCATGGCGCTTGGTGACAATGCACCAGACAGTGTCCGGGTGGTGCACGGTCCCTGCATGGGGCTTTGCGATGTGGCGCCGGCTGCCGCGGTCGGGCACAACTATGTTGGTAATGTCAGTGTCGAAAAACTGACCATCCTGGCCCGGGACAAGGCCATCCGGCCTGAGATGCCTGCCTATCAATCCTTCGAGGCCTACATGGCTGAAGGCGGTTATGACCAGTTGAAAGCACTGCGGGGCGGATCGAAAACGCCGGAGCAGGTTATCGACACCTTGCTTGAAGCCGGCCTCAAGGGTCTTGGTGGCGCCGGTTTCCCGTCGGGACAGAAATGGAAGTTCGTGCGTGCCGGCCAGGGTCCTCGCTATCTGTGCATCAATGGCGATGAAGGTGAACCCGGCACCTTCAAGGACCGGCATTACCTGCACACCCGTCCACACCAGTTCCTCGAAGGCATGCTGATTGCTGCCTGGGGTGTTGATGCATCCGCGGGCTACATCTACATGCGCGATGAGTATCCCGCAGCGGTTCAGCTCCTGAAGAACGAGATAGGCAAGCTGGAGACCGCCGGCATCGTTCCGGAGGGTTACGTGCATGTGCGCCGCGGCGCAGGCGCCTATATCTGTGGCGAAGAAAGCGCGATGATCGAATCCATTGAAGGCAAGCGCGGCCTGCCACGGCATCGGCCACCCTACGTGGCGCAGGTTGGTTTGTTTGACCGGCCCACCCTGGTTCACAATATCGAAACGGTTTACTGGATGCCGCAAATCCTCGAAAAGGGCCCCGACTGGTTCAGTTCGCAGGGCAAGGAGGGCCACAAGGGACCACGATCGTATTCGGTATCCGGGCGTCTGAAAAACCCTGGCGTGGTGCTGGCGCCGGCGGGAACATCGGTCAACGAGCTGATCGAGATGTGCGGCGGCATGGCCGACGGGCATACTTTCAAAGGTTATCTGCCTGGTGGCGCCTCCGGGGGTATTCTTCCGGCGGCGAAAGGCGATGTGCCGCTGGATTTTGGCGGGGAACTGGCTGAGCTGGGATGCTTTGTGGGCTCGCATGCGATCGTGGTCCTGTCTGACAGTGACTCGATGCGCGATGCGGCCGTCAATCTGTTGAGGTTTTTTGAAGATAAATCCTGCGGTCAATGTACGCCCTGCCGGGTCGGGTGTGAAAAGGCCGTCAAGCTGATGCAAAAAGGCCCGTGGGATGAAAACCTGCTTGGCGAGTTGACTACGGCGATGGCCGACGCTTCCATCTGCGGCCTGGGACAGGCAGCACCCAATCCCATTCGTACCGTCATGACACACTTCAAGGAGGACGTATCCTGATGTCCGGCAGCACAATCAAGTTCACACTCGACGGACGTGAAGTCGAGGCGCGGGACGGTGAAACCATATGGCAGGTGGCCAGGCGTGAAGGCACCACCATTCCACACCTTTGCTGGAAGGATGCTCCGGGCTATCGCGCAGACGGTAATTGCCGCGCCTGCATGGTCGAGATTGAAGGTGAACGGGTGCTGGCGGCTTCATGCGTGCGTGCACCGGCAGAAGGCATGGTGGTAAATTCCCAGAACGAGCGTTCATCCAACGCCCGCAAAATGGTGATCGAGCTCCTGATGGCAGATCAGCCGGCGCGCGAGGATGCCCATGATGACCAGTCGTCTTTCCTGAAATGGGCAGATGCAATGGAGGTGGATGTATCGCGCTTCCCGCGTGATGCATCTCCCAGGCCCGACATTTCGCATCCGGCCATGGCAGTTAACCTGGATGCCTGCATTCACTGCAATCTGTGTGTCCGGGCATGCCGCGAGGTACAGGTCAACGATGTGATCGGCATGGCCTTCCGCGGGCCGCATGAGAAAGTCGTTTTCGATTTTGATGATCCGATGGGCGCATCAACCTGCGTGGCGTGCGGTGAATGTGTTCAGGCATGTCCGACCGGCGCGTTGATGCCGGCGACCATCGTTGACGAAAAGGGCCGCGGCAGCCGCCAGGCAGATCGCCAGGTTGACAGCATTTGCCCGTATTGCGGTGTTGGCTGTCAGATAACCTACAACATACGAAAGGATCAGAAGACCGGCGAGGATCATATCGCGTTCGTCGAGGGCAAGGGCGGACCGGCAAATGAAAACCGGTTGTGCGTGAAAGGCCGCTTTGGATTTGACTACATCACGTCACCGGAACGTCTGACCAGACCACTGATCCGCAAGGAGGGTTTACCCAAGGGTCTGAACATGGATCCAGCCAACCCGATGACCCATTTCCGTGAAGCAACGTGGGAGGAAGCGCTCGACGTGGCGGCAAACGGTCTCAAGGCCATCCGTGATGCCAATGGACCAAAAGCGCTGGCAGGCTTCGGGTCGGCCAAGTGCTCCAATGAAGAGGCTTACCTGTTCCAGAAACTGGTGCGGGTCGGCTTCGGGTCCAACAATGTCGATCACTGCACACGGCTTTGCCATGCATCGTCGGTTGCAGCGCTTATGGAGACTATCGGGTCCGGTGCGGTAACGGCTCCGTTCACTGCAGTGCGGGACTCCGATGTCATCGTGGTCATTGGCGCCAATCCGACTGAAAACCACCCGGTTGCCGCGACATATTTCAAACAGGCGGCCAAACGCGGCGCCGAGTTGATAATTCTTGATCCGCGCGGCACCGCAATGAAGCGATATGCAAGCCATATGCTGCAGTTCAGGAATGGGGCGGACGTGTCGCTGCTTAACGCCATGATGAACGTGATCGTGGAAGAAGGTCTTTACGACGAACAATACATCCAGGCTCATGCTGAAGGCTTCGACAAGCTGAAGGATCATCTGGCTGACTACAGGCCGGAGGACATGGAGGCCATCTGCGGCATTGCGGCAGAAGAAATCCGCACCGTGGCCCGCAAGTATGCCAAGGCCAACGCGGCCATCATATTCTGGGGCATGGGCGTTTCCCAGCACACCCATGGCACCGACAACGCCCGCTGCCTGATTTCGCTGGCATTGATGTGCGGCCAGACAGGCCGTGCAGGAACCGGCCTGCATCCGCTGCGTGGGCAGAACAATGTGCAGGGCGCGTCCGATGCCGGGCTGATCCCGATGGTGTTCCCGGATTACTTGAAAATTGCCGAGAAAGAAAACCTCTCAAAATTCGAAAAACTATGGGATGCAAAGCTGGATCCCGAACCTGGCCTTACGGTGGTCGAGATTGTCCACGCCATTCACGATGGTGCGATCAACGGCATGTATATACTGGGTGAAAATCCGGCCATGTCGGATCCGGACGTAAACCACGCCCGGGCGGCTCTGGCGATGCTGGACCACCTGGTGGTGCAGGATATATTCCTGACCGAAACGGCGATGTTTGCCGATGTCATCCTGCCGGCATCCGCATGGCCGGAGAAGAACGGCACCGTGTCGAACACCAACCGTCAGGTACAGATGGGCCGCAAGGCGTTGCAGGCACCAGGCGAGGCACGCGAGGACTGGGCCATTACCCAGGACCTCGCCAATCGCCTTGGCCTCAACTGGACCTATGACCGTCCGGCAGACGTGTTTGCCGAAATGAAGCTCGCCATGCCGTCACTGGACAATATCACCTGGGACCGGTTGATCAGCGAGGATGTGGTTGCCTATCCCTGTCCTGCTCCTGACCACCCGGGCCAGGACATCGTGTTCTCCGACCGGTTCCCGACGGCATCCGGGCTCGGCAAAATGGTGCCGGCCAGGGTATTGCCACCGGATGAAATGCCTGACAAGGACTACCCCTACATTCTTTCAACCGGCCGCCAGCTTGAACACTGGCATACCGGCGCCATGACACGGCGGTCCTTCGTGCTCGATGCGGTGAACCCGGAACCTGTGGTCCAGATGAATGCGGCAGACATAGCAAAACTTGGCATCAAGGCCGGCGACAAGGTGCGCGTGACAACCCGGCGGGGCGAGGTTGAAATCATGGTGCGGCAGGATGATCAGGTGCCGGTTGGCGCCATCTTCATTCCGTTTGCATTTGTGGAAGCCGCGGCGAACCTGCTGACCAATGCAGCGCTTGATCCGTTCGGCAAAATTCCGGAGTTCAAGTTCTGTGCAGCCAGGGTCGAAGCTGCCGGCAGCGAACAGATGGCGGCAGCTGAATAGTTCAGTGGGCCGGGTGCACGCAGTACAGGCGTTTTACCGATGCCAGATGCAACCGGAACGGCGCAGGTCCGGTTCAATCAGGCCTGCACTGCAGTTTTTGTCGCAATAGCGGTATCCACTTTCGCGGGAAATGCTCTATACAAAAGTCCGCATCTGAAAAGGACAGGCTATGGCAGTACTCGAGAAATCGCCGCTGACCGGAACGGTAACGGCATTGCTTTTGGGTCCGGTCCGGGAGACAGGGCTCGAAAAAACCCATGCTGACCGGCTGGACCTGGTGTTTGACGGTATTAGCGGTGACTGTCATTCAGGTCGCGGCTACCAGTCAGAACTCCCGTATGCTGCAACAATACAGGCGTGGCACGCCGGTGGCCAATACACGCCAGGTTTCCATACTGTCGGTTGAACAACTGGCCGAGATCGCTGACCTGCTCGGCATTCCCGAACTTCGCCCGGAATGGGTTGGCGCAAACCTGGTCACTGCGGGTATTCCTGAACTGACATTTCTGCCGCCTTCTACCCGCATGATGTTCTCGTCCGGAGCAACATTGATTGTGGATGGTGAAAATGCGCCGTGCCGATATGTGGGGGATGTCATCGAAAAGCATCATCCCGGTCAGGGCATGGCGTTTCCGAAACTGGCGCGCAGCAAACGCGGACTTGTGGCGTGGGTGGAGCGTGAAGGGTCAATTTCGGTGGGTGATGAAATCGTGCTGCACATTCCGCCCCAAAGGATTTACTCACACGCATGAATACGCCGCGTGACATTTCGGAATTTTCCATCCTGCCCGACCCGGATGACGAACGGTTGTCGCGGGCCGTAACCGGCATCGATCAGACCGGCGCCGAAATCGCTACCCATGTAGTGCATGAACGGCCGCTGACCATCTATCTCAATGCCCAGGAAATCGTCACCTCGATGACAATCGGTGATCATCCCGACTGGCTGGCAGTGGGATACCTGCTCAACCAGGGCATGCTGCAGCACGACGACGAGATCATTGGCATCGACTATGATGATGATCTTGAAGTGATTGTCGTGCGGACTGTGCGTGAGACAAACTTCGAAGAAAAGATGAAGAAGAAAACCCGCACGTCCGGCTGTGCGCAAGGCACGGTTTTCGGCGACATGATGGAAAATTTCGAGGCCATCAAGTTGTCACGGGATGCCCGGATCAAGACATCGTGGCTTTATGCGCTGACCAGGAAGATCAATACAGCACCATCGCTTTATCTCAAGGCCGGCGCCATTCATGGCTGCGTCCTGTGCAAGGCTGACATGCCGCTGGTGTACCTGGAGGACGTCGGCAGGCACAATGCCGTCGACAAGATTGCCGGATGGATGTTCCTGCATAAAGTATCGCCCGATGACAAGCTGTTTTACACCACTGGCAGGTTGACGTCGGAGATGATCCTGAAGTGTGCTGCGATGCGCATTCCGATACTGGTGTCGCGTTCCGGATTTACCGCGTGGGGGGTTGATCTTGCCCGTCAGGTTGGCATGACGGTAATCGGCAGGGCACGTGGCAAGCGGTTCGTCGCACTGTCGGGTGCCGAGCGGATCGAGTTTGATGCCGACCTGTCACAGATCGAGGATGAAGACCGCAGACACCGGCGCAAGGGGGCAGGCGATGAGTCCTGAGCAAAAGGTTGTTGGCTGTATACTTGCCGGCGGGCTTGCCCGGCGCATGGGCGGTGGCGACAAGGGGTTGATTGAACTTGCCGGCCGTCCGGTGCTGGATCATGTAATTGACCGATTCGGTGCACAGGTCTCCCATATCGTTCTCAATGCCAATGGCGATCCTGACCGGTTTGCGGGTTATGGCCTGCCGGTGGTCCCGGATACGGTTGACGGGTTTGCCGGACCGCTTGCCGGGGTGCTGGCCGGATTGTCGTGGGCGGTTGAAAATGCCCCTGAAGCCAGGTGGGTGGCAACAGCTGCCACTGACACGCCCTTTTTTCCGGCCGACTTTGTCAACCGGTTGTCGGGGGCCATTGAACAGCAGGGCGCCGACATGGCGTGTGCTGCATCGGGCGGGCGTAATCACCCGGTATTCGGCCTGTGGCCGGTTCACCTGAAGGATGACCTCCAGTCGGCGCTGGTGAATGAAGGCATCCGCAAGGTCGATCTGTGGACCGCGCGGCACAAACTGGTTGCCGTGGAGTTTACAGGGCGCGGGTTTGATCCGTTCTTCAATGTCAACCGGCCGTCAGATGTGCCGGAAGCCGAGCGCATTGCGCAGGAGCAGGCTGCATGACACAGCGCGTGATAGGGGTAGCCGGGTTCAAGAATTCCGGCAAGACAACACTGGTGGAGCGGCTGGTGACGGAACTGACAGGGCGCGGGTTTCGGGTATCAACCATCAAGCATGCGCATCATTCGTTCGACATCGACCATGAGGGGCGCGACAGTTTTCGCCATCGTGCAGCCGGTGCTGCGCAAGTGGCGGTAGTGTCCCGGCACCGCTGGGCGGTTATTTCCGAGTTGCGCAATGATGTCGAGCCATCGCTTGACGAGATGCTTGCAAAACTTGACCCTTGCGATCTGGTAATTGTCGAAGGGTACAAGAGAGACGGGCATGACAAGATTGAAGTGCGAAATCTTGACAACGACAAGCCGAAGTTGAGTGATGACGACGAAACAATTGTAGCTGTTGCCGCCAATGGTACGGTTACCGATTGTCCGGTTCCGGTCTATGACCGCAATGATGTCTTTGCACTGGCAGACTTTATCTGCGGGCGCACCGGTCTGGTCGAGGTAGCCTGAAGTCATGACCCGCAAACTGCTCGATGACTGTTTTCTGCATGACAAGGACCGGATGCGCCATGATGATGCGATCGCGTTGATTCTGGAGCGAACGTCACCGGTAACCGATGCCGAAACAATCGTGCTTTCCCAGGCTCACGGGAGGGTCCTGGCCGAGCAGTATGTGGCGCGGCAAAACATTCCCGCCTTCAACAATGCCGCAGTCGATGGTTATGCCCTTGCCGGGGCGGATCTGGATCCTGCCGGTGATGCGAAATTCACGGTCGTCATGCGCATCGCGGCAGGCCATGCGCCAGAGCGGGCTCTGAAAAAGCGTGAAGCCGCCCGCATATTTACCGGGGCGGTTATGCCCGATGGCGCCGATACCTGCGTGATGCAGGAGGATGCTGCCGTTGACGGTACCGGCCTCGTGGTGCCCAAGGGATTGAAACCGGGAGCCAACACGCGCCTGGCCGGTGAAGATGTCAGGGAAGGCGAGACGGTGCTGCAGCCAGGTCAGCGCCTGCGACCTCAGGACGTGGCGGCCATAGCATCCGGCGGCGCGGGCCGGATCAAGGTGTTTGCCCGCCTGAAGGTTGGATTGATTTCAACCGGGGACGAAATTGTCCGGCCAGGAAACACTCTGGGTGACGGCAAGGTTTATGACAGCAACTATCATCTGCTCCGCGGGTTGCTGAATACGGTTGGTGCAGAACCGGTGGATTATGGAGTGATACCAGATGACAGGTCGCGGGTTGAACGGGCTGTACGGACCGCGGCGCATGAGTGTGATGTCATCCTCACAACCGGAGGCGCCAGCCGCGGCGAAGCTGATTTCATTGTCGAGACAATTCAGTCGATGGGCACTCTTCATGCCTGGCAGCTGGCGGTGAAACCCGGCAGGCCGCTGGCAATGGGACAGATCGGTGATACGGTGTTTTTTGGATTACCGGGCAATCCAGTGGCTGCTTTCGTGACATTTCTGCTGTATGCGCAACCGATGCTTGCCCGCCTGCAGGGCGCCAGCTGGAACGCGCCGCAACGCTATCCACTGCCTGCAGGGTTCTCAATTCCAGGGAAGAAGGCCGGCCGCCGTGAATTCTGGCGCGGGTGGATAGACAATACCGGCGATGGTCCGGTGTTGAGGAAATTTACCCGGGATGGGTCCGGCCTGATTTCCGGCCTGCGGCAGGCAACCGGGCTTATTGAAGTGCCTGAGGATGCAATGGCAGTGCAGCAGGGTGAACTGCTCGGATTTATCCCGTTCAGCGAATTTGGCATAGGCTGATGGCAATCCGGCACATTGTTTTTGATATCGGCAATGTACTGCTCAATTTCGACCCCGAATATGCCTGCATGGATCTGATTCCCGATCAGGCGCCTGAAGACGTCCTGCCTATTGATAATGTTGCTGCGAATGTCGAGGCACCGCGCGCTCGGGGCTGGCAGGCTGTGCAATTCATCAACCCTGATGGATTGCGGTGCGACCTGCGTCCGCTTGAAGTGATTGTCTGAGATACTTCATGTGTCGTAATTCTGCGCTGCCCGGTCGCTTGACTTCACACTAGGTGAATGATTTTCACTATGGTTCGGGTGGCAATAGCAACCTGTGCCCGCACAGGCGCAGGCAGGTTGCCTCGGCAGGTTTGAACTGAGCATCGTTATCCGGTCAGATTGATTCAAAAAGGAACCATACTGATCCTTGTTTCGCTGTGAACCCGGAGGGTTGATCATGAAGTCCCATGCACGTGTTGTGGTTGTAGGTGGCGGTGTTGTCGGTGTCGGCACACTTTACGCGTTGGCGAAAAAGGGCTGGTCAGATGTTGTGCTTGTTGAGCGCAACGAACTGACTTCCGGTTCGACATGGCATGCCGCCGGGCTTCTGCCGTTGTTCAACATGTCATACTCGGTTGGAAAGGTGCATCAGTATTCGCTCGATCTGTACTCCAGGCTTGAGGAGGAGACCGGTCAGCACGTGGGATTGCGGCAGGTGTCGAACATCAGGCTTGCCCAGACCAAAGATCGCTGGGACGAGTTCATGTACTATGCCGGTGTGGCCGAAACCATCGGTGTGCATGTAAATCTGCTGACAGCGGAACAGGTCAAGGAAATCTGGCCACTGTGCAACACGGAAGGCCTGCTCGGCGCCATTCAGCACCCGAGCGACGGTTATGTGCAACCTGCAGATCTGACCCAGGCCATGGCCAAGGGTGCACGCGACAGGGGCGCGGAAATATACCGCAAGACCCGGATGATTGCCGTCGAGCAAAAAGCCAACGGCGAGTGGCTCGTGAAGACCGACAAGGGTGACATCACATGTGAGCATCTTGTCACGGCTACCGGTAACTTTGTGCGCCAGACCGGCGAAATGCTGGGCCTCGACATCCCCGTCATACCGGTTGAACATCAGTACATCGTCACCGAAGCCCATCCCGAGATAAGGCAACGTCATGCGGATGGGCTGCCCGAAATGGGTGTGCTGCGCGATGCCGATTCAGCCTGGTACATGCGCGAGGAGGCGGGCGGACTGATCCTCGGTCCGTATGAAGCAGGTGCGCCCGTGTGTTATGTTGATGGCCCGGACGAAGATGCAGAGTACGAACTCTTCCAGGAAGACCTGGACCGGATTGCGCCTCACATAGAAAGCACGTTTTTTCGCGTACCGGCTTTTGGTGAGGTTGGCATCAAGAAAGTTTACAATGGTGCGATCTGCTACACGCCGGACGGTTCGCCAATCATCGGGCCTGCGTGGGGCAGGAAGAACCTTTGGCTCAACGAGGGCCATTCGTTTGGTGTTACGGCCGCCGGAGGTGCAGGCTGGCAACTGGCCGAATGGATTGTCGAAGGTGAAAGCTCGATCGACATGCTGGGTGTGGACCCGCGCCGGTTCGGTCCCTATGCGTCACGCGGCTATCTGAAACGCAAGAACGAGGAAGCCTACCGCAACGTCTTCACACCGCACTACCCGGACGAGGAACGCTGGGATGCACGCCCGCTCAAGACTTCACCCTGTTATGACAGGATGAAAGCGCTTGGAGCGGTATTCGGGTCGGTATACGGCTGGGAGCGTCCGAACTGGTTTGCGCCCAGCGCCGACTACGGTTTTGAACCGTCGGAGATAGTTCGTCCTGACGTGATTGCAAAAGACAATCATGCGCCGGTACAGCCTGGTGAAAAAGTGAAAGAGCTGTGGTCGTTCCGCAGATCCAGCTATTTCGAACATGTCGGCAACGAGGTCAGGAACGTGACGGAAAATTGCGGCCTGCTCGACATGACGGCATTTGCCAAGTACCAGGTTGGCGGGCCAGACGCTGCGCAATGGCTGGACTCCATTCTGGCGAACCGAATTCCAAAAACCATTGGCCGAGTTGGCCTGTGCCATCTGCTTACAAAGCGGGGCGGTGTGCGGTCCGAATTCACTGTCTACAAACGTGGAGAGAATGATTTCTATCTCGTGGGGCCCGGTGCCTATGAACGCCATGACTGGGACTATCTCACCAAGCTGAAACCTGAAACCGGTGTCAACCTGCAAAACATCACAACCCAGATGGGCGTACTGGTGCTGGCAGGGCCCAGGTCACGTGATGTGCTGCAAAAACTGACCGACACCGACCTGTCGACCGGGAATTTCAAGTGGCTGACGGGCAGGTTCATCAATGTCGGCATTGCCCAGGCGCATGCATTGCGCGTGAACTTTGTGGGGGAGCTTGGCTGGGAACTGCATCACCCCATCGAAATGCAGAACCTGATCTTCGACCTGGTGATGGAGGCCGGCGCGGAGTTTGGCATCAAGCCGTTTGGCATTCGTGCCATGGGCACCATGGCGGTGGAAAAATCCTACCGCCTGGTAGGTCGTGAACTGTCGGTGGAGTACTCGGCCTATGAATCCGGACTGGACCGCTTCGTACACCCCAACAAGGGCGATTTCATCGGCCGCGATGAACTTGTGAAGCGTCACGCGGCCGGCGATGAGTGGACATACGTCACAATGGAGGTGCATGGCATCAAGGACTGTGATGCGCGAGGATCTGAAGCTGTGTACGATGGCTCGGGTACACTGGTTGGCCGGGTCACGACCGGGTCCTACGGCTGGCGGGTTGGCAAGTCCCTGGCACTCGCCATGGTCAAGCCTGCCAACTCCGCCGAGGGAACCAGGCTGCAGGTGAAAATCCTCGGTGAGCTGTTTGATGCCACGGTTATTGCTGAAAGCCCGTTTGACGCGGACAATGACCGCCTCAGATTTTAGCCGGCCGGTAGCGGCACGGTCTCTTGTGGTTCCACTGCCGGTCCTGCCTCTCACGCGGTTGTGTGTTGATCGTTTTGGGGGCAGTGTCCAAATGCAACAAACACTGCCTCTTTAACTGGAGATGACCTCATGCATTCAACACTGGTTCCTGGCCAGCCTGTACCAGCGCTCGGCGTACCCCTGGCGGGCGGCGGCGAGTTTACGCTCAACGCCGATGCCCCTGAACACTTTACGATTGTGATCTTTTACCGTGGCCTGCATTGCCCGATCTGCAAGGGTCAGCTGACCGATTTTCGCGGCAAGTTACATGAACTTGCCGCGCTTGGCATTGATCTGGTTGCGGTGAGCATGAACACGAAACAACTGGCCGAACAGACCGCGCGCGACTGGGACGTTTCCGGACTGAAACTCGGCTATGGACTTACAACGGATCAGGCGAAAACCTGGGGCCTTTATCTGTCGTCGGCGATCAAGGACAATGAGCCGGACGTGTTTTCCGAGCCTGGCATTGCAATTGTTCGTCCCGATGGAACCTTGTACCACTGGTCGGTCCAGACAGCTCCGTTTGGCCGGGCCAAGGCGGCGGAACTTGCCAGCGTTCTGAAATTTGTGATTGAGAACGATTATCCGGTTCGCGGGACACTTGCCGCCTGACGACGCCTTGCAGAACGAAAGGACGGCGCGGAAGGATACTACCCCCCGCGCCGTTCCGGTCTTTTAAACAGCAGCTGAAAAAGTTCGTTCAGAACAGTCCTTCTATCTGACCATCGTCATTGAGCATGATGGACTCTGCGGCCGGTACCGACGGCAGGCCCGGCATGGTCATGATCTCACCGCACACGGCGACCACGAAACCGGCTCCAGCAGACAATCTCACTTCACGCACCGGCAGGGTGAACCCGGTCGGTGCACCGCGCACGGTCGGATCGGTTGTGAACGAGTACTGTGTCTTGGCCATGCAAACCGGAAGCTTGCCGTATCCCTGATCCTCCCAGGCTTTCAACTGCGCCATGATCTTGGCATCTGCGTCCACGCCATCAGCACGGTATATGCCCTTGGCGATGGCTTGCATCTTGTCAAACAGGCTCAGTTCATCCGGGTAAAGCGTCTTGAAGTCGGCCGTACCGCCTTCGACCATTTCCACCACCTTGCTGGCCAGGTCCCTGGTGCCTTCCGAGCCAAGGGCCCAGTGCTTGCACAAAACCGCTTCGGCGCCCTGTGTCTTTACGAATTCGCCAAGGGCTGCGATTTCCGCATCGGTATCCGTGATGAAGTGATTGATAGCGACTACGGCTGGCACGCCGAACTTCTTGATGTTTTCGAGGTGGCGGCCAAGGTTTGCACAGCCAGCTTTTACCGCAGCGACATTTTCGGCGCCGAGATCGCTCTTGGCGACGCCACCGTTCATCTTCATGGCGCGAACAGTTGCCACGATCACTACGGCCTTGGGCCTGAGGCCCGCCTTGCGGCACTTGATGTCGAAGAATTTCTCCGCACCCAGATCTGCGCCGAAGCCTGCTTCGGTAACCACGTAATCAGCAATTTTCAGGGCAGTAGTTGTCGCCATTACCGAATTGCACCCGTGTGCGATATTGGCGAACGGTCCGCCGTGTACAAAGGCCGGGTTGTTCTCCAGTGTTTGCACGAGGTTCGGCTGAATGGCATCTTTCAGCAACACCGTCATTGCACCGTCTGCCTTGATGTCCCGGCAGTAAACCGGTGACCGGTCACGCTTGTAGGCAATGATAATGTCGCCCAACCGGCGCTGCAGATCGTCGATGTCGGTGGCAAGGCACAGGATGGCCATCACTTCCGAGGCGACGGTGATATCGAAACCGGTTTCGCGCGGGAAACCGTTGGCCACGCCGCCCAGATTGCAGACAATCTGGCGAAGTGCCCGGTCGTTCATATCCATGACCCTGCGCCAGGAAACCCGACGAACGTCGATGTCAAGCTTGTTGCCCCAGTAGACATGATTGTCGAGCATCGCCGATAACAGGTTGTGAGCCGAGGTAATGGCGTGAAAGTCACCGGTAAAATGCAGGTTCATGTCCTCCATCGGAACGACTTGTGCGTAGCCGCCGCCGGCCGCGCCGCCTTTCATGCCGAAGCATGGTCCGAGGGAGGCTTCGCGGATACAGATCATGGCCTTTTTGCCGATAGCATTGAGGCCGTCGCCCAGCCCTACAGTGGTGGTTGTCTTGCCTTCTCCAGCCGGGGTCGGATTGATGGCGGTGACGAGGATAAGATTGCCGTCATCGTTGCCCTGGACGGATTCAATGAATTCTGCCGAAACCTTGGCCTTGGTATGACCATAAGGAATGAGATGCTGATCGCTGATGCCGATCTTCGCGCCGATTTCCATGATCGGTTTCATGGTCGCTTCGCGGGCAATCTCGATATCTGATTTCACCGATGCCATCTGGTAGTCCTCCTGTGTGCCGGTTGTTGTGGTTGTTGCTTTGCAAATTCCCGCATTTCAGCGGTTTGCTATGGATGTATTCTTTTCTCTAGTGCGTATTCCAGAGTGAAATACAATTTCCCATGGCCCTGACCATGCCGGAGATACGTCTGATTTGAAGACCTCTTAATACGCGCAAGCAGCAGGGCCTGCCAATAGATGATGAAAAGGCACGTGATATGAGAAATTTTCATATATGTGACTGACCTTTACATCTTCGGCTGAAGCTTGTGCCGCCACATTATCGCAGTAGGTGGGCGTGAATGGGTCCAGCCGTGCAGGCGAAGGCAGAAAAGCCGGGTTCACGTCTTTGTTCGAGTCAGAAGCCCTGGATCAGCATGATTGATTTCCAATCTGCTAGTTCTTGCCGGCGAGTTTTTCGATTTGTGACTGCATGGATTTTATCTGGTCGCGCAGTTCGTCCAGACCGGAATCGGATGATGCTTTCGGTTCTGCGCTGGTTGGCTGTTTATCCGGTTTATCAGCGGTTTCAGGAGCGGTGTCCTGCATTTTCTGCATGGTTGCAAACGGATTGAACAATTGCATGGCGTCCTGGAACATCGCCATGTTCTTGCGGGCCTGGTCTTCCATGGATTTTATCATCTCGGTACCTGCAGCTCCGACCAGTTCTTCGCGAAGGCGTTCATGTTCGCGGGTCAGGTGGTCCATGGAGAATTGCAGATAGCTCGGAACAAATGCCTGCATGCTGTCGCCATAGAAACGGATCAACTGGCGCAGGAAATCTATCGGCAACAGGTTGTCGCCTTTTGCCTCTTCTTCAAAAATAATCTGGGTCAGCACCTGGCGGGTGATATTTTCGCCACTCTTGGCATCATGGACGACAAAATCACGGCCGTCCTTGACCATCTGCGAAAGGTCATCAAGCGTTACATAGGCAGAGCTTGCCGTATTATATAGCCGCCTGTTTGCGTACTTTTTAATGACAATCGGGTCGCTGTTGTCGTCAGACATGATTGATACTCTGTGGTCTCGGGACAAGGGGGTAGTTTGATCCGGGCTGGAGTTGTCTTTGCATTGCAGCATATACACGGCTTTGCAAGCTTGTCGAGCAACCCGATGGCGGGTTTCCATTGACTGGATTGGGGTAAATCGTGTGTGCTGTGATTTTGCTTGGCCGTTGTGGCGGCACTTATGCCGCACAGACCGCGACTAATTGTGCATTGCACAACAGGTTTCGTTGGGGCAAGTGAGTGGCAATTCAAAATGCATTTATCAAGAAGTGAAAAGGAAGATGCTCATGTCCACCTCCGATAACGCAGTTGTTGTTGTTTCAGCTGCCCGCACTCCGGTCGGCTCTTTCAACGGGGCATTAAGCCCACTGCCGGCTTCCGAACTCGGCACCGTCGCACTGAAGGCCGCGATGGAACGCGCAGGTCTTGAGGGCAAAGACATCGACGAAGTTATACTCGGCCAGATTCTCACTGCCGGGGCTGGTCAGAACCCGGCACGGCAGGCTTCGATTAATGCAGGCATTCCGGTCGAAAGCCCGGCATGGGGCATTAACCAGTTGTGCGGTTCCGGACTTCGCGCGGTAGCTCTTGGCATGCAGCAGATCGCCAACGGAGATGCAAACATTGTCGCGGCCGGTGGCCAGGAGTTCGATGAGCCAGGCGCCGCATTGCCAGCACCTTCGCAACGGTGTGAAGATGGGTGATTACATGATGATCGACACCATGATCCGGGATGGCCTGTGGGATGCTTTCAATGGATACCACATGGGCACCACGGCTGAGAACGTTGCGAAACAATGGCAGATCACACGCGAGCAACAGGACAACTTTGCTGTCGCATCCCAGAACAAGGCCGAAGCAGCTCAAAAGGCCGGCAAATTTGCTGATGAGATTTGCGCAGTTACCATCAAGACCCGCAAGGGGGACGTCGTCGTCGACCAGGATGAATATATCAAGCACGGCACAACAATGGAATCAGTTGGCAAGCTGCGCCCGGCCTTTGACAAGGAGGGCTCGGTTACTGCCGGCAATGCATCCGGGATCAATGACGGCGCAGCCGCGGTGATCATGATGAGTGCAGCGGAAGCCAGCAAACGGGGATTGACTCCGCTTGCGCGCATTGCATCGTGGGCAAATGCCGGTGTTGATCCGGCCATTATGGGCACAGGTCCAATACCGGCGTCGCGGGCCGCGCTCAAAAAGGCGGGCTGGAAGGTTGAAGACCTCGATCTGGTGGAAGCCAACGAAGCCTTTGCTGCCCAGGCTTGTGCAGTTAATTCCGACATGGGATGGAACCCCGACATTGTCAACGTCAATGGTGGTGCAATCGCCATCGGCCATCCCATCGGTGCGTCCGGCGCGCGGATATTTACTACATTGCTGCACGAGATGCAGAAGCGCGATGCCAAGAAAGGCCTTGCTACCTTGTGCATCGGTGGTGGCATGGGCGTTGCCATGTGTGTAGAGCGCGACTGAGATACTTCAGTATTACATAGGGAGAAGAAGGAAATGTCACGTATCGCAGTCGTAACCGGGGGAACCCGGGGTATTGGTGCAGCCATCGCCACAGCACTCAAGGATGCCGGCTACAAGGTTGTTGCCAGCTATGCCGGCAATGATGAAGCCGCGTCGAACTTCAAGGCTAAAACCGGTATTGAAGTCATGAAATGGGATGTTGGCGACTATGGAGCCTGTGACGCTGCTCTGAAGAAAATCGAGAATGATTTTGGCCCGGTTGACATCCTGATCAACAATGCAGGCATTACCCGCGATTCCATGTTCCACAAAATGACGCCGGAAAACTGGAATGCCGTCATCAACACCAATCTGAATTCGCTGTTCAACATGACACGTCCGGTTTGGGAAGGCATGCGGGAACGAGGTTTCGGCAGGGTGGTTTGCATATCTTCGATCAACGGCCAGAAGGGCCAGATGGGCCAGGCGAATTATTCTGCCGCCAAGGCAGGTGATATTGGTTTCGTCAAGGCACTGGCCCAGGAAGGCGCGAAGAAGGGCATTACCGTGAATGCGATCTGCCCCGGCTACATCGGCACGGAAATGGTTCGCGCCATTCCGCAGGATGTTCTCGACAAGGCAATTCTGCCGCACATTCCGGTTGGTCGTCTGGGCGAGCCGGAAGAGATTGCCAGATGCGTGCTGTTTCCTCGTTGGCGATGATGCGGGCTTCATCACCGGTTCGACGATCTCGGCCAATGGCGGTCAGTACATGATGTAATCGTGCTAGTCTATGCCGAAATGATTGGGGCAGCGGATCAGTTTCTGCTGTCCTTTTCTTTTGCCTTCCGGTTGTCTAGGGTCCTGACCCAGATAAGAATCGGGCAACATGGGTTCACCTGAACCCATAAGGGTACTCAGCTTTGGAATCGATCAGGATCGCTGTTGGCGGTGCAACCGGAGGCCGTCTGATCCAGGGGCACATAATGACTGTTGTCGGTTTGCTGGCGGGGTTTGTTCTGCTGCTGGCTGGTGGTGAACTGCTGGTGCGTGGCGCTGCCGGACTGGCCCTGCGTCTCGGTCTGTCCAATCTGGTAGTTGGCATCATCATTGTCGGTTTTGGGACCTCGGTGCCGGAACTGGTGGCGTCCATTCAGGCTGCACTGGCCGGTGCTCCGGGCATCGCGATGGGCAATGTCGTCGGATCCAACATTGCCAACATTCTGCTGATCCTTGGCGTATTGGCGCTGTGATCTATCCGATCATTTGTTCCAGGGCGGCGGTATTTCGAGACGGGTTTTTCATGGTGGTGACGGCCGCCTTGCTGGGCGTGGCGTGTTATTCCGGCATGCTGTCGGTGACATGGGGACTGTCATTCATTGCCGTGCTGGTCACTTACATGGGTTATCTGCTGTATTCCGACCGGAAAACAGAATGGCAACGAGCTCGACTGAACCCGAAGATCTGCCGGACCCGTCAAAGACAATATGGCTGGATCTTTTTTTCGTTGCCTGGGGGAACGATTGCGGTTGTGCTGGGCGGTAAACTGCTGGTTGATAACGCGATCATCGTGGCCAAGTCCCTCAATGTTTCAGATGAGGTCGTCGGGCTGACGCTTGTTGCTGTCGGCACCTCGCTGCCTGAGCTGGCGACATCAATTATTGCCGCCATGCGGAAACATTCAGACATAGCGCTCGGCAACGTACTGGGATCAAACATCTACAATATTCTCGGCATTGCCGGGATCACTGCGGTGATTTCTCCCATTCCGGTTTCAGACGAGATGTTGACGGTCGATATTCCGGTGATGATTGGTGTATCGCTGGTGTTGTTCTTTCTGGCAGTGGTGGTCAAACGGTTCGGCAAACGCGTAGGCTTTGCGTTCCTGGCAGGCTATGCAGCCTTCATCTACACGGTTGTAGTCTGATCCTTTGGAGTTTTCAGCCTGGTCAGAAGTTGTCCTTGGCCCTGCGGACTTCTGCAAAACGAGCGGCTGAACCGGCGCGTCAGAAACGGATTGGTCTGCCAGTTCCTCTGCAAGCGTGGTAGGGACAGTCGATTTTCCCGCTGCCAGAATCTTCGCAATCGCGTCTGCGCGCGCACGTAAAGCCGCGTTTTCCGGCTCGATGCTCAATGCGAACTTTGCGTTGGCGGCCGAGTATTCATGGCCGCTGTAGATGATGGTCTCAGGCGGCATGGCGGCGATACACCTGCAGCGATGACCACATCTGTTCCATTGTTCCTTCAAACACACGTCCGCAACCCAGCGTGAACAGCGTGTCACCGGCAAAAGCGATACCGTCATCAGCAAAATGCCAGATGATATGGCCGAGCGTGTGTCCCGGGGTATGAATGATGCGGGCCGTGTGGCCAGCGAAATCGTATGTTCCTCCCGGCGTCACGGTCTCGGTGAGACCGGGCAGGTTGTTTGGCTCTTCAGCGCTGCCGACAACAGCGCAGTTCCAATTGTTCTGGAGTTCGAGTACTCCGCCGACATGATCGTGATGATGATGAGTGATCAGTATGTGGGTGAGTTTCCAGCCGGTGTCTGCCAGTGCCTTTTCAACAGCGGCTGCTTCCGGTGCGTCGACCGACGCGGTTTGTCCGGTTTCAGGGCAGTGCATCAGCACGCCATAATTGTCGCTCAGAGCCGGAAACAGATGATACTGTAGATTGGACATGTTGATCCTGTTGTAAGCGGTGAGTTAGCGATAGGTTGAAAAGGTAATGGATGTTGTCGATCTCAAGGAGTTTTACGCCAGCCGGCTTGGTCATGCAACGCGCCGGATTGTTGTGTCGCGGCTTCGGTCCAGCATTGCGCGACCTGAAGGGCGCCGGGTATCTGGGTCTCGGTTATTGCACGCCATACCTTGAGGATTCCTGGAGGCGAAGGCTGCAGGTCATGGCAATGATGCCGGCACGACAGGGCGTGTCGCACTGGCCAGCCAGGGCGACAGTGCCAGTGCCCTGGTGGATGAAGCCTGCCTGCCGGTTGCTGACGGCAGTGTGGACTTCGTGCTGGTAGCGCACGGGCTGGAGTTGTCAGATCAATTGCCTGACATGCTGCGGGAACTATGGCGCGTACTGGCGCCACAGGGACGCGCAGTTTTCATTGTTCCAAACAGGCGAGGCCTCTGGGCGCAGGTTTGATCATACGCCGTTTGGCCATGGCAGGCCATTCTCACGCGGTCAACTGACAACACTTTTGCGAAACGCCCAGTTTTCTCCGGCAGGCTGGACATCGATGCTGTTCATGCCGCCAAGCACCCGCAGTTTCATGGTTCGAAGCGCTACACTGTTTGAGCGGATGGGTTCGTGGGTTGGGCCGGGTTTTTCCGGATTGATAATGGTCGAGGCAATCAAGCAGGTCTACGCAGTATCGGGTACAAAGCAAAAGCGCCAGTTGATACCGTCCCTGCGACCCAGTATTATTCCGCAACCTGCCCGTACAGGTATGAGCGCTCGTTCTGAATCATAGACCCGCTGGTACAACAAACCGGTTTATCTTTGATTTTTTGGACGGATATGCTCTAGAACCAAGTTGCGTTGCGAGCCTGTATCTCGACACGGAACAAACCTCACACGGACAGCTTTTCCTGATGGACAAACCGGCTATTCAGACATCGGAGCTTGATGGCGTCAGGCAGGAGATTGACGACCTTGATGAACGGATCGTCAAACTGCTGTGCGCCAGGTTTGTTGCCAGTGAAAAAGTGCGGCTGGCAAAAATTGCAAATTCTCAATCTGTCGGCATGCCCTATCGTCCTGGTCGTGAGGCTGTCATTTTACGAAGGATGCTAGAGATTGCGAACGGACAGGTCCCCGCCGCCGTCATCGAGCGGGTTTGGCGCACCATGATTTCCGCATCCGTCATGAGCCAGGCTGATGTGCGCATTGTAACCATTCCCGAGGTCATGAGTGATGCGCGTTACCGCCGTGCAATTGACCTGTTTGCCTGCCTGGTGCCGATTGAAAAAGCAACCTCATTGAAGGCAGCGCTTGCCTCGCTTTCGGGCAGTGAACCGGTGCTGGCGGTCGTACCATTGAAACTCGACTGGCGAAGCGTACTTGACGTTTCAGGTGATGGGCCAGGTGTGCGGGTGGCGTCCCTGCTGCCTGCCGGGTCCGACAAGCCGGCGCGCACGCTGGCTGTGCTGGGGCGTGCGGTGAGTGAACCAACGGGGGAAGATGAAACACTATTGGTTACAACGGGTAAACTGCCGCGCGATTTCGTTCCCAAACCGATATGGCACCTGAAGCTTGCAGATGATGTCTACCTCACGGCGCTGCCGGGATATCTGGAAATGTCAGAGCAGCCACTCGTCAGCCTGAAAGGCAACAGCGGCCTTGGACTTAGAATAGCTGGCAGATACCCGAGCGTGATGGAGTTTTCCGACCAATGACCAATGCTACAGGCATGCCCCGGCCCCGCGAAGGTGTTCGCGAAATCGCGGCCTATGTGCCCGGTAAATCCGCCGGTTCAGGGACCGGTAAGGTCCACAAGCTGTCATCCAACGAATCACCGCTGGGGCCCAGTTCGGCTGCGCTGCAGGCCTATGCGG
Source organism: uncultured Alphaproteobacteria bacterium (assembly GCA_963700885.1). Classification (GTDB taxonomy): domain Bacteria; phylum Pseudomonadota; class Alphaproteobacteria; order Rhizobiales; family Aestuariivirgaceae; genus Anderseniella. The sequence continues at coordinate 64,172 of CAVOZJ010000013.1, forward strand.
CCTGTGCGCCGGATCTGGCGCTTTATCCTGACGGGGGGTCGAGTGTTCTTCGCGAGGCGCTGGCCAAGGTCCATGCCATCAATCCGGCAAATATCGTGTGTGGTGCCGGGTCTGACGAATTGTTGCAACTGCTGGCAAGCGGGTATCTGCAATCAGGTGACGAGGCCATTTATACCGAACACGGGTTTCTGGTATATCCTATTATCATTCGTGCCAATGGTGCGACGCCGGTTGTCGTGCCGGAATGCAATCTCACAGCTGACGTGGATGCGATACTTGACGCGGTTACGCCCAAGACCCGGATTGTGTTTCTTGCCAACCCCAACAATCCTACCGGAACCTATATCAGTTTTGATGAGGTTAAACGGCTGCACGCCGGCATGCCGGCGGACTGTTTGCTGGTGCTGGACGCAGCTTATGCCGAGTATGTCCGCCGTAATGACTATGAAGCAGGAATGGAACTTGTATCCACTTCGAAGAATGTGGTGATGACGCGTACTTTTTCCAAAGCTTACGGATTGGCGGGATTGCGTCTGGGTTGGGCTTACTGCCCGGAAAACGTGGCAGATGTACTCAATCGCATTCGCGGACCGTTCAATGTTGCGATGCCGGCAATCGCGGCAGGCACTGCGGCGGTGCAGGATTCGGGGCATCTGGCAAGGGCGGTTGAACACAACGAGCTATGGTTGCCCAAAGTAACCACAGCCGTCGAAAAGCTGGGCCTGAAGGTGACCCCAAGTGCCGGCAATTTCGTGCTGGTACATTTCCCTCAGGATGAAACAAAGAATGCAGCGGAAGCCGATGCGTTCCTGATTGCAAACAACGTGGTGGTGCGGCGCATGGATGCATACGGGTTGCCAGGTGCGCTCAGGGTTTCAGTCGGGGATGAGGCTGGATGCACGGCATTCATTGATGCCCTTCGCTCTTTTATGGCGGAGTGATCCTGCATGACATTTGCACCATTTGAGAAAGTCGCCCTGATTGGCCTGGGCCTGATCGGTTCGTCACTGTCGCATGTCATGCGACGGGAAAAATTGGCGCAGACTATATCAGGCCATGCCCGCTCCGCGGAAACCCGTGAACGTGCGGTCGAACTGGGGCTGGCAGATACCATGCATGCATTGGCGGCAGATGCGGTGCGTGATGCTGACCTGGTTGTGTTGTGTGTGCCGGTTGGAGCATGCGGTCCGGTTGCCGAGGCGATAAGCGCTTGCCTGAAGCCGGGTGCGATTGTCACGGATGTCGGATCGGTGAAGTCAGCGGTTATCCGGGCGGTCTCGCCACATATTCCGGCCAATGTGCATTTTGTACCAGGTCATCCCATCGCCGGCACGGAATACTCGGGACCTGACGCAGGCTTTGCTTCCCTGTTCGAAAATCACTGGTGCATACTGACACCACTGGCAGGCTCAGATAGCGAAGCAACGGTGCGGATAACTGCATTCTGGCTGGCCTGCGGTTGCAACGTCGACATAATGGAACCTGAGCATCATGACCGCGTGCTAGGTGTCACGTCTCATTTGCCGCAGCTTATTGCATGGAACATCGTCACTACAGCCGCTGATCTTGAGGAAGTGACCCAGCAGGAAGTAATCAAGTATTCCGCCGGCGGTTTTCGTGATTTCACCCGCCTTGCCGCATCTGATCCGACAATGTGGAGAGACATTTACCTGAACAACAAGCAGGCTGTGCTGGAACTGCTGGGACGGTTTTCCGAGGATCTTTCGGCATTGCAAAGGGCGATTCGTTGGGGGGACGGTGACATGCTGTTTGATACATTCAGCCGTGCCCGCGGTATTCGACGGCGCATCATCGAGGCAGGTCAGGACACCGAGAAGCCTGATTTTGGCCGCGGTACGCAGGGCAGCACCCGGGCAACAGCATCACGCGGCAGCACAGAAGCGACCTGAGCTGATGCCAGACGGTTAATGGTCAGATCCTTTGGCGTCATTCAGATTTCGTCACCGCGAACGGGCCCCAGTACCAGGTGTTGTCTTTCAGCTGGATGGGCAGTTTGTTGTCATTTGCTTTCAGCAGGGGCGTAATAACGGCCTGTGCGGCGTTCATCTCGGCGTCACCCAGGCTGGCCAGATGCTGGACGATCCATATTGCGTCCAGATACTCGGAAGGTTCGGACAGGATTTCAAAACTGCCTTCCCGGGGCATCGCGCGATCAAGTGTTCCATTGATGTTGAAGCTGTCAAGCTGGGCGGTGCCTGTTGAAAGTCCGGACAGGATGATTGCAAGATCCAGGCGGTTTGAGTTCGTTGCCGGCCTGATGTGGGATTCGGTTTTTTCAACGGTGAGTATCTTGCCGGGAGCAAAGTTGACGGATTGCTTTTCGGCTAACAATGATGCAAGCAGCAACCTGCCACTCCCGGTCCGATAACTGAACCGTATCGGTTCGCCTGATATGGCGACACCCTCGATGTGAACTGGGCCGAACAAGGCGCCAATGATGTGATCCGGGTTCCAAGCCTGTCCAATAAGCCGGAGTTTGCCGGCGGTAATGTCAAGACCTTCAAAGCTGGTCTCTAGAGCGGTGCAGTCAAAGTGTACGCGGAACGGATAGCCGCCCCAACTTCGGTCACTGCAATTCAAACTGACGTAGCCATTCTCGAAAACGGCCAGCTTGTGTTTGGCCTTACCCAGGGCGACATACCAGTAAGCGCTCCAGATCAAGGCTATAATTGCGAACACAATCAGCGGGGCCAGCATTTTCAGAGGTGGGGTTCGCTTGATTTCCAGTGGGTTGGTCATGGTGTTGATACTGTTGTGTCTGTTCGGGAACCGCGTTGGCTGCTTTGCAATTTATCACGGTGCTTGTTGAAGCGGAATAAATGTGTCTGCTATGCAACTGTATCGTTTAAAGTTTGGTAAGCTGATGATTGCGGATTTTTGGGTGTTTGGATATGGATCGCTGATGTGGCGGCCCGGGTTTGAGTTCGTGGAGCGCCGTGGTGCAGTCATGCACGGAGTGCATCGACGGCTGTGCATTTTCTCCCATGTGCACCGAGGTACGCCTGACAAGCCTGGACTGGTGCTGGGCCTGGATCGCGGTGGGTCGTGCAGGGGTATAGGGTATCGCGTGGCAGGGGACAAACGTGCCGAAACGATTGCCTATCTGCGCGAACGTGAGCAGGTCACAATGATCTACAAGGAACGCTGGCGGGAGATGACGGTTGATCGGGACGGAGTACCGGAAAAGGTCCATGCGCTGGCCTATCTCGTTGATCAGGAACACATGCAGTATGCAGGACGCAGAACAGCCGAAGACCTGTTGCCATTTGTCTTGCAGGGGCACGGGAAGGGCGGGCCGTGTATTGAATATATCTCCTCGACTTTGGATCACATCGAAGAACTCGGTTTCCGGGACGGACACCTTTCGGAGGTCCTGGCACTGGCCAGGAGCCAGCGTCCGGACCAGGACAATAGATGATTGCCATCAGCCCAGGTTACAGTCAGGCACCAGATCAATATGGCCTTTCACTGAATCAATCAAACCAATAAAACTGATCGATTCCAAAGGGCTAGAGAAACCTTATGGATTCAGGAGAACCTGCTTGCTCCAGTACTACGCAGCGATATCTGCAAACAGTGGAAGCAGGGGTTGCGTGAAGCTGACGTCTCCGGGAAAAGGCGAAGTGCGGCAGGTGCCCGGTACATCAGGTGCCTGCAAATCCAGAGCAGCGGCCAGATCATCATAAATGCGGGTGGCCTGGTTTTCATCACCTGCCAATAAATGCACATGGATTTCATAATCGCAGTCGCTGACGTGGACCGGTAAGGGGAAATCCCATGACGGCGAAAACCGTCCCATGCGAACCGGCACGCGGCCGCCGCTTTCCGGGCGATGGACCACCACATAGATGGCACCCGGCAACGGCGGACAGTTTTCGGCACTGTAGACGGAATGGATATAGCGCTTGCCGGACGATCCGGTCCAGAACCAGAACCTGTCACTGAACTCGGTTTCCAGTTCAATGCTTGCACTAAATCCCATGTCCGTTCTCCCGTTTGCTGATAAGAACAAAGATAGAACAAACGAATTTTTATGTCAAGATAAATTGCGGTTGGCTACCCGCATTTCGAATATCCACAGGACATGCACATGGCACAACCTTCCTGAAAAGTCAGGGAAAAATCACCGCATTTCGGGCATTGCGCGCCCGAAAATTGTGCATCGTCACCAACAGCAAGCCGCCGGGCTTCGATGCTGGCAGGATCCACACCGGACAGGTTACTGACGTTCTTGAGAAAACCGGTTGCCAGCATGTGTTTTTCTATGACACCACCGATGGCGGCCAGGAGAGAGGGCACGTAACGTCCTTCCATCCAGTGTCCGCCGCGAGGATCGAAAACCGCTTTCAATTCCTCAACAACAAACGACACGTCGCCACCACGCCTGAATACAGCGGAGATCATGCGGGTCAGCGCAACGGTCCATGCATAATGTTCCATGTTTTTCGAGTTGATGAATATTTCAAACGGACGCCGGCGCTCATTGTCAATAATGTCATTGAGCGTGATGTAAATGGCATGATCGCTGTCACCCCATTTCAGTTTGTAGGTGAAACCAGGCAGGACGGGATCACGGTCAAGCGGCTGGCGCATATAAAACACCCCGCCAGATTCACTGTCACCAACCGGGGCAAGGGGTGCTTCGAGTGGCAGTGCGGGCTGGGCCTCCGCCAGATCGTCACGGGATGTTTCTGACAGTACAGAACCCGTAACACTATTTGGCCGATAGGTGGTACAGCCTTTCAGTCCAAGCTCCCAGGCTTCCAGGTAGACATTGCTGAAGTCATCGAAGGAAATACTTTGGGGGCAATTGACAGTTTTGGAAATCGAACTGTCAACATGTGCCTGCAGTGCGGCCTGCATGACCAGATGGTCGTGCGGTGACAGATCTGCCGTGGTTACGAACGCGTCCGGCAGGTTCGCGTCATCGCCGCCCATGGCACGGAACACCCGAAGCGCGTAGTCTTCAACCATTTCGACACGATGACTTCCATCCGGCTGCAGCACCTTGCGGTTGTATTTCAAGGAAAATGCGGGCTCTACGCCGGATGACACATTGCCTGCAAACAGGGAAATAGTGCCGGTCGGCGCAATTGAAGTGAGCAGGGCGTTGCGAATACCGTTCTTTCTGATTGCGTCGCGCGTGTCGTCACCAAGGTCGCGAACATGCCCCGACGCCAGATACTTATCAGCATCAAACAGCGGAAACGAGCCCTTCTCAGCGGCGAGGCCGGAGCTCGCAAGATAGGCAGCACCTTCTATGGCCTGCATCCAGCTTTTTGCAGCAGCAGCGGCTGCATCTGATCCGTAGCGCAAACCACACATGGCGAGCGCATTGGCCAGCCCGGTTACCCCCAGACCGAGACGCCGCTTGGCGATTGCCTCGGCAGCTTGCGCCTGCAACGGGTAGTTTGAGACATCCACCACATTGTCCAGCATCCGGACGGCAATGGCTGTTATGCGTTCAAGCTCCCTGATGTCGAGTTGTGCTGCATCGGAGAACGGGGCTGTTACAAGGCTTGCCAAATTCACGGACCCAAGCAGGCAAGCCCCGTAAGGCGGCAATGGCTGTTCTCCGCATGGATTGGTGGCATGGATGGTTTCACAATAAGACAGATTGTTTCGTGCATTGATGCGATCAATGAAAATCACCCCGGGCTCGGCATAGGCAAATGTTGACTGCATGATCCGGTTCCACAGATCACGCGCCCGAACGGTTTTGAAAACAGTGTCCCCGAACACCAGCGGCCAGTCGTCATCGGCCTTGACGGCCACCATGAATGGATCGGTGACCAGTACAGAAAGATTGAACATCCGAAGACGGTGAGCTTCCTGTTTTGCGGCGATGAAATCCTCGATGTCGGGATGATCACACCGCAAAGTCGCCATCATGGCACCGCGCCGTGATCCGGCTGACATGATGGTGCGGCACATCGCATCCCACACATCCATGAAACTCAACGGACCCGACGCGTCAGCGCCTACACCTTTGACCGGTGCCCCTCGAGGGCGAAGGGTGGAAAAATCGTGACCGATACCGCCACCTTGCTGCATGGTCAGTGCAGCTTCGCGCAATCCATTGAAGATCGCGCTCATGTCGTCATCGATGGATCCCATGACAAAGCAGTTGAACAGGGTGACCCTGCGACCCGTGCCGGCCCCGGCGATAATCCTGCCTGCCGGCAAAAACTTGTAGCCGGACATGACGTCCACAAAAGCCTGTTCCCAGTGAGCGCGGTCTTCAGCCTTTTCAGGTGCGGCAAGTGCCTTGCCGACGCGTGCCCAGGTGTCGTGGATCGTTTCATCAATGGGCGAACCGTCCGGCGCCTTGAAGCGGTACTTCATGTCCCAAATTTCGCGGGAAATCGGGTCAAGTGCAGAATTGTCAGCCACAACTGTATCTCTTCACAGGTATCTTGGATTAAAGATCATCACACATATTCATGGTTTGTTCTACAAAAAAAGCATTGCCAGTCAATTAACCTGACCTGCCTGTGACATCAGGCGGTCAGTGGCTTCTTCAATGGCGCGTTGCAGGCGAGCCGCGAATTCCCTGCGATTCAGACCAGCCTCAATTGGCGGCAAAAATTCAACGATGATGGTACCTGGCCTTCTTATGAACTCCCGCCTTGGCCAGTAGAGGCCTGAATTCAACGCAAATGGTGTGCACGGCACGCCGAGTTGTGTGTAAAGCGCAGTTGCACCAGGCTTGTAGTCCGGCAAAGCTCCCGGTGCCACCCGGGTGCCTTCGGGAAATATCAGAACCTGTCGGTTGCTCGCAACAGCATGCCTAGCGTCGGCAATCATTTTCTTCAATGCTGATGGACCCGCGGACCGGTCAATCGAGATCATCTTGAACTTGATGCAGAACCAACCGAACAGCGGTATGAAGGTAAGTTCGCGTTTCAAAACCAGTGCCGGGTCCGCCAGCAGGGGAAGCAGCGCAAATATGTCCCACGCAGACTGGTGTTTTCCGGCCAGCAACCCGCCTGCCCGAGGTATATGTTCGCGGCCACGAACCTGCATGGTCGTGCCGGTGATCAGTTTCATCCACCACAGGGAAGCTCTCGCCCATGTCTGAAGCGCAGCCATGGACCAGCTGCGCGGTGTGAACATGAACCAGAAACCAAGTACCAGGAACAGTACGAGATTGATGTAGAATACCAGATTGAACAGCAAGGAACGAAACACCAGCACGCGCGGTTCTCCCAGACATCTGCTTGAAACCGGATGGTTTCACCTGTGTTTGAACCTGGTGTCTACAATAACTCGAACCCGGTTTGAACCAAAACCAACCGTTTTTCATTTGGTTCAATTCAGGTTCCAATCTGCAACCGCACCAGCGCCAGCAGATATTTGACGTACTCGCTGGTCCACAGGCGGAACGTCGCAAGAGAATGGGCAGAACCGCCACTGTCGCCGCTGGCGACCGGATATGCCACAAGCTCCAGATCCGGCATGGCACGGCCGAATTCAACCATTGCCCGCAGTATGTGATAGTCGCTGGTCACTACCGCCAGTTTTCGGAATTTGTGCCTGGCCGCCCAACCGGCTGCTTCCGCGGCATTGCCGCGGGTGTCCGATGCACGTTTGTCGAGATCGACGCAACAGGCGAACAGGCTGGCTTCAGTCTCTGTAATCTGGCTCAACTGCCGGGCAGTGGTTGCGGGATATACGCCCGAGATCAACAGCCGTCTTGCGGCCTTCTGTTCAAGCAGGCGGACAGCGGCAGCAATACGTTCAGGCCCTCCGGTCAGAACCACGATTCCGTCGACGGATATTTCGGCCGCTCTGGTCATTTTGCGCGATCGTTCAGTAAACGACGCAAACCCAGCTATCGTGACAAGAAGCACACACACAAAAATTCCCAGCCCATTCCGCACAGCGCCATAACGGTTGCGCGGCGCGTGCGGCAGATGCGCCCGTGTGTCGGAACTACCGGAGGGGTCAGAGGTCAATACGTCACCGGAAAAATTCGCCTTCGAACCTGTTGGCCCATGACAATTCATGGTGCAGCCCACGTTTATGCAGTGTCAGAACATGGCCTTCAAGACCCGTGATATGGAAATCCGCGCAGTGATAAGAGAAATCATCGTGGCCACAACCGGAACGATTATGAATGCAGCATAATTTGCGCTGCTGGTGTCAAGTGGATGATAGAGGAACGTCTTGACTGGCTCGGATAGCCGCCCGTTGCCCAAGCCCAGTATGACGAACGTGGCGAACCCAAGCAGTGAACCTATGAGACCGGCCTTCAACCCGGTCAGACAGAACCGCCACAGGACTGCGCGGGAAATGAAGCTGTCCCGGGCGCCGGCCAGATAGAGAACCTCTATAACTTCCCTGTTTGCCTCCATCGCCGCGCGGGTTGCGTATACCACCAGTACAATGGCGGCGGTTGCAATGAGGCTGAGCACTGCAATGGCCAACCAGGTAAGCGACCCAGCCATGCTGATGAGTTCAGCCTGCCAGCGCCGGTGAGTATCAAGCGTGGCGGACGGTACCTGGGTGGCCAGTGTCGCACGCAACAATTCAAGATCTGGCGGTGATGCCTTGTTGATCGTGACATTGATCAGGCGTGGAATGGGCAAATCTTCCAGAATACCGGACTTGCCAAGCCAGGGTTCCAGCAGTTTGCGGGCCGCTTCCGGGCTTACGACAACAACGTCAGAAATACCCTGCGTTGCACGCAAAATTTCAACAACCTTTGTGGCATCGCCATCCACATCTACGCCATCTGTTGCAGTGATTTGAACGGTGACCTGGCTGGCAATCTGCGAAGTCCAGTTGTCGACAGCAGTCTGTGTCATCAACAATGCACCAATCGCCAGGACCGCCAGATAACACATTGCGGCCATTGCCGTCATCAACGTCATGTGGGGTGCAGTTGCTTCAGGTATGACCTTGGAGCGACTTTTGCCTGCAACTTGCGGTTTCCTTGCATCGCCGCTGTTGAAACCAGAGACGCCGTGTTCATACTTCCTTGATGCAATGTTACTTTTTACTGCCATTTCGTCCTGCCGTTTTCCAGACGCAAGACAGGGGCCTTGATTGTGTCCAGCAGGTGGGTGTCGTGGGTGGCAATCAGAACTGTTGTGCCGAACTGATTGAGTTGCTGAAACAGACGCATCAATCGCAATGCAAGAGCGGGATCTACATTGCCGGTTGGTTCATCCGCGAGCAGAAGTTCTGGGCTTGAAATGACAGCGCGAGCGATGGCGGCCCGTTGCTTCTCTCCGCCAGACAGTACTGCGGGATAGGCATTGGTGTGTTGGTCCAGGCCAACCCAGTCAAGTAACTCTAGAACATTGTCACGATAGTCATTCAACCTGTTACCCCGGACCCGCAAGGGCAGCGCCACATTTTCAAATGTGGTAAGATGATCCAGCAAACGAAATTCCTGGAACACGACGCCGATTCGCCGTCGAACATCGGGCACTTTGCCGCGCCGCAATCCGCCGGTGTTTTCTCCAAACAGTGAAATCATTCCACGGGTCGGCTTGAGGGCCAGAAACAACATTCGCATAAGGGACGTCTTGCCTGCACCTGAAGCGCCGGTCAGAAAACTGAATGAACCTGTTTCCAGTGTGAGGTTGAGATCTTTCAGGATCTCCGGTCCATTGCCATAACGCAAACCGACATTTTCAAATCGAACGATGGACAAGCGGGTTCCTCACGTGCGGTGCTATGATAGTGGAGCGGCATTTACGCCGCATTAACCGTATTTCCGCTTTACTGCTGATATCCAAAAGCAAGGTTTTCTCTGGTTTGGCGAAAAATCCGCAATTAATGGCGCCATATACCAGAAACTGGCGAATCACCGGAACCGGACACAACAGATGATAGTCTCCTGCCCCTCATGCGCAACCAAGTATGATCTGCCGAATGAAACAGGTTCAGATGCAACTGTCATGCGATGCCAAAGATGCGGACATGACTGGATAGAAGCACCAGCAGAGAGATTCAGGCGACCTGGTACCTGTCCGGGCAGACAGCAGAGCTGCCGATGCGGCAGATGACGCAGAGGCCCGGGTTATAGCAGAAGCGCGCAAGATCGCCCGTGCCGCCAGACTCGCAGAGCACAAGGCCAGAACCGCCCGTGAGCGGCGTATGGTGCAGATGAGAGGCTGGGCCGGCCTCGCAGCAGGCGTATGTTTGCTGCTGGGTGGCGTAGTTTTCATGCCCGAACGCATAGTACAGGCATCACCAGCGGCTGCCAAATTGTACTCACTTGCAGGAAAAACGGTAAACATTTATGGCCTCAGTATCTCGTCGATCCAGCAGCAATACATGATGGTCAATGGCCAGCCGGTGTTGGCCTTGCGCGGGCATATTGCAAACATCACAGACGAAGATCGCCGTGTGCCACCCCTGCGGTTTGTCCTCAGGAATGCAAACGGTGAGCAACTTCATGCCTGGACGCTGAACAGTGTTGGCAAAGGTCTGATCGGGGCAGGTGTTGTTTCGTCATTTGTCACTCGCCTTGCAGCTCCGCCTGCAGGTGTGGAGAGTGTCGAGATTCGCTTTGCCAGGCCCGGTGAAATCGGCTGAACTATTCTCTTCCAAAGATCAGGAACTACATTGACGGTTCACATGAACCCGTGTCGCCTGGGTGATTGCAAACATCTTGTCTGATATGAGATGAGATCACTATCTGAATGCGGGATAATCTGCCATGGCCGGTGTTACAATTGACGGACATACAATCGAGATTCTGTTCAGCGAGGCCAAAATTGCGGCGCGTGTGAAAGATATTGCGCGTGCTGTCGCTGACAGTGATCCCGAGCGGCTTCTTGTCGTTCCCGTGTTGAAGGGAAGTTTCATATTTGCAGCCGATCTCCTGCGAGCCATGCACGGCGCAGGCCTGTCACCTGAAGTGGATTTCATGATGCTGGCGAGCTATCGCGCCCAAACCTCGTCTTCAGGCCAGGTTGAAGTATTGCGTGATATTCAGACAGATGTGACCCGACGCGATGTCTTGTTGATTGACGACATTCTTGAATCAGGCAGAACACTGGCTTTTGCCAAGGATTTGCTGGCCGCGCGAGGCGCGCGTAAAGTGATGACTGCGGTACTGCTTGACAAGCCGGGCCACAGGGCAGCCGAACTTGATGCAGATTTCACCGGTTTTGAGTGCCCGGACAAGTTTGTGGTCGGTTACGGCATGGATATGGCGCATGCGTTTCGTGAATTGCCGTTTGTCGGTTATGTCACAAATCCCAAATGATTTCTCAGCCAGGATGCCGCCCGGTCCGAAAACAACCGCGGTTATGCTTGCCTAATAATCCGAACTGTGCGCGAAAAACAGAAAAAGGCAGTTGTTCCAGGGAGGAAAAACTGCCTTCTCCGTTTCAGGGCCGACAGGAGAGGGGCAACCTGCCGGGCCTTGGTTGTCTCACCGGCCAGGGAAAACCGGTCAGAGGTTGAAGAAACGCGTTTGCTTGAGGGGCGTAAGCGGTGTTCGCGTTTCTGTTGGCAATGACCATAAGACTGCGTAACTGAAGCAGATGTGCATTTTATCACATCGTGTTCAGGGTATATTAATTGGTCAATCAAAACAAAACTTTAGCCTGCAACAGGTCAGATTGGACAACGCGATGGCGGTTCAGTGGAGGCCAGCAATGTGGCGACCTGCCGGTTCCTGCATGCCTTGCAGAAACATCAGCGGCATAGCAGGCGAGGACATGCAAAATTCAAAATCAGTACAACCCCTTGAGAAGGCGGTCGATATAATCAAGCTCCAGTTTCGGCCTGTCCGCCTGATTGGCGCGGGAGCGAAGCGCATCGAGAATCCGTCTTGCCCGCTCCACTTCGGCTTCCTGAGGCACCATGTTGTCTCGCTGGCCGTATTCTTCACCCTGTGAGGGAAGTGGTCGGCCAAGCGGGTCGCGCTGTTCGCCGCGGCCTTCACCATGGCGACCAACATTACCCTCATTTCCCGTACCCTGCTGCATCAGTTGCTGGGCCATGTTGCGGGCGCCTTCACGCAGGCCGCGCATTGCTTCACCCTGACTGCCCAGTGCTTCATCGCGTTTGCCCTGACCCAATTCGCCTGCCGCTTCGCCCATTTGCTGCTGCGCCTGGCCAAGACCGTCTGGTGTCTGCAGGCCCTGCTGCTGCATTTGCTGCAGCAATCGTTCGAGCATTTGCCCAAGATCACCTTGCTGTTGCGACAATTGACCATTTCCCGGTACCTGGCGTTCAGACTGGCCACGACCGCCTGGTTCCTGACCCTGTTCTCCCTGCTGTCCGGGCTGATTCTGATTGCCGGACTGCTGTTGGCCGTTCCTTGGCAACTGGAAGGTCTGATCCATCAATTGCTGCTGGCGGCGCATCATGTCCGAAAGCTGATCAAGCATTCTGGCCATCGGCGAAGTTCGCTGAGGATTGGCCTGCTGCCGGCCGGGTTGCAGGTTTTGCAGGATGTTTTCCAGCTCGGACAACATTTGTTGAGCCGCATCGCGAGCACCGGATTTAGCGAGGCTTTCGATCATGTCCATCATGCGCTGCAGATCCTGCGAACGAATTTCCTGCTGGGCACGATTTTGCTGTTGCTGATTCTGGGCCTGCGGATTGTTGCGCTGGTTTTCCAGCATCTGCTGCTGCATCGCCTGCAGAAACTCGTTCATGGCCTGGCGCAACTGTTTCATCAGTTCCGCGATCTTTTCCTCTGATGCACCTTCGGCCAGGGCCTTTTCAAGTTGCTTCTTGATGGCCTGCAATTTTTTCAGTGAATCATGCAGGTTGCCGCTTTCTATCGACAATGCGATTTCCCAGAGTAAATCGGCGACCTGCTGTGCCTCCTCGTGGGTCCTGGCGCGGTACAGTTTTGCGGCAGCGTGACGTATGCCAAGATAGACCCCGGACTTTTCGATCGCCCCTTGTGGCCAAACCAGGATGGCAGACAACGCGCGAACCACATCGCGTTGATTGTCCGGCTGAAAGAAAATGTTCTTGCGCTGCTCCACCAGGGCCTGAGCGAGTGGTTTGGTGAACTGGCGTTCCGGCAGCTTGAGCTTCACAACATCGCTGGTGCCGGATTGGCCTGCCTGATCCACCCCTTCAATAACCATCTCAACCGCAAGGCCGGCCCAGGGATGTGCGGTCAGATCCTGAAAACTGCGGCCTTCTGCCTGCCGCGGATTAACCTTGCGCATCGAGATTGCAAACTCCGGTGCCTGCGACAGGAACGGGCTGGCGAAGTCAATCCTGTCGGCATCCAGACCGTCGTGGGACAGATCAATACGACCCGATAATGCGGTCACACCGTAATCGTCGGCAACCTTCCACGGCAGGGAGAACGCGCCGGACGGAGTGATTTCTATTGGCTCGGGGATGGTCACGACAGGCGGCAGGTCAGCGATGACATTTACGGCCCAATTGCCGAGATCCCTGTCACTTCCGGTAACTGATACAATTGCCGATTTCCGGATTTTTGTCCTAAGCTCCTGAGTTGAAGACGCTGCTGCTACCGACGTAGCAGCCTCGTCGGAACCTGGATTTTCAACCTCAAGCGTGTCGATAACGGCTGGTGTACCGATGGTTGATGCCGGATCTAACAGGGTGACCCTGAGGCGATTTCCACCACTCAGTCGAACCACCAATTCCGATCCCTGGGGAACAGAAACCTCCGCCACCTGGCTCGTAGTTGCCGGATTGAGGGCGCGGCCCGTCAGCAAGACCGGCGGTTTGGCTGTGTAGGCCGGTGGATTGAGCCATGCATCCATTGTCATGGCATCGGCGGGAAGCGGTGCCGTTACAGCGACTGCTTCGGTAAATCTTTCACGCCAGGTGCCAGCGCTGAGAATGCCGGCCGCAATCAGGGCAACGGCAAGCGCGTTTCGCAGGGCATTCTGGTCTATGCGTGGCAGGGGTGAACGCGGTGCACCGGCTTTCAGATCATGCAATTGTCTGGCCATACGCTCACGATGCGCCTGCCACAACACCTTTTGTTCGGTACTTGCCGAGACTTCGTCGGCCAGTGTGTCCGTCCAGCTTGTTGCAGGCCGGTGGATTTTTCCGGATTTCCGTTCAATGCGTGAAAGGGCAGCTTCATCGGTGGGCCAGGAGAGGCCGGAGAGGTTCTTGAAACAATACAAAAAACCGGCGCCAGCTACTCCAAACACCGTCAACTTCAACCATACAGGCAGCAGGATCAACTGGCCCGACAACACGCACAGCAGTGCAATTCCGGCAATCATCATCGCCGGGAAAAGCCGCTCCAGCAGGCGTTCCCAGTAAATCGCAGCCTTGGCAAGCGACAACTTGCGGGCAAGAATTAATGCCGGATCATGTTTCATGGCCTGATCATTCTAGCACAATCAGGCAAAAGCAAGGGTTGAAATTGTCCGATTGTTGCACCTTCAAACGCAAAAGTGATCCGGGCGGTTATCGATGATTATCTATTTCTGCCAGCCGGCAAGCCGGTCCAGTCCGATCAGTGCCTCATAAGACTGCCGGGCCCGGACAATGGCAAACCGCGTGCCGTTGACCAGAACTTCCGGCACCAGCCGCCGCGAGTTATACGTTCCAGCCTGCACTGCACCGTACGCGCCAGCCGTCATTACAGCAATCAGATCACCTGGTTTGACAGGCGGCATCTCGCGGTTCTGTGCGAGGTAATCACCGGATTCACAGACCGGTCCGACCACATCGGAGATTAATGTTGTGTGTCCGTGTGCCGGTTCGCGGACCGTGACAATGTCATGCCATGCATCATACAGTGTCGGCCGAATCAAGTCATTCATGGCGGCATCCACGATAATGAAGTTCTTGCCCGGCTCCTGTTTAACGTGAATGACACTGGTCACCAGAATGCCGGCGTTGCCAGCGATCATCCGGCCAGGCTCCATGACAAACTTGCAGTCGAGATGCCCGAGAGTTTCCCGCACGACAGTCGCATATTCATCCGGGTGTGGCGGAACGTCGTTGGTGCCACGATAGGGCACGCCCAGTCCTCCGCCGAAGTCGACATGAGTGATGGTGTGGCCGTCTTGGCGCAAATGTGTCACCAGTTCTGCCAGTAAAGCGTAGGCTTTCCTATATGGTTCGAGGGTCGTGATCTGCGAACCGATATGAACGTCGACACCGCTGATGCGCAAGCCTGGAAGAGAGGCGGCGTGTGCGTAGATGTCGCGTGCCCGGCGCATTGAAATACCGAATTTGTTCTCTGACTTGCCGGTGGTGATCTTGGCATGTGTCCTGGCATCGACGTCAGGATTTACCCGTATGGATATGGTTGCAGTTTCCCCAAGGCGACGGGCCACTTCGGATAACAGTTCCAGTTCCGGTTCGCTTTCAACGTTGAAACAGGCGATTCCCTCACGCAGAGCATAAGCCATTTCTGCGGCGGTTTTGCCAACGCCGGAGAAAACAATCTTGCGTGCCGGAACACCGGCAGCGCGCGCCCGGCGCAATTCACCTTCTGATACGACGTCCATGCCGGCCCCGAGATCAGCGAGTGTCTTGATGACCGCCTGATTGGAGTTTGCCTTCATTGCATAGCAAATCGTCAGATCGAGACCTCGAAATGCATCTTTCAGGACCTGGTAGTGACGGGTGAGGGTTGCGGTTGAATAGCAGTAGAAAGGCGTTTCCACGTCCTCGGCCAACTCTACAAGATTGACATCCTCAGCGTGAAGTGTGCCGTTTCGATAGGTAAAATGGTGCATGAAATAACCGGTCAGGCTGCTGGATCAAAAAGGGCAGAGCTGGATGATACGCACATCTGAATGCATGCTGCTGCAAGTCGCGTGTATGTAGCCAGAGTGCCAGGATACTTTTCAGAAGCGGACGTTTAGTACGGATTTCCGTTTGGATCAATTATGAGTGGATCAAGAGTTGCAGGTTCGTCCGGGTCTGGAGCAGCAACTCCAGGCGGCGGTTCCAGGGGCCCGCGCAAGCCGCATGCCGACAGCGAGAATGTCAGCAGTGCAAGGACGAAAAGTTTGCGCAGTTCCATGAGCCCGATTCCAAACGATATTTCATTCGATGCAGTTGTTGTACCCCAAACCGGGTGCACAGGCAAAGTGGCAAGTTGCGTGTCATTGATCCTGAGTGGCCGAGACGGTTTGGACTTCGATCCAGTATCGCGGATTACGGGGATCCGGCTGGTTTGGAAATGTAACAATTTGCTCACCCAGATAGGTTTCACCGGGTTTTAGAAGTACTGGATCAAAACCGACCGTCCGTCTGCCAATCACCGTGCAGTTGGCCCCAAGCTTGTCCGGGTCGACGTCCGCCTGGGGAACGTCATAAAATACCGGGCAGGAATACAGTGTAACCCTCAGGGTCAGGCTGCCGACAGTAAATTCTTCAGAGCGATTGGTGAACAATCCCCGCAATTGCCATGTAAACAGATCAGGTTCAGTTCGTTCTCTTCCGGCACTGTCAAAAACAGTGTGATCAGGGTTGGTAAAACTGGTACCGGCGATGGCAATGTCGCCAGGCTTCAAGGTGCCATGTGTCAGCGTTTCAAGCTTGCGGACTTCAGAAAAAGTGTCAGCGGTTTTGACATTTTCTTCGATATCGCGCTGGGTTAAAGTGAATAACAGCATGAACACGGCAAATACGATGGTCGCGATTGCCAGCGAACTGCGTCGCCAGATCCTGTTGGTGACAAACAACCAGATCACGGCGATCAGCAGCAGATATATGATCAGCCAGCGCATGCATTACCTCGTTTCAGGACTGTGAACCATTGTTTTGTCGCAACAGTTAGTTCCGTTGGTATTAGTTACTTACAGTCCGCTGTGCAATTTGTTCCGGAACGACCTGATTTTCCACCGGGAATTGTCATGCCGCATATGAGTGCCAGTTCTGCATTTTGAACTGCCGGACACGACCGAAGATTTCAGTTTCCCTGCGCAAATTTTTCCAACACGGGCCGCTTCATTCCAAAATTTTCAACCAACGTTTAGCCTCGCGTATTACGTTTGCCGGGGCCGTCCCGCCGAAACTCCTGCGCGAACCGGCAGACGCGCGCGGTGTCAGGACCTTGAATACGTCACCGGTAATGCGCTGCTCCACACTTTGCATGTCCACGAGGCTCAGTTCAGCAAGGTCCACACCGCGTTTTTCAGCCATCGCGACCAGTGTGCCGGTTATGTGATGAGCATCGCGAAACGGCATTGCAAGAACCCGCACCAGCCAGTCCGCCAGATCGGTTGCGGTTGAATAACCTGCGCCTGCCGCGGCCGCCAGTTTGTCTGTAACCGGCTGCATGTCGAGGGCCATGCCTGTCATCGCGGCAATCGCCAGTGAAAGCGAGTCCATGGCATCAAAAGCCGGCTCCTTGTCTTCCTGCATGTCCTTCGAATAAGCCAGCGGCAAACCTTTCATGACCAGCATCAGGCTTGTAAATGCACCCAGAATTCGCCCCGGCTTGGCCCGGATAAGTTCAGCTGCATCAGGGTTTTTCTTTTGCGGCATGATGGAAGAGCCAGTGGTGAACCGGTCGGACAAGCGGACAAAGCCGAACTGCGGGGTGGACCAGATGACAAGTTCCTCCGCAAAACGCGACAGATGCATGGCACAGATGGACGCAGCCGCGAGTGTTTCCAGAACGAAGTCGCGGTCTGCCACACTGTCGAGGGAATTTCGGGTTGGCCGATCAAATCCCAGGGCCTTTGCAGTCATGGTGCGATCAATCGGGAACGATGTTCCTGCCAGCGCGGCGGCTCCCAGCGGGCTTTCATTCATCCTTTTGCGGGCGTCGGCAAAACGTGAACGGTCGCGGGCGATCATCTCCACATAGGCCAGCAGGTGGTGTCCGAATGTCACCGGCTGCGCGGTTTGCAGATGAGTGAAACCTGGCATTACCGCATCGGCGTGCGCCAGTGCCTTGGTTGTCAATGCACGCTGCAAATCCTGCAATTGACTGTCAAACATGTCCAGGCAATCACGGACATAAAGTTTAAAGTCGGTGGCTACCTGGTCGTTACGCGATCTGGCGGTGTGCAATCTGCCGGCGGCGTCGCCGATGCGATCCCTCAGGGATGCCTCCACGTTCATGTGAATGTCTTCAAGTGCGGCAGAAAACGAGAACTCGCCAGCCTCGATGTCCCGGCTTATTGCTTTCAGGCCGCGTATGATGTCACGGACATCTGATTTGGCAATTATGCCGCATTCGCCCAACATGGTAGCATGGGCTATCGAACCTGCGATATCCTGAGAGAAAAGGCGTTGATCAAAGCTGATTGACGCATTGATCTTTTGCATTATTTCATCTGGACCGGAGTTGAACCTGCCACCCCACATCTTATTTGTCATTTATGACCTGCCACCAGTTTGTAACTTCAAAAATTCTGCGCCCGGAACAATCATGACCAGCAACAGCTCCAACCTGCAATCATCTTCATCACGAAAGAAGGCGCTTGGCGTTGCTGCATTTGGTCTTGCGGTTGCCCTCAGCGGGGTTTACGCGATGTTGGGCAGCAATGGCAATGAAGAGGTTGGTGGAAAAACTGTTGACGTGGCAGGAACTTCGTCAACCAACGGCCCGACCGGCGAGCTCAACAGTTCATTGTCTACCGGCGCGCTGGCTGCGTTCGTGTTCAAGAAAGACCGCCCTGAGGTCGTTACCGGTGAGTTCAGGGATGGTGGCGGCAACACGATTGACATGAGCGATTGGAAAGGCCGTGTCGCGCTTGTGAATCTGTGGGCGACCTGGTGTGGGCCGTGTCGCAAGGAAATGCCGCATCTGGCCAAACTTCAGGAACTTTACGGAGGCGATCAGTTTGAAGTTGTCGCACTTAGTGTTGACTTGAAGGGCGCGGAAGCGTCGGCGGCATTTCTGAAGGAGATCAAGGCTGACAGCCTCGCGCTCTACGTTGACCAGACAACGAAAGCCATGAGAAATTTGGGGGCCATCGGGTTACCTCTAACAGTACTGGTTGATCGCAAAGGCCGGGAAATCGGCCGGCTGCTCGGACCGGCTGACTGGGCGGGAGATGAGGCAAAGCGGCTGATCGAAGCAGCAATAGCGGAAAACCCGCAATCCTGATCTAAAGCTTGCGACCACAGCCTGTGCCGTTTCAACGAGGTTGTTGTGCAAGCCACGTACGTGCCAAATCCAGATTTGGCAAACGCCGCCAGCCGACCGGCGTTTCAACGGCAATCGTGCCATCTTCCAGTGTCATTGCCAGATGGCCGTCAACATTGAACTCGTCAATGGCGAGTGGCCAGCTGCGCGGATCAGACGTGTCCGGGACGATCGGAGGCGGCGGCTGTGATGGAGCATAGGGTGCAGGTTCGAAACGCTGTTGGGCGGATGTCTCGCCGTCTGCTACGTTGTCTTCTTCTGCTGGTGCGGTTGTTTGATCATCTGACTGTGACGTGTCTTCCAGAGGCGGCAGATCATCTTCTCCTGTGGTTGGGTCTGTAACACTGCCCGCAGCAATGCCACCGGCTGACAGTCTTGCAGTGTTGTTGGCTGCAACGATCATGGCTTTGGCAATCGTTGCGTTGACAACACATAGCAGGCCGACTGAAAAAGTGATTGCGGCTCCAGCCACAAGCGGTCCGGAGGCGACGATGTCAAAATTGCTGTATATCAGAAGGTAGATGCCGTATCCCAATAGCGCAGCGCCTGCCATTGCGACAAGCCAGCCCAGTGCCCCCACAAGACCGGCGATACCGCGGCCGGACGCTGTTTCTTCAGACATAAGTGTACCCCCGTACCAGAACCCTTGGGGTTAGTTGACCACAAAATTGACCCATGAGCAATTCGTCATCTGGTC
This sequence comes from uncultured Alphaproteobacteria bacterium, assembly GCA_963700885.1. Classification (GTDB taxonomy): domain Bacteria; phylum Pseudomonadota; class Alphaproteobacteria; order Rhizobiales; family Aestuariivirgaceae; genus Anderseniella. Next base: position 83,932 of record CAVOZJ010000013.1, read on the forward strand.
GGGACGGGTGTCTCACCACGATAGTCATAAAAGCCGCGACTGGTTTTCCGGCCAAGCCAGCCAGCTTCAACATATTTCACGAGCAATGGACACGGTCGATACTTGCTGTCTGCCAGCCCATCGAACAACACCTGCATGATGGACAGGCAGGTATCGAGACCAATAAAGTCGGCCAATTCCAGCGGTCCCATCGGGTGATTTGCCCCAAGTTTCATGGCCTTGTCGATAGCTTCAACCGACCCGACCCCTTCATACAACGTATAAACGGCCTCGTTGATCATAGGCAACAACACCCGATTTACGATGAAAGCCGGAAAGTCTTCCGCAACTGCCACCGACTTGTCCAGGGTAGCGACAAACTCCCGGACTTCCTGAAAAATTTCATCCGCAGTGGCAATGCCCCTGATCAACTCGACCAGTTCCATGACTGGTACCGGATTCATGAAATGGATACCCATGAAGCGTTCCGGCCGGTCCGTGCCGGCAGCCAGGCGGGTTATGGATATCGAAGATGTATTGGAACCGATCACGGCGTCCGGTTTCAGGTGCGGACAAAGTTCGTTGAATATCTTGCGTTTTACGTCCTCGTCTTCAACGGCCGATTCAATGACAAAGTCGACATCACCAAATTGTTCAAAACTGCTGTAAGGGGCAATACGTTCAAGCGCTGACTTGCGGTCGGCTTCCTGTATCCTTTCGGATTTGACCTGGCGCGCCATGTTACCGTTGATGGTAGCAAGTCCCTGCTCGATCTTGTCTTTGGTAATATCGTACAGTCCCACTTGATATCCGGACAGGGCGCATACGTGTGCGATACCCGATCCCATCTGACCGGCACCAATAACTCCGATATTCTTAATCGTCATAATCTTCCATGTCTCTTCATGCAGCGAAGTGCGGGAGACTATCGCGGGTGCTGCCGCGCGGCAAGTAAGTTTATCGCACTGCAATATAAAACCCGCCCGACGTTTCCGTCAGGCGGGCAGTTCGCTTGCGCGCTGCGGTGTTTCAGTAGCCGGCCTTCGTCAGTTCGCTCTCGAGCGCTGGCACCGCGTCAAACAGGTCAGCAACCAATCCGTAATCGGCCACCTGGAAAATAGGGGCTTCTTCGTCCTTGTTTATGGCAACAATGACCTTGGAGTCCTTCATGCCTGCAAGATGCTGAATGGCACCGGAAATACCAACCGCAATATACAGATCGGGTGCGACAACCTTGCCGGTTTGACCGACCTGGTAGTCGTTGGGCACATATCCTGCATCTACTGCGGCGCGGGAAGCACCAACAGCAGCGTTAAGCTGGTCGGCGATCTTTTCCAGCATGCCGAAATTTTCTCCGTTCTGCATGCCGCGTCCACCAGAGATGATAATATCGGCAGAGGTCAGTTCGGGCCGGTCAGACTTGGACAGGTTTTCACTGACATAGGATGTAAGACCGGGCTCAGCGGGCGCATCGATTTTCTCAATTGATGCGGACCCGCCGGTTTTGGCAGACTCAAACGACGCGGTCAGTACAGTGATGATTTTCTTTGCACCAGTTACCTGAACTGTTTGTACTGCGTTGCCGGCGTAGATTGGACGTTCGAATGTATCTGGCCCGTTCACTGCTATTATGCCGGAGACCTGCATTTCGTCGAGCAGAGCTGCCACACGCGGGGATATGTTTTTGCCGTTAGTTGTTGCCGGGGCGATCATGGCATCATGTTTTGCCATCAGCCCGACAATGAGCGCTGCCATTGGTTCAGCCAGCGGGCGTTCAAACATGGCGTTATCGCAGTGAAGAACCTTTTTCACACCGGCCAGCTCTGCAGCTTCCTTGGCAGCGCCGTCTGCCTTGTGTCCTGCCACCAGCACATGGATGTCGCCACCCATTTGGGCCGCGGCGGTCAGGGTTTTGTGGGTTGCGTCCTTGAGACCGGCATTGTCGTGTTCGGCTATGAGGAGAGTTGCCATTGCTCAGATAACTCCTGCTTCGTTCTTCAGCTTGTCGACAAGCTCTGCAACCGATGCGACTTTCTTGCCGCCCTGGCGTGCCGGCGGCTCAACGGTTGACAGAATTTTCAGTTTTGGTGCGAGATCAACACCCATTTCAGCAGCTATCTTTTCATCAAGCGGCTTTTTCTTGGCTTTCATGATGTTCGGCAGCGATGCATAGCGTGGCTGGTTGAGACGCAGATCTGTGGTGACGATCATCGGCATCTTCACCTTGATGGTTTGCAAGCCGCCATCGATCTCGCGAGTGATGTTGGCGCTGTCACCGTCCAGTTCAATTTTGGACGCGAACGTTGCCTGTGACCAACCCATCAGGGCAGCCAGCATCTGACCGGTTTGATTGCAGTCATCGTCAATGGCCTGCTTGCCAAGTATGACGAGTGAAGGTTTTTCTTCTTCTATGACCGCCTTGAGCAACTTGGCAACGCCAAGCGGCTCTACATATTCATCGTGCTTGATAAGAATGCCGCGATCAGCACCCATTGCGAGTGCAGTGCGGATGGTTTCCTGAGCCTGCTGGGGGCCGACAGAGACGGCAACAACTTCTGTTGCTGTGCCAGCTTCCCTGAGGCGGAGGGCTTCTTCCACGGCGATTTCGTCGAAGGGGTTCATCGACATCTTGACATTGGCCAGTTCGACACCCGAACCATCGGCCTTGACGCGGATCTTGACATTGTAGTCAACCACCCGCTTGACAGCGACCAGTACTTTCATTTGCGGCAATCTCTTTCGTTTACAGTGATAGCGGCCCAGGTGGCTAACGCCTGTAGATTCAGCCGCCACAAGCAAAGGTTTGCGAAGCGTGGCCGGACCCTATTGGCCTGTCATCGTGTCCGTCAATGCGATAATCGTCAATTTGGGATCAATTGCGACGTCTGGTCACAATTTTTTGGCAATTTTGGCACGAACACGGTGTCAGGGTCACGCGGGTCTTGCCCCCAGTGTCTTTCTGAACATGACGGTAACCAGAAAACCGGTGGCAAACCCGCCTATGTGTGCCCACCAGGCGACAATTACTTCGCCTTTGGGTTCATCAAGATAAAGCGAGAGAAACTGAAAGCTGATCCAGGCCACCAGTGCCCAGCCTGCGGATATGCGAAGGGGGATTTTCATGAACAGCAAAACCCAAATCCGGGCTCTTGGATAAAGCACCAGGTACGCGCCCAGAATTCCGGATACGGCACCGGACGCGCCCACCAATGGTGAGAATGAATCCGGATTGGCGAGCACATGGGCCGACGCGGCTACAATGCCACACACAAAATACAGCACCAGAAAGCCAAAGTGGCCGTAGACATCTTCTACATTGTCGGCAAAAACCCACAGGAATGCCAGGTTGGCCAGAAGATGCATCCAACCCCCATGTACGAAAGTGTAGGTGACGAGAGTCAGGGGCTCGGGAATATTTGCCAACGACATTTCCCGAAACGAGATATTGCCGATCTCACCGGGAACCAGGCCGAGCGAGGTTGCAAAGGCAAGCTGGCTTATTCCGAGATTGCCATATTGCATCATCAGGAATACCGCCACATTGAGCAAAATCAGCAAACCGGTCACAAACTGGAAACGGATAATGGTCAACGGCGTGTTGTCATGCAGTGGCAGAAACATGTGATTGCCCTTCTCTCTTGCCCAGAACAGGACGGGTTATGGATGATTCAACCAGAAGCCGTCCTGACCTAGCCCCGGTTTGCTCCGGGCTTCCACAACACATCGCCTTCATGGCGCGCATTGACCCAGCGGCTTGCCACAAACATGAAATCCGAGAGCCTGTTGAGATAAGCCAATGCTTCAGGCGACACGTGCTCCCCGGGAATGGATGCCAGCTCAACAACATAACGTTCAGCGCGGCGGCATACGGTACGGGCCTGATGCAGATACGCCGCAGCCGGGTGCCCGCCCGGCAGTACAAAAGACCGCAACGGTTGCAAATCCTCATTCAACTGATCAATTTCAGTTTCCAGACGTTCAACCTGGTTGTGTTGAATCCGAAGTGGTTCCCAGGCAAGTTTTTCACCGGTATCCGGCGTACACAGATCTGCGCCCAGGTCGAACATGTCATTCTGGATGCGGGCCAGCATGGCATCAAGTATGCTCAACTCTTCACTGGTCATGTGAAGCCGGGCAATGCCGAGAACTGAATTGGCTTCATCCACAGTTCCGTAACTTGCGATACGGACGTGGAATTTGGGCAGTCGCTGACCTGTCGAAAGCGCCGTGGTGCCGTCATCCCCGGTCTTGGTATAAATCTTGTTCAGAACCACCATGGTCGCAGCATCCTGCCTATGGGCTAACTGTCATGTAAATTTGCCGGACTGTACGCATCTGTTGCAGGTCAGTCCACCCGCAGAACGCGCGCCGGATTTGCCCGTAATGCCGACCAGGTGGTGATCAGCCCGGCGGCAACCGTAACTGCCAGTGCGACCAGCGCAGTTGCCACTGCAATCAGTCCGGAAAACTGCCAATCAATACCCATTACCATGGTAATGATGGCCCAGGCGCTCAAGCTGCCGGCAACAATCGCAAATACCGCCGTTGCCACGCCAAGCAAGGCATATTCCATGACAAGTGCCTGCAGCAACTGCGAGCGGGTTGCGCCATAGGTTTTCAGAACAACGGCATCATAGATGCGGCCTGACAATCCGGTTGCCAATGCGCCGCCCAGTACCAGAATGCCTGCAAGCACGGTTACGGCATTGGCTCCGCGGATGGCAGTGATGAGTTTTCCCATCAGTGAATTTATGGCATCCAGAGCGTCACGTACCCGGATTGACGTTATGGTTGGAAAGGGCCGGGAGACTGCCCTGAGAATATCAAGCTCGCGGGCCGGTTCGGCCTGTGCCGTAACGACGAACATGTGCGGAGCGCCAGCAAAGGTGTTGGGAGAAAACATCATGACGAAGTTGATTTGCAGGGAGCGCCAGTCAACAGCGCGGAAGTTTGCAACTTCCGCGGTAATTTCCCGGCCCAGGACGTTGACGCTTACCGTGTCTCCGATTTTCAATCCGATGCCCTGTGCGATGTCTTCGGAAAATGAAACCAGCGGTTTGCCTGAGTAATCCCGGGACCACCACTTGCCTTGCGTCAGTTTAACGCCTTCAGGCGCGGTTGCCGAATAGGTGATGCCTCGATCCCCCCGCAACGCCCAGGCAGCATCAGCCGTTACCTTGACCTTACCTGCTGCCACCCCGTTCACTTTCACAATTCGGCCGCGCAGCATAGGTGCACGGCTGACTTCCGAAGCACCTGATCGCAGCAGCGTTCTGCCGAATTGATCGGCTTCGTCAGAATGGACATCAAGAAAGAAAAAGCTCGGCGCGCGATCCGGCAAATTGTCCTGCAATTCCTTCGAGATATTGCTGTCGATCAGGGAAAGGCTGACAAAAAGTGTCAGGCCCAGACCGAGAGACAGTACAACCGAAGGGGTCGGGGTTCCGGGCCGATGCAGATTTGAAACGGCAAGACGCAAGACAGCTGACCTGGCGCGGGTGGTTCTTGACGCGATCCACATCATCAACCGGGCCATGGCTGTCAGAATGGCAAAACTGGCAACGATGCCTGCAGCATATCCATATGTAATGCGTGTATCCGGAATAGCGGAAAGCGTCAGAGCGAAAATGCCGAGGAGAGCGATGCCAATGATCAGCCAGGATGCCGGCCCGGGCCAGGCAATCCTGCTGGTCAGCATATCGCGGAACAATGCACTGGGAGGGATCCGTCCGGCGCGGGCCAGCGGCCAGACCGCGAATGCGACCACAATCAGATAGCCAAACAATCCGGCCCGAATAACTGGCCACGGCTCAATGGCGACCGACACCGGGACCGGCAATACACCTGACAGCAATGCGCCGGCCAGAGGAGGTGTTGCCATGCCAGCCAGGACGCCGATGGTTATTCCGCCGGTCGCGACGATGAGAACCTCAATAAAATATGTCCAGAACACCAGCCTTGCGGAAGCGCCGAGACATTTCAGTGTCGCAATGTTTCTGGTGCGCCGTTCCAGGAATGCCTTTACGGCATTTGCCACACCGACCCCGCCAACAATGAGTGACGTCAATCCGACAAGAGACAGAAAAAAGGTGAGCCGGTCGATGAAGCGGCGAACGCCCGGCGCTGCATTTTCACGTGAGCGAACCTGCCATCCCCTGTCTTGCAGGACGGGTTCAGCCTGCTTCACCAGCTGTTTCACCTGTACATCGTTTGCCGGTTTCGGAAGTGCCACACGATAACGCCATTTGATCAGGCTGCCGGGGCGGGAAAGACCTGTTGCCGCAAGTGAGTCACTGGCAATCATCAGGCGCGGGCCAAGCACAAATCCGTCTGAAATCCGGTCAGGTTCCCGAACGATGGCCGCGTTGATGACAAAATCCGAATTGCCAACCCGGACAATGTCGCCAACTTTCAGGTCAAGACGTGCAAGCAGTGCTGTTTCAACCACTGTGCCGGGCCTGCCCGGCGCACCGGTTCGCAATGCGTCAGCCAGCGGCATTTCGGGTTCCAGTTGCAACCTGCCATACAGTGGATAGGCATCGTCAACGACTTTTACTTCAACAAGTGCTGCCGATTTGTCCGGGACTGCGGCCATGGCCCGCAATGTCGCAACCTTGCTTACCCTGCCTGCTCGAGAAATCAACGCACTCTGCTCGTCGCTGAGCGTATCGTACAGCGTGGAAAACTCGACGTCTCCGCCCATCAGCGAGCGGCCTTCATTGGCAATGCCGGTGTTGAGCGCAGAAGAAAGCGCACCAACTACCGCAATGGCGCTGACGCCCAGAATGAGACAGGCCAGAAATATCCTGAACCCCTGAAGCCCGGATCGCAATTCACGCAAGGCAAACCGAAACGCCACTGATAAGATTTGCATCACGCCTGCCTGCCGTCACGGGCGTGGACCAGGCCGTCCCTGATTTCGATGGTTCTTGAGCAACGGGCTGCCAGATTTGGATCATGCGTGACCAGTACCAGTGTCGTGTCACTGCTTTCCTGAAGGTCAAACAGCAAATCCATGATCGTATGGCCTGTTTCCTGATCCAGATTACCAGTGGGCTCATCGGCCAGGATGATGTTTGCTCCTGCCGCAAGCGCCCGCGCTATGGCCACGCGCTGCTGTTCGCCGCCCGACAACTGGCCGGGATAGTGATCCAGGCGATGTTCGAGACCAACTCTTTCAAGCTGTCTGCGGGCAATATTGAAAGCATCGGAGGCGCCGCGCAGCTCCAGCGGTACCGCAACATTTTCCAGGGCGGTCATGGCCGGAATCAGATGGAATGACTGGAACACGATGCCAATATTGTCACGACGGAATACTGCCAACTGGTCTTCACTGAGCCCGTTCAGGGTTTGCGAAGCGACCTCGACTTTGCCGCCGGTCGCCGCTTCGAGACCAGCGATCACCATCAGAAGTGTAGTCTTGCCGGAACCTGAAGGTCCGACAACGGAAACAGATTCACCCCTGCCGATTGCAATATCGATACCCTTGAGTATTTCAACGGCTCCCGCACGTGAGGATAGCGTCACCTGGACACCGTCGAGGCGTATCGAGTTGGTCTGGCCGGTCTGGCTAACCTTGCCTGGATTGATCCTGTCTACATGGGCGTCCATGAACTTCCTTACGTTTGCGTGTTCCAGCCGGACCACGTCTTGTTGCAAGCGGTTTCAGTTTCTATGTGTGTACACGACGCTATCATGCAAGGAATTCCGACGTAACATGCAATCATTTTCGCGAAGACAAGTGGTGAAAGCATTGGCGGTGACCGGATTGTTGCAGCCCGTGTTGCCGGTCGAAGCTGGCAAATCGTTCTCGATTGTGGCTCTGGGCGACAGCCTGACTGCAGGATACGGACTGCCTCCGGAAGAAGCGTTCACCACGCGGCTGGAGCAGCGCCTCAAGGCTAACGGGTTGAATGTCGAGGTCGTCAACGCAGGAGTTTCGGGCGATACCAGCAAGGGTGGACTGGCCCGAATTGACTGGTCAGTGCCCGATGGAACCGGACTGGTTATCGTGGAACTGGGTGCCAATGACGCACTGCGCGGGATATCTCCTGATGAAACGGCGAAGAACCTCGATGCGATTATTGCCCGCCTCCTGCAGCGTGGCATTGCTGTGTTGCTGACTGGTATGCTGGCTCCGCCAAACATGGGTCAGGATTATGAGACGGCCTTCAACGCAATTTACCCCGAACTGGAAAAAAAGCACAATGTACCGCTGTATCCGTTCTTTCTGGATGGAGTAGCGGCTGATCCGGAACTCAATCAGGCAGACGGCATCCACCCGAATGCCGCCGGTACCGCAGTCATTGTCGAGCGATTGTCACCGCTGGTTGAGAAACTTGTACGCGCCGAAACATCGTGACTTGAGATTGTCATGACAGGAGGTTTAGCCTAGGTGTGCGAACATTGATTCGGCGAAAGCGCAGGAGGGTCTCAGCATGCCTCGACTGTTCACTGGCGTAGAGCTACCAGAAGATGTTGGCCAGGATCTGGCAATCATGAGGGGCGGTATAGAAGGCGCCCGCTGGATCGATCCAGACAACTATCATCTCACCTTGCGGTTTATTGGCGACATACCGGACCGCATGGCCGATGAGCTGACGGGTGAACTGCAACGTGTCGTTGCGATGCCGGCGTTCAGTGTTTCACTGACGGGAGTGGGCGTGTTTGGAACCAAAAAGCCGCATTCGCTGTATGTGAAAGTCGAGGAAAGCCCGGACCTTCGTCGTCTTCAGGCAATGCATGAGCGGATCTGCCAGTCTCTGGGCATGCCGCCGGAACAGCGCAAGTTTAAACCGCACGTAACAATCGCCCGCCTGCGTGGCGCCATGCCGAGGCAGGTTCAGACCTATGCCAGCGCCCACAACCTGTATCGTTCGCGGGTTTTTGATGTCAGCCAGTTTGTGCTGTTTTCAGCCCGTTCATCACGCGGTGGCGGACCATACGGGCGTGAGGAAGTTTATCCCCTGGCACGGGCAGCGATGTGACTGGCGAGACCACGGGCAGCCAGTTCAATCAGGTCAAGCGCATGGTCAAATCCGTCTTCGCCGCCATAATAGGGATCCGGCACCTCCCGCACGGGCAGTTCTCCGGCAAATTCCAGAAACAGGTGCACCCTGCCTTTTGAGCCTTCGGGTTGCAGTTCGCGCAGACGGGCATAGTTATCCCGGTCCATGGCGGCGATGATATCGAACCTGTTGAAGTCGGCGGATTCGATCTGACGGGCACGCTGTCGTGATATGTCCATATCGCGCATCAGTGCGGCCTTGACGGCGCGTGGGTCAGGAGGGTCGCCGGCATGCCAACCGCTGGTGCCGGCGCTGTCTGTTGCCACCTGCGTCAGGCCCGCCTCATCGAGGGCGCGCCGCACAGCGCCTTCAGCCATGGGCGAGCGGCAAATATTTCCGAGGCAGACGAGAAGGATGCTTTTCATGAAAGATTGCGATAATGTTGCGTGCCAAACTGAACAGGATCATCAGCAATGGCAGAAAAACTTCAAGGCCCGGATCGGGCAGATGCATTGGCAGACCTCGCCGGGTGGTGTGAGGTTGATGGTCGCGATGCAATCTCGAAAACCTTCGTATTCAAGAATTTCAATGAGGCATTTGGCTGGATGAGCCGGGTGGCACTCAAGGCTGAAAAGCTTGACCATCACCCCGAGTGGAGCAATGTCTACAAAACCGTCAATGTAACCCTTGCCACACATGATGTTGACGGATTAACCGAACTGGACATTAAGCTGGCACGATTTATGGATAAGTGTACAATCATCTGAACAAAACTTAATCCTGACTGGACTTGTCAGGCTTGTTGTTTAACACCATATTCCGGTGTGTATAAATCCATTCTCCGAGGGAGTTGAAAATGGCAGATCTTAAATACCAGTCCCGGGCCCCCGCCGGTATGCGGGCGCAAGAGATTGACGAGGGCCTTCGGTCCTACATGCTTGGCGTCTATAACTATATGGCGCTCGGTGTTGCGGCTACAGCCATCATAACATTGTTCGTAGCGTCTTCACCGGCACTGCTGCAGTTGGCAATGTCGCTCAAATGGGTGTTCTTTATCGGCATACTGGGCATGGGCTTCCTTGCTCCACGGATGATCTTTTCCAATAGCGCCGCTGTCGCGCATGGCGCCTTCTGGGGCTATTGTGCCCTTTGGGGCATGGGAATCGCGCCGATGGTTGGCCACTATATGGGAGTTAATCCCGGTATGGTTGTCCAGGCATTCGGTATAGCTGCCGTCACATTTGGTGCTACCAGCCTGTTCGGTTATATCACCAAGCGCAGCCTGTCTGGCCTTGGCGCATTCTTCATGATCGCTACCATCGGCATCATTATCGCCATGGTCGTGAACGCGCTGTTGATCGGCTCTACCTTCTTCAGCCTGATTACGTCGATTGTGACCGTGCTGCTGTTTGCAGGCATTACCGCTTACGAAACCCAGATGATCAAGGAAATGTACGTGGAAGGCGATGGTTCTGCTGTAGCTCGCGGCAAGTCGATCTTTGGTGCATTCATGCTGTATGGCAGCTTTATCACCATGTTCATTCATATCCTGAACATTCTCGGGATCATGAACTCGGACTGAAGCTGAACCCCGGTTCACCTGATGCAAACAAGCCCCCGTCGCGCGCGTCAGCGCGGCGGGGGTTTTGCTGTTTGGAACAGGTATACATAATTGCAGGTTCAGGCGCTGACCAGCTTCGGTTTCTTCAGCAGTACTTTCAAAACCTGTCCCAGATCATGGCCGCGACGCAGAATTAGTCCGCCTTGTGTGGTGACAGAATATACGCCCTGCTTGCGGGCTAGTTTCGGGTTCTTTTCGATGCGGAAGAGCGGTTGTTCCGAACTGCGGCGAAACACGGCAAATACAGCGCGTTCCCTGGTGAAGTCCATGGCGTAGTCGCGCCATTCGCCCGCTGCTACCTTGCTCCCGTAGAGATTTAGAATCGTTGCCAGTTCTGTCCTGCTAAAAGCAATCCGGGTGTTCCTTCGTGCGTACTGGGGTTGTTTTTCCTGCGTATCATCATTTGCCTGAGGGTTGGCAAATGCTGCCCCCAGCGCCACGATCTCTGGCTCTTCGCTCATCCCACCTCCGCTTAACTGTTTGTATTAAGGCTGTAATATCTTTGGCGGGAATCCGGGGACAGTCAAGACCGATTGATGAAATCGGATGTTCGAACCGGATTGGGTGTCATGCAATGATAATGAAACCGCCCAATTCCAGACACAAATAGACCCAAGAATCGTCAGGAACACGGAACAGTATTCACTTGTTGCCTCAAGGTCCGGCTCCAGATCGTTTCGGATATCTCAGCCCCCCAGCCCCCCGTGGCGAATTCGGAGCCGGACCTGTTTTGTTAGTGAGTTTGTGAGTTGCGTATTGAATTGGGCCGGCATCGGTTCACTTGTCAGTTCAGTCAGTAAGAGATCCGGCGGCGCCTTTTTGGGGCCGCTGTTTTCTTTTGCGTGTCTAAGTTTCATGCCGGGCTTGATCTGACGTCGCAATATTCCAATATTCTGCTACATCAAAACAACTTTTATACAGCTCAGGCCCGACAGCAGGCCGGGGCTGCAGGGCAATGGCTAGTCCAAACGGGAGGCGAATTCTCAACATGTCCGGCAGCACAGCAGATTCTGGCGCCAAGCCAAAGGAGTTCCAGGCGGAGGTAGCCAAACTTTTGCACCTGATGGTGCATTCGGTTTACTCCGAACGGGAGGTCTTCCTGCGCGAGTTGATCTCCAATGCGTCGGATGCCTGTGACAGGCTTCGCTACGAGGCGATCAAGAATGACAAGCTGATGCAGACCGGTGGTGACCTTCGCATTACCATCAGCCTGGACAAGAAAAGCAAGACACTGACCATTGCCGATAGCGGTATCGGCATGGATGCCAAAGAACTTGCAGACAACCTGGGCACCATTGCCCGCTCCGGTACACAGGCCTTCATGGAACAGATGGAGGGAGCCAGGAAAAACGGCGAAAGGGATGTCAGTCTGATTGGCCAGTTTGGCGTCGGGTTCTACTCCTCGTTCATGATCGCAGAACATGTTGATGTTGTGTCGCGCAAAGCCGGCTCCAAAAAGGCCAACGTCTGGAGTTCCGATGGAGCCGGCACATACACCGTATCTGCCTACGATGGTGATGATGCACCGGAACGCGGAACTTCGATCCGGTTGAAACTGCGCAAGGATGCCAAGGAATTCCTGGAAGACACGCGGCTGCAATACATCGTGCGGACCTATTCCGACCATGTCAGCCATCCGATTTACCTGGGAGATGACCAGGTCAACTCGGGAAGTGCAATCTGGGCGCGCGCCAAATCCGAAGTGACTGACGAGCAGCACCGGGAGTTTTTCGGCCATGTGGCGGGTGTCATTGGCGATCCGGCCATGACAATCCACTACCGGGCCGAGGGCCGCAACGAGTATTCCGTGCTGTTATATGTCCCAGGTGAGAAGCCTTTCGATCTTTTTGATCCCGAGCGCAAGGGAAAACAAAAACTGTATGTGCGGCGGGTTTTCATCACGGATGAAGCCGAGATGCTGCCCTCCTACCTGCGGTTTGTGCGAGGTGTGATTGACAGTGAAGACATGCCTTTGAACATTTCCCGCGAAATGCTGCAGGATAATCCGACAGTTCATACCATCCGAAAGGCCGTCACCAAGCGCGTACTCAACGAACTCAAGAAATGCGCAGACAAGAAACCTGACGTGTTCACAAAAATCTGGTCGGCGTTCGGACCGGTGATCAAGGAGGGCCTGTATGAAGACATGGCGCGCCGCGATCAGCTTTATGACATCTGCCGGTTCCGCTCAACGGCCACCGACGGCAAGGAAACAGTGGTTCTGGCCGACTATGTTTCGCGGATGAAGGAAAACCAGAGCGGGATCTATTACCTTACTGGCGAGGATGCCGCGAAAGCAGAAGTCAGTCCGCAGCTCGAAGGTTACAAGGCGCGCGGCCTAGAGGTCTTGCTGCTGACCGACCCGGTTGATGCATTCTGGGTGCGCACTTCACTTGGGTATGGCGGAAAGCCGTTCAAGTCGGTGACACAGGGCAATGCGGACCTGGATCAAATCCCCGAGGAAGAAAAGAAAGACAAAAAGGAACAGGCAGACGCTGCAGCAACAGCCTCTCTCATTGCGGCACTGAAGACGGCACTGGGAGATGCCGTGCAGGATGTTTCAAAGTCCAATCGTTTGACTTCATCGCCTGTATGTATCGTGGCAGGTGATCATGGCTTTGATCGAACACTGGAAAAATACCTGGCACGCCAGGAAGGCAAGACATCAATCTCTGCTCCTGTTCTGGAGATTAATCCGGATCATGCGCTGATTGCCAAACTGGCTGAACGCGCCGGCAAGGGCGAGGACATGGGCGAGGCAGCCAGGCTGCTGCTTGATCAGGCGGTAATTCTCGAAGGAGAAGTGCCTGCTGATGCCACGGGGTTTGCGGAGCGGTTGTCGAAACTGATGCAGCAGGTATATAGCTGATACTGGTCGCCGCAATCATCTGCGATCTGTCGCAGGCGGTTGCATGACTGACGAAATAGCGGGGCAAGTTTGACCATCTTGTCCTAACGGAAGAAAATATCAATTCCACAGTGCTGGAGGACCATGGGTTCAGGAAAGCCCAAGCCGCTCCAAGGTTTGCTGCCTGAACGTCAGGCTGCCTTTCGCTGCATGAGACCGCGATTTACCAGTGTTTCGGCAATCTGGACAGTGTTCAGTGCAGCGCCCTTGCGCAGATTGTCGGAAACGCACCACAGATTGAGGCCGTTATCAATGGTAGCATCTTCGCGAATACGCGAGACGAATGTCGCGTAGTCGCCGACGCATTCAACCGGCGTCACGTAGCCACCATCCTCGCGTTTGTCGACAACCAGAAGACCAGGCGCTTCGCGCAGGATACTGCGTGCTTCATCAGCGCTGATTTCGCGTTCAAACTCGATGTTGACGGCTTCGGAATGGCCAACGAACACTGGTACCCGGACACAGGTCGCGGTCAGCTTGATCTTCGGGTCGAGTATCTTCTTGGTCTCGGCCACCATCTTCCACTCTTCCCTGGTATCGCCTGAATCCATGAACACATCGATATGCGGAATGACGTTGAAGGCGATCTGTTTGGTGAACTTTTCAGGTGTTGGCGCATCGGTGACGAAAATGCCCTTGGTCTGGGTCCACAGCTCGTCCATGCCTGCCTTGCCGCTGCCGGATACGGATTGGTATGTCGCAACCACGACTCGCTTGATTTTCGCTGCATCATGCAATGGCTTCAGGGCAACCACCAACTGGGCGGTTGAACAGTTTGGATTGGCAATGATGTTCTTGCGGTCGTTGCGGGACATGTACTCTTCCAGCACATGCGCGTTGACTTCCGGCACGATCAGGGGAACCTCTGCGTCATAACGAAAGGCAGACGAGTTATCGATGACGATGGGACCCATTCTGCCGATCCTGGGTGACCACAGCTTTGAAGTCTCTGCACCTGCAGACATCAGGACAAAATCGACGGTCGAGAAATCAAAAGTCTCAAGATCCTTGCATTTCAGGATCCTGTCACCGAATGACACCTCACGTCCGACCGAACGGCGCGACGCGATGGCGTGTACCTGCGCAACCGGGAACTCGCGCTCGGCCAGTATGTTCATCATCTCCATGCCAACATTGCCAGTGGCACCAACGATAGCGATATTGTAGCTCATCTGAACTTGTCTCCAGGGTGACCCTGCTCCCGCCTCATTGGTCGAGAGGCCTTTTCGGGTCTTGGCTTCCGGCGCAATCTCCCACGGGAGAAAAGGCCGGGAGTAAACGCAAGATTACGTCGTAGTTTTGACGGTTTTTGATTTGACTGTTTTGGTCATGCCAGCCGTCGTCGTGCCGCCAGTGGCAGCAGTTGCGATGAAGCTGGATTTTGCCTGCGTCTGCATTGTCAGATCTTTTCCTGCGAACTGACCTTTATGAACAAACTGGCTTGTACCAGTTTTCGCTTAACAGTCAATGACGTGTATTGCCTGGTCAGGAAAGCGCGTCCAGTTCGGCCAGGATGGCGTCGCCCATCCGTGTGGTTCCAACCTGTTTCATGCCCTCTTGCATGATATCGCTTGTACGCAAGCCCTTGTCGAGCGTCGAGGCTATGGCGGATTCGACCTTGCCCGCCCATTCGCCCATGCCCAGGGAATAGCGCAGGCACATGGCAAATGATGCAATCATGGCAATGGGATTTGCCAGACCCTGACCGGCAATATCGGGCGCAGACCCATGCACGGGCTCGTACAGGGCCTTGCGCAGGCCGGTTTGGTCGTCAACAGCGCCGAGTGAAGCCGATGGCAGCATGCCCAGTGAGCCGGTCAACATGGCAGCCACATCAGACAGGATATCGCCAAACAAATTGTCGGTGAGGATGACATCGAACTGCTTCGGCGTTCTTACCAGTTGCATTGCACCGGCATCTGCCAGCATGTGAGACAATTTGACATCCTCAAAACCATCCTTGTGGGTCTGGGTGACAATCTCGTTCCAGAGCACTCCGGATTTCATAACATTGCGCTTTTCCATAGAACACACCGCATTGTTACGTGTTCTGGCAAGCTCGAAGGCAACGCGCGAAATGCGGTCGATTTCGTAGCTTTCGTAGACCTGTGTGTCGACGGCGCGCTTCTGGCCGTTGCCCAGTTCCGTGATTTCCTTTGGTTCGCCAAAATAAACTCCGCCGGTAAGTTCGCGCAGTATGAGAATGTCGAGCCCTTCAACCAGTTCCTTTTTCAGCGATGATGCATCAGCCAGGGCCGGGTACACGATTGCCGGGCGAAGATTGGCGTAAAGTGCCAGGTCCTTGCGCAATCGCAAAAGACCCGCCTCAGGACGTTTGTCGTAAGGTACCGTGTCCCATTTGGAACCGCCCACGGCGCCAAAAATTATCGCGTCAGCGGCCATGGCCTTTGCCATGTCGGCATCGGAGATACTTTCCCCATGGGCATCATAGGCTGCGCCGCCGACCAGGCCCTCGTCCAGTTCGAACGAGGCGATGTCCTTGTCTTGAAACCACTGAATGACACGGCGAACCTCGCCCATTACTTCTGGGCCAATGCCGTCACCGGGAAGGAGGAAAAGCTTGTGAGACGCCATGATGATTTCTGCCTTTGAACCGAGGAAAAACTGTTGGCGATTGGGTACTGCGTGATGACAGGCTTGGCAAGGGGCAAGGGAACAGGTGTGAAGGTTTTGCTGGCCGAACAGCTTGCTTCATTTCGCTCAGGCCAGCAGCCTTGCGGCTGCTGAATATTTGCTGGTCGAACAGCTTTCTTCGCTTCGCTCAGGCCGTTCTCCGATCCTGAACACCTGCAATGACATACTCACTTCCGAAGCACGCGTCGTGCTGAGGCAAGCGCGACCGCGCGCCGCACGAAGTGGGCCCCGGCAGAGCGCAGCGGTCAGGCTGCTGAACATTTACTGGTCGAACAGCTATCTTCGCTTCGCTCAGGCCGTTCTCCGATCCTGAACACCTGCAATGACAAGCTCACTTCCGAAGCACGCAGTGCTGAGGCAAGCGCGACCGCGCGCCGCACGAAGTGCGCCCCCGCGGAGCGCAGCCGCAAGGCTGCTGGCGTGAGTGAAATGATGAACCGCTCATGAACGCCTGGCTCAGGTCTGGTTCAGGGCCCTGTCGCTAGATTGGGGACAGTTGATGTGAAGACCCGCTGCTCCGGCAACGGC
The DNA here is from genome assembly GCA_963700885.1 of uncultured Alphaproteobacteria bacterium. Lineage (GTDB taxonomy): Bacteria > Pseudomonadota > Alphaproteobacteria > Rhizobiales > Aestuariivirgaceae > Anderseniella. The sequence continues at coordinate 100,631 of CAVOZJ010000013.1, forward strand.
AAGGAACAAAAAACAACAACAACAAAAACTGTAACCAGACACCAGGAGACGACCCATGTTCAAGAAAACCGCAATCGCAGCCATTGCTGCCCTGACCATCGCCGCTGCATCGGCTTCACCCGCACAGGCCCTGTCCAAGAAGGGAGCCTTCTGGCTCGGGCTTGGTACCGCGGCCGCCGTCAGCATCGCGGCTGCCCACGCCAACGGCGGATATTACGGCCCCGGCTATGGTGGCGGACGCGCCTACAGACGCGCAGCCCGCCGGTGCGAAAACCGGTTTGGCTGGCAGACATGGCGCTGGGAGCGTTGCATGAGCCGCCACGGTTTCTGATCGAAACCGGTCCAGATTCAGACCACGGCACCGCCGGAGATTTCCGGCGGTGTTTTTCCTGGATGGAAAGACATGGGTTCAGATGAACCCATAAAGCTGCTCGAGGACTTTGGAATCGATCAGCTTCATGTTTTTCGGTTGATTCAGCCAAAAACATGCGGATATGGAGTTCAACCCCCCAGGGCATTGAGAACAGCCATCGACGGCCTGCCGTCCGGTTTCATCCCTGCCTTGGCTTGCACCTTCTTGATGGCATCAATGGTAACCGGACCAATCTTACCGTCTGCCTCACCGATGTCATGACCGGCCTTGAGTAACAGTTTCTGCAACTTCAGGCGTTGTGCACGGGTCAAACCCAGGTCATCTGTTGGCCAGCGGCCGGCCAGCGGGCCAGCGCCCTTCAGGCGGTCGGACAGGTGCCCAATGGCCAGCGCATAGGATTCAGCAGCATTGTAGGAATATAGCGCATTGAAATTGCGGGTAACCAGGAAGGCTGGGCCGCTTTTGCCGGCCGGCAGCAACAGACCCGCAGAATAATTGCTTGTCAGTGGAGTGCCGTCCACATTGGTGAGGCCGCGTTTGGCCCAGGTTTGCACTGATGCCCGCCGATTGCGCCCCGTTGGGCCAGTGTAGCCTTTCGGAAGTTTTACTTCAAACCCCCATGGCTCATTCGAACGCCACCCGGCATTAACCATGAAATTGGCGGTCGATGCCAGCGCATCCGGTACGGAGTTGACCAGATCGCGCCGACCGTCACGATCAAAATCAACAGCAAGACGCAGGTAGGTTTCCGGAATAAACTGGGTTTGTCCGAATGCTGATGCCCAGGAAGAGTAGAGATCCTTGAGGTCGACATCACCATTTTGCACCAGCTTCAAGCCTGCAATGAGCTGCCGGGTAAACATCTTGCTCTTGCGGTTTGCGCAGATCAGGTTGGCCATGGCATGAGGCAAAAAGAATTCACCGCGGATCTGACCATAGTCGCTTTCTATTCCCCACAACGCGGCAATAATGTAGCGGTCCACGCCGTATTTTTTTTCAACTGCGGCAAGTGTGGAGGCGTGCTTTTGCATGTTCGCCTTGCCGTCGGCAATGCGTTCCGGATCCACCAGGAATGCCATATAATCCCATATTCTGGTCCTGAATTCCGGTTGCGACCGGGAAAACCGTACGACTTTTTCATTGAATCTGGCGCCATCCAGAGCCTTGTCAACAAGTGACGGTCTCACGCCTGCGCGCTTGACGGTTTTCTTGATGCCTGCAATGCAGGATGTGGATACATTAGCGTGTGCAGGCACAGTAAAACCCGCCAGCAGTGTCAGAGCCAGGGCAGCAGCGGGTAAAATACGCATGATCAAGACATCTCCTGACATTTCTCAGACCCAGGGGCGGGTATCAGCGATCTTTTCCTCATGGGCGTCAATCGATGCCTTTTTCTCAATGGTCAGGCCAATGTCATCCAGCCCGTTGAGCAGGCAATGCTTGCGGAACGGATCGAGGTCAAACTTCACCACTCCGCCGTCCGGTCCGTGGATTTCCTGGGTTTCAAGATCAACCGTGACCGTGGCGTTGGCACCGCGCCGCGCATCGTCCATCAACTTGTCCACGTCTTCCTGTGGCAGTTTGATGGGCAGGATGCCGTTCTTGAAGCAGTTATTATAGAAGATGTCGGCGAACGACGTCGAGATCACACAGCGAATTCCGAAATCCAGCAGCGCCCACGGTGCATGTTCACGCGAAGAACCGCAGCCAAAATTGTCGCCTGCAACGAGAATTTGCGCATTGCGCCAGGCCGGCTTATTCAATGTGAACTCAGGATTTTCCGAGCCATCATCATTGTAGCGCATTTCGTAAAACAGCGATTTGCCGAGACCTGTGCGCTTGATGGTTTTCAGGAACTGTTTTGGAATGATCATGTCGGTATCGACATTGGTGGTTGGCAACGGAGCTGCGACACCGGTGAGTGTTGTGAATTTTTCCATCAGGCAGGCCTTTCAAGTGAAATCAAGTGCACTGGTGATGTGTGCCGCGTGATTTGAACAAGGTCAAGCATTGCCTTGCCTTGCGCGCAAATCGGGCAGACCGATACCGGTTGATTCAAAGCCGCCGTCTACTGACAAGACCTGACCGTTGATGAAGCTGGCCTTGTCTGAAATGAGAAAGTAAATCGCTTCAGCGATTTCATGCTCTTCGCCGTAGCGGTTGAGTGGAATTGCATCATGGTAGCTTTGCCGGATTGCTGCATCATGGACTTTTTTGGCCATTTCAGTGTCGACCGGACCGGGGCAAACACAGTTTACCCTAATGCGCTGATTGCCGTACTCGGCAGCCTGTTGCTTTGTCAGATGTATTACCCCGGCCTTGGAGGTGCCATAGGCAACCCGCAGGGTGGATGCGCGATGACCCGAGATGGAGGCTATATTGACAATCGCCCCGCCACCCGAGCGCAACATGACCGGTACGGCTGCCTGCACGGTCAGGAAGGGACCGGACAGATTGGTCGCCATGATTGCCTGCCAGACGTCAAAACCGGTCTGTGCAATGGGCCCGAAGTCGGCAATACCGGCATTGTTAACGAGACCGTCGAGGCGCCCGAAATGAGCGGCGGTCCGGTCGAAGGAACGCTGCACCTGATCAGGGTCGGATACATCACACTCAACGCATAATGCAGTATCAGCGGGAAGGGTTTTTCCGGCCGTGCGCAGCGTGTCAGGGTTGTTGTCTATCAACGCGACGCGCCAGCCATTTTCGAGAAACAGTCTGGCGGTTGCCAGGCCTATGCCGCGGGCAGCGCCGGTGACGAGGCAGACCCTGGATTGTTTGGATGTCATGTGTGAAACCCCATGGCCTGTTGCGCGAAAAAGTGCACGATTTTGCAAATAATGACGTGTGATAACAAATAAATGGACTGCGGGTTTGCTTCAACCAAAACCTGTCCGCATTCAAAGTGACAGGGCAACCTAATGGGCTCGGGTGAAGCCGTGAAGACTCTATATGACGCCGTAGCGGCGCAGGAAGTAATAGATCAGGTAGGCGCCTAGCGCATAGGCGGCCGTGCGGCCGATGCGTTTTCCCCACAACTCAACGCGATCTTCGGGTTCCTGGTCAGAAACAGTGCCGGTACCAAGAATTTTTTCGGACTGCTCACCGAGGCGCTTCAGATCAGCTTGTGCCTGGCGGACAGTTTGGTCATTGCGATCAGCTTTTCGCGGCATTACTGCACCGTGCGGGGTTGTGGCGCTGACGCTTCCATCTCGGCCTCAAGCTGCATGACCAGTTCTTCGGACAGTTCAAGTTGATGTGCTGCTTCATGGACCATCACATGCGTGAGGATCACGGACAACTCATCGCCCTGCTCAACCCAATAGTCCAGCACCGCGCGACGGAACAACACAAGCACCGGGTGACCGGCATCTGATTCCCGCAGCAAACCCATGATATCGAAGGGAGTTTCACTGCCGATTTCGTCCATGGTTTCATCGTCAGGAAATTCCTCGACGGTAATGGCGATCTCGCCGGTCATTTCACGCAGGGACGAAGGCACATGATCCCATGTCTTGCGGGCAAGATGTGAGAGATCCGTGGCTGATGGTGCGCGCATGTGCGACCAGCGACTGTCATTGTTGAAAGGTGAGTTCATGGAGTTCATGATGCCAGCACGAAGCGCGCATTACCAGATCGATTGTCCAGCGTGAACGTCACGTCATGTTGTACTGTCTAGTGTTGCAAACTTTCACGCATCCGTGCGGATTTCAGGCGTCGGGAACTATTCACGACATGCCTGCAGCGGCATAGGCCATCATGGCGCCTGATGCAAGGGTTGCTACAACAAGAAAAATCAGGACGCGGCGAAGAAATCGTTTGTCAGCAGCAGATGTCGTCGTGGACATAAGTTCCCCAATACTCAAAAATGACGAACCGGTCCCCAATGGGAAACACAAATTCGTACCACCCGGCTTTGCCCCAAACCGCGTTAGTTCAGTATGCACCATATTCGCAGGTGATGCGCAAGGAAGAAGCGCAGGTTATCTCAAGTTAGTGTACGGATATCAACGAAATAACCGGCTATAGCAGCTGCAGCAGCCATTGCAGGGGAGACGAGATGGGTGCGTCCCTTGAAACCCTGACGGCCTTCAAAGTTGCGATTCGATGTTGATGCACAACGTTGACCTGGTTTGAGCTGATCCGGGTTCATGCCGAGACACATGGAACAGCCGGGCTCGCGCCACTCAAATCCTGCAGCCTTGAATATCCGGTCCAGGCCTTCTGCTTCTGCCTGTGCCTTCACCACCCCCGAACCTGGAACGATCATGGCATAATCCAGCCGATCGGATATTCTCTTGCCTTCAATCACGCGGGCAACTTCGCGCAAATCTTCAATACGGCCATTGGTGCAGGAACCAATCCACACCACATCGAGGCCAATGTCGGTAATTCTGGTGCCCGGGGTCAGGCCCATATAGTCGAGCGCGCGCTGTTTGGATGCCCGCTTTGCTTCATCAGCAATGTCCGCGGGGTCCGGGACCGCACCTGCCACAGAGATGACATCTTCAGGCGATGTGCCCCACGACACGATGGGTGGCAGCGCGGCTGCATCAAGTGTGATGATTTCGTCAAAATGTGCGCCGTCGTCCGAGAACAGGGTTTCCCAATGAGCCATTGCAGCGTCCCAATTGGCACCCGATGGCGCCATCGGGCGGCCTCTGAGATACTCGTAGGCCTTTTTGTCCGGCGCAATCATGCCGGCGCGCGCTCCGCCTTCAATGGTCATGTTGCACACGGTCATGCGGCCTTCCATGGACAGGTCGCGGAATGCTTCTCCGGCAAACTCGATGACGTGGCCGGTTCCTCCGGCTGTTCCGATTTCACCGATAACGGCGAGAATAATGTCCTTGGCGGTCGCGCCCCTGGCCAATTTGCCGTCAACCTGCACCTTCATGTTGCGGGCTTTTTTCTGGATCAGGGTCTGGGTTGCCAGAACGTGTTCCACTTCCGATGTACCGATGCCGTGTGCCAGGGCCCCAAAAGCTCCATGGGTCGAAGTATGGCTGTCGCCGCAAACGATGGTAGTGCCGGGCAGCGTGAAACCCTGTTCGGGACCGATGATATGAACGATCCCCTGGCGCGCATCAGTTTCAGAGAAATACTCAACACCGAATTCAGCGGCATTTTTCGCCAGGGTTTCAACCTGAATGCGGCTTTCTTCCTCCGCGATACCTTTTGAGCGATCAGTGGTTGGAACATTGTGGTCGACCACGGCAAGCGTCTTTTCGGGTGCGTGGACGCGGCGGCCTGTCATGCGCAGGCCCTCAAAAGCCTGCGGGCTGGTTACTTCATGCACCAGGTGGCGATCAATATACAGCACGCATGTGCCGTCATCTGCCTCGTGAACCAGGTGATCGTCCCAGATCTTGTCATACAGGGTGCGGGGGCCAGCCATGAAAATCCTCAAGTCGTTTGGAAGTGTTTGGAATTGGCGGCAAACTAGCGTCACCTGGAGCGTTTGTCATCCGGAAACAGGAATAGAAAATACCGGAGTGACGATGATCACTCCGGTACAAAAGTGTGCGAATGCCGGATTTGGTGATTGAACCTCTTGATCTCGCCAGACTTGAGGCGGGACATATACGAGCTCATTTCCCTCTTGACGATTGGCATCAGGAAGTAGAGCGCCATGATATTAGTCACTGCCGTGGCGAAGATCGCCGTGTCAGAGAAGTTAACAACAGGCTCAGGACTTGCAGAGCCTGGGCAAGCAACCTGGCGGCATCAGTAAAATCACAGCTAAATCGCGGATGAATTTTTAAGGACTGCACTGATAAAACCAATCTGATGACCAACAGGGTGGCGGTGCGATGTTCAACAATGCAAACAACAGAAAACCATTTGATGTGCAATTGCTGCTGAGCGACGGGCGGGCTATCAACGGTACCCTGTTGTTGCCGGTGAGCAGCGATATCAAACGTGCACTCAGCGGGGATAGTCCGATACTGGAGTTTCGGCATACCGATGGCCGTGAATCAATGATCGCGAAGACAGCGGTTGTTGAAATCGTGATACAGGACAGTGTGGCTTCCGAAGCGGCGGCCTGAGCTTTTGGAATTAGCGATTTTCAGTTTTATTTTCACGCTTCAGTTGCTATTTGCTGTGAAATCACCCATATACCACCGCGTATAGACCGAACTTGTCTGGTGTTGCCTCGCTATGCGGTACGCCGTTTAACCCAGTTAATCCCGACAATGTGAGCAATGTACCGACCCAGCCGTCACAAGGTGTGAACGAGCGGGTTTCTCCTTTGAAGGGACAACGACCATGCCAGTAGGCACAGTAAAATTTTTCAACACCACCAAGGGCTTCGGCTTTATTGAACCGGAAGATGGTTCGAAGGATGCTTTTGTTCATATCTCCGCTGTAGAGCGCGCAGGTATGGGCACCTTGAACGAAGGTCAGAAGGTCAAGTTTGAGCTGGTTACCGACCAGCGCAGCGGCAAAATGTCGGCCGACAACCTGGAAGCCGCTTCTTAAGTGTAGCGTACTTTCAGCATCAGGTTTTCAGACCCTGCAAACCACAACTGGCTTGCAGGGTTTTTATTTGCGCAGGTTTTCTTCCTCGTTCATGGCGTCTACATATTTGCCAATGGCCCGGGCAGTAACGGTGAGGGTCTGGCGATAAAACAACATGGCCATGACAGTGCACTCAGGATTGTCCACATGAAAGATCGTGACAAATATGTTTCGGCGAACAGGGAGGCCTGGAACGAGGCGGCCCATCGCCATGCTGCGCACAATCAGGCAGCGCTGCGCGAGCAGTTCTCGCATGGTGGATGCAACTTCCTCGCAGATGAAATCACCGGCATGCTGGAGGAGATCGGTGTCACAGGCAAATCGGTCGTGCAGATTGCGTGCAACAACGGCAAGGATCTGCTTTCACTGAAGGCCATGGGGGTAGGCCGATGCCTGGGAATCGACCAGGCAGAAATGTTTCTGGAGCAGGCACGCGAGTTGGCTGAGATAGCCGGATTCGACAGTGACGTGAGTTTCACGGCAGCGGATGTTTACGGGCTCCCGGATGACCTGAAGGAGCATTTTGATATCGCGCTGACCACAATCGGCGTGCTCGGATGGATGCCTGACCTGGAAGGATTTTTCTCTGCAGTTTCAGGGCTGATAGTGTCCGGCGGCCACTGGGTTATGGAGGAAAGCCATCCCATCCTGATGATGTATCAACCTGGTGAGAATGGCGGGTCATCCAGGATTGAGCATTCCTATTTTCAGACCGAACCATTTGTGGAAACCACCGGCCTGGATTATTTCGGCCATGAGAAGTATGCCTCCAGCCCGAATTATTCGTTCACCCACACATTGTCGGATATTGTCAACGCCGGGCTCAAGGCTGGGCTGGAACTGCGGGGCATGCACGAGGTCGGCCACGACATTTCCAATTTCTGCAGTGATCTGGAACTGGCCGAAGCCAGGCCACCGCTCGGGCTTTACATGCTGTGGCGCAAAACATGATATGGGTCTGGAGCTGCACTCCATTCAAAAGTGCCGCCCCTGGTTCAGCAGGCTATTGAGCAGGTGCTGTAGTAGCCGGCGGAACAGGTTGTGTGACCGGTTGCTGCGCAGCGGGAGCACTTTCCGTAGCGGGTGCAGGTGTGACCTGTTCGCTTGTTGTGCCAACGGTTGTGGCAGGACGGTCGGAGCCTGCAAACGAGAAAAAGGCAATCAATCCAAGCAGGATGGCGACAGCAAGACCGATCAGCCAGCCAGTCGAACCGCTGGACTGGGTACGATAGCCGGGTGCGTGTGAGCGATGCTCATTGTGATAGTCAGTGGCCATGACAAATACTCCATAACTCATGGCCCCCTAGCCCATTCAATGAGTTCATTTCAGCACTCCATTATGCCGATGCAAGGGCGGAAATGGGGTCTTTTTGGACCTTTGCCTGGAGATTGAACAGCCTGTCAGCCTGCGGCGGGCTGTTTTGATTTTCTACTGTCGAACAGCTTGTCCGCCTTCGGCGGGCTGTTCTGTACCCCGGCAAGTCACCGTGCAGCGTCACCAATGGCGGCGGGGTGGCGGGCAGAAAAAAGGCCGGGAACAAGGCCCGGCCAATTCGAAATCCGAAGTGGATTTGATCACTCGGTGGCAGCGGACTTTTCAGCTGATTCCTGATCAACCTTGGCACGAGGCGCCTTGCCTGCCAGCAATTCCTTGGCCTGAACGATCCATTCATCACGCTCGATGCGACCTCCCAATGACAGTTTGGCGTCGTAATCGGCGATATCGTCCTTCTTCCATTTGGCGATCTGGGTCAGGCTGGTTACGCCTTCGCCGGCCAGCTTTTCAGCAAGCACATCTCCAACACCGGAAATCAGTGATACATCATCAACCACCTGAGGCGCGTTGGCGGCTTCAGCCCTGGCTGCCTCTGCCTGCGCGGCACCTGGAACAACAACCGAACGCTTCTTCTCGGCAATACGAGCGCGTCTGCCGGTGCGACCACGCAGATAATACAGCTTTGCGCGACGTACCTTGCCGCGCCGCAATAATGTGACGCTTTCAACCAGCGGCGAGTAAATCGGGAACACACGCTCCACACCTTCGCCGTAGCTGAGCTTGCGCACTGTGAAGTTTTCATTGAGGCCAGCGCCTGAACGGGCAATCACCACTCCTTCGTAGTTCTGGATACGCGAGCGTTCACCTTCGGTGACGCGAACTGCAACAACGATTGTGTCGCCTGGGGCAAAATCCGGTATTTCGCGTTTGGCCGCAATGGCCTGAGCCTGCTCGTGCTCGAGCTGCTGGATAATGTTCATCGGACGAATTCCTTCTTGGTGCGGCCCGCGTTCATTTTGAACGCCGAAAAATCGCCCCAACATTTTCAGATACAATCATCTTTCGGCAGTATACAGGCAGTGCCAGATTGCCGGATGATCTTGCGATGGCGGTCTTTACCCGTGTGAAGGTGTAAAAGTCAATGTCTATCCGCACATTTGGGTCATTTGTTTGTGTCTTCTGGCCGAAACAGGTCCGGCCGGCGCTGCATGGTCAATCTTTCCGACTGATCCCGCCTCCAGCGGGAAATTGCAGCGTGGTCGCCGGAAAGCAAGACTGCCGGTATTTCAAGTCCCTCCCACTGGCGCGGCCGGGTATACTGCGGGTGTTCCAGCAGCCCATGTTCGAAACTTTCGTCAGTGCCGGACGTATCATTGCCCATGATGCCCGGCAACAGGCGTACAATGGCGTCCAGTACGATGTGAGCCGCCGGTTCTCCGCCGGACAGGACATAGTCACCTACTGAAACTTCCGTCAGGTTTCGAGCCTCTATAACGCGCTCATCGACACCCTCGAACCGGCCGCAGACAATCATTACTCCGTCAGTTGCAGCCAGTTCACGCACAAACCCTTGCGTCAACGGGCGTCCCCGCGGGCTCATCAGCAAGCGGGGACGGGTGTCCTGCGGTGTGCTGGCAGCGTCGACGGCGCGGGCCAGCACATCGGGCTTTAATACCATGCCGGGACCGCCGCCTGCCGGGGTGTCATCCACGGAGGCGTGCTTGCCGGTGGCGTGCTTGCGAATATCGCGTGCCTGCAGCGACCAGATGCCATCCTGCAGACCTCTGCCTGCCACGGACATCCCGAGCGGCCCGGGGAACATATCCGGGTAAAGCGTCAGTACTGTTGCAAGAAAAGGCATCTGCTGGCTACTCTTTCTGATCGGCTTGCGACCGGCAGCCGGTTGCCAATACACGTCATCCGGTTTCCGTGTCCAACAATCCGTCGGGAGGATTGATGGTCATTGTACCGGCGTCAAGATTGATTTCCGGCACCGTTTCAGTGTCGAACGGCATCAGCACTGTGGCTTCGACATTCTGCAGTTTCATTTCCAGCAGCTCACCGGCGCCAAAGTCCAGTATGGCGACCACGTTACCGATTTTCACCCCCTGGGAGTCCAAAATACGGAGGCCGATCAAATCCGCGTGGTAAACCTCGTCCTGTTCCGGTTCAGGAAGCCGGTCACGCGGGACGGACAATTCAAGCCCCTTGAGGGCCTCGGCTGCATTGCGGTCATCTATGCCTTCGATGCGGGTGCGAAATGCGTCTTTGTGAGCCTTGAGCGACACTATCTTTACGATTGCGCCGTTGGACGCATCCAGCGGGCCATATGACGCGATGGCTTCAGGGTCAGCAGTGAAACTTTTTAGCTTCACTTCACCCTGAATGCCGTGCACGCCGGTTATGACGCCAAGGACAATGCGCGAAGGCCCGGGCATTCAGGCATGAGTCCTTTAAGATGCTGCTTCTTCAGCGGGCGCTTCTTCCGCGGGAGCAGCAGCGGCAGCTTCGGCGGCCTCTTTTGCCGCGGCAGCTTCAGCCACAGCGGCCGCCTTGGCGGCGGTTGCTGCTTCGGCTTCGGCAGCTTCGCGTTCCATCCGCTTTTTGCCCGGCTTGGCCTTGTTCGGGTTGTTGCGTGGTTCCCGTTTTTCCAGACCAAGTGCATCGAGGAAGCGAAGAACCCGATCAGTTGGCCTGGCGCCAACACTGATCCAGTGTTTTGCACGATCCATATCGAGGTTGATGCGGTCTGCTGAATCCTTCGGAAGCAGAGGACTGTAGGTGCCAATCTTTTCGATGAAACGGCCGTCGCGAGGAGCGCTCACGTCAGCCACCACGATACGATAGTACGGACGCTTTTTGGACCCGCCACGGGCCAGTCTGATTTTCAATGCCATGTCTGAATTCTCCTTGAGTGATCACATGTTTGAGTGGATTTGAAAATTTCTATTGATCGCTATTTTTTCTTCTTGGCGAAACCGGGCAAGCCCTTGAAGCCGCCACCGCCGAGGCCGGGAAGCCCGCCTTTTCCACCGAGTCCAGGCAATCCGGGCATTGCACCGCCGATACCTGGCAAGCCGGCCGGGAGTTTCGGCATTTTGCCGTCTGCGAGTTCCTTGAGTTCCGGCGGGATTGCAGCGGGGTCCATCCCGGCAAGTTCTGCCTGCATCTTTTCCATCTCTTCAGCCGAAGGCATGCCGGCGCCGCCACCCATGCCCATCATCTTGCCGAGCAGGCCGCCCTTGCCCCTGCCCATTTTCTTCATCATGCCCGCCATCTGAATGTGCATCTTGAGCAGGCGGTTGATTTCCTGCACTTCAACGCCGGACCCTCTGGCAACACGCTTTTTACGTGAGGCATTCATGATTTTCGGGTTGCGCCTTTCCTTGGCGGTCATGGAAGAGATAATGGCCAGTTGGCGCTTGAGCACCGAGTTGTCGAGATCAGCATCCTCAAGCTGTTTTTTCATTTTTCCGAGACCGGGCATCATGCCCATCAGGCCCGACATGCCGCCCATTTTCTGCATTTGTTTGAGCTGGTCGGCAAGGTCTTCGAGGTCGAAGACACCCTTTTTCATGCGTGCAGCCATCCTGGCTGCCTTGTCGTGATCTAAGGTTTGAGCTGCTTTTTCAACCAGCGACACCACGTCTCCCATGCCGAGAATGCGTGATGCGATCCGTTCGGGGTGGAAATCTTCCAGTCCGTCCAGCTTTTCGCCGGTTCCCAGAAGCTTGATCGGCTTGCCGGTAACAGCGCGCATGGACAGCGCAGCGCCGCCGCGGCCATCGCCGTCAATGCGGGTCAGCACGAGACCGGAAATGCCAACCTGTTGATCAAATGCCCGTGCCAGGTTGACGGCGTCCTGACCCGTCAGGGCATCGGCGACCAGCAGGATTTCAGCAGGCTCGGCAATATCGCGGACCAACTGTACCTCCGCCATCAGTTCTTCGTCGATAAACAGCCTGCCGGCGGTGTCCAGCATGACGATGTCATAGCCGCCCTTCCGGGCTTCAGACATGGCCCGCCTGGTGATGGCTGCCGGGTCTTCACCTTTTACGATGGGCAGCGTGTCGACTGCGATCTGTTCGCCCAGAATGGCGAGTTGCTCCTGCGCGGCAGGCCGCCGGGTGTCAAGCGAGGCCATGATGACCTTCTTCCTGTCACGCTCCAGCAGCCGCTTGGCAATTTTGGCAGTTGTCGTGGTTTTACCGGAGCCCTGCAGACCGACCATCAGGATAGGCACCGGGGGCGCCGCCCTGAGGTTCAGGGGCGCCGGTTCCCTGCCAAGCATGTCAACAATAGCGTCGTTGACGATCTTGACGACCATCTGGCCGGGCGTCACCGACTTGATGACTTCCCTGCCGATGGCGCGTTCCCTTACCTGTTCGACAAATTTGCGGACAACTTCCAGCGCCACATCAGCTTCAATCAGTGCGCGGCGCACCTCCCGCATGGCAGTGTCGACATCAGCCTCGGACAGGGCGCCACGGCCTGTCAGCTTGTCAAAGATACCGCCCAGGCGATCTTGAAGTGTTTCAAACATAAACTCGTTCCCAAACCGGTTACGCAAAGCAAAATGGCACCCGTGCGCGAACCATCGCGGACGGATGTAGACCCCTGACCTCCCGGATGCGGTTCTTTACCGTCCATGTGTCAGCAGGCCCGCCAAGTCATTTTGGCGTCTGGATTGCGGGGTTCAATAGGGCAATTGCGACCGCAGGTCAATTAAAACAGGTCTTCCTGACAAACGAACCGACCTGCCGCTGCCTGTCTGGCGGCGTTGCAGTTTTGCTGGCGGGCAGCATCATCCGGTTGCTGCGGGACCGGGGTGGTTGCGAACGATCAGTCCTTGTTACCTCTGGCAAGTTGGGTGCGTTTCACCATATAAGGCGCTTGATGAGCACGAACACACATATTCCATTCCGCAAGATGAATGGGCTTGGCAATGATTTCATCATTGTTGATGGCCGGACCGAGGCGCGCCGGTTTACGCCTGAACAGATTTACGGCTGGTCGCGACGGCAACGTGGTATCGGCTGTGATCAGTTCATAGTGATGGAGAAATCCGACGTGGCCAATGTGCGCATGCGTATTTACAATGCCGAAGGTCACGAGGTTGAAAGTTGCGGCAATGCCACACGCTGCGTAGCGGACATCCTGTTTGCCGAGACAGGCAGCGGTTCGGCAACCATCGACACCAAGGGTGGTTTTCTGGTGTGCCGGAGGGCGGATCAGGGGTTGGTGACGGTGGACATGGGTGAGCCGAAATTTGGCTGGCAAGATATCCCGCTGGCCGAGCCGTTTCATGACACCCGTGGCATTGAGTTACAGATCGGCCCGATTGATGCGCCCATCCTGCATACACCGTCGGTTGCGAATGTGGGAAACCCGCATGCCATCTTCTGGGTGAATGACCTTGAAGTGACGGATCTGTCAAAGACCGGGCCGCTGCTGGAAAATCACCCGATTTTTCCGGAGCGTGCCAATATCTCGCTGGCGCATGTCTTATCGCCCAGCCACATCGAGGTGAAGGTGTGGGAGCGCGGCGTCGGGCTGACACGTGCGTGCGGAACAGCAGCCTGCGCAGTTGCCGTTTCGGCGGCGCGAACCAGACGAACCGGCCGCGAAGTTACAATATCGCTTCCCGGCGGCGACCTGTTTATTGAATGGGATGCACGCGACCACATGTTGATGACCGGGCCGGTGGCTTACGATTTTGAAGGCGAACTGCCTGCGCTGGAAGGTGTCGGCTGGTGAACAGGCAAGTCGACATTGTCAGCTTTGGCTGTCGCCTGAATGCATATGAAGCAGAAGTCATGCGATCCCATGCTGACACGGCGGGCCTCGAGAACGCCGTTGTCATCAATACCTGCGCGGTGACAGCCGAGGCGCAGCGTCAGGCGCGGCAAGCCATCAGACGGGCACGCAAGGACAGACCGGATGCCAGGATTATTGTGACCGGATGTGCCGCCCAGGTGGACGGCCCGGCATTTGCAGCCATGGAGGAAGTGGACCTGGTTCTCGGCAATGAGGAAAAACTCAGGGCAGAAAGCTGGCAGGCAGACGCCCTGGATTTTGGGCTGGGTAACGAGACACCGGTGCGGGTCAATGACATTATGGGGGTCAGGCAAACCGCCCTTCACATGATCGATGGATTTGGCCAGCGAACCCGGGCCTTTGTGCAGGTGCAAACCGGGTGCGATCATCGCTGTACCTTTTGTATCATTCCCTACGGACGCGGCAATTCACGTTCGACAGGTGCCGGCGAGGTGGTCACGCAAATCAGGAAGCTGGTGGAGTCCGGTTGCCCGGAGGTTGTTTTGTCCGGCGTTGATATTACCTCTTACGGCAAGGATCTTGCTGGTCGACCGAGCCTCGGCAACCTGGTTCGGCGCATATTGAAGATGGTGCCGGAACTGCAACGGTTGCGGATTTCGTCAATCGATTCCGTTGAATCGGATGAAGATCTGCTGATTGCCATCGAAGAAGAAGAACGTCTGATGCCGCATTTGCACCTGTCGTTGCAGGCAGGCGACGACATGATCCTGAAGCGTATGAAACGGCGGCACCTGCGTGGTGATGCCATCCGGTTTTGCGATGATGTGCGCCGCCGGAGACCGGGCATGGTGTTCGGGGCGGATATCATCGCCGGGTTTCCGACCGAAACCGACGAAATGTTCGAAAACTCGATCAGGCTGGTGGAAGACTGCGGACTGACCTTTCTGCATGTCTTTCCCTACTCCATCCGGCCAGGAACACCGGCTGCAAGGATGCCGCAGGTTGACGGAGCCGATATCAAGGCCAGGGCGAAAGCCTTGCGTGCGGCAGGTGAAGAGCGTTTGTCGTCGTTTGTCGCCTCGCAGGTCGGGCAAACGGCGAATGTGCTGTTTGAAACGGACACGCGTGGCCGTACGCCGCAGTATCTCAATGTCGACATTGCCGGAAACCACATGACGCCCGGCGCAATTGCACCGGTCCGTCTTGTGGGAGCGGCCGGGCATGACCTGGCCGGGGAGCTGGTTCTTTGAGTTTTTTCAAGAAGCTTTTCAATCGTATCGGGGGCAAGAAGGAAGAAGAAAAACCGCAGCAAGAGGTGATCCGGGAACAATTGCCCCAACCGGAACCGGTTGGCGAAGCTGACCCCGCACCGCAGCCGGTTCAGCAGGAAAAGCCGGAAGCCGATCCACCGGACGAAACCTCCGTTGCTGCCCCAAAGAGAAAGGGTTTGCTTGGCCGCCTGAAGGAAAGTTTTGCAGGTTCCAGGGAAGAAGTTGTTTCTGAACCTGAAATTGCGCCTGAACCGGAAGCAACGGCAGAAGCTGAGGCGATACAGGAAACCGCGGACGAGCCGAAAGCCAAGACTCCAGCCGGAAAGGCGCCGAGCAGGGCCAGGCCGGCAAGGAAGAAGCCGGCAACACAGGTTCCGGTAGCGGAACCCGAACTGGCAGAAGTTGAGCAGGAAGACGCCGCTGAACCTGAACCTGAGTTAGAGGTTGCGGCCGCTAGCGAATCAAAAATAATTCCTGAGCCTGAGCCTGAGCCTGAGCCTGAGCCTGAGCCTGAGCCTGAGCCTGAGCCTGAGCCTGAGCCTGAGCCTGAGCCTGAGCCTGAGCCTGAGCCTGAGCCTGAGCCTGAGCCTGAGCCTGAGCCTGAGCCTGAGCCTGAGCCTGAGCCTGAGCCTGAGCCTGAGCCTGAGCCTGAGCCTGAGCCTGAGCCTGAGCCTGAGCCTGAGCCTGAGCCTGAGCCTGAGCCTGAGCCTGAGCCTGAGCCTGAGCCTGAGCCTGAGCCTGAGCCTGAGCCTGAGCCTGAGCAGCCGAAAGGCTGGTTCGGCCGGTTGCGGGAAGGCTTGTCGAAGTCCTCAAAATCGCTGACGACAAACATCACCGGCATCTTCACCAAGCGCAAGCTGGATGCCGATACGCTTCAGGACCTAGAAGATGTGCTTGTTCAGGCAGATCTCGGCGTTGCCATGGCCACTCGCATTACCGAGCAGGTATCGCGCGGGCGCTATGACAAGGAGATTGACCCTGCCGAAGTACGTCAGATTATGGCGGATGAGATCGTCAAGGTTCTGAAACCGGTCGAGATTCCGTTCAATTTTGATGCCGGCACACAACCATTTGTCATTCTGGTAGTAGGCGTAAATGGTGCAGGCAAGACAACAACAATCGGCAAGCTTGGGGCGATTGCACAGGCGGAGGGTTTCAAAGTGATGATTGCTGCTTGCGATACGTTTCGCGCCGCAGCCATTGAGCAGTTGGCGATCTGGGGCGAACGGGTTGGCGCTGCGGTGCTGTCACGTCCAACCGGCGCTGATGCAGCGGGGCTCGCCTATGATGCGCTTGAGCAGGCGCAGGCAGATGGTACCGACATTCTGATGATTGATACCGCCGGCCGGCTTCAGAACAAAACTGACCTGATGAGTGAACTGGACAAGATCGTTCGGGTCATCAAGAAGAAAGATGAAACAGCACCCCATGCAGTTCTACTGGTGCTGGATGCAACTACGGGCCAGAACGCAATTTCACAGGCAGAAGTGTTTACCAGGGTTGCCGGCGTAACAGGCATTATCATGACCAAGCTGGATGGTACGGCGCGCGGTGGTATTCTGGTGGCGATTGCGGAAAAATTCGGATTGCCGGTCCACGCAATCGGGGTGGGCGAAAAAATCGATGATTTACAACCGTTTGATGCGGAAGGATTTGCCCGCGCCATCGTTGGTGCCGAGGAAGGAAAAGATATTGAGTGAGGCAGCCGTCAAGCCAAAGATCAACCCGGTACTGAAGCTGGTGCTGGAACTGGGGCCGTTGGTGATTTTCTTCTTCGTGAATGCTAAGGGCGGGCTTCTGACAGAACACTTCGGAATTGGAGAATTGTTCCCGCAACCGATTTTTCTGGCAACAGCTGTATTCATGGTGGCGATGCTGGCGTCGATCACGATCAGCTGGATCATAAGCCGGCATCTGGCCATTATGCCACTGATTACCGGGATCGTGGTGCTTGTCATGGGCGGGCTGACCTTGTGGCTGCAGGACGACACGTTCATAAAGGTGAAGCCGACAATCGTTAATGTGTTCTTTGGCGCCGTACTGCTGATCGGCATGGTATTTGGCCGGTCGTTTCTGGCTTACGTGTTTGATGCCGCGTTTGCGCTCGATAACGAGGGCTGGCGAAAACTGACCCTTCGGTGGGGCCTCTTCTTCTTCTTTCTGGCCGGCTTGAACGAACTTGTGTGGCGCACCCAGTCCACCGACTTCTGGGTTGCATTCAAGGTCTGGGGCACAATGCCCCTGACCATGATCTTTGCGCTGGCCCAGTTGCCCCTGATGCAAAGGCACATGGTTCAAGACCAGGAGGACAACCGGACCTGACATGGCGTTTTACGCGACGTCAGTGAAGTGATGATTGCGGGACGGTCAAAACGAACATGGTGTATGCAATTGCACCTGAGGAGTAATTGTGCACATATAGTCATTGTAGGATCCATCGCTAATTATGCCGGGGGGCTAATATTATGGATGATCGTCCAGATCGTAATGACGTATCAGATGACAGGGAAAATACTGCGCCGGTCAGTTTCTGGTTAAAGCGCGCAGCACAGTATTCGGCAGATTTATATTCGGAACGCCGGGGCAAGTCGGGGCTCACCCAGCGCCAGTTTACAGTTCTGGAGGCGGTGTTGCGCCATGATGGCGAAAGCCAGACTGCCCTGGTGCGAGAAACCGGTATTGACCGTTCAACATTGGCTGATCTGGTAAATCGCCTCGAGACACACGGTTATCTTTCACGCAAACGCAGCGACAGGGATGCCCGGGTGAATTTTGTGTTTTTGACAGAGGCTGGCCGGCACATGTTGATGAATGCCCAACCGCAGGTATCGCTTGTGGATCAGGCAATCATCGGCAGTTTGCCTGAACGCAACCGGAAGGTGTTTGTTGCATCGCTGCAAATGCTGTCAGAGAAACTCGACCAGGCTGAATGACAGAACAGGTTTACGGCCGGCGGGCTTTTTCGATTGCCGGCATGACTTCTTCACGCATGGCCGATTGCGTGATGGGTCCGGTAAACTTGTAGACAATGATGCCGTCGCCGTTGACCAGAAATGTCTCCGGGACACCGTAGACACCCCATTCGACGGCGGTACGTCCCGTTGTATCCACGCCGACGCTTGCATAGGGGTTGCCCAGCGCGTTGAGAAACCGCAGGGCGTTCTCCCGTTGATCCTTGTAGTTGATACCTGCAAGATGAATGTCATTCTGCCTGGCCAGCTCGGTCAGTTGCGGGTGTTCCTCCCGGCAGGGCCCACACCATGACGCCCATACATTCACCAGGGTAAGTCCGCCCCGGGCCAGGCTCTGCGACCTGAGACCGGGAACCGCAGACCCGTTGACTGCAAGACCCTCAAGAGCCGGGAGTTCAAATGATGGAACTGGTTTGTTGATCAGTGCAGACGGCAGCTTCGACGGATCACCGCTTGTGAGACCTGCCATGAAAACAGCAGCAAGGCCTGCGAAAATCAGGACAGGCGCAAGGACCCATGAACGGCCACGCTTCGGCGCACTGTCAGTAATGCGGTCATTCATGACTGCGGTTGCCCTGACTTGCGACGGCGCCCGGCACCTTCATCGTCCAGTTTTCTGAGGCGCTTTGCCACCGAACGCGCGCGCCCGAAAACCCACAAGACCAATCCGCCAAGTACGATAAGGGTAATCACGTAGGACGAAATCACGAAGCTCATATGAGGGGCTGAGAAGTCCATGGATTCAATACATTCTCATTGCACGGCACCGGTGCGCGCAAGTTCGGTCTGGCGTATTCGGCGTGCGCCGATTTCGGAACGAATGGCAATCAGATGAAGCGCCAGAAACAGAAAACAGTAGGCGAGCCCCATTATCAGCAGCGGTGTAAGAATGGAAGAATGAATGGCGGGCCCGTCCGACCTGAACACACTCGCCGGTTGATGCAGTGAATACCACCAGTCTACCGAAAATTTGACAATCGGGACATTGATGAACCCAACTATCGCGACAATTGCTGCTATACGCGATGCCCGGTGTGGATCATCAATCGCCTGCCATATGGCAATATAGCCCAGGTACAACAGCAGGAGTACAAACATGGAAGTAAGGCGGGCATCCCAGACCCACCATGTACCCCACATCGGCTTGCCCCACAGCGAGCCGGTGGCCAGTGCGAGAAAACAAAATGCAGCCCCGATGGGTGCAGCGGCCTTGGCTGCAATATCGGCCAGCGGATGACGGAATACGATGCCTGCAATGCTGGCCAGTGCCATAACGGAATAAACCATCAGGGCAGACCATGCCGCAGGTACGTGAACATACATGATGCGAACGGTCTCGCCCTGCTGATAGTCGGCAGGCGCCTGTGTCAGACCAAGAAAAAGTCCGAGACCAAACAGGCCTATAGTGATCACCCACACCCACGGCTGAACGGTTTTCTGGATACGCAGAAAGCGGGTTGGATTGGCAAATCTTTCTATGGAACTCATGGCAATACTCTGTAACGCCAGCTCCCGCAGCGTGCAATGGTGACATGGTCACAGCCCAGTGTCCCGGCCTACGTCAATCAGCAGTGATCAGCGCATGTAGCTGCGCAGCGCTGCAGCAGAAGCCAGCGGAGTGACAACCAGTGCCGCCAGCACAATGGCAATCAGGATAATCAGGGCCGTACCGGAGTTATCGATGCCGGACTGTGTGCCCGATGAAGCAAGCACACCGAAAATCATGACCGGCACATAAAGCGGCAATACCAGCAGTGACACCAGCAATCCGCCCTGACGCAGACCAACAGTGATGGCAGCGCCCAGGCTGGCCAACAGGGAAAGTGCCACGGAACCGGCCACCATGGCGGTTGCAAGCGGCAGGACGAGAGCTGAATCAAGGTTTAACAGGAAGCCCAGGACTGGTGCCGCAACCGCCAGCGGCAAGCCGGAGGTCAACCAGTGGACCGAAGCCTTGGCCAGCACCACAATTTCCATAGGTGTCGATGACAATGCCATGATCTCGAGCGACCCGTCATCATGGTCGGTCTGATACAGACGGTCGGCGGACAAGAGGACAGACAGCAGCAACGCAATCCACAAGGCGCCTGGTGCAATCCGCTGCAATAATTGCTGATCCGGACCGAGACCGAGCGGCAACAGGACAATGACGGTCAGAAAAAACCCGATTGCCGTGCCGATGCCGCCACCCTGCCGGATGGCAAGTGTGAAATCGCGGGCAAGAAGGGCTGTATAGGAAGATGTCATTCAAACTCACCGGAACAGGTTGCTAAAGGAGCAGGGTGAAGTAACTGTAGCCGCTTTCCGCAGCCTTATGCGATCTTTGTAAAATCCAGTATATCGCTGGATTTGACGGGCAAGTCGATGTGGGTGGAAGCAATGATGATGCCCTCACTTTCCAGATGCCTCATCATCATGCCTGCCAGCAGTTGTTGAGATGCGGTGTCCAGTCCGACGGTCGGTTCGTCCAGCAACCATACCGGCTTTTCAACCAGGGCCAGCCGGGCGAGACCCAGTCTGCGTTTTTGACCGGCAGACAGGAGTTGTGCCTGGTACCCGCCAAGTTCTTCGAGATTCATGGCCTGCATGGCACCTGTCACGTTGCTTCCACCCAGAAAGCCTGCCCAGAATTTCAGGTTTTCCTCAACTGAAAGATGCAGCTTGATTGCATCCTGGTGCGCGATGAAGTGAACGTGTTCGCCAAGCTGGCTATCGGCGGGTAGCAAAGCCCATTCAAATGTGATTGATCCGGCGACAGGTTCCGCAAGCCCGGCGATGAGCCGCAGCAAAGATGTCTTGCCGGCCCCGTTGGGGCCGCGCAACACCAGCATGCGGCCTGACAGGGCGGTAAAGTCGAGATCGGCAAAGACAATTCGCCCGCCGCGTTCACAAGCCAGTTGCTGCCCCGAAATCTTCATGCGAGCGGTCTTTACCGCAAACACGCAGCAGTGGAAAGTGATGTTCGACAACTGCTACGATGAGATGTGCCACTGGTGCTTGGCGAAAGATTTGTCTAGAAGACGCACATCATTGAAATTCCACGGAGCAATACCAGATGACCGATCAGTCGCTTGACAGTTTCAAATGCCGCAAGACCCTCAAGGTCGGATCCAGGGCATATGTGTATTATTCGCTCAAGACTGCCGAGAAGAACGGGCTTGCAGGAATCTCGTCTTTGCCATCGTCACTTAAGGTGCTTCTGGAAAATCTCCTGCGACATGAGGACGGGCGCACGGTTACCAGAACCGACATTGAAGCGATGGCAAAGTGGGTCCAGGCCAAGGGTAAATCCAAACGCGAAATTGCATTCCGGCCGGCCCGGGTGCTGATGCAGGATTTTACCGGAGTTCCTGCTGTGGTTGATCTGGCGGCCATGCGCGACGCCATGGTGAACCTCAACGGCAATCCGAAGAAGATCAACCCGTTGGCGCCGGTCGACCTTGTGATCGATCATTCGGTGATGGTGGACTTTTTCGGAACAGCCGGTGCATTCAGGAAAAATGTCGGCATGGAATATGATCGCAACGGCGAACGCTACAAGTTCCTGAAATGGGGGCAGGGCGCCTTTGACAATTTCAGGGTTGTTCCGCCCGGAACCGGTATCTGCCATCAGGTCAATCTGGAGTATCTGGCCAGGACAGTGTGGACCAAAAAGCAGAAGGTGAACGGCAAGGCTGCAACTGTTGCCTATCCCGATACACTGGTTGGTACGGATTCACACACAACCATGGTAAATGGCCTTGCTGTTCTCGGCTGGGGAGTCGGTGGCATTGAGGCAGAGGCAGCAATGCTGGGCCAGCCGATTTCCATGCTCATCCCGGAAGTGGTCGGGTTCAAGCTGACCGGCAAACTGGCCAAAGGCACAACGGCGACCGATCTGGTTCTGCGGGTTGTTGAAATGCTGCGCGCCAAGGGCGTGGT
Organism: uncultured Alphaproteobacteria bacterium; assembly: GCA_963700885.1. Classification (GTDB taxonomy): domain Bacteria; phylum Pseudomonadota; class Alphaproteobacteria; order Rhizobiales; family Aestuariivirgaceae; genus Anderseniella. The sequence goes on from CAVOZJ010000013.1 coordinate 122,744, forward strand.
CGGCAAGTTTGTCGAGTTTTACGGTCCCGGTCTTGGCCACCTGTCACTGGAAGATCAGGCCACGATTGCCAATATGGCGCCGGAGTACGGTGCTACATGCGGCTTTTTCGCAACCTCCAATGAAACGCTGGATTACCTCACGGGCACCGGGCGGGCTAGGGCCCAGGTGAACCTGGTTGAAAAATACGCCAGGGCGCAAGGCATGTTCCGCACAAGATCGTCACCGGACCCGGTGTTCACGTCAACGCTTGAACTGAACCTCGGCGATGTCGTTCCAGCCATTTCCGGGCCCAAGCGGCCGCAAGACAGGGTTATTCTGTCTGAAGCAGAAACTTCATTTGCTTCCGCCATGGCAACCGAGTTCAAACAGGCAGACGAAATGGCCAGGCGTCACGAGGTATCCGGGGCAAACTTCGACCTCGGCCACGGAGATGTGGTTATTGCTGCGATAACATCGTGCACCAACACCTCCAACCCCTCAGTGATGATCGGCGCCGGGTTGCTGGCGCGCAATGCTGCAAAGTTCGGCCTCAAGGTGAAACCATGGGTAAAAACCTCGCTGGCACCTGGTTCGCAGGTTGTGACCGAGTATCTCAAGTCCTCGGGCCTGCAAAAGGATCTGGATAAAATGGGCTTCGACCTGGTGGGTTACGGCTGCACAACCTGCATCGGCAACTCTGGTCCATTGCCGGAAAATGTGTCCGAGACGATCAGGAAGAACAATCTGGTTGCGTGTTCGGTTTTGTCCGGCAATCGCAATTTTGAAGGCCGGGTGAACCCGGATGTTCGCGCCAACTACCTGGCATCGCCGCCGCTGGTTGTCGCCTACGCGCTGGCCGGTTCGATGAACATCAACCTGACAACCGATCCGCTCGGGCATACGGCCAAGGGTGAACCGGTGTACCTGGCGGATATCTGGCCGGACGGCAAGGAAGTAGCGGAATTTGTCCGTAAGAACGTCACCCGCAAAGCCTACCAGGGCCGGTACAGGGACGTCTTCAAGGGCGATGCACAATGGCGCAAGATCAAGGTTGACGCCGGCATGACATATGGTTGGGAATCAACATCCACCTACGTACAGAACCCGCCGTATTTTGACGGCATGAAAATGCAGCCTGATCCAGTCCAGAATATCGTCAATGCGCGAATTCTGGGCCTGTTCGGGGATTCTATCACCACGGATCACATTTCACCTGCAGGCGCGATCAAGGCGCAAGGTCCGGCCGGTGAATATCTTACGCAGCACCAGATTCGCCCGATTGATTTCAATTCATACGGTGCCCGGCGTGGCAACCATCAGGTGATGATGCGCGGCACATTTGCCAATATCCGCATCAAGAACCAGATGCTGTCAGGTGTGGAGGGTGGCTATACCAGGCATTATCCGTCCGGCAAACAGATGGCGATCTATGACGCGGCCATGAAATACAAGGCAGAAGGCGTGCCGCTTGTGGTGTTTGCGGGCAAGGAATACGGCACCGGATCTTCAAGGGACTGGGCGGCAAAGGGAACCCGGCTGCTTGGTGTACGCGCCGTGGTTGCACAGTCTTTCGAGCGTATTCACCGGTCCAACCTGATCGGCATGGGTGTTCTGCCCCTGCAGTTTCAGGGTGACGACAGTTGGGAAGCGCTTGGCCTGACGGGTGATGAGACCGTTACAATCAATGGTCTGGACGGTAAAATGAAGCCTCAGCAATCCTATGACGTGGAAATTACCTCGGGAGGCAAATCCAGGACAGTTACGGTTAAAAGCCGGATAGATACCGCAGATGAGCTGGATTACTTCATCAATGGCGGCATTCTGCCCTATGTCCTTCGCCAACTGGCAGCCTGACGGGCGAACGGCGGAATGATTATGCAGGATGCTGCGGTGTGTGCCTGGCCAGCAGTGTAACAATCATATTTCACTCACTCGTGAGTGGCAGTTGAATAGTAGTTGGGTCATAAGTCACTACATGGACAAATTGCGACACATCTCCCGACGCGGGGTACTTGCAGGTGGTGCGGCTGTCACGGCCGTTGCCGCGACAGGTATTTCGGCACCTGCCCTGGCAACGCGCGAGCGGCCGATATTCATAGAATTATTTACGTCGCAGGGATGTTCTTCGTGCCCTCCGGCCGATGCTTTCATGGGAGAATTGATCCAGCGTCCGGATATTGTCGGCGTGTCGATGAATGTCGACTACTGGGATTATCTCGGGTGGCGTGACACGCTGGCGTCGGCTGCCTTCACGCGCCGCCAGAAGGAGTATGCGGACCGGCGCGGTGATGGCCGGGTTTACACGCCCCAAATGGTTATCAATGGCCGTGCACATGCGGTCGGCTCTCACAAACAGGATGTATTGCGCGAAGTGGAGCGGCAGATTGCTGTTCCCGATACCTATTTTGTGTCAATCGAGGTATCATCCAGGGGGGGTGAGCTTCATGTTGAGGTGGCCGGCGGCCCGACAGACCGCATTATCCAGTCATCAACAGTGTGGATGATGTCGATTGAACCGAAAGTTTCGGTGGAGATCAGACGCGGTGAGAATACCGGCCGGATAATCGATTATTTCAACGTGGTTCGCCAGATGACCCCGATCGGCATGTGGAAAGGTGAAGCTGCCTCGTTCAACCTGCCCAAGGCGCAGATTGTCAACCGGCAGAACAGCATGTGCGTGGTTGTTTTGCAGGTAGATGGCGGTGGTCCGGTCCTGGGATGTGCCGAAATGAAAGCTTCTGCGTGAGCTTTCGCTACTGATCCAGTTTCAGGACGACAGCGAAACCCCTAACCTGTAACCGGGCCTGATAGCCATCAACTGACAGCATAACCAGCTCTGCTCCTGGACTAAAGCCCTTCAACGATGACGAATTGTCCATTGGCTGCGCCGGCGCGTTTCTGGCGCGCGGCCGTGTACTCCGGCGAGTTGTAGAAGTTTCGTGCGGCCATCATGTCCGGAAACTGCAGAATTACAACACGGCGGCTTTCATTGTCGCCTTCGACGGTTTCAACCGCGCCCCCACGGGCAAGGTAGGTGCCGCCATACTTGGCGATCGCGGCAGGCGCGGCCGCCTTGTAGTTTTCATACTGGTCAGCATTGGTTACATCAATTCTGGCGATAATATAGGCAACCATTCAAACGTCTCCTCATTGGGCAGGGCCGGTGTTGTGAAATTCTCTAAACAGCAAACTTTGACGGATCAACATTTGCTCCGCATATCACGGCACAGACTTTTTCGTTGTCTTCCGGTCTGTAAATTCCGCTCAGCAGGGCAGCCAGCACTGTTGCGCCGCCGGGTTCGGTAATAATGCGATGATTGTGCCAAAGCCACATCTGGGCGCGATCAATTTCAGCATCCGGCACCAGCAGGCAGCCGTCGACATGAGCCTGGGCGATTTCAAACGCCAGGACTCCTATTTCGGAAGCCCCCAGCGAGTCTGCAGCGATACCTGAAACTTCGACCCTGACGGGTTTCCCCGCTGCCCGGGCGGCATGCAGGGCAGTGCATGTATCCGGCTCGACAGAAATAATGCCGGCGCGCTCCCGGTACCAGGCAGCAACCCCGCCGACAAGCCCGCCACCGCCAACGGCGACCAGGACAGTATCGAGGCCGGGGCACTGGTCTTCCAGTTCAAGGCCAAGCGTACCCTGGCCGGCAAGGGTCGGTTCCGCGTTGTAGGCGTGCACCGAAACCGCGCCGGTTTTCGCTATGTGGGCTTCACACAGGGCGAGGGCTTCGGCGTAGTTTGCGCCGTCCTGAATGACTTCAGCGCCACAGGATCTGATGCGGGCAACCTTGGCCGGCGCAGAGATCGACGGCACGAAGATGTGCGCCTTAAGGCCAAGGACCTGGGCAACATGGGCAACCGCTGCCCCGTGATTGCCGCCGGATGCTGCAGCAACGCCTGCAGTCCTGGCTGCCTGGTTATCAATCAGTGAGTTGAAGGCGCCACGTGCCTTGAATGAACCCGAATGCTGAAAGCATTCAAGCTTCAGGGTGACTGGTTGCCTGATGCCTGGCAATGCGACCTGCATAACAGGAGTGCGGCAGATGCGCGACACAATGCGTGCGTAGGCAGATTCAATGTCTTTCCGGGTGATCATTTGCTAAGTGGGGCTGGACCGGGGTCGCTGCTTTAGTGTGGAGAATCCAGAGTCATAGTGACCTTTTTGCGCCAGCGCGGCAATGCTTGCTTGTGAGCGTCATGCGTTGATCTCCATGCGAAGTCCACGACCGTCGAACTGTGGTGTTTGCGGGAAAGTAATGTGCCTGCCGTTGGCAATGCGCCAGGCAGACCAGGCACACGCACAGGCATCCAGGATGTCATCTTCCGAGGCTCGCGACTTTTTCCACACGGGATACTGTAGCCGGCCGACAGGAAATCCACCGGCAGTCAGAAGTGTGCGGCGCAGGTCTGCGCCTTCAGCGGATTTCTTGGAGTACTGCAAGGGAGCCTTGCTGTTCATGGTGCAAAACGAAACCTCGGGATGAACTTCAAAAACCCGGGACTGAAGTTCAGGTGTGATGACGGCATCGACCTCGCGCATTTTCGGAAACAGCATGAATGCCTGTCTGGAGAATTTCTTGCCGAGAATGCCGGCGTTGATTTCGCAGGCCGTGGCATAGCTGCCGGCCATGACAGCTTTCCGGCAGGGAACCGGGAAAACCGATGACCTGCGTGGGCCAACGTAGTTGCGCGCAAGGGCCTCGCAGGAACGGGCTCGCTCATGTGGAAAGCCAATTGGGATGTCCACAGCGATATGTGTGGAATTGATGTCCAGCGCGCCATGGATGTCCGCAATGATGGCAGCGAGGGGTGTCTCATCGCGGTTGCCTGACCACGTCACCATGACCCAGCCCGCCCTGCAGCCATCCAGCCCGATGAAACAGGGCTCAGGCATTTGTGGAGCGGACCGAAACGATGTTGCCGGTGTGCGGTGGATGATCGATCAGGTCATTCCAGGCTGCCAGGTCAAGTTCGTCATGGGCGGCAAGATCTGTTGCCTCGACCACGCGGAAAACAGTGTTGCCGGCGTGCAGCAATGCATCCCTTGGTGATGATTTCAGAATCCGGGCGGCAAATATGCCGCTGAACAGGTCGCCGGTTCCGTGCGGCGTGTCCGGAAATGCCTGGGTCTCGTGCAGGATGGCGGAGCGGGCCTGAACCAGCAGATTGCCGATCCCGAGTTTGTTGGGGAATGCTGAGGTGACCACGACCGTATCTGCACCAAGTGAACGCGCAGCATGCACCAGGGCCGTGTTGTCGCTGGACTTGTCACCGGTCAGAATATCCAGCTCGTACCGGTTCGGCGTGATGATACCGGCCAGCGGCAGCAGGTGGGACTTGATGGCGCTGATGACTTCCCTGGCGACATAGATGCCGTATGCAGTCGCCGCACACGGGATCGACAAGTATCTGGAATTGCTGCCGGGCATCCTGCAGGCGTTTGATGAAATCAGCCGTTGCCCTGACCTGGCCGGCGTCACGAAAGTATCCGGTCATCACAAGGTCGATCCGGCTGCGCCACTCAGGCCGTTCAAAACCTGCCAGCATATCCGCGATGATCCCAGCCGGCACAGTCATGCCCGGCGGATCGCCATGGCCGGGGTGATGCGCCCACATGACAGTGGGTACCTCCCACACATCAATGCCCAGACGGCGGGCGGCAAAACCGGATGCAGTATTGCCGATGTAACCGCGTGAAATGCGCGACGAGATAGAAACGATAGCCATGTAGAAAGCCGGTGATCAACTGGAATTGCGAAACTGGTGAACCGCCAGTATGTCTGATCGACCGTGAGGTGACCAGAAATCATTGATCAATCCTCCCTTGTTATTGTGCATTGCAATATATTATGAACAGCCCATAAAAAGTTTGATATCAAGGGATAGCCTACATGAAGGTTAGGCCGCGCCGCAGTGTTCTGTATATGCCGGGGTCCAATACCCGTGCGCTGGAAAAGGCGAAGGCGCTTGCTGCGGATGCGCTGATCCTTGACCTGGAAGATGCCGTTGCACCATCGGCAAAATCAGATGCGCGAGGGTTTGTATGTGCAGCGGTGAAGGCCGGAGGCTATGGCAGGCGCGAACTGGTCATCCGTATCAACTCGTTGACGTCTGCATGGGGCATGGATGACCTGGCAGCGGCCATGCAGGCCGGTCCGGACGCCATTCTGGTACCGAAAGTATCTTCGCCATCCGACATCGCGACTGTTGCAAAGGCCATGGCCGCAGCACCGCAGGATGTGCGTATCTGGGCGATGATGGAAACACCCCTGGCCATGCTGAACGCCCGCGAAATAGCGTCTGCAACATCCGAACATGCCCGTTTTGAATGCATGGTAATGGGTACCAATGATCTGGCAAAGGAGACCGGAGCCGGCCTGGACGGTGATCGTGTGGCCATGATGCCGTGGCTGATGACCTGCGTCGCGGCCGCGCGCGCCTTCGGCCTGGCGATCATAGATGGTGTCTACAATGATTTCAGGAATGAGCAGGGGTGCGTGGCCGAGTGCGCGCAGGGACGCCTGACCGGCATGGATGGCAAGACACTGATCCATCCGGGCCAGATTGCAGCGGCCAATGCGGCGTTTGCACCGTCGCGAAGCGAGGTTGATGCGGCAAGGCACATCATTGCCGCCTTTGCCCTGCCGGAGAACGCAGGTCTTGGCGCCATCAATCTGAACGGGCGCATGGTCGAACTTTTGCATTGCGAGATTGCCCGGAAAACGGTTGCGATGAGTGAAGCAATTGCTGCACTGGAGACAACATCATGAGCGAAAAATCCAGCAAGACCGGAACGGGCAACTTCTTCGAGGATTTCTCGGTTGGCCAGGTCATGCGGCACGCGGTGCCGCGTACGGTTGGCGAAGGGGAACGCGCGCTCTATACCGGACTTTATGGCATGCGCTGTGCCGTGCAGTCGTCGGACACGTTTGCCAGGGCGATCGGATACAGCCAGGCCCCGCTGGATGATCTGCTGGTTTTTCATATCGTGTTTGGCAAAACCGTGCCGGATATTTCGCTGAACGCCGTTGCAAATCTGGGTTATGCGGATTGCCGGTTCATGAAGCCGGTGTATGCAGGCGATACGTTGAATTCGGTATCCGAAGTGATCGGTGTGAAGCAGAATTCAAACGGCAAGACCGGTGTGGTCTTTGTGCGTTCCAGAGGTGTCAACCAGCACGGTGAAACGGTGCTGGAATTTGTTCGCTGGGTTATGGTGCGCAAACGCGATACGGCAACGCGGGCACCGGATCCGGTGGTGCCGGATCTGCCCGGCAAGGTCTCGCCGGAGCAACTGGGTGGCGCCTGTCCGGTGATTGATCCTGCCTGCTGGGATGCAGATCTGTCGGGCTCCGGGCATTTCTGGGGCGATTACCAAACCGGCGATCGCATTGATCATGTGGACGGCATGACTGTGGAGGAGGCCGAACACATGCTGGCGACAAGGCTGTACCAGAACACCGCAAGGGTACATTTCAACCAGTTCACTGAAAGCCAGGGCCGGTTCGGCAAAAGGCTGATTTACGGTGGCCATGTCATTTCACTGGCCCGCGCATTATCGTTCAACGGCCTGGCCAATGCGTTTCACGTGTCCGCCATCAATGGCGGCAGGCACGTTGCGCCATTGTTTGCCGGAGAAACAGTGTTCAGCTGGTCACAGGTGCTTGACACTGCACAACTGCAGGGTCGTGATGATGTAGGTGCGTTGCGCCTGCGTACGGTTGCCACGAAGGACGTTCCGTGCGGCGACTTTCCTGAATCGGGTGATGACGGGGTCATCCTGGATATCGACTACTGGGCACTGATGCCGATCAAAGCGAAATGAAATGCAGAGGCAATGTCCGAAATTAAACCCAGACAGCGCATTGCGCGTGTTGCATTGCACATAGTATGACTGGACTGATCCTACCGAGACGATTTCACCAGGGGCAATCCGAATGGCGAATTCACCAATGAAAGAGCGTCCGCTCTCTCCTCATCTGAGTATCTACAAACCGATGCTCACCATGATGATGTCAATTGTGCATCGCATAACCGGCGCGGGACTTTATTTCGGCATGGCACTGTTTGTGGGGTGGCTGTTTTCAGCAGCCCAGTCGCAAAGTTGTTTTGACATTGTGCAGGGCTTCATCGGTTCCTGGTTCGGGCGTCTGGTGTTGCTGGGATTTACCTGGGCACTGGTGCATCATGCCCTGGGCGGGTTACGCCACCTGCTCTGGGACACCGGGCGCGGCTTTGACCTTGTGAAAATTGAATGGCTGGCGCGGGCAAACATAGCTGCATCTGTGGCACTGACACTGCTGATCTGGATTGCAGCCTATGCGGCGAGGTAGCAGCACATGGATATGAGAACTCCTTTGGGCAAAGTCCGCGGCCTGGGCTCCGCCAAATCCGGTACCGAACATTTCTGGCATCAGCGGATGACGGCAATCGCCAATATTCCGCTGCTGATCTTCCTGGTGGGTTTCTGCGTTTGCATGGCTGGTGCTGATCGCGCCGGGATGGTGGACGCCGTGTCCAACCCGCTGGTGGCGCTGATGCTGGTGTTCACCATCATCTCGGTCAGCTGGCACATGCGCCTGGGCATGCAGGTTATCATTGAAGATTATGTACATGGCGAAGGCAGCAAATTGATCTGCCTGCTGGGCAACACATTCTTCTCGCTGGCAGTGGCCCTGACCGGCCTGTTTGCCGTTCTCAAGATTTCCTTCGGAGGCTGACCGGCAAATGGCTGCGACGAATGCATACGAATTTACCGATCACCAGTTTGACGTGGTTGTTGTTGGCGCCGGAGGCGCCGGTCTTCGCGCCACACTGGGCATGGCCGAACAGGGGCTCAGGACGGCCTGTATTTCAAAGGTATTTCCGACACGGTCGCATACGGTAGCAGCGCAGGGCGGGATTGCGGCGAGTCTTCGCAACATGGGACCCGATCACTGGCAATGGCACATGTATGACACCGTCAAGGGTTCTGACTGGCTGGGTGATACCGATGCGATGGAGTATCTGGCGCGCGAGGCGCCGGCGGCGGTTTATGAGCTGGAGCATTACGGTGTCCCGTTCAGCAGAACCGGGGACGGCAAGATTTACCAGCGCCCGTTCGGCGGTCATATGCAGAATTTTGGCGATGGTCCGCCGGTGCAGCGCACTTGTGCCGCGGCGGACAGAACCGGTCATGCAATCCTGCACACGCTATACGGCCAGAGCCTGAAACACCATGCAGAGTTTTTCATCGAATATTTTGCCATTGACCTGATCATGTCGGATGATGGTGTCTGTACAGGCGTCGTGGCATGGAATCTGGAAGATGGCACGGTACACCGGTTTGCGGCCAAGATGGTTGTGCTGGCGACGGGTGGTTATGGCCGGTCGTATTTTTCGGCAACCTCTGCCCATACCTGCACGGGCGACGGCAACGGCATGGCAGCACGTGCCGGTCTGCCGTTGCAGGATATGGAGTTTGTGCAATTTCATCCAACCGGAATTTATGGCGCCGGTTGCCTGATAACCGAAGGGGCACGCGGTGAAGGAGGTTATCTGACCAATTCCGAAGGCGAACGCTTCATGGAGCGTTACGCTCCCAACGCCAAGGATCTGGCGTCGCGCGATGTGGTGTCCCGCTGCATGACAATGGAGATCCGCGAAGGCCGCGGTGTCGGCAGGAACAAGGATCACATACATCTGCATCTGGATCACCTTGACCCTGCTGTACTGCATGAACGCCTGCCGGGGATTTCTGAAAGTGCAAAGATTTTTGCAGGAGTTGACCTTACCCGCGAACCGATCCCGGTCCTGCCGACGGTGCATTACAACATGGGTGGCATTCCAACCAACTATTGGGGCGAGGTCCTCAACCCGACCAAAAATGACCCCGACGCCATTCAACCGGGCCTGATGGCGGTTGGTGAGGCAGGGTGTGCGTCCGTGCATGGCGCCAACCGTCTGGGATCCAATTCGCTGATTGACCTTGTTGTGTTCGGCCGTGCTGCCGCCATCCGGGCAGGCAAGGTGGTCGACCGGGACGAACCGGCGCCGCCGTTCAATGAGGCATCCGTGGAAAACACCATGACCCGGTTTGACACATTGCGGCATGCTTCAGGGGCTGTGCCGACGGCAAGCCTGCGGCTGGAGATGCAACGCGCCATGCAGGAAGATGCTGCTGTGTTCCGCGTTCAGGATACCCTGGCGCAGGGTTGCAAGCGGCTTGATGCGGCATGGAGGAAACTGTCTGATCTGAAGGTTACCGACAGGTCGATGGTGTGGAATTCAGATCTGGTGGAAACGCTGGAACTGGAAAACCTGATGGTGTGCGCCATCGCCACGGTCTATTCCGCCGAGGCGCGCAAGGAAAGCCGTGGCGCCCATGCACGAGAGGACTACAAGGCTGGTCCCTATGACGGCCGGGATGACAAGAACTGGCGCAAGCACACACTGGCGTGGGTAAACGGCAAGGGCAAGGTGAAGCTGGATTATCGTCCGGTGCATACGGAGGCCCTGACATCGCCTGCCGATGGGGGGATCGACCCCAAGAAAATCGCGCCGAAAGCGCGCGTCTACTAGGAACACAGGGTACGGGACAGAAGAACATGGTTGAACTGGCGCTTCCAAGGAACTCCCAGGTTGGCGAAGGCAAGGTATGGCCGAAGCCGGAGAGTGCAAACCGTACCCGCGAGTTCAGGGTGTATCGCTGGAACCCGGACGATGATGCCAATCCCCAGCTGGATACCTATTCCATCGACCTCGATGATTGCGGGCCAATGGTTCTCGATGCGCTGATCAAGATCAAGAACGAGATCGATCCGACACTGACGTTCCGGCGCTCGTGCCGTGAAGGCATTTGTGGTTCGTGTGCCATGAACATCGACGGCACCAACACGCTTGCATGTACCCGTGGCATTGATGAGGTGGCCGGTGACGTTCGCATTTATCCGTTGCCACACATGCCGGTTATCAAAGATCTTGTGCCGGACCTTTCGCGGTTTTATGCGCAGCATCGTTCCATTGAACCATGGCTCAAGACCGAAACTCCCGAACCCAGAACCGAATGGAAACAGTCTCACGAAGATCGTGAGCGGCTTGACGGGTTGTACGAGTGCATTTTGTGCGCCTGCTGTTCGACCTCCTGCCCGTCCTACTGGTGGAACGGTGATCGTTATCTTGGTCCTGCCATATTGCTGCAGGCCTATCGCTGGTTGATTGATTCACGTGACGAGGCCACCGGGGAACGGCTTGATAATCTGGAAGATCCATTCCGTCTGTACCGCTGTCACACCATCATGAACTGTTCCAAGGCGTGCCCGAAGGGTCTGAACCCGGCGAAGGCAATCGCCGAAATCAAGAAAATGATGGTCGAACGCCGTATATAGAGTGGCGCTTGCGACTGGCATTGCTGCAAAGCACGTCCATAGCTGCACAATTTCTGCCGCTGTGATCAAACTGGCCATGGTTAACTGAATGTCAATCTGGTTGCTGCAATTTGACCGCACAGGAGTTCAACTCGACTCGGGATTGATGCAGTTAGTCAGTCAAGGACACGAAAGCCATGCAAAATGCCCCTTTACCTGTAGATGCAGCCAGACCACTGCAAGCCGTGACGGTGGCCTACCCTTCCGCGCAGTGTGAAAACAGCCCCTATTCCAGCATTGTCGGCAGGGGAAATGTGCCGTTGCTGATTGAAGATTGCCTGCTGGCGGAAGTGCCGCGCGACCAGCTGCAGCGCGAATGGGCAGCCTGCAAGACAATTTCCGATGGCGATGTGGCGGACTATTGCCGCCGGGCAGCCGGCCGCCTGTCGCGGGCTTTCGAGAGTGAAATAGCGTCAGCGGACCTGTCTGACATTGTCGCCAATGCCGCAGTTTTGTTCTTGCTGTCACTGCGCAACAGCGGTGTTGTTTCTTCGGACGAAATTGGCCCGTGTGAAGTTTGTTATGACGGCACCGAGGCCGGCGGCAGGGTAAGTGCGGCTGGTTAACTCGCATTTGCCTGCAATCTATGATGTCTTGCGGCGATGAACGACGATAACAGCCCGTCAGAACCGTTCATGGATGCGGTAGAGTTCGGCCATTCTTTGGGGCCGGGTATCGGCCTCAACCTGCTTGTCAGCAACACCTCAAGGCATCGCGACTTTGCGGTATCGGTTCTGGGGGCGGAGGTGCTTCACCACAGCGACGATTTCTCGGTCTTCAGGCTGAGAGGCTCGATATGGATGATCCATGCCGACCATACCTACAGGACCAATGTGCTTTATGGCGTAGCGACACAGGCACAGGGCCGCGGTGCCGGCGCGGAACTCAGGGCCTACGGAGTTGATCCCGACCAGGCAGAAACGGCAGCCCGCGAGGGAGGCTGGACGGTGCTGGCAGGCGCTGAAGACAAACCGCACGGACTTCGTGAAGCCGTTATCCTGGATGATGACGGCTATGCCTGGGTGCCCGGGGTTGCGATCCAGTTATGATGTTCCGGCCTGAAATCACCTGTCGAGGCATTTCCGCTCGACGCAGCGGAGTGAGACGTGCATTCTTGCGGATGTTCATCCGGTTCCTGCAGCAAGCTTTGAAGACTGGCGACTCCAATCTCCTCGATCCGGACCGAATAAACAACCTGCCGAAAGCTGGCTTCTAGTTCGCCATGTAGACCGGTTCGTCCGCCTGCCAGCCGTTTTGCGTTCGCCGGAAAGTCACGATCACGCTGCTCAGACCGAGCACCGGCTGGCCGGGATTTGCCGCAAGCTTGAGTCGCAGTGCGATGCGCACCATATCAAGGCCAGTTTCCAGAGTGTCAAAAGTCAGGAAGCAGGTGGTTCCTGGTGTTGCAGGAGCCCCGGATAGCTCAGATGCATCGGCGAGGCGGACCGGTTTCGGCGCCGCCGGCAGGAGGATCGACCCGTCCAGGCCGTCCCGCGCAATCGGTATGTCTTCTTGCGCCATCAGCATGCCCAGATCCGGCAAACGTACCGGCTGGTTGTGGCCCGGCAGCGGCGTCTGGGTGATCACGGCGTCCAGCAGTTGTTGCTGGAAGGCGCCGATATCCGGGGTCTGGTTCATAGGTTCGTCTCTCCTTGTGTTGCCGAAGCGCTTACCGACGTATGAAACGGCTTCCGGTAATTCGCTTTGGAGCGTCATCCGATCAGAGGAAAGCCTCTGATCGGACAGAAGATGCTCGATTCCAGTGTGTCAGAGTAACCGATCTGCGTCCATCATGGCGCAGGTTACCCTAGCTCACCCAGCCATTGCTCGGCGCTGTCTGCCAGATGTGCCACACGGCCATGTCGGTGCCGCGCACGAACAGTTCAAGGCGCCCGTCGGCGTTGTTCAGGCCGGCGATCTGGCTGGTGATCACGCCACCGAGGCTCGACCATCCGGCCCAGCCGTTGTTGGGCGCGGTCTGCCAGCGATGCCACACGGCATTGTCGGTGCCGCGCGCGAACAGTTCAAGGCGCCCGTCGGCATTGCGGGTGAGCTCCGGATCGGAGGTAATCACCCCGCCCAGGCTCGACCAAGCCGACCAGCCATTGTTGGGCGCAGTCTGCCATTTGTGCCACAGTGCGTTGTCGGTGCCGCGCACAAACAGTTCTATCCGCCCATCAGCATTGTTGCCGCCGGAGATGTTGCTGGTGATCACGCCACCAAGGCTCGACCATCCGGCCCAGCCGTTGTTGGGGGCCGTCTGCCATCGGTGCCACACCCCATTGTCCGTGCCGCGTGCAAATACCTCCATCCGCCCGTCAGCATTGTTTATGACCGCCGGATCGGAGGTGATCACCCCGCCCAGGCTCGACCAACCCGACCAGCCATTGTTGGGCGCGGTCTGCCACTGGTGCCACAGTGCGTTGTCGGTGCCGCGGGCGAAGATCTCGATCCTGCCGTCGGCATTGCGGCTCAGGGCGATCTGACTGGTTATGACGCCGCCCCGGCTCGCCCAACCGGACCAGCCGTTGTTCGGCGCCGTCTGCCAGCGGTGCCACACGGCCCCGTCAGTGCCGCGCGCGAACACTTCCATCCGCCCGTCGGCATTGTTTACGACCGCCGGATCGGAGGTGATCACCCCGCCCAGGCTCGACCACCCCGACCAGCCATTGTTGGGCGCGGTCTGCCACTGGTGCCACAGTGCATTGTCGGCGCCACGGGCGAAGATCTCAAGCCTGCCGTCGGCATTGCGGCCCACTGCAATGTTACTGGTGATGCGTCCGCCGCGCGAGCTCCAGCGCGGCAGCCGCCCGCCATAAATCGACTGGATGCCGGCGATGTCGTCGGCCTCGAGGCGGCGGTGCGGCCCGCCGTAAAACGGCGCCATCAGCGCGCCTGCCACGTCTGAGTGGGCAAGGCCAAGCGAATGGCCGAACTCGTGTGCTGCCACCGTCACCAGGTCGGTGCCGGTCGCCGGCAGGTTCACACTCCACGTCTCGGCCTCGTCGAAATGGGCATCGCCGGCAAGGGCCCCACCATTGGGCGGTGGATAGAACGCATGGGCCAGCACCCCGCCGGCGCCGTCGAAGTTCGACCCGTCGCCATGATCGCCGGCCACAAAGCGTATCACGATGTCGGGATTGGCTCCGATGCCTACTTCGGCAAAGGTCAGTGGCGTAACGTCGGCCCAAAGCTGCAGCGCCTGCTGGATGGCGGTACGTACCTGCGCCTGACTCAGGTCCGGGGTGAAATTCTGGAACCCGTATGTCAGGTTGTTCCTGGTCCACTTGCGTCCTTCTGCGGTGAATTCGGCAGTGTCGGGAAATCCGCAGCGGGGCCTTTCCATCAGGTCGAGCGTGGCCTCGTCGAGTACCCCCGTCCTGGGCAGGTTGTTGATCTTCTGAAACAACTTGAGCGCCTTGCGCGTCGTCGAATCGAACTCGCCCTGGGTGACATCGCCGGCGACCGTAACTGCCTCGCGCTCCACTCCGAATGTCGCGCGCAGTGCCGAGTCGAGGTAGCCGAACTGGCGCAGATAGCTCTGCAGACGTTCCACATCGCTGCCGCTTGCGCCCTTTTCGAGCCCGGCGGCGCGGGGCACGAAGTCCTTCTCGCGGGTGCACGCGCACAATTCGTCGAACGTCATGGTCCTGGCCTTGCCGACGTTCATCTGGCCGGCCGGCATATCGGTGGCGTTGCTGGGCGCGGTATTCGCCATGTCGCCGGCGGGCATCGCACCGGCCTCGCCGGTCAGGGCAGCACCTGCGATGTCTCCGGTCATGGTGCCGTGTGGCATTGCGCCCGTCTCGCCGGCCTCGGTCATTGTGCCGGCTGGCATATCATCAGTTTTGTCAGTCCTGGATTTACTGGGGGTAGACATTGTCAATCTCCTTCACTTGAGGGGCCAACATGTCGCGCCGTCTTTTCGACAGGTTCAGGATGTGATCTTCCGTTATGGGAAGATTACCAATGCAATTTACCGCCGCCGTTCCACCAACACTGTGACAATGCGCACAGGGACGAAAATATTCCCCGGCACTGTCTCTGCATCACCCCAGGCCACTTCAAGCCCGCGCGGGCAACGCCAGAAGGCAGCCCAAGTTGTCAGTGCTTGGCGCCGGTGTTGGCATGGTGATTTGGGCGAAAGTCTTCAACGAAGGTGAAACTCGAACTGTCCGCTCTATAGTTACAGCAAGGTCAGTTTAACTCGCCGGGCGGCATTTCAAGACACAGATTGGCTGGATCAGTTGAGAAGTCCGAAATGCAATCATCAGATTTGCATAGCAAAATGCCTCACCGCAAATTTCTTCGATAATCGACGAAGGGGTCGGCCATGGCAGGCGAACCTCGCCATGGGTTTCTTCACCGTCGATGAAGTTCAGTTTTCCATGGTGCTTGTCTGCAAGATGCCGCATGCGATGGTTGGACTTTCTGCACCACAGTGAAACCGAACTGACTCCACGATTTTGCAAGGCGGCAATGACACGGGCGAACAGAGCGTCGCCCATTCCCTTGTCCTGCCATTCAGGCACTACGGAGAATGCTGCTTCTGCTCGCAGCGGCAAACTGTTTGCAAGCAGCTTTGTTTCTCCAACTCCCAGCAATGTACCTTGTACAAACGCACCAAAAACCATGTTGCCGTTTGAAAACGCTGAACGCGCGTAGACATCAAGGAAACTGTCATGAACCCAACCCCCGAAACGCATGGTGCGGGAGGCAGGGTCAAGCTGGTCAAAATGCGACCTGAACAGATCCTGCTCGTTGGCCCAGAGTCTGCGGATTGTTATGGCGGTTGCCTTCTGCAGCGTGGTCGAATGCACAGTCATGGTGTTGTCCTTCTGTGTATCTGGTGAAAACGAAGGTATGGCGCAAATGTAATATTGCATTGCAACATTGGGAAGACAAAAATGTTGCACCGCAACAAATCGTGATATCGTTATGATCGCAATTGATCGGTCAACACGAGAGGCAAACTGACGCTTGCCTAAGTCGGGCAGGCTGATTAGGTTCCGCCAGGACTGGACACACAAATTCAAGGGAGCCGTCTGCCAATAGCGGATGGGAATGTGCAAGAGTATGGTCAAGGAAATCGGACACTTTATAGGCGGCAAGCGGGTTGCGGGAACATCCGGGCGGTTTGCCGACGTATATGATCCCAACACCGGCGAAGTTCAGGCGAAAGTTGCTTTGGCCAGCGAAGCCGAGTTGAAAGCAGCGGTTGCCGATGCCAGGGCTGCCCAGCCGGCATGGGCGGCGACCAATCCGCAGCGGCGCGCGCGGATCATGACCAAATTCGTCGACCTGGTGAATGCCGAAAAGGAAGAACTCGCCCAGATGCTGTCTTCGGAGCACGGCAAGACGATTCCCGACAGCCATGGCGACATTCAACGCGGCGTCGAAGTTTGTGAGTTTGCAACCGGTATTCCGCATTTGCTGAAGGGCGAATACACCCAGAATGCCGGACCCGGCATCGATATCTATTCCATGCGGCAGCCGCTTGGCGTTGCGGCCGGCATCACGCCGTTCAATTTCCCCGCCATGATCCCGATGTGGAAATTCGCACCTGCAATAGCTTGTGGCAATGCCTTCATCCTGAAACCTTCCGAACGTGATCCATCGGTGCCGATGCGGTTGGCGGAACTGATGATTGAAGCCGGGCTTCCCGCCGGCATTTTGAACGTGGTCAATGGCGACAAGGGTGCAGTTGATGCGATCCTTGATAATGAAGATATTCAGGCGGTTGGGTTTGTGGGTTCTACCGCCATCGCAGAGTATGTCTATTCGCGCGGCTGTGCGGCCGGCAAAAGGGTGCAGTGCTTCGGGGGCGCCAAGAACCATATGATCATCATGCCGGATGCGGATATGGACCAGGCAGTCGATGCCCTGATAGGTGCCGGATATGGGTCGGCCGGCGAACGGTGCATGGCGATATCTGTTGCGGTGCCGGTGGGCGAGGATACCGCAAACAGACTGGTCAGCAAATTGATGCCGCGGGTTGAAAACTTGCGTATTGGTCCCTCAACAGATCGCGAGGCCGACTATGGTCCAGTGGTCACAAGCCAGGCGCTTGAGAGAATTCGCGACTATGTTGAGACCGGTATCAGCGAAGGTGCAACCCTTGCCGTGGATGGCCGCGACTTCAAGATGCAGGGTTATGAAAACGGGTATTTCATGGGCGGCTGCCTGTTCGACAACGTGACCAGGGAAATGCGCATATACAAGGAAGAGATATTCGGTCCTGTATTGTCGGTGGTGCGGGCCAAAACCTACGAAGAAGCGCTTGATCTGCCAATGAGCCACGAATATGGCAACGGCGTTGCAATCTATACCCGCGATGGCGATGCGGCGCGCGACTTCGCTGACCGCATCAATATCGGCATGGTTGGTGTCAATGTGCCGATTCCTGTTCCACTGGCCTACTACACCTTTGGTGGCTGGAAGAGGTCATCGTTCGGTGATCTCAATCAGCATGGTCCGGATTCGGTACGTTTCTATACCCGTACCAAGACGGTGACTTCGCGCTGGCCGTCCGGCATCAAGGACGGAGCGGAGTTTTCCATCCCGACCATGAACTAGAACTGAAACCTTTCCGGGGGCACGTTTGCACCCGCATGCATAAGTTCACGGCTGGTTGTTCAGGGTTTGTTGATCATGTTGGCAGTCCGGAGCCCGGATGACCGCGCCGGACTGACGGTTAGAGTGTTTTCGTGACGTCCCGTTAATATCCACTGTGCCAATCTCCGCGCCGGATTACCGGGTTTGGGGACAGCGAAAACATGGCCAACTGGGCGTTTATTCTGATTGCCGTAGCGGCGGCACTTTCCATGCTGGTTGTGTTCAACTGGCGCCGGCCTGTTGTTCTGCGCCGCAGCGTCCTGATCGACCGGCCCGCAGAAGAGATCTGGCCGTCTGTCGACTACCTGGAAGGCGACCTGTCCTGGCAACGGTATTTTGACCATGCGCAGGTGGATGACGAAGGCCACATCCGGGTCTTTCACTCGCTGAAACGCGATGACGACAGTAAAGTTGGCTGGAACCTTCAGTTTGAAGTCGCGGAACGTGAAGTTGGCCGATCCATAAGCCTTCGCCGCATCGGTATCGATGACATACCGAAGCATGATCGTCTGCTTGAACTGGACTTTGATCTGCAACCGGAGGCCAATGGCACACGCGTCGTTGTCAGGGAGGTATGGGGTCCGCGGTCGTTGACGGGATTTGTGCTGGCTCATATGGACGCAGCCTCCATGCTGGCCAGACTGAAGAGCTGGGTCGAAACCGATCATGCACAGCCCAGGGGAACCAATGGCTGGACATCCGGCATGATTTCCGGCGCTTCACTGCTGGCTACTGCAGCGGCATTTTCACTGTTGCTGGGCTGGCAGTTCGGGGTCATTTTTGTGGGATTGCTGGTGCTGCATGAACTGGGCCACCTGATTTCGTTCCGCATGATTGGCCAGCCGTGGGGCAAAATCATCTTTATGCCGTTTCTGGGCGGTGTTGCAGTGTCCCGCGTGCCGCACCTGCGGCTGGCAGATGATGCGTTTTGTGCGCTCATGGGAGCAGGGCTGTCTGTCATAGCATTGATGCCTGCGATTATCGTTACCACCTGGCAGGTGAGTTCACCGGGTATCGTGCAGACGGCCTATGTTGTTGCCGCCATCGCGGGCGCGCTTAATCTGCTGAACCTGTTGCCGGTATTTCCGCTGGACGGCGGCCGTGTGGTGCGCGCCGTAATGCAGTCTGTGATGCCAATGCACGTGCGGACTGCGATGTTCGCGGTAGCAGGTATCGTGGCAGTGGGCGGAGTGTATTTTCAAAATCCGGTTCTGATCGCAATTGCTGTTGTGGCGTTTTTTCAGAGCACCCGGCTGGGGCCGGCAAGGGCAGGCGTTGCGCTGATGAAACCATATGCAGCTTCCGTCATGTGCGCAGCCTACCTGTCACTGGTGATGGTGCATGGAGTTGCCGTGGTCAGATACTGGCCCAGCCTGGGATGATTCTTTCGTCACAGGGTTGAACACCTGCAGCCCAAACGCTACCAGTGGTGCGCTTTCGTAATCCATTGCGGTTGAAAATGCCCAGGCGACCATCTACCCGTTATACAAATCTGGTTGAAGACGGCAGACTGGAAACGGACGCCGGTCAGCTTGACGTTCTCGCGCGGCTGGATTCGCTTGCCCGGCAACTTGAAGGTTACGGTCTGCCGGTTCCGGCGAACGGCCTTGCCCGGCTGTTCAAGCGAAATTCTGCCCGTGGTGTTCCGCGCAGCATCTACATCTGGGGCGATGTCGGGCGGGGCAAAACGCTGGTCATGGATTTGTTCCATGAGGCCATCGCGCCGGAAACCAAGCGCCGGGTTCATTTTCACGCCTTCATGCAGGAGGTTCATCGTGATATCCACGCCTACCGCAAGGATCAGGACAGGGGACTGATCGATGCCGACGCAGATCCCATCGCTTCGGTTGCCGGAAGCATTGCGGCTGAAGCTAGCGTACTGTGCCTGGATGAATTCCAGGTCAGGGATATTACCGATGCCATGATACTCGGGCGCCTGTTCAAGGCGCTGCACAGGGCGGGGTGCGTCATTGTGGCGACATCCAATATTCCTCCTGATGAGCTTTATCGCAACGGATTGAACCGCAACCTTTTCGAGCCATTTATCGAGTTTATTCAGTCGCGGTTCGATGTCATTCAATTGCAGGGGCCTTCCGACTACCGGCTGGAAAAGCTGTCAGGCGAGGAAGTCTACTTTTGCCCCCTGGGCCCCGGTTCGCTGGCGCGGCTGAAACTGCTGTGGCGCAAGGTGACGGGAAATGACAATGGCGCGGCGGGCGAACTGCAGGTGCAAGGCCGTGTGCTGCCGGTACCGCGGGAAGCCAGGGGGGCTGCCTGGTTCACATTTTCAGAACTGTGCGACAACCCCCTGGGAACAGCCGATTATCTGGCAATTGCCGAGGCTTACAAAATCGTCTTCATCGAAGGCGTGCGTGAGTTGAGCGAGGCACAGGGCAATGCAGCGCGGCGTTTTATCAATCTGATTGACACCCTGTATGATGCGAAGGCGCGGGTTGTGATCAGTGCCGATACGCCGCCACAGGGAATATACCGGTTTGCCGAAACACCTGTCGAGTTCGCCCGCACGGTTTCGAGACTAAGAGAAATGCAGTCCGCGCAATGGTGGCAACAAGCCTCAAAGGCATCAGCCGGCTGATTATCGAAACAATCTCCCCATCAGAAATCGTTAGTGGGGCCCGAAGCTGGACTTGCGGAGTGGACGGGTACGGTTTAGTAAAATGCCTTCTTTCGCACTGGAGCGACATGGGTTCACGTGAACCCGTAAAACAGATCTGGCGAAAAGGTTTCTATGCAATGCGGTCGCCACGCCGGGGCATGCCGGTAAGACCAAATGCGAGATTCTGTTCGCGCAACTCACAGGGGAACGCAAAATGGCGCGTAACAAAATTGCTCTGATTGGCGGCGGCATGATCGGTGGAACACTGGCTCACATGGCCGGTCTCAAGGAACTTGGCGATGTCGTAATATTTGACATCGTCGAGGGGATGCCCCAGGGCAAGGCGCTTGATCTGGCAGAAAGCTCTCCGGTGGACGGCTTCGACGTCCAGATGACCGGTGTCAACAAATATGAAGGCATCAAGGGTGCCGACGTGGTGATCGTCACTGCCGGTGTTCCACGCAAACCGGGCATGAGCCGCGATGATTTGCTGGAAATCAATCTGAAGGTCATGAGCCAGGTAGGCGCCGGCATAAAGAAGTACGCGCCGAAAGCCTTTGTGATTTGCATCACCAACCCGCTGGATGTGATGGTATGGGCCTTGCAGAAATACTCGAAACTGCCAACCAACATGGTTGTCGGAATGGCGGGTGTGCTTGATTCTGCCCGCTTCCGGTATTTTCTGGCCGAAGAGTTCAAAGTGTCCGTAGAAGATGTAACGGCCTTTGTGCTGGGCGGACACGGCGACACCATGGTTCCACTGGTGCGCTATTCAACCGTTGCCGGTATTCCCGTGCCGGACCTGATAAAAATGAAGTGGTCGACCCAGAAGCAGATCGACGACATTGTCCAGCGCACACGTGATGGCGGTGCGGAGATTGTCGGCCTGCTCAAGACTGGTTCGGCCTATTACGCACCGGCGGCGTCAGCGATCGCGATGGCAGAGAGCTTTCTGAAAGACAAGAAGCGGGTTCTGCCCTGTGCGGCGCATCTGACCGGCCAGTATGGACTGAGCGATCTTTATGTTGGCGTACCGACGGTGATTGGTGCAGGCGGTGTTGAGCGAATAGTCGAGATCAAGCTTGATGCTGCAGAAAAGGCAGAGCTCAAGAATTCCATCAACGCGGTGCACGGCCTGATGGATGCAGCCAAGAAAATTGCACCTGACCTGGCCTGACGGGATTCTGGCACAATGCAACGCTTTTTGGTATGTGGTATACCATTGGCTTTACTGCGTTGCGTTTCCGGTGTTCAATACCTCATGAAAAACACTCAAACGGGACTGAAACACAATGAACATTCATGAATATCAGGCCAAGGCACTGTTGAAGTCATTCGGCGTACCGGTCTCTGCCGGTGTGCCGATCATGAAGGCAAGTGAAGCTGAAGCGGCTGCCAGATCGCTGCCGGGCCCGGTTTGGGTGGTGAAATCCCAGATACATGCGGGTGGGCGTGGCAAGGGCCGGTTCAAGGAACTGGGTGCCGATGCAGCTGGTGGTGTGAGGGTTGTTAAGTCAGTTGAGGATGTGGTGAAAAACGCGTCTGAAATGCTGGGGAATACGCTGGTGACCAAGCAAACCGGCCCGGCGGGAAAGCAGGTCAACCGGCTTTATATTGAAGATGGTGCCGACATTGCGCGTGAGCTTTATCTGTCGATCCTGGTGGACCGAACGGTCGGCCGCGTCGCCTTCGTGGTGTCGACCGAAGGCGGCATGGACATCGAAGCCGTTGCGGAAGATACGCCTGAGAAAATTATTACCGTTGCCATTGATCCAGTCGCCGGCATTAGCGATGCGGACGTTGCAAAACTTTGCGACGGGCTGAAACTGGAAGGCGCTGCACGGGCAGATGGTGAGAAACTGTTTCCCACGCTTTACAGGGCATACACCGAATCAGACATGAGCCTGCTGGAGGTTAACCCGCTGGTGGTGCTGGGCGATGGCCATCTGCGCGTACTTGATGCCAAGGTATCGTTCGACGGCAATGCAGATTTTCGCCATCCCGAACTTGCCGAGCTTCGTGATCTGACTGAAGAAGACGCCAAGGAAATCGAGGCGTCGAAATATGACCTGGCCTACATTGCGCTCGATGGTGACATAGGCTGCATGGTGAACGGCGCCGGTCTTGCCATGGCAACCATGGATATCATCAAGCTTTATGGTGCATCGCCTGCCAACTTCCTGGATGTGGGTGGTGGGGCCACAACGGAGAAGGTAACGGCGGCTTTCAAGATCATCACATCCGACCCCCAGGTGAAGGGTATTCTGGTCAACATTTTTGGCGGCATCATGCAATGCGATGTGATTGCCGAAGGGGTTGTTACCGCTGTCAGGGAAGTCGGTCTGAAGGTTCCGCTGGTAGTCCGGCTGGAAGGCACCAATGTCGAGCGCGGCAAGGAAATTATCAATATCAGCGGATTGAATGTGATTGCGGCAAATGATCTCGACGATGCCGCCCGGAAAATCGTCAAGGCGGTAAAGGGTTGATTGCCGGCATGACGAACAGTGTGCGCAGACTAGCAATTGTGGGCGCAGTCACCCTGGTTACATCGCATGCGGCAGTATCGGGCGTTCACGCGCAGGGTCCGGTTGATGACGAGGCAGATCCGGTCTTTGCGTTCAACAAGGTTTGCTACTCGAAGGTGCCGTCAATCGCGGCGATTAGGGACATGGCCACCAGGCTTGCCTGGCAGGCGCTGGACAAATCCGATCTGAGACTGTTCTCCCCTGACCAGGATCCTGAGGTGCTGGAAGGCTGGGATGTGCAGGTTGGCAAGAAGTTTTTCCGCCTGGGCCTGGTTCGCACAACGGTAAGCGACAGGTTCAGGCAGACATTCCCGGATTTTGCAGATGGTGCGGCAACTTCGTGTACGCTGGTTCTCGATGGCGGCAGCAATGCGGTGAAAGTTTCTGAAGGCATGCAGAAACTGGCCGACAAGGAACCTGCCAGCAGGGACGTGCCTGACGGCGAGTTCAGAACAACCACCTGGGCCGGTGGCAATGAAAATTACAAGGTGTTTCTGATTTCAAAGGCAGCGGCCGCCGGTGAAACCGGGTTGTTGAACGTGACAATTCTGGCAAAGGCAAAATAGCGGCGGTACATCTGTAATACCCGCCGAATGACAGAAAGAAGTGAAAGCTAATGTCGATTTTCATCGACAGGGCCACGAAAGTTCTCGTGCAGGGGCTGACCGGTAAGACCGGTACTTTCCACACTGAACAGGCACTGGCCTATCATGGCACCAAAATGGTGGGCGGCATTCACCCGAAAAAGGGGGGTGAGATATGGACCGGAAAACGGTGGTGAAACGCTGCCGGTTTTCACGACCGTTGCGGAAGGCAGGGATGCAACCGGCGCCAATGCCTCGGTCGTGTACGTGCCGCCGGCAGGCGCGGGCGCTGCAATAATTGAAGCGATCGAAGCGGAAATCCCGCTGATCGTGTGCATCACCGAGGGTGTTCCCGTGATGGATATGGTCAAGGTGAAGGCGAGGCTGGAAAAATCAAACTCACGTCTGGTTGGCCCGAACTGTCCCGGTATCCTTACACCGAATGAATGCAAGATCGGTATCATGCCGGGCAACATTTTCACGAAGGGTTCTGTCGGGGTTGTATCGCGCTCCGGCACGCTGACTTACGAAGCGGTGTTCCAGACGACCAATGAAGGTCTTGGCCAAACCACTGCGGTTGGTATTGGCGGCGATCCGGTCAAGGGAACCGAGTTCATCGATGTGCTTGAAATGTTCCTTGCTGATGATGAAACCAAGTCAATTATCATGATCGGTGAAATCGGCGGGTCGGCTGAGGAAGACGCAGCACAATTGATTTCCGATGAAGCGAAAAAAGGACGTGCAAAACCGGTTGCCGGGTTTATTGCCGGACGCACGGCCCCTCCCGGACGCACCATGGGTCATGCCGGTGCAGTTATCTCGGGCGGCAAGGGTGGCGCCGAAGACAAGATCGAGGCTATGCGTGCTGCCGGTATAGCAATTGCAGATTCTCCGGCCACGTTAGGCAAAACACTGGCTCAGCGGTTGAAAGCCTAGCAAAAACGGCTATGTTGATCTGGCGCAATCCAGATTCAGTTCGCGCAAAGGTAAATTTGTAAAGGCTCACTGCGGGTTCAAGCCTGCAGAGTAGGTAACATGGCCAAGACAGACGCCAACGACGTGTTCGAACGAACGTCGTTTCTTTACGGTGGAAACGCCCAATTCATTGAACAACTGCACGCTGCTTACGAGCGCGATCCAGGTTCGGTAGATTCGGACTGGCAGGCATTCTTCGCAGATCTCGGAGATAATCCGACCGACGTTGCGGCGAAGGCCGATGGTCCTAGTTGGGCGCGGGCTGACTGGCCGCAACCGCTCAACGGCGAAATGGTGTCAGTACTGGATGGTGACTGGACGGCAGTTGAATTGTCCATCGGCGGAAAACTTGCCGGAAAAGCTGCCAAGACCGGCTCTGCTGTTGAAATTGAGGAATTGCGCAAGGCGACACTGGATTCTGTGCGGGCACTGATGATGATCCGCGCCTATCGCATGCGCGGCCATCTGATAGCAGATCTTGATCCGCTGAACCTGCGTGATAAGCAACCGCACCCGGAACTTGATCCTGCGTCATACGGCTTCGGGCCTGACGACCTTGATCGCGAGATATTTATCGACAACGTGCTGGGTCTCGAGCGCGCCACCATTAACCAGATCGTGGCAATTCTGAAATCAACCTATTGCTCAACCATGGCTGTTGAGTTCATGCACATGTCTGATCCGCGCCACAAGGCATGGCTGCAGGAGCGCATTGAAGGCCCGGACAAATCCATCGAATTTACGGTATCCGGCAAAAAGGCCATACTCAACAAGCTCATCGAGGCAGAAGGCTTCGAGGCATATCTGAATGTGAAGTATACCGGTACCAAGCGTTTTGGTCTGGACGGCGGTGAAGCAATCGTGCCGGCGCTCGAGCAGATTATCAAGCGCGGCGGCAATATGGGTGTCAGTGAAATTGTACTGGGTATGGCACACCGCGGGCGGTTGAACGTGCTGGCCAACGTGATGGGCAAACCCTACACGGCAATTTTCCATGAGTTCAAGGGCGGCTCATCCACACCTGACGAAGTCGAAGGCTCCGGTGACGTGAAATATCACCTCGGTTCGTCGTCTGACCGGGAGTTTGACAACAACAAGGTACACCTGTCCCTGACGGCCAACCCGTCTCACCTGGAGATCGTCGACCCCGTGGTGCTTGGCAAAGCCAGGGCAAAGCAGGACCAGCTTGGCAGGGACCGCTCCAAGGTCATGCCACTGCTGATCCATGGCGATGCAGCGTTTGCAGGCCAGGGCGTGGTGGCTGAATGTTTCGGCCTGTCGGGCTTGAAAGGTCACCGGTCGGGCGGTTCCATTCATTTCATCATCAACAACCAGATCGGCTTTACGACCAGCCCGATCTGGGCGCGTTCGTCGCCATATCCATCCGATGTGGCCAAGATGATCGAGGCGCCGATTTTTCATGTGAACGGAGATGATCCGGAAGCCGTCGTCTATGCTGCCAAGATCGCGACTGAATTCCGCCAGACATTTGGACATCCTGTCGTCATCGACATGTTCTGTTATCGCCGCTTTGGTCACAATGAAGCAGACGAGCCGGCATTCACTCAACCTGTCATGTATCGGCGAATTTCCAAACATGTGCCGGTGGTCCAGCTTTATGCGCAAAGACTGATTGATGAGGGTTCCATAACCGATGCGGATTACGCTGACATGAAAGCCGCGTTCCGCAACCGGCTGGAAGGCGACTTCGAGGCTGCCGACAATTACAAACCCAACAAGGCAGACTGGCTGGACGGGCGTTGGTCAGGCCTCACGACCACCAAAATTGACGACGACCCGCGCCGAGGAAAAACTGGTGTGGATGTCAGGAAACTGAGGAAACTTGGCGAACGGATGTATACTGTTCCAGCCGATTTCAATATTCACCGGACGCTGAAAGGGTGATTGATGGCCGCCTGAAAGTAGTAAAGGCCGGAGAGGGTCTGGATTGGGCGACGGCTGAATCCCCTCGCTTTTGCCACACTGCTTGAAGATGGCAGCAGGATCAGATTGTCCGGGCAGGATGTCGAACGCGGTACGTTTTCACAGCGCCACGCTGTCGGGATTGACCAGGAAACCGAACGCCCGTTACGCGCCGCTGAAACATCTGACCGGTGAAAAAACCAACGATTTTGAAATCATCAACTCAATGCTGTCTGAAGAAGCGGTACTTGGTTTCGAGTACGGTTATACGCTCGCTGAACCAGGGACGCTGGTTTTGTGGGAAGCGCAGTTCGGTGACTTCGCCAATGGCGCACAGGTGATTTTCGATCAGTTTCTGTCGTCGGGTGAACGCAAGTGGCTGCGAATGTCTGGCCTGGTTTGCCTGTTGCCGCATGGCTATGAGGGCCAGGGGCCGGAGCACTCGTCAGCACGGCTTGAACGCTTCCTGCAGATGTGCGCCGAGGACAATATGCAGGTCGCCAATTGCACGACACCTTCAAACTACTTTCATATTCTGCGCCGCCAGATGCATCGGGATTTCCGCAAGCCATTAATTCTGATGACCCCGAAATCACTGCTGCGGCACAAGAAGTGCGTATCTACGCTGGATGAGATGGATGGATTTCCTTCCACCGCGTGTTGTGGGACGATGCGGAGTATCAGGAGGATTCTCCGGTCAAGCTGGTGAAGGACGAAAAAGTCCGTCGCGTTGTTCTGTGCTCCGGCAAGGTCTATTACGACCTGCTGGAAGAACGCGAGAAGCGCGGCATCAATGATATTTATCTGATGCGGGTTGAACAGCTTTATCCGTTTCGGCGCAAAGCGCTGGTGAATGAGTTGCATCGCGATTTAAGGATGCCGAGATCGTTTGGTGCCAGGAAGAACCGTCAAAACATCGGATCTGGACATTCATTCAGCGCTTTATGGAATGCGGTTCTTAACCGGATTGAGGCGAAGCATCGCCGTCCGAGCTATGCAGGCAGGCCTGCGTCAGCCTCGACAGCGACCGGATTGATGAGCCGTCATCTGAAAGAACTGGCTGCGTTCCTGGAAACGGCACTTGGTTCCGCGAAAAGCGGGCCTGGGTGAAAGTTCTGATTACTGCGGATCACCCTTCCTGATTGATTTGTGTATCTGTGATGCGGCCAGCGTTTTTAACCGGCATGCAACTTTTGTAAGGACGGACGTGATGTCGAATGAAATCCGGGTGCCAACGCTGGGCGAATCCGCAACCAGAAAGCTTAATTGGCAAGTGGTTCAAGAAAACAGCCCGGCGAGGCAATTGCCGCGATGAGCCGCTGGTGGAGCTGGAAACCGACAAGGTGACTGTTGAAGTGCCGGCACCGGCTGCAGGCGTCATGGGCGAAATTCTGGTCCAGGAAGGCGACACGGTGGAAGTTGGAGCACTGCTTGGAACCGTGGCTGAAGGTGGTGGTGCTCACCGGCAAAACCGGCTGCACAGACAAAACCGGCCGCAGCTGGCAAGCCTGCTGAAGCGCCATCGGCAGCGTCCGCCGGTGCGCCGGCGGTTGCAGCCGCACCTTCCGCTGCCGAGATGCTGGCGAAACAGATTGTGTCTGCTGACCAGGTCAAGGGCTCGGGTAAGCGGGGTCAGGCGACTGAAGGGTGACGTGCTGGAAGCACTTGAAAAAGGCGCCAAGGCTCCTGCACGCACCGGCCGCGCGGGCTCCGTCTTCGGCTGATGATGCGCCACGAGAAGAACGGGTGAAGATCACCCGGTTGCGCCAGACCATTGCGCGACGGTTGAAGGAGCCCAGGACACGGCCGCCATGCTGACCACCTTCAATGAGGTGGACATCAGCGCGGTGATGGACCTGCGCAAGCGCTACAAGGAATTGTTCGAGAAGAAGCACGGTGTGAAGCTGGGTTTCATGGGCTTTTTCACCAGGGCCGGTGCCATCTCGCTGAAGGAAGTGCCGGCTGTCAATGCCGAAATTGACGGCACGGATATTGTCTACAAGAATTTCTGCCACGTCGGCGTGGCTGTTGGTACCGCCAAGGGTCTCGTCGTACCGGTCGTTCGCGATGCTGACGAGATGTCGAATTGCCGAAGTTGAAAAGGACATTGCCCGTCTTGGGGGCCTGGCGCGAGATGGTCAGCTTTCGATGGCGGATATGCAGGGCGGCACGTTCACGATATCCAATGGCGGCGTATATGGCTCGCTGATGTCAACTCCCATTCTGAATGCGCCGCAATCCGGTATTCTCGGCATGCACGAACATCCAGGAGCGTCGATGGCGGTCATCCGCGGCGAGGTCAGGATCGCCCGATGGATGTACCTGGCACTTTCCTATGATCACCGTATCGTTGACGGAAAGGAAGCCGTGACACTGGTGCAGGTGAAGGATTCACTGGAAGACCCCGAACGCCTTGTGCTTTAATCTGTAAGGAATAAATCTCATGTACGATCTGGTTGTAATCGGCACAGGCCCCGGTGGCGATGTGGGGGCGATCCGTGCTGCCCAGCTGGGCATGAAAGTCGCGGTTGTGAAAAACGCGCTGCCCATGGCGGCACCTGTCTCAATGTTGGCTGTATTCCCTCCAAGGCAATGCTGCACGCATCGGAGCTTTTCGAAGAAGCGGGACATGGGTTTCAGAACATGGGCATCAAGGTGCCGGCGCCACAAATCGGCATGAAAGCAAATGCTCGAGTTCAACCAGGACGCCGTAGACGGCAATTCCAACGGCATCGGATTTCTGCTCAAGAAAAACAAGATTGATGGATTCCACGGCACCGGCAGGATCCTCGGTGCGGGCAAGGTTGAGGTGACGCCTGAAATAGGCGATGCGCAAATACTGGAAACCAGGAACATCTGCATCGCGACCGGTTCGGATGTGGCGCAATTGCCGGGTATTGAGATCGACGAGAAGCAGGTCGTGTCGTCGACAGGTGCACTGGAGCTTTCCAAAGTGCCCGGTCACCTGGTGGTGGTCGGTGCGGGTGTTATCGGGCTGGAACTTGGATCGGTGTGGCGCAGGCTTGGCGCCAAGGTAACCGTGGTTGAGTTCTTCTCGACCGTATCCTGCCGGGGACGGACAGCGAGGTTGCCAAGAAGTTCCGGGTGATGCTGGGCAAGCAGGGCTTCGAATTCAAACTCGGCTGCAAGGTAACCGGCGCCAAGGCGTCCAAGTCAGGCGTCAAGGTAACCATTGAGCCGGCCAAGGGCGGCGATCCTGAAACGCTTGATGCCGACATCTTGCTGGTCGCTATCGGCCGGGTGCCCTACACAGACGGGCTGGGACTGGCAGAGGCAGGTGTTGCGGTAGATGAAGCGCAACGCGCGGCGGTGGATGATCATTTTACCACCAGCGTGCCGGGGATTTTTGCCATAGGGGACGTGGTGCGCGGCGCGATGCTGGCGCACAAGGCTGAAGAAGAAGGAGTTGCGCTGGCGGAACTGCTGGCCGGTCAGGCGGGGCACGTCAATTATGGCATCATTCCCGGGGTGGTTTACACCTATCCCGAAGTGGCGTCAGTGGGCAAAACCGAGGATGAACTCAAGGAAGAGGGCGTGGCATACAGGTCGGGCTCGTTTCCGTTCATGGCCAATGGCCGTGCCAAGGCCAACCAGACCACGGACGGATTTGTGAAAGTGCTGGCGGATGCCGTGACAGATCAGGTTCTGGGTCCAGAGACCTGGTCCACTGGCCGGTGAACTGATCCACGAATGTGCCGTGCTGATGGAATTTGGCGGCTCTGCGGAAGACCTTGCACGCACCTGTCACGCGCATCCGACACTTTCAGAAGCGGTAAAGGAGGCAGCCCTTGCCGTCGACAAGCGCGCCATTCACTCATGAACTAGACTTCGGTTTCAGGCATCAACCTGGAGCCGTCGATCATGCGGCTGTAGGCAAACGGTGCCGGATCCACCACAGGTGTCCTGCCGGTAACAAGGTCGGCCATCAGCTTGCCGGCGCCGGGACCGATGCCAAAGCCATGGCCTGAAAACCCGGTCGCCAGAAACAGGCCCGGTATCCGGGCGATGGCGGATATGACCGG
>CAVOZJ010000014.1:0-108491 GCA_963700885.1 uncultured Alphaproteobacteria bacterium
AGGCCCGCAACTGGCCGGAATTCATCTCGCGGCCAAAGGCGCCGCGAGCGATCCTGCGCAATGGCAGGCCGTCGAAGGCAATGCTGCCAGATTTTGCTGAACTCGATGACTTACAGGGAATGACGATTTGACCAAGACTGACCAACTCCTTGAACGGATCGGCGATGTTCCGGGCACCACCGCCGAACGCCTGGTGCGCGCCAAGAGCCGCGATTTCTTCGTACTCTCCGATCCTGAAACAGAAACTCGACCACGTCACCGCAGAGGCGGTGGTCGCACCACGCAATGAAGATGAGATTGCCACGGTGCTGGCGGCGTGCTGGGCGCTCGATATGCCTGTTACGCCTCGCGGCGGCGGCACCGGCAATTATGCCCAGGCAATGCCACTTGCCGGCGGTATCGTCCTCGACATGACGGCGATGAACCGCATCATTGAGATTGGTGACGGCACAGTGCGGGTCGAACCCGGCGCGCTGATGGGGAGAATTGCAGGAGAACCTGCGCGTGACGTCCAATCAGGAGTTGCGCATGCATCCCTCGACACTGGAGACTGCGACCATCGCGCGATGCCTACCGTCGAATGGAGGAAAAGGGCGGCTGGCAAAAGGAGATCACGGATGAGTTGGCCTCCTTTATCGCCGAGCAGCGCAGTTTCTTCATGGCCACGGTTTCGAGTGAAGGTGGCACCCTACATTCAGCATCGTGGCGGCCCGCGTGGATTTCTTCACGTGATCGGCCCGACAACGCTCGCCTTCGTCGACTTCAAGGGCAATCGCCAGTTCATCTCCCAGGGCAACCTTGCCGATAATCCGAACGCACACCTTTTCTCATCGACTACACCCGCCGCCAGCGGATCAAGATCTGGGGTGAGGCGCGTGTTGTCGAAGACGATCCGGAGTTGCTCGACAGGCTCATGCCGGGCGATTACAAGGCGCGTCCCGAGCAGGTTATTGTCTTCGAAGTTCTTGGCATGGGACGCCAACTGTCCTCAGCACATACCCGTACGGTTCGATGCCGAAGACGTCGAATCTCGCTCTGGCGGAGCGCGACGCCCGGATCGCCGAGCTTGAAGCCAGGCTCGAAAAGGTCCGGGCCGGTTGAGATGAAACGGCCGCACTTGCTATGAGCCGTAACCCACACACCAATTCGCGATCGGAGCGAAAGATGGACAGCAACCCGTCACCTTCCCATTTGGCAACTATGAAACACATAGCTCGCGTGCGGGAACTGCTCGGTGGATTTGCTGATCGAGATGATCAGGCGCGGCGACGTCCATGACGCCTCAAAGTTCACGGACGTCGAAACCGGCCCACTCGATGCGTGGCAGCACGTCACAGACGCTGAAGGGAAAGCTCCGTTCGGCACTGAAGCCTACAAGCGCCAGATAACCTGCTGATGTGCCCTTGGCCTGACTGGCTTATGTGAATAACGCATCAGGGAGAAGAAGATGAACTCCCCGTTCGACCTCGCCCAGGCCTGTAGATAGCTTGGCAGTGAGAGAGATTTCGTGATCTCAAGAAGTCAAATTCCACTTTGCCAAGGCAGGCCCATTGATCCAGCAGTTGGCCCGCACGACCAAGTCGTGTTGATCCGCCATTTCAAAGCTTAGCCTGCGTCCTGTGCATGCCGGATCAATTTTACTGCCACTCCTTTTGCCCTCGTCGCTGAGGTTGCATCGCCAGTGATGAAGGCGACTGCGGTGGCGCCCTCGTGTAGGAGATTGACCTCTTCTGCCAGGTTGTGAGGATTTGAAAGCCCGTCGGCGCGTGCAAGTTCTTCAAGAAAGGCGATGACCAGCCGCTTGTGCATGGCAGCCTCCTGGAACACCACGCTAGGCTGATCGCCGAACTCTCCAGCCGCGCTAATGAACGGGCAACCGTGGAAGTTCTCATCCTTGAACCATGTTTCGAGAAAATCGAACGTTGACAGAAGCTTTCCTCCCTTCGGCTTGCTCGAGGCCTCTACCGTAGCCCGCATTCTCTCCCGGAAACGCGCGTCCACCCGTTTCAACACAGCGACTATCAGCTCTTCCTTGGATTTGAAGTGTCGGTAGAGCGTGGTTTTTGCGATGCCTGCTTCTGCAATGACCAAATCGATTCCGACCGCGTGGTAGCCCAGCCTGTTGAACAGGGACGCGGCCACATCGATAAGGTGTTCGCGTTTTTCGGCACGTTTCATATTACCTCTTAGGCGGACAACTCTGTCACTTTAATAATTTTATTATCGTTGTTGTGAGTTAATTTTGAACGGCATAACTTTATAAGTTATTGATTTTTCATGCTTATGTCAAGGGTGAAGTTTATGTTGACAAACGATACAGAGTTGTCTACTTAACAAAACATAAATACCGATCTGTATCGTTAATCGATCGAAAGTTGCTGATCTGGTTATGCAACATTTTATAGTCCAAGGAGATATCTAATGAGCATTCAGTAGACTTGCTGCGGCATGCTTTGTAAGCGCTGCGATAATCACAGCTGTTGGTGCAGGTGCCACTTCAATGACGGCTGTCAAAGCCCAAATGGGTGCGACGTGGGGTCCGCAATGGTCAGCGGACGGCAAACTGGTGCTTCCAAAAGACTTCCATGAATGGGTGTTTCTCGGCTCACCATTGACCCCGAACGCATTAAATGACGGCATGGCGGGCTTTCCCGAATATCACAATGTCTACGTTCGACCGGAACCCCTGAAGATTTTCCGGGAAACAGGAGAGTGGCCGGATGGAACGATCATGCTGAAGGAACTGCAGCTGGTGCTTCCTGGTACCAACCCGGACGGTTCGCGGTTTGAGGCTTCCGGTCGTGGATATTTCCCCGGGGCTTTGAACGGGATCGATATTTCGGTCAAGGACAGTACACAGATTCAAAGACACCAACGGATGGGGTTTCTTCAATTTTGGTCACCATGAACCGCCTTATGCCAAAACCGCAGCCCCGGCTGCCACAGATGCCTGCGCCGCATGTCATATGGGTAATCCGGAAGGAATGGTGTTCAGCCAATTCTACACACACATCCTGAATTCCCGCTAGCCCCACGCGGGATCACCCCGGCGCCGCACAGTCCTTCCTCCCCGCCCTGTGCGGCGCCCCTTAATCATTCTGTGTTCAGGCGATATTTCAGAAATGGCACTCCGTCGTACTCAACTTCTCCAATGAACATTGCTCCGAGTTTTGCAAGTCCCCCAAGATTTTTGCGCGACGGTGGCAAAAGGAACGTCACGAAAGAAATTCGATTATCAGCCACAGCAAATTCAATTGCCTTCCTGGTGATACTCCCACCAAAGCCAAAGAAGCGCGGTTTCAGCACCAGTCCGAAATCCCACTCGCTGCCCTCTTTCTGAAATCCGCCCCAGCCGGCATAGGTGCCGTTGCACAAGATGGCCCAATGACCCAGCCCTTCGCAGCGCCAGCGCTCCTCCTTGGCAGCAACGAATTCAGCAGCCGTGTGCTGGTCCCACCTGGGTGTAAGCAATGGCAGGTGTTTTGCGACGCGTGGATCAGACATATGCGCGAGAATTTCTTCGATCGGAATGCGTGACAATCGCGCGAAGGTGAAAGCGTATGCAGTACTGTCTGGCATTGTGAAAGAACAACCTCACACCATGTTGTGCAACCACCCGGCAGGCGAATGCACAGAAGGCTTCCTTGGTATTAGTTCGCCTGTCGCGACGAAGTGAGCAACCGCAACATGATGGTTCGAAGCAGCTTGTTTTCTTCGTTGCTCAGCAGATTGCCAAAGCAATCCCGGATTGCCGGTTTATAGACCGACCACATCTTCTGGCGCATTTTCTCTCCCTTGCCTGGTCAGATGGGCATGCGCTCCACGGCGGTCACCATCGACTCTCAGGCGCTCGACCAGACCCGCATCTTCCATTCTGTCTATCAGTCGCGTCAGGTTGCTGCGGGCGATAACGGCGGCATCGGCCAGCTCGTGCATGCGCAGCTGCTTCTTAGGCACATTGTCCAGTGCCCAAAGCACATCATACCAGCTCAGTTCAGGCAGGTTGGACTTGGCCAGCCTTTTTTCGATCTGAACGATCAGGGCGTCATGTGCTGCGAGGAATGCCGGCCACGCAGATTTTGCGTCTTTCAGCAATGCGAGACCGGCAATTTCCGTATCGTCTGTGTTGTTCATCATCTCGCCTCTCGGTTTTGTGATTTGCCCCAAAGTGGTCGTGGTTCTATATAGTTGCAATTGCAATGATCGCAATAGAATAATTGTTACAGCAATTATATCAAACTCAGACCACGGAGACAAGCCATGCCACGATCAATTTCCCGCGCATCCCTGCAGGCAAGTCTTGCAGGCTCTGCGGCACCTCTTCTCGCTGAAGCCTTGCCGGCCAAGTATTATCTCGACGGTCACCTGCCAGGCGCTAAACATCTGCCTCTTGGCAATATCGAACAAATCGCTCCGGAAGCATTGCCGGACAAACAGCAAGACATAATAGTGTATTGCGCGTCCTCCACCTGCCGGAATTCACACACCGCAGCGGCAGAACTCGAAGCGCTCGGCTACGAGAATGTGCATGTCTATGAGGGCGGCAAAGCTGACTGGACGGATGCTGGTCTGCCCCTGGAAAAGGGCGCCGGTCCGGCCTGACCGACCCCGTCAATCAACCAAACCCGCCTTCCGGGACTGCGAACACATGCGGGTTGCGGATGTGTTTCGCCGTATAGGTCCAATGTTCTCGCAACCCATCCCCAATTCAACTCAACGGAGTTTACATCATGAAATCAACTACCCTTTTCGCCCTGGCTATTGCCAGTACCATTGGTTTGACCAACCCGGCATTGGCAGGCCCTGAAATAAATACCGCCCGTGGCGCTGTTCTGGTCGCAGGCAAGGTCTCGCCCGGTCTTGCAGTACACGGCTTTGACGTTGTTGCCTTCTTTACCAAATCAAAGCCTGTGCAGGGCGACGCAAATTTCGCTGTTGTGCACAATGAAGCAACTTACAGGTTTTCCTCCGAAGCAAACCTGGACGCTTTCAAAGCTGACCCCGCCAGATACGAACCAGCATTTGGCGGTTACTGCGCTTACGGCGTGTCAGTGGGAGCCAAGTTCGATGGTGATCCGCGCTACTGGAAAGTCATCGATGGGAAGCTTTATCTGAATCTCGATGCAAACATTCAGAAAGCCTTCCTGAAGGACATTCCCGGCGCCCTGAAGAAAGCCGAGGCAAATTGGTCAAAATTGGCCGACAAGGACCCGTCCCTGATCAACTGAACAAAATCCAAAAGTCCCGCGCCAAAGGTCCCCACCTGGCGCGGGTTGTCTCTCAATCGAAGGGAAAAACACATTATGGCCATTCGTTTCGTTACAAAACAAATGCATGCCTATCTTGATTATCCTGTCGCGCTGGCGCTGATGGGCCTGCCAGGCCTGCTTGGGCTTGGCTCGACCAACCCATGGGCATACTGGCTATCGGTCGCAACCGGTTGTGCGGCCTTGTTGCTCACCATTCTCACCGACCATCAGACCGGCTTGCTGCGGATCATTCCATATCCGGTTCATCTCGCAGTCGACTTTTGTGTAGCGATAGTCTTCATGGCGGCACCGGCCTTGCTCGGATTCACCGGCCAGGACGCATGGTTCTATTGGATAAATGCCACGGCCGTGTTGGTTGTCGTCAGCCTGCACAAACCTGAAAGCAGCAGGAACATCAGCGCGGCAAGCATCTGACCGCTTTCTTCGGCAATCAATGGTCTCTTGTTCAAAAGCAGGGGATCATCAGGTTTATTGCTGTCCGTTGTCAAAAGCTTGGGGACAACTTGCAGGCTGAGCTAAGAGAGTATCTGGCTCATCTGGTTTGTCATTCTATGACGCTCGCATCTACTGTACTAGCATCCTTACCGCTGTTGTTGAGCACCGGTCCGGGTTCGGAAGCGCGGGCGTCGATCGGCTGGGTCATCTTCGGCGGTCTAGGGCTCGCAGCGCTGTTCACGCTATTCCTGAACCCGGCTGTGTATGTGTTGATAGCAGGTCTTTCCAAAAACAGGTCGGCGGCCGGTGGTGAGCTGGAGAAGCAATTGCGAGAACTTGATCACGAGCCGCAATTCGAAAAGTCTTGAACGAATATTTGTACCGCACTCGCAGTCAAAGCAGCCCGGGTTCTTCGAATTGGACCTGCTGGATCGGGCGAACTACACATATTCATGCACCGGGCAATGACGAAATCATCTTCCTGATCTATGTCAGATAATTTGTGAAGAAGTCCATGGTCCTGCTCCAGGCAAGTTCTGCAGTTTCCTTGTGATAGCGTGGTGTCGAATCACTTCCAGCGCTGGACAGGAGAGACGCCCGCAACCTGGTCAGCAAGGTGCAGATATGGCCGCAGCAACCACCACCCGCGGGTCCGTCTGTGATGCCGCCAGCAAAACACTAAATTGAGGCGGTTACAGCGAGGCAAGGATGACTATTGACATTGACAAGCCGTTTATAGTTGTATCAATATATAAAACGGTATTTCAATATGCAAAACAACTTGGGAGGATACGATATGCGCTTATCTCTACTGATTGCAGCCGTTGCCCTGGCCGCCTCGACACTTTCGACCATGGCCCAGGAGCGGGTCATAAAATTTGGGCATGCAGCTTCGTCAAAACATATTTTCCAGCAGGGCATGGAAATTTTTGCTGAAAAGGTAGCCGACAAGACCGGAGGCAAGATCAAGATTGAAGTTCTGGGTGACCGGCAGCTTGGCGATGACAAGGCGTTGCTGGAAGGCCTGCAGATCGGCACCATTGAAGGTGCGCTGGTTTCCGCACCGACCCTGCCACTGGTTGTAGGCCTGGCATCATTCGACGCGCTGCAACTGCCGTTTGTTTCGCCATCGTATGAAAAGGTGGCCGAGGTGCTGGGCTCCGATCTGGGAGATGAGTTGCTCGCAACCCTCGACGAAAAGTCAATGAAAGGTGTCGGCTTTATCGAGGCCGGCCAGCGTCACTTCCTGTCAAGGGGCGATGGCGTCAAAACCATTGCGGACTTTGCCGGCAAGAAGACCCGTATCGTTCCGATTCCGCTGCACAAGGCAACCTGGGAAGCTGTCGGTGTAAATCCGATCGGCATGGCCTACGGCGAAGTCTATTCCGCCCTGGAGACCGGCACCATCGACGCAGTCGAAATCAACCTGTCCTCGATCCAGTCCGAGAGCCTCTACGAGTCGGCCAAGAAAGTCACCCTTACCGGCCACTACTTCTGGCCGGGCGTAATAATATTCTCAGGGGCAACCTGGGGTTCATTCGATGATGAGACAAAGACTGCAATCGCTGCCGCAGGCAAGGAAGCTACAGCCGAAGCGTACGCGCTCGCTGCGTCCCAGGAAGCAGATACCGTCAAGTTCCTTGAAGGCAAGGATGTCGAGATCAGCAAACTTGAAGACCTTTCGGAGATGAAGGCGAAAACCGCTCCAGTGGTCGAAACATGGGTCGCCAAGGCGCCCCTTATTGCAAAGATCACGTCCGCGCTGCAGGAAGACTGAGATGTCCGGCAAGGTAAACGTCTACAGGTGGGATACACTTCCCAAGGAGGTGGTGCGGCCTGGAGTTTCCAGAACAGCCTTCCGGGGAGACAATGCCCTGATGGTGATGAACTGGCTTGAGCCGGGCATGGAGAAGAAACCTCATTCCCACCCCTTTGAGCAACTGGCCTATGTTGTCTCCGGAAGGATCAGGTTTGAGATAGGTGATGATGTGGTGGAGGCAGGAGCTGGTGAAGTGGTCAGAATTCCACCGGATGTCGTTCACTGTGGTGAGGCACTGGGAGACGAGGTAGCTCTCAATCTCGATGTGTTCGCGCCAGTCCGCGACGATTACAGACATCTCACCGAGTACCAGGAATCCGACTTCAGATAGGACCTGAAGCGGCGACGGGAAGTTGAGTGGTCCGGGCGGGCGCCCGGACCGGACAACCCGGCCCTGATCTCAGCCCGCGCCATCAACCATTGCTGCTGGAGCAGATATGCCAACGACCACAAGCAGGCTACAGACATTTTGGCGAGGGCTGCTGGGAAGCCTGCTGGTGGTGATTGTCGGCTTGTTGCTCGCCATCATGATGGCACAGGTGGTGATGCGGTACGGGTTCAACAACTCCCTGATCTGGGCCGAGGAAATTTGCAGATACCTGCTGATATGGCTCTCGATGCTGGCGCTTTTGTTTGCCTATGAGCGCGGCGAGATAGCAGCCGTGCGAATGGTACTGTATGCGCTGCCCAGACGGGCTGCGTTCGTTGCGGCCATCCTCGGCAACGTACTGGCGGCAGGGCTTTGCTTCCTGCTGGTGTTTTACGGGTTCAAGTACGCCGCGATTGTAGGATCTCAGCCGATCCCTGCATTGCGTTTCATACTGGGCGACATCTTTGGTGAAAACACCGTCCAGATACCCGGTATGTTCTGGGTCTATGCGGCATTGCCGGTTGGTGTCGGCCTGCTCGGCATTCGAATTGTTGTAGAAACGACCGGATACTTTCAGGCGATCAGCGGCACTGTATCGCTGGCCGACTACCATGACGGACCGGAGGGCGGAAAGTCATGATCTTGTACCTGATCTGCTTCTGCGCGTTCCTGCTGCTGGGGATACCAGTTGCGCTGAGCCTCGGCCTTGCCTCGCTGGCCTATCTGCTTGCTACCGACAATTTGATGCTCCTGCTGGCGTTCCCGCAAAAGATGATTTCCGGGATCGACAACTTTGTACTGCTTACAATCCCGTTTTTTATCCTGGCGGGCAACCTGATGAACTCTGCCCAACTCACTCAGTACATAGTGAAGTTTGCCCAGGTGATTGTGGGTCAGGTAAAAGGTGGGCTGGCGGCAGTCAACCTGGTTGCAAGCCTTATGTTCTCCGGGGTCAGTGGCGCCGCCACAGCCGAAGCATCAGCCCTCGGCAGTGTCATGATCCCGGCAATGAAACGCGATGGCTA
This sequence comes from uncultured Alphaproteobacteria bacterium, assembly GCA_963700885.1. GTDB lineage: Bacteria > Pseudomonadota > Alphaproteobacteria > Rhizobiales > Aestuariivirgaceae > Anderseniella. The sequence goes on from CAVOZJ010000014.1 coordinate 8,920, forward strand.
CCGGGTGGAATACAGCGCTGCCCTGACCGCGGTCGGGTCCCTGCTTGGACCGCTTGTTCCACCATCACTGGCCTTGATCCTGTACGGCGTTCTGACAGGCACATCGATCGGCGATTTGTTTCTGGCAGGCATAGTTCCGGCGTTTCTGTTGTGCGGGCTGCTCATCACCTATGCGCTTTACAAGGCGCGAAGAGAAGATCATCCACTATCGCCAGCGATACCTGCCAATGAACGCCGTGGTCTGATCGGCAAGGCGGTGCCTGCGCTGCTGATGCCATTCATCATTGTTGGTGGCATCAAGTCAGGTATTTTCACGCCAACCGAGGCTGCTGCCGTTGCAGCTACCTATGCGCTGGCGATTGGCCTGTTCCTCTACAGGACATTGAACCTTCAGCGCATCAGGCAGTCATTCTACGAGGCGGCAACAATGTCTGCCGGCGTCATGCTGGTGGTAGCCATGGCCAGCGTCACTTCATTCCTGATGAGCATCGAGAACATCCCGGCCCAGATTGCGGATGCACTTGTATCCATGACGCAATCGCCGTTTTTCCTGCTGCTGCTTCTCAACGTTATCCTGCTTGTGCTTGGCCTGTTCCTGGAGCCTCTGGCGGCACTGGTGCTGGCAATGCCAATTCTCAACCAGGTTTTCCCAATTCTGGAAGTGGACCCGGTTCAGTTCGGCGTAATGGTGGTGTTGAACCTGATGATCGGCATGGTGACGCCGCCTGTCGGGCTGTGCCTCTTCATCGTTTCGACCATTGGACGTGTATCACTTGAAAAAGTCAGCCGGGCAGCCTTGCCGATGATTGCCATTTGCCTGTTTGTGCTTCTGCTGGTTGCTTTCGTGCCCGGCCTGACCCTGACCCTGCCAGGTTTGATAGGAGCAGGAAGCTGAAATGAGCACGCACCTGGACAAAACCGGAAACCAGTCGACGCAGGTTGCATTTCTCCTCATTGAGGAAATGTCGTCTGCCGGCGACAGCATGCGCCTGACCGATCTTGCCAGGCGCCTGGAAATGCCGAAGGCCAGAGTTTACCGCTTCCTGCAAACGCTGGTTCATCTGGGGTATGTTGTTCAGGATGACAGGGACGACAGGTACAGGTTGACCCTGAAACTGTTTCATCTCGGCCAGGCCGTTGCAGATGGAACGCAACTTACAAGCGTGGCCAAACCCGTCATGGTGCGGCTGCGCGATACACTGGAGCAGACCACAACACTTTCGATTCCAGAGCCAACGGGCATGCGGGTCGTTGATATCGTCCGCGTGGAATCCCCCGTACAGATCGTTACCAGGCCGGGGGCGCTGCTGGCGTTTCACGCATCGGCTCAGGGCAAGCTGGCACTGGCCTTTGGTGACCCGCAGAACTGGAACACCGTTACAGACAAAAAAATGGCCAAACTGACCGAGTCCACCAATGTGGATGAGAAGGTCCTGCACGATCAGGTTGCTCTTGCAAGGCAACGCGGGTGGGCGGTAGCGCCGGAAGAGACCTTGCGCGGTGTCAATGCCCTTTCGGCGCCGATTTTCGATGCCGCCAACAATTTTACCGCAACCATAACAATCGCAGGCTCCGTTCAGGACATTCTTGCCGAACCGGATCCTGCCCAGGTCCGCGAAGTGTGTGCGGCGGCGCGCGCAATTTCCGGCAGCCTGGGATGTACGGAGTATCGCAGATGACGCACTATGCCCTCGCCATAGATATAGGCGGAACGTTCACCGATGCGGTCCTGCTGGGCTCAGATGGCCAGAGCTTCGTCGACAAGACGCTGACGACACATGAAAATCTGCTGGAAGGCTTTTTCATGGGCGTCGACCTGGTGCTGGACCGGGCCGGCATCAGGCCGGGCGATGTAGATGATGTGGTGGTGCATGCGACAACGGTTGTCACGAATGCGCTGATAGAACGCAAGGGACCACCCACGGCACTGGTTCTGACCAAGGGTTTCAGGGATGTTCTGTATATCCGTGATGAGCATCGCTATGACATGTATGATCCCCAGATCGAGTTCGCCGAGCCGCTAATTCCCTCGGAACGGACCTTCACACTTGATGAACGCACATATGCAGACGCCAGCATCGGCAAACAGGTTGTCGAGAGCGAGGTGCGCGAAATTGCTGGAAAGTGCCTTGAGACCGGCATTGTTTCAGTAGCGGTCAGCCTCCTGAATTCATACCGCAACGGCGCCAATGAACAGACTGTCCGCAAGATTTTTGCCGAGGTGGCGCCAGATCTGTATGTGTCTCTTTCCAGCGAAATCGCACCCCAGATGCGTGAGTACCCGCGCACTTCCACTGTCGCCATCAACGCCTATGCCGTGCCGATAACCCGTCCCTATCTCGGAGCGCTCATCAAGGAACTGGAAACGAGAGGCTTTTCCCAGCACCCGCTTATCATGCTGTCCAACGGTGGCGTACTGGGAGCCGAACGTGCCGGCAGCATGCCGGTACGAATGATTGAATCAGGACCCGCAGCCGGCGCACTTGTCGCCTGCTACTTCTCGAGGATTTTCGACATACCTGATATCATCTCATTTGATATGGGAGGTACGACGGCCAAGGCGTGCCTGATCCAGGATGGCGAACCCCTGATTACCGGAACGTTCGAGGTAGATCGAAGTTACCGCTTCAAACCAGGCAGCGGCATGCCGATCACCGTGCCTTCAATCGACATGATAGAGATTGGCGCAGGCGGCGGTTCAATCGCCTCCGTCAATGACCTGGGATTGCTCAGGGTCGGTCCGCAAAGTGCCGGCTCAATGCCCGGACCAGCCTGTTACGGCCGTGGCGGGGACCAGCCATGCGTGACAGACGCAGACGTGGTGCTTGGAATTATCGACGCCAACAATTTCCTCGGTGGCGACATGAAGCTGGACCGGGAAGGATCATCAAGAGCCCTGGCTAAACTTGGTCAATGAACTTGGCATAAGCGCAGAGCAGGCGGCCTGGGGCGTATTTGAAGTTGTTTGTGAACAGATGGCCGCCGCCACCCGTACCCATGCCACTGACCGCGGGATTGATTATCGAGGTCTGCCGATGCTGGCATTCGGGGGGGCAGGTCCCGTCCATGCCTGCATGGTGGCTGATCTGATCGACAGCAGCAAAGTCATCTATCCGCCACTGGCGAGCGTGCTGTCGGCTTTTGGAACTCTTGTTACCCCGGTCCAGATCAATCTGATCCGCAGCATGGTAGCCGATCTCGATATACTTGACTGGGAACTGGCCGGCAGTCTGCTGGACAGCATGGTCGAGGAAGGCAGCAAGGCATTGGCAGAATCAGGCATACGCGAGGCTGATTACCGTTTCGGTTTCGCCATTGAGCTGAGGTATGTGGGACAGCAGACGGAGGTACATATCAACCTGCCCGGTGATCCGCGACGCAGGCAGGATGTGGCAGGCATTCGAAAATCGTTTGAGGCGGAGTATGAGCGGCAATACGGCCTGAAGCTGGATGGTATGTCAGTTGAGGTCGTCAACTGGCTCGTCACTGCCAGCGGCCCTCAACCAAACCGTGGCAGAAGTCTGGAGCTGTCTTCAGCAGGCCCAGAGAAACCGAAACAGCGAACGGTCTTTCTGGCAGGCAGGAACCAACCGGTTCGCGTGTATCAGCGCAGTCAGATTACAAAAACTGAGAAGATACCGGGTCCAGCGATAATCGAGGAGCGCGAGACCACGATTTTCATTCTGGAGAACTGGACGGCTACCTTGCATGAATCCGGCAGCCTGGTTGCAGAAAAGAAGGAGGCATGAGCATGGATGGAGTTGAACTGCAGATCCTCTGGAGCAATCTGATTGGTATCGTCAGTGAACAGGCCAGGGCATTGCAGCGCATCGCGTTCAGTCCGATCGTACGCGAGGCCGGCGACCTGGCGAACGGACTGTTTGACGAAAGGGCACGCATGGTGGCCCAGGCGGTTACCGGAACCCCCGGGCACATCAACTCGCTTGCTGCGGCTGCACAGAACCTGCTGGATCATACGGACCTGGACAAACTGAAGCCCGGGGATGTCCTGATTACCAATGACCCCTGGATGTCCGCCGGCCACTTCTTTGACATTACTGTCCTGTCACCGATTTTCCGGAAAGACCGGATTATCGGCTATGCGGGCTCTACCATTCATCACAGTGATATCGGGGGATACGGCATAGGCTCGGGAGCAAGAGACCTGCATGAGGAGGGTCTCTGGATTCCTGTGATGAAACTTTATGAAGAGGGCAAACCGAATGAAACACTGTTTTCGATCATCAGGCGAAATGTACGGACACCAGATGCCCTCATGGGTGATCTCGGGGCACAGGTTTCGAGCGGGATGATTGCCTCTGAACGCCTGAACGCTCTTTGCGACCGCTACAATCTCGATGACATTTCGGCCTTGTCGCAGGAAATCATAAGCAGGTCGGAGGAAAGCACCCGCAATGCAATCAGGCAATTGCCGGGCGGGACCTATACAGGTGAATCGAGTTTCGATGTTCCCGGGGGCGAGACCATAAAGTTGAAGACTGCCGTGACAGTTGATGCCGAGGCAGGTGACATTGTCATCGATTTTGAGGGGTCATCAGGTCCAAGCGGCATGGGGATCAATGTTGTCCCGGCCTACACACATGCCTATGCGACGTTTGCCGTGCGTTCAACGCTGAACCCCGAGTTGCCCAACAATGCAGGCAGCCTGACACCAATAAAGATCAGGCTGCCGGACGAATGCATCGTCAATGCGCGTTACCCGTCGCCTCTGAATGCACGGCACGTCGTGGGGATGTATGTGCCATTTCCGATCCTGAAGGCACTGGCGCAGATTGTGCCGGACAAGGTCGTGGCAGAAGGCTCCGGCGCCGTGTGGACGATCCAGATACAGGGCAAGGACAATGCAGGCCGGCGGTTTACAAGCTCCATGTTCAACTACTCCGGCGGCATGGGTGCGCGTGCGGGCAAACCAGGCCTGTCCGCCATCTGTTATCCAACCGGTGTGGCCGCCGTAGCCGTGGAGGTGCTCGAAGCTGCCTATCCCATAGAGTTCCTCTGCAAGGAACTTGAACATGGCACCGGCGGTACAGGAAAGCAGAAGGGTGGCGATGGTCAGCGCATCGGATATCGCATGCGGACGTCATCGAAATGGCTGCTCAACACAATTCCAAGCCGACTGCACGAACCGCCGGAAGGCCTGCATGGCGGTGGCGACGGGTCTGCAGGCCGGTTTGAAATAAACGGTGAGCCTGTGACAGATACGCGTAAACGGGAGATGCAACCGGATGACGAGGTGTTCATGGTGACACCGGGTGGTGGTGGCTTTGGCCAGGTCTGACATGAACGGCAATATGAACAGGGAGTTTTGCAACCGGCTTCGCAATCGGGGCTTCATGGTGGGCACATTTGTGAAATTTACCGATCCGGCAGTCGTCGAAATCCTGGCGAGTTTGAAGTTCGATTTCATTGTTATCGACGCAGAACATGCACCCCTGGGAAGGCAGCAGATCAGTACCCTGTTGATGGCAGCCACGGCATCACGACTGCCTGCGATTGTCAGAATACCCGAAGGCAACAAAACATGGTTTTCCACCGCGCTTGATGCGGGTGCAGCCGGTGTAATGGTGCCGCATGTGTCTGCGGTGGATGAAGCAGAACGACTTGTCCGGCTAATGAAATTCGGTGATGCGGGCCGGGGTTTTTCACCCTCAACCCGGGCCGCCGGTTTCGGCACCCGGGGGATTTCAAGGCACCTTGCCATGCAACCTGACGAAACAAGCCTGATTTGCCAGATCGAGGATCGAACAGGAGTGGAAAACGCACAGGACATTGTCGCCGTTGATGGAGTGGATTGTCTGTTTGTGGGCCCTGTTGATCTTGCTGTTTCGCTTGGTCATACCGACGTCAGGGATCGCGACGTGGTGAAGCAGTGCGAACGGGTGATCAGGGCTTCGGCAGTTAGCAACAAGGCAGCAGGTATGTATTTGTCATCAGTTGGCGATGCGCGGGAGTGGCGCGAGACCGGGGTCAGCATTGCAGTGGTGGGAACTGATCAGGCTTTTATCAGATCAGGTGCAATTGCATCTCTGGGGTAAATTCATGCCCTACCTGTCTCAGGGTGCAGGACGTCAAGGCAGACGGGTCCCTAGTTCCAGGTTGAAAGATAACGCAGGGGACCTTTGAATGGCTGACGCGAATTTGACTCCACCCTCATCAACCTGTCGTCTTGTTGCGGGTTTGATTGCTGTCGTCACCGGCCTAACACTGTTGACCCGAATTGTTCTCAGCGCAGAGGAAACCGGCAGCGTGTTGAGCGCTTTGTCCAACCTTTCACAGTTCTTTACAATCCTGACAAACACGATTGTCCTCATGGCCATGACGTTAGTGGCCTTTGGCTGGAAATTGCCGCCCCGGATCATGAACGCGGTAATCATCGCCATCGCCGGTGTAGGCGTCTTCTATCACACGCTGCTTGCACACATGGTCAATCTTGGCGGTATCGAACTGCTGGCAGATCACGGCACGCACACGTTTGTACCGGCCCTGTCTGTAATATGGTGGCTCATTTGGGGGGACAGGCCGGTATTCACATGGAAAGATCCAGTCATATGGACAACCTGGCCCCTGCTTTACTGTGCATACATTCTGGTGCGGGCAAGCTTCAGCGGTTTCTATCCTTATTTCTTCCTGGACCTGCCAGAGGTCGGAATGCAGGGCCTGGTACTGAACATTGCAGGACTGGTAGCAGGTTTCATCCTCATCGGGATCATGCTTCGAGGTCTGGCGCGCGTATTCGGATTAGCGCAATCTGACCACGAGGGATGATGCTGCCTCATCCGGAAGGGTCGTGTGCGAAGGGCCTGATGTGATGTCGGTGAAAACAGCGTTGCATCCGGGCTTTTTTCTCCCTTAGGATTCAGTATGACCATTCCCAGTGCTACAGACATCACCCGCGACCTCGTCATGTTCAACACCATCAACCCGCCGGGCCATGAAAAACTGTGCAGCGATTATCTTGGCGCGCTGTTGCTGGACGCCGGGTTTGAGGTTGACAGTTACCAGTATGGCAACGAGCGCGTCAGCCTCGTGGCGCGGATCGCCGGCACCGGCGGCAGGAAGGCGATCTGTTTTGGCGGGCATACCGATGTGGTACCACTCGGCAACAAGGCGTGGTCTGTTGAACCGTTTGCCGCCGATATCGTCGATGGCCGGATGTACGGGCGTGGCACCTGCGACATGAAGGGCGGTGTTGCGGCTTTTGTGCATATGGGGCTCAAGCTTGCGGCTGAACCGCGCGGTCAGGCGGATATCCTGCTGGTCATGGTGGCCGGTGAGGAGACCGGCTGTGACGGCAGCAAACATCTTGAGGCGCTCGGCGTGCTGCCCGAAGCCGGTGCAATGATCATCGCTGAGCCAACATCAAACTATCCCATCCTCGGCCATCGCGGCGCGTTGTGGCTGAATATTACTACGCACGGCAAGATAGCACATGGCTCGATGCCGCAGCTTGGCGACAACGCGGTCTACAAGGCCGCCCGTGCGGTAACGAAACTGGAGAATTTCGGTTTCAATGTGCCGCCGGACGATCTGCTGGGGTCGACGACGCACAATGTCGGGACCTTTCACGGTGGCATCAACATCAACTCGGTGCCTGACCGTGCGACCTTCACGGTCGATATCCGCAGCATTCCCGGACACAGGCACGACGAAATCATTGCCGATCTGGCGCGTTACCTGGGCGAGGATGTCGAGATTGAGACGGTGGTTGATGTGGCACCGGTCCTGACAAAGGCTGATGATCCCTGGGTCAGGGACGTGTTCGAGTTGATGACGGCGCGGCTTGGCAAAATACCAGAGCCAAGAGGCGCTCCGTACTTTACTGACGCATCGGCCCTGACACCGGCCTGCGGCAACCCGCCGACGCTGATCATGGGGCCCGGCGACATGGCCCTGGCGCACCAGACCGATGAGTACTGCGATGTCAGCGAGATAGAGGAAGCTGCCGATATTTACGAGATAATTGCGCGGCGCTGGTGCGATATCTAGACGGGCACATTCCCGGCCGCGATCTGGTAGACCTGCGGGCAACGAGTTCATGTTGCACTCAGGCCGTGCAGCATTTCGCTTGACCGCCCCAGACAAAGTCATAATTGTGGAATAGGAATATTTCACGTTACGTTATGAATAGACAACTGAGACCCAAACAACACGGAGACATTCATGAAACGATTTGCATTGTACCTGGTCCTGGCGCTCATACCGCAGACCGCGCTGGCGGCTGAGAAGGTAACGGGTACGGACTTCTTTGTCGTGGAGCAGGAGGAGTGGGAAACCGGTGACAATGCCGGCTACTGGATCTGGCACGGCCAGGGAGTATCCCAGGCGCATACCGGCCCGCTGGAGTCGGAAGCCATCGATTGTCACGGCGCCGGTTTCTGGGATAACGACGAGTCCTGGGGCGAAGGCATTTGCATTCATGGCGAGGGTGACGACACACGCACGAGCAGCTGGAAAAAGGAGAAGGGCCAGGAGATGGGCCAGTGGAAAATTCTGACCGGCACCGGTAAATACATGGGGGCCACCGGCCAGGGCACCTACAAGGTAACACCGTTGGCCGGAGATTATCAGGTCAGCGAGGTTGAAGGCGAAATCACGATGGGGCAGTAGAGCGATTGACACTGTGATGGATCAAAAAGCAATCAGCAAGATTTGATCCGCTTGAATTATATCTGCTTTTTGGAAGGAAAAGGATTGATGCGTAAACGAGTATTACTACCCGTCCTAGTGGGACTGTTGTGTTTCCCGCTGACGGAGTTGAACACCGACAAGGCGCGTGCTGCCGTTTCGCCCCTGGCCGGTGAAACCGCCGGTACAGCAGACAACGCTGCAGCAAAGGACAAAGGCATACAGATTGCCCGAGGCGGCGGACGTGGTGGCGGTGGCCGCGGCGGTGGTCGTGGCGGCGGCGCCCACCGGGGCGGAGGCGGCCACAAGAATGTCAATCGCGGCGGAAACCGCAGTCATAACGCCAATCGCAATACCAACCGCAATCGCAATACCAATACGAACCGCAATCGCACGCAACCGGAACGTAAATCGCAACCGGAACGTGAATCGCAATGTCAATGTCAATGTCAGGCATCGCGGTTACGGCTGGCGCGGCGCGCGCTGGGGTGCAGTGGCGTTTGGCGTCACCATGGGCACGGTGATCGTTGTGGCGGCGAATACGCCACCTTACCCGCCCGATCCTTCATTGTGCTGGACGTGGAGCAATTCGGCATTGACCAGAGGTTACTGGTATTACTGCTCCGGTCCCTGATCGGCTCATTTAAAGACCATGGCTGGCGGCCGGCGATCTTGTTGCAAGGACAGAACAGTTGGTCGGCCAGACATTTACATACGCGCTCAGCAGCAAAAAGCTGTCTTCGCGGTCTAGGAACAGCACGGATCGAAGCCGCAATGGCGGGTATCCAGATGGAAAGTATGGAAAGGGAATTCAATGATTTTTGAAACGCTTAGGCGCCAGGCCCAGCCAGTATTGCTGGGCGCCGGATTGGTGCTGACATCATTCGCTACAGGCCATGCGCAAGACTCAGTTGCCGAAATGGTGCTTGAGGACTGTGAAGTGGAAATTCACGATTATTGTGAATGGGTAACTCCCGGAAGGGCGCGGATCGCCGCGTGTCTTTACGCCCACAACAACAAACTGTCTGAGCAATGTGCGGTCTCGCTGCGTGTTGGCATTGTACAGTTTAAGATGATCCTGGCGGCGGTAGAGCATGTGAAAGCCCAATGCCAAGGCGACCTTGACAGGTTTTGCGATGGGGTCGAGGTTGGCGGCGGGAGGGTGAACCGCTGTCTGGCCAACAACCATGACAAGCTGAGCGAACCTTGCAGAACTGCCTATGACGAAGCCAGGGAAGACCTCAATTAGAAATCAGCTATACGCATTGGCCGGGCCGGACTGGTTTGGCCAATGCAGGCGCAGAGTGTTTTCATCGGTGCAGAAGCAAACTCTCCGGGATGCGAGGGAGAAGTTCTGTTCAGCGCCATGCGCTGGTATTCCCGGTATTTTCTGAACAATTTATGCATAGGAAGTAACGGACAGGGCATAGGTAGTGGAACACGCTGAGATCAAAGACTATCTGGCAGCCAGGGGAGGACCATTCTACAATCTCCAGTACCGGCTCCGGCTTCTTCACGAGAGTTCGCTGAATGCCGGACGGCGGGCGATGATCGCTGTCGCGATTGCCTGGGGCGTGCCGCTGATACTGTCACTGATCGCCGGGCGCGCGTTTGGCGAATTCCAGGACCGGCCATTCCTCCTCGACCTCAGCGTCTGGGCCCGTTTTGTTATCGCTATCGCAGCCTTCATACTGTCAGAGACGCTGGTGGAAGCAGCCTTGCGGTTGAAGCTCGTCCAGCTGAAGCCTCTGCTGGCTCCCTCTGCAAGACCGGCAGCTGCCGCTGCCGTAGAAACAGCACTGAGACGGCGGGATTCGGGCCTGGCCGAAACGGTCTGCCTGCTGATTGCGGTGATTGCCACCCTGTTCACCCTGTGGAATTTATCCAATGTGGCTCAGTCGACCTGGGCCGTCAACACGCAGGACGGCGCCAGAAGCCTGCTGCCTGCCGGATGGTGGTGTGTGCTGGTGAGCAGCCCGATGCTGTACTTCCTGTTTCTGCGCGGCTTGTGGCGCCACCTGGTGTGGGCGATGTTGTTGGGCAGGCTGGCTCACCTGGACATGAAACTGGCCGTCAGCCACCCGGACAAGAATGCCGGTCTTGGCTTCATGGGCGACTACCCCAACGCCTATACGCTTTTTGTGTTCGGTGTCAGTTGCATCCCGGGGGCGGCCGTTGCCTATCATATCAGCGATTCCGGTCTCTCATTGCAGGCCTACAGCGCAATCATGGCGGCCTGGCTCATCCTGGTGCTGATCGTGGTCGCATCACCACTGGTTGTTTTCCGTGCGCCGCTCGCAAAGCTGAAGCGCTCAACGCTTGCGCAGGCAGGTACCCAGGCCACGCATTATTTTCGACGCAGTGAAGACAAGATTCTCGGCAGTGCAAATTCACAAGCCACCCCGCCCGGCCCGGCCGACAGTCTGGCAGACCCCTCCAAGGTCTATGATGCCGCCAAAAAATTGTCGGTCCTGTTGCTGAACAGGAGTGCGATCATTCCGGTTTGTACAGCCGCACTGCTGCCGCTGGTGGCAGGCAGCGCCACCATGTTTCCATTCAAGGAAATCTGGAGCGTAGCGAAGAAGCTGCTGCTGCTATGAACAGGCTCATGCCGCAAAGGACGGTGCCACGTCATTGCCTCCTCGCAGCATTGAAACAATTTTTCCGCTTTCTGTTGCTCATGGTTTCAATCGCAGCGCTTGCCTCGCCGTCGTGGGCGCAGGAGCGCACAGCAAAGCTCACGTTGCTGCTGATCTGTGACATCTACGAGATTGCCGCGGACAGGAACGGCCGAGGTGGCCTTGCGAAGATCGCAAGTGTAATCCGGCATGAACGGGAGCAGAACCCCAACGTCATAGTTGTGCATGCCGGTGACGCCATCTCGCCTTCGCTGATGTCCGGTCTGGATCAGGGCGCGCACATGATCGATCTGCTGGGGGACCTTGACCTCGACGGGTTTGTGCCGGGAAACCACGAATTTGATTTCGGACCCGATGTTTTCAGAACCCGAATGGCCGAAGCGCGGTTTCCCGTTCTTGCAGGAAATCTGAAAGACAATGATGGCCAGACAATCGACGGCATCCTCGCTGACCGGCTAATCGATTTCGACGGGCTCAGGGTAGGCCTTGCAGGTTTCACGGCAGAAGATTCTGTCACCCGGTCATCACCTGGCAATCTCAAATTTTCGGCGACAATGGATGGTACACTTACGGCCACTTCGCGGCTACGCAAGGCAGGCGCCGACATCGTCGTGCAGGTAGTGCATGCGCCCCGTAAAATTGACATGGCGCTGATACGCGAAGCTTCGGCTGATGTCATCCTGTCCGGCGATGACCACGACCTGCTGGTCGCCTATGACGGCCGGACAGCATTCGCCGAGGCAATGCAGGATGGCTGGTATGTCGTTGCGGTCGACCTCGATGTCACGGTGTCGGTGAAGGGCAACGATAAACAGGTATCGTGGTGGCCCGGCTTTCGTATCATCGACACGGCCGATTTCGCAGCTGATCCGGCAATGGCGGCCCGCGTCGCCGTGTACGAAGCCCGCCTGTCCGGGCAGCTGGAGCTTCCCCTGACCAGGACGCTAACCCGTCTTGACAGCCGCAACGCAATGGTGCGCGGGGGCGAGGCAGCTATTGGCAACCTGTTTGCTGATGCGCTGCGCGAAACGACCGGCGCAGATGTTGCCATCCTCAATGGCGGGGGATTTCGAGGCAACCGGGTATACGATGCCGGAACCCGGCTTAGCCGGCAGGACGTACTGCGTGAGCTTCCCTTCGGCAACAAGGCATTCGTTCTCCAGGTTTCCGGCAATCAACTATACGCCGTGCTCGAACAGGCATTTGCAAAAGCTGAAAATCTGACCGGCGCATTTCCCCAGACTTCCGGTCTCACGGTGCGGGCAGATGTTACCCGTCCGCCCGGGCGCAGGGTTGTTTCCGTCAAGGTTGACAACAAACCCCTTGATGTAAAATCAACCTACAAACTGGCGACAAATGACTTTCTCGCCAGGGGAGGCGATGGCTATCAGGCCCTGCAGACGGCAGAGCGGGTGGCCGGAGAAACAGATGCCAGGCTGCTGGCAGACGTGATCATGTCCTATCTTGCGGAAAAACCCGACGTGGCCCCAAAAATCGAGCAACGGGTCATCGTCGCCAGAGGCGTGGAGCCTCAATGAGGTTTGACCAGCAGGAACCCTTCGCCAGTGGGTTTTTGAGAACCCCTGTGATCAATTGATGAAGATGCAATGAGTGCAAGCTGGTGATCGTGACCACAGCAGGATGCACCGGAAGTCTGTTGTCAAGGTGAGCGCGTGGCATGCATTTTTCGCAACAGCCCCAACAACACGCAAAGCCCGAGGCAGACCAGGGTGATGCAGCCAAGCGGCAATGCGAACCCGTTGCCCATGTCCGAAAGGATGCCAAATGTTACCGGTCCAAGGACACCGCCTACCTCGGCTGTCGTGAAAAACAGACCTCCCGCCAGGCCCAGCCGCTCCTGCGGCACCTTGGGCGTTTCCATGAGTATCAGGATTGCCACGGTCATCATCGCGCCGCGGGCAATTCCCTGCAGAATTAACCCCGCCGCAAGCAGTGGCACCAGACTGCTGTGCAAGAGAAGGCTGGCCAGAAGCGCGCACAGAAGCAGTGTGGCCAGGATGACCAGACGGCGATCCGGCGTGGCCAGTCGCGGCACAATGATTGCGCCTGCAATACCCACAGCGGCAGACAGCGCCGCCCAATAGCCGGCCGCCACGGGAGTGAAATCCCGCGACCGCAGGATCTCGGGCAGCCAGTTGTTCATCGCGTGGTTGATGAAAAAGATCCCGATACTCATCAACAGGATAATTCGCACCTCCGGCAGCGTCAGGATTTCGGAAAAGGCGCTGAAATTGAACTTCTTGCCGCCTCCAGGCCCGGCGCCCGGGGCAGGCGCGATTTGCGGTGCGGACAGGATCAGCCAGACGACACCGCTCAACGCAACCAGACCGGCATAAATCAGCATCACGCCGCGCCAGTCATTGTCTGCAAGCGGCAGGACCACACTGTTGGTCAGCGCCAGCGCCACGACGCCGCCCAGGTATGGCCCGGTAACATAAATCCCCATGGCGGTGCCGCGATCGCGGCCTTCGAATAGGCCGGCGATGAGCTTTGGCGCACCAACCGAGATCATTGGACCACCTGCCCCGAAAAGCCCAACCGCCAGCAGCAGTTCCAGTGGCGTGTCAGCCAGACTCCGGGCAAGATCGGAGGCCGCCATTACAAGAGTTGCGGCAAACAGCATTCTGCGCTCACCAAACCTGTCGAGCAGTATCCCGCAGGGTATCGCTGCCACGATGTAGGTCAGCGGCCACGCGCCCAGGATTGCCCCCATTGTGGAGTTGCCGATGCCCAGTTCCGCGCTGATCGGAGCAAGCAACGGCGCCATCGACGCGATCATTACTCCAAAAGAGAAGTAGATCAGCCAGACGCCTGCCAACACCAGCCAGCGGCCATAGCTGCAGATTGCCGGTTTGAGGATCTTGTTTACCGCCTGCGGCATTGACAATTTAGCTCCCGAAGAGCGCAGCAAATTCAATCACCGGAAAGGCAACTGCACAAGTGTGCGTCCAACGTTGTGCGCTTGCTCCATAACGTAAAGTTGTTGATGTCCAGGTTAGAGAGACATGGGTCACATGAACCCACAAGGTTGCTCAATCACTTTGGAAGTGGTCACGTTGATGGTATTTGGCCCGAAATCCAATTCACACTTTCACAATACGCTTCAAGTCAGATACTTCGAGAAGAACCTTATGGTCCTGCTCCAGGCGAGTTCTGCAGCTTCCTTGTCATAGCGTGGCGTCGAATCATTGTGAAAGCCGTGGTTGGCCCCTTCGTAGATATACGCCTCGTAGGTCTTGCCGTGCTGCTTGAGCGCCGCTTCGTAGGCCGGCCAGCCGGCATTGATGCGTTCGTCCAGTCCGCCATAGTGAAGTTGCAGCGGCGCCCTGATACGCTCGACGTCCTCTATTGCGGCCTGGCGTCCATAGAATGGCACTGAAGCGCCAAGCTCCGGATAGGCGACCGCCAGCGCATTGCACACGCCGCCGCCATAACAGAAGCCGACACATCCGACCCTGCCGGTTGAATCTTCGCGTCCGGCAAGGTGTTCGTAGCCAGCGAAGAAATCGTTCATGAGTTTTTCTCGGTCCACCGAACGCTGCAATGTCCGGCCCTCGTCGTCGTTGCCGGGATAGCCTCCAACAGATGTAAGACCGTCGGGGGCAAGCGCCATGAACCCGGCCTTGGCGACACGCCGTGCAACTTCCTTGATGTAGGGGTTAAGACCCCTGTTCTCGTGTATCACCAGCACTGCCGGGAGATTGCCGGAGGCATTCGACGGTTTGACGAGATATCCGTTCACCTCACCGTGACCGTTTGGAGACTGATAAGTCTCATAGGTTGCCCTGATGTCAGGGTCGTTGAACGAGACCTGTTCCGCCAGTGCATAATCCGGCTTCAACAGGTCCAGCAACATCGCGGCACTTACGCCGGCTGCGGCAAACCTGCCGGCCCGGTCCAGGAACTCGCGCCTGGTGATCATGCCGTGCGCGTAGTAGTCATAAAGCTCCAGCAGTTCCTGATCAAAATCTCGTGCAGTCAGTCGCTCCATCGGTTTTACTCCTCAACTTTACCTGCGATGGTGGCGTGCCGGATTGCCGGAAAAATGTCACCGGACACCGGACAACGCGGGAATGGGGATTTCATAACCTGCGATCATAACCAGTAAATGCCCGTTTCGACAATTCAAAACCAGTCGTGCAATCATCCGTCCTGCGCCAATGCAGTAAGCCTATTTTTTCACTTTCTCTTCAGAACAGAGCGCCTGTTCCAGCATGATGCCGTTGAAGAAAGCTGCCAGTTGATCATGGCGATCAATCGGCAGGATGTGAGCGACATACTGGTCAGGCCGCACGATCACAAGACAGCCATTCTTCCTGTCTATGGCGCGAAGATCGAAGATGTCCTGTCCGCCTTTCGGTGCGGCACAAAACATTTTCTCATAGTCGATCAGACCGAACTTGCCTTTGCGGGGCTTGAGGAAGCCGGGCATGGCTTCCAATGCCAGTGAACGGCCGGGTTGCTGAAATATTGCCCGCACATCAATAACCGCGTCGATATCCTCGTCCGGCAACGTGAATTTTCGAACCGGAGAATTGCCGGCTTCGGACAGGAACCGGCAGAGGCTCCGGATGGCCGAATTGCTTGCTGCCGGATCTTCATCAGGGCAGAAAACAAAAAGGCGCCAGCGCGCATCGGCGCTGATGGTATGGCCAAGCTGCATCGGTCTGGCATCGGCCAGCCGCACCACCGGCGCGGAATGAAAGCGCATCCCGATCGGGAAACCGGAAGCAAGTGACTGCCATGTCGGCTGGCCGGTGATCATGGATGGCTGGTAGGTCACCGACATGCCGGCGGTATAGCTGCCATGCTGAATGAAGTAGCGCTCGAACTCCGGCGCTTCGTTTGCCCCGCCCCTGCCGGTTCCGGGACGCTCACTCATGATCCGCGACCATTCCCTGTCAAAGTCGATCAGATCCCTGGCAACTGCCTGGCGTTCAGCAGAATAGCTGTGCAGAATATCCGGCGGGCATCGCCCGTTCAGGACCGAAATCAGTTTCCAACCGAGGTTGAAGGCATCGCCCATCGACACGTTCATGCCCTGTCCAGCCTTGGGACTGTGGGTATGACAGGCATCGCCGCAGATGAAAACATGCGGAAGCCTCGATGAAATTTCGCCTTCCGGTACATCATCGAACTTGTCGGTCAGGCGCTGGCCAATCTCATATACCGACCACCAGGCAACCTGTTTCACATCCAGCGAGTAGGGCCGGAAGATGCGCTGTGCTGCCGCAACCAACCTGTCGATGGTTATGTTCCGGTTCGCAACCCGCTCGTCCCTGCCGAGCTTGTCCAGTTCGATATACAGGCGCGTGAGATAGCCACCTTCGCGGGGGATGACGATGATGTTTCCTTCAGCGGCTGACTGAATCAGGGTTTTGCAGCGGATATCGGGAAAATCCGTGACAGCCAGTACATCCATCACACCCCAGGCCTGGTTGGCGCTGTCGCCGGTCAGCTCGCGGCCAATGGCCTTGCGTACCGCGCTGCGCGCGCCATCACAGCCTACAACATACCGGGCCCGCACTGTCACAGTTTCGGTGGCTTCGCCGTCTCCTGTCTGTACCAGCGTAGCAGAAACCGGATATGCGCCACCCGACGGATCGACATGGATATCAGTAAGTTGCAGCCCGTAGTCCGGCGCCAGGCGGGACGGTGAATTGCGCATGACGTCGAGATAGATGGCATGGACCTGCGCCTGATTGAGGATTATGTGCGGCATCTCCGAAAGGCCGTCCTCGACATCCTGGATGCGCCCATTGCGGGTTATTTGGTGGGGCAGGTCTGAATCAGGTTTCCAGAACGTGGTTTCGTTGACCCAGTATCCCTGCCTCAGCACCTTCCCGGCAAAGCCGAAAGCATTGAACATTTCCATTGATCTGCAGGAAATGCCGTCGGCCTGACCTTTTTCGATCGGGCCTTGCTTGCGCTCGATTACCCGCGTGGAAATATCAGGAAAGGCTGAGAGCTGCGCAGCCAATGTCAATCCGGCCGGTCCACAACCGACGATCAGAACGTCGATTTCCTTTGGCAAGCCCGATGCTGGATCAGCACGCCCCGGAGCGGCATCAGAAACTTCCGGATCGCCTGGACGAAAGCCGTCGAGATGATATTGCATGACCTGAACTCCCATTGCCGAAATTGGCAGCCATACCAAATGAACTGGCGCTTGTGACAGCATGGTAGCCTTGGCCGGGACACCTGAACAGGGAAGTAGTGGGATGCAGACAAACATCCATCAGGGTCGCCTGGCGAAGAAGCGATCTTCAGGCGGAGCAATTGTTGTTAGGTGTTCAAAAAGCGCTCAATCGCTGAAAGACCCAGAACGCGGCAAGACTGCCTATGATATACGGCGGAACCATCCTGAGCCAGTCCGGATGATTCAGATTCAGGTATTGCATGGCCTGACGGCCCAGCCACATGATCGCGAAAACAGCAGCGATGAACAGCAGTTGCCCCAGTTCAACACCCACATTGAAGAATAACAGTGCGAGCGGGATCGCAGACTGGGGCAAGCCGATTTCACTCAGGGCACCGGCAAAGCCAAATCCATGCAGCAGGCCGAAAGTGAAGGCAACAATCCAGGGATATTTTTCAGTCAACCCCTGCCGGCCGTGTTGAGCGTGAATGATTTCCGAAGCGACAAACAGAATGCTCAGGGCAATCACGGCCTCAACCGGAGGGCCCGGCATATGAATGATGCCGAACGTGGCTGCAGCCAGTGTCAGGCTGTGTGCAAGCGTGAACGCCGTGACGGTGGCGATGAGGCGTCCGGCGCCTTTCACCAGCAGCAGAAGTGCCAGAACGAACAGAAGATGATCAATACCAAGCAGGATATGCTCAACGCCAAGCAGTGTGTAAGTTCGAACGACTTCAAACCGGCTGGGTTGGACAGGAATGGTAATCGATGGTTCATTTGCGGTCAGGCGATGAGTTTGGCCGGTGCCGTCAGAGAAGTCGAACCTGACCAGCACATCGGTCAATGTCTGATCAAGCCCATGAATTGTTATTGTGCCTCCTTCAAGCCCGCCGGGACAGCTGGCGGTCCAGCGGCTGACATATGCACTGCCGTCCCAAACGGGTTGCGCGGGAATGCGAGGATCACAGGTCCCGGGTAACTCCGCAGCAATGGCCATGGGCCGGTCACCAATAGCCGGCGTTTTCCACGTAACTGCGTAGCTATCCTTGTCAATCAGCCGCAGCTCCAGGTAACCGGGCTGCAATGCGTGGGCGTGGGACGAAGTCACTGATCCCAGCACAGAAACCAGAAATATCAACGTGGTCAGAAGCAGCCTGGTTACCGATGCCATCACGGTTTCCCGTTCGCCGGGTCAGCCGCATCAATGACTTCCACCGTGTATTGCTGTTTCAGCCTTCCATACCACTGCTCTTGCAGCTCCAATGCCTTTGCCGCCTTCCAGTCCCGCAGGACTTCATCTCTAATTTCGTCCAGCGGTGGAGTGCTGGCTGAGGTTTTCTGATCGACACGGACAAGGTGTACGCCATAACCGGATGTCACCGGTCCACTCCATTGACCGGTCGGTTGTGCCTCCAGCTGCTGGAAAAAATTCCTGCCGAACATACCCTCAATCACGGTGGGTGACGACAGTCCAAGTTGTGGCGGAAGCAGGCTTCGTTCCCCGATTTCAGAATGCTCCGCAGCCGGCTTTGACCGAAGAACATCCAGCGACTTGTCTACCAGCTCACTTGCGGGGTTCTGCCCGAGGAAAACGTGTTCGAAAGCAATTTGCGGCAATTTCCGGTAATAACCTTCATTGGCTGCAAGAAACGCCTCAAGCTCTCCCGCAGCGGGTTCCAGGCGGTCTGCTCCGGTATCCGTCAGGAACTCCATTTTATGTCGCAGCCGTCTCCGGATCACGGTATCGTCCCGGTCGAGGCCGAGTAGCATTGCCTCGCGATAGTAGATTTCTTCCCGAACAAAATCGTCGATGAGCTGCTTTGTTTCAGCGGCGTCCGGTGGCCTGCGCCAGACTGCCTGGTATGCCCTTTTAAGTTGTTCGACGCGCTGTGGTTCGATCACAATCCGGGTTGCCGGCTGAGATGCAGGTTCACTCATTTCCGAGTAGACCAGGAACATCAATCCGCCAATAACCGCAAAATGAACAAGCGGTTCGCGAAGCAAGCGCCAAAAAACTCTTCTCAACATTTCGGACCCGGGATTTTGGGGTGTACCAGACCGGCGAGATAACTGGATCCGGCAAGCAATAAGCAACCG
The DNA here is from genome assembly GCA_963700885.1 of uncultured Alphaproteobacteria bacterium. GTDB lineage: Bacteria > Pseudomonadota > Alphaproteobacteria > Rhizobiales > Aestuariivirgaceae > Anderseniella. The sequence continues at coordinate 28,462 of CAVOZJ010000014.1, forward strand.
CCTCCGCCTGATCAACCTCAAACTCACCCGTAGCGTTTGTGATCCAGTATCGTCATTGCATGCAGCAGGCCCTTTTCGCCATTCTCTCAGGCATGGCCAACTGACATTCAGGCTGCCAGATGCTCGAAAAGCCGAGCAACTGCTTCAGCCCCGGGGTCCACGTGCCCCTCCAGCTGACTGGCGTTGATGTAGGACGCCCGGCCGGCGTTGGCCTTGACGAGTGTTGCCGTATAGTCTGCGCCCGCGCGCGCCGCCTGAGCAGCTGCGTGCATTCCGTCAGCCAACGCCTCCAGAGCCGGATGCAACGCATCCACCATGGTCCGGTCGCCTAGCTGTGCACCGCCGATCTCCTGCATTCGGGCCAGGCCTGTTTTCAACGCATCTTTTGTTAAGAAGCCGCTCGACGAGGCGTCTCCTGCGGCTGCAAAGAATATCGCCAGCAGGACTCCGGAAGACCCGCCCATGGTTTGATTTAACTCCAGGCCGATGGCGCGATAAAGCTGCGTGTGATCGGCCAGCGGCAGTCGATCCATGGCCGCAATAAGCGCGCGCGATGCACCAGCCAATGTCGAACCGGTATCCCCGTCACCAGACTTGGCATCGAGCGCATTGAGATCGTCTTCGGCGGCTATCAGAACTTCACAGCATTTTTTCAGAAAATCGGCAGTATCAGCATGCCGCGACGCAAGCGGCGTGATCGGCTTCAGTCCATCAGGAAGATTGATCACGGTTACCGGCGAAATAACCGACAGCCCCGGCCACGCAGCCAACGGGGTGGGTGAGGCCAATGCAGCCAGGTCATCATCCGAAGCCGGATAGACCGAGATCGAAAATCCACGCATGTCCAGTGAGGTCATCATTGTGGCGGGACCAACGACGTGGCTCAAATTCCCCGCAATGGCTGAATTGACCAGTTCATGCATCACAACTGACATTTCGAGTACCGACGCACCCCCGAGATTGTTGACCAGGGCAACGTGTTGCCTGTCTTCCATGCCATCGGAGAGTTTCTGGACGACTGCAGCAATTGCAGCCTTGGCACCATCGAACTTCACCTGTTCAACTCCGGGCTCACCGTGAATCCCAAGGCCGAGTTCCGCCATGCCTGCAGGAATACGACGCTCCTTTGGCGAGCCAGGAACCGTACAGGTGTCGAGTGACATGCCAATCGACCGGGTCCCGGAAATTATGCGTTCAGCGGCCGCAGTCACTTCATCCAGATCTGCGCCTGCCTGCGCAAGAGCTCCGGCGATCTTGTGCACGAACAAGGTGCCCGCGACCCCTCTTGCCTGGGGAAGATCCGGCAATGCGATATCATCGTCCACGATGACCATACTCACGTTCAAACCAAAGGCTCGCGCCCGTTCGGCCGCCAGACCGAAATTGAGACGGTCACCGGTGTAGTTCTTGACAATCAGCAGACAGCCGGCCGGGCCGGTAACCGCCAGAATACCTGCAAGCACCGCGTCAACGGAAGGAGACGCAAAAACGTCGCCACACACCGCAGCCGTCAGCATTCCGTGTCCAACAAACCCGGCATGGGCCGGTTCGTGGCCGGACCCTCCACCGGATACCAGGGCAACCCTGGATTTGTCCCAGTCATTGCGAACGACAACCCGAATATGGGGATAGCCGTCGAGCCTGGCCAGCTTGCCACCAGAAGCAGCAACGACACCATCGACAGCTTCAGTGACGATGTCTTCCTTATTGTTCATGAATTGGGTCATTGTTGGTTTCCTCTATCCAAGACGCGCACCAGCAGCATCAAAATAAAACGGCTTCTCAGGCTGTATTTTTACGATATCACCCGACTTCAACGGGGTATGAGCGTCGGTCACAGTTATGAGATCATGATCCTTGAACGAAAGGTGAAGCCGCGTTTGGTCGCCCAGGTGCTCTACCCGCGTAACAAGACTTTCCTGGCCTCTGCCCTGTCGAATCTGCTCCGGCCGCAGCCCAATGAAACAGGCATTTCCGGGCGCTCGCGCGAACAGGGAAGCCGGCAGGATATTTATTCTTGGCTGTCCCAGACGGCTGGCCGCGTAGACGCTGACCGGATTTTCATAGATTTCCCGCGGCGGTCCAAACTGGACCAGTTTCCCCTCTTCCAGAACACCTACGTGTGTTGCCATGGTCATGGCCTCTATCTGATCGTGGGTCACATAGAGAAGTGTTGCTCCCGAGTTGGACTGGATGCTTTTCAACTCGACACGCAAATCAGCTCGAAGTTTTGCGTCCAGTGAGCTCAACGGCTCGTCCATCAGGTAGATGGAAGGGTTCCGGACCAGCGCTCTGCCGATGGACACCCGCTGCATCTCGCCGCCGGACAATGCAGTCGCCTTGTTGTCGAGTTTGTGGGTTATTTGCAGGACTTCGGCGACTTCCGCAATCTTCTGCCTGATCTGTGCAGGCGGGGTCCGAAGCAATGGAGATTTCAGGGGAAAGGCCAGGTTCTCCCTGACCGTCAGGTGGGGGTACAGGGAGTATTGCTGGAACACCATTGCGATGTTGCGCTGGGCAGGGGTCAGTCCGCTCATGGATTGTCCTGCAATGAAAATCTCGCCGGCATCGGGCGTGTCGAGGCCGGATATCATCCGCAGGGTCGTTGTCTTGCCTGCTCCGGTTGGCCCGAGAAGAACAACAAACGAGCCATCGGGCACGTTCATGGTCACTGTGTCCAGCGCAACTGTATCGCCGAAAGTTTTTGTGATGCCTTCAAGTCTGACTTCAGCCATTTTTGAGCACTTTCTCATTTGCCGCTGAGCGCAGTGCATGGCCCTTGTTGCCCTCGAACACCGTAAGTGTGCGGGCATCAAACTCCAGTCCGACCGTCTCATCTACCTTCACGGGCGCACTGGAAGGAATGCGCGCCTTGATATCTCCATTGGCCGTCGCGAGAGTGATGATTTGTGTGGTTCCCAGATATTCCGTGGCGATGACCCTGCCCCGATATCTTGACCGGTCCGAAAAGTGAACGTGCTCGGGACGCACACCAAGGGTCAATGCGCCCGTTGCCCCTTCCCGCATAACCGGAATTTTGACAGCAACACCGTCGAGCCTGACGCTTGCTGTGCCACTACCGACCATGCCGTCGAAATCAAGGAAATTCATGGCCGGTGAACCAATGAACTGTGCAACGAACTTCGTTGCGGGCCAATCGTAGATTTCCTGGGGCACGCCGAACTGCTCGACAACACCGTGGTTCATCACCACGATCTTGTCGCCCATCTGCATGGCTTCCAGCTGGTCATGGGTCACATAGACCGTCGTAGCGCCCATCCGGTCATGCAGTGCCCGCAATTCTTCCGCCATGTGTTCGCGGAACTCTGCGTCGAGCGCTCCCAGGGGTTCATCCATCAGGAATGCCTTCGGCTCGCGCACGATCGCCCTGCCGAGTGCAACACGTTGACGGTCTCCGCCGGAAAGAGCACTTACCGGCTTGTCCAGAATATCCTCGATACCCAAGATGCCGGCAACCTCGGCCACCTTCTTCCTGACGTCTGGTCCCGGCATGCCCTGGCTCACCAGCGGGTACGAAATATTTTTCCTGACATTCATGTGCGGATAGAGCGCAAACATCTGAAATACAAAAGCAATGTCACGTTGACTGGCCGGTTTCTGCCCCACCTCCTCGCCGTCGATATAGATTTCGCCGCTGGTTGGCAGTTCAAGACCGGCCATCATGCGCAAGGTTGTCGTCTTGCCGCATCCCGACGGGCCCAGCAACATGAAGAACTCCCCGTCCTCGACGGTGAACGTCGAGGATCTGACCGCGTTAAACGTGCCGAAATCCTTGCGCACATTCCTGATCCTAATCTGCGCCATGGGTCACTCCGGAAAATGGCTCACGATGATAAACATCACGGTGCCGGTCAGAGTTACGATGAAGGAGTAGGTGTATGCCGACAGAATGAACGGCTGCATGAGCATGAACACCCCCAGCGCAATCAGGATGGAGGCAAGCATTTCCCAGGCGCCACGCCTGAAACCCAGAAGGCCATTTATGAAACCACTCATTTGCGCACCGCTCCGAAGGTAATCCCGCGCAGCAAATGCTTGCGTAGCAAAATGGTGAACACCATCACCGGGACCAGGAACAGCGTGGCCCCAGCCGCAACCGCCGGCCAGTCCTGCCCTCCAACCCCGATGATGGTTGGAATGAACGGGGGTGCCGTTTGAGCCGTGCCGGATGTCAGCAGCACCGCGAAGGCGTATTCATTCCATGCAAAGATCAGACAGAAGATGGCAGTGGAAGCAATACCGGTCGCTGCTTGCGGAAGCACAACCTTGTAGAAGGCCTGGAACCTCGTGTACCCGTCGATGAGAGCGGCTTCTTCATACTCGACCGGAATTTCATCTATGAAGCCGTTGATCAGCCAGACTGACAATGAAAGGTTCACGGCGGTGTAAAGAAGTATCATTCCGGCATGCGTATCGTTGAGCCCGAGATGCCGGAACATCAGGAATATGGGAATGGCAACCGCAATTGGCGGCATCATCCGGGTCGACAGGATGAAGAACAGCAGATCATCCTTCAACGGCACCTTGAAGCGCGAGAAGGCATAGGCAGCTGCCGTTCCCAGAACTATGGCGAAAAACGTCGATCCAAAGCCAATTACAACTGAATTGAAAAAGCGCTCCCCATAGCGCGATGCTCCCACTATCACCATGTCGTACTGACGGACGATCCGGTCATACCAGGTCTTTGGCTCACCAAGGTCACTGAGTGTTTGCTGATCAACCCTTGTCCTGGTCGTAAACAGGTTCACATAGCCTTCAACAGTAGGCTGAAAGACGATCCTGGGGGGATAGGCGATCGCATCCGAGGGCGACTTGAAGCCTGTCGCAATTATCCACAGCAGGGGCAAAATCGTGACGATTGCGTATATTACCACAAGCGTGCCAGCGATCCATTTCTGCCGGCCAGAAGGCTCTGTCGGAGAGTAGCTGTTCATCTTTGCTTCACCTTGTTCAAGGCTTTCACATAGATGGAAGCAAGACCGAACACCGAAACGAAAAGAATGACCGCGTAGGCTGACGCGTAACCTGTCCGCCATTTTTCGAACGCTTCGCGTTTGAGGTTGATGGAGGTCAGTTCGGTGACTGAGCCGGGGCCGCCGCCGGTGAGCTGTACGACCAGATCAAACATCTTGAAGTTTTCAATTCCGCGAAAAAGCACCGCGAGCATAAGGAACGGCAGTACCATGGGGATGGTAATTGTCCAGAATTGACGCCACTTGCTGGCCCGGTCACATTCAGCCGCTTCGTATATGGTAGCGGGAATGGAGCGCAGGCCTGCCAGGCAAATCAGCATGACGAACGGTGTCCACATCCATGTATCAACAATGATGATTGCCCAGGGGGCCAGGGCCACATCACCAATCATCGAAAAGCTCGACGGGTCAGCACCAACAAGGAAACCTACGACATAGTTGAAAAGGCCAATCTGGGGCTGATACAGGAAAGTCCAGAAGTTCCCGACAACGGCGGGGCTCAGCATCATCGGAAAAACTATGATGGTCGTCCAGAGATCATTGCCCCTGAATTTCTTGTTGATCAGATAGGCAAGCGTGAATCCGATCAGGACCTGCAGAATTATAGTCCAGATGAGAAAATGCGCTGTTGCCTGCATCGACAGCCAAATATCGCTGTCCGACAGAATTCGCCTGTAGTTGTCAAGACCAATGAATTCGACCGGCTTGTTTGGCCTGTTCACCCGGAAGTTGGTGAAACTGAGCCTGATTGTCCAGATCAACGGAAAAATGTTGACGGCCAGAAGCAGCAATATTGTAGGGGCTACAAATATCCAGGCTATGGCCCGGTCAGATAACCCCCGGATTCGGCTTGCGACGGCAGGCGGCGTCGCGCTGGCGGCACGATCAATGGGTGTGTAGGACATTTCAGGTTCTCTCATTGCACATGGTATTTGCGGGGGGTGACAGTTAACGAACACTATCACCCCGCGCATCTACTAACGCCAGGGAGGACGTCGGCAATCAGTGATCAGTTGTTGTACTTGCCTTCATCCTCGAACACTTCTGTCCAGTCTTTTACCAGAGCATCAAGTGCTTCCTGGGCTGTACCCTGGCCTGCGACCACATAGTCATGGAAGCGTTTCTGGGCAGGCTGCAACAACGAGGCATAGCTGGGCTCGGCCCAGAAGTCTTTCACGATTGCCATGGAATCCAGGAATGTCTGGGCATAGGGCTGGCTGGTCGCAAATCCGGGGTCACTTACCACAGCATTCAATGCCGAGTAACCGCCGAGCTTCCACCATTTCGCCTGAACTTCGGGCTGCGCAAACCACTTGATGTACTCAAGTGCTGCATCTTTCGCGTCAGAGTTGGCAACCACGGAAATACCTTGCCCGCCAAGTTGCGCAAGCTGCTTGCCGCCCGGACCTGCCGGATTTGCAAAGTAACCGGATTTGTCGCCGCCTACATTGGGATCGGCATTCACGCCCGGCCATATGAAGGCAAAGTTCATCTGCAGCGCAACCTGTCCCGACTTGTAGGCATCAATGCTTTCGGACATGTAGGCATCGGATGCACCAGGCGGCGTGCAGCAATCATAAAGTGTCTTGTAGAATTCCAGCCCCGCGACTGCTTCCGGCGAATTCACAAAACCTTCGAGATCATACGGTTTTGCGGGGTTCTCATACAGGAAACCGTAGCTGTAGAGCGCATTGGTTACACCCATGGTGATGCCTTCAGAACCGCGTTCGGTGTAAATGGCTGCGCCATAAACCTTCTTGCCATCAATTTCGCGGCCCTGGAAAAACTCGGCAATCTGTTTCAGTTCCTCCAGGTTGGCAGGAACGCCAAGGTCACGGCCATACTTTTTCTTGAACTCAGCCTGAATTTCCGGGCGTGAGAACCAGTCCTTGCGATATGTCCAGCCAACAACGTCACCGAATGCCGGCAATGCCCAATAGTTGGGCGTGTTCTTCGGCCACTCGGAGTATCCCGTCACAGTTGCCGGAATGAAATCCTTCATCGAGATGCCTTCTTTTTCGAAGAAGTCGTTCAACTTGACATACTGACCGTTCTCGGCCGCGCCACCAATCCACTGGCTGTCGCCTATCAGAAGGTCGCATAGCTGACCGCCGGAGTTCAGCTCGTTGAGCATGCGGTCGGCAAAGTTGGGCCAGGGGACGAATTCGAAGCTCATCTTGTGACCGGACTTGGCCTCAAAGTCCTTGCTCAGTTCCACAAGGGCATTTGCGGGATCCCAGGCAGCCCAGCAAAGGGTCAAATCCTTGGCCTGGGCGGAAGTGGATGCACTAAGACCCGCTGATGCCAATATGGCAAGCAAGGCCGCGGAATGCAGTAGTTTTGATTTCATCGAGGAAACCTCCCATGTGATGTCTCGACTTGTGCCGGGACTTTTTGTTGCACTACAATCTATAAATGAGGTGCGTACCTCATTGCAACAACTTTTTGAGGTACGCACCTCAAAAAATATTGCTTTCGGCTGAAAAGTGTTAATTATCAGGCTGAGACAACACCAGCAACGGACGGCAGAGAAAGTTCATGCGGCCCACGACCAAGGATCTCGCCAAGGCGGCAGGCGTCAGCCTCGCTACGGTGGATCGTGTCCTGAATGACCGCCCTGGGGTCAGGGAACAAACGGTCATCAAAGTACATGAAACAATAGAGAAAATCGGCTTTGTCAGAAACTTTCAGGCCGCCAACCTGGCCAGGAGCAAGAGCTATCAGTTCCAGTTCATCCTGCCGTGCACCGGCGGCCAATTTCTGAGTGAACTGCTGTGCCGGATCAAGGAGGCCAGCCAATCCTACGCTGCCGAGATGATTGAGGCACAAAGCAGGCAGATTGTCATCGATGATCCGCACTCGGTTGCCAATTATCTTGCATCGCTGAGTGCAGCGGACGTTGACGGGGTGGCCATCATGGTGCCGGAATCACCGCAAGTGCGCGATGCCGTCACCCGTTTGTCGGAACGCGGCATAGAAGCCGTTCAATTTCTTTCAGGTCAACCAAAGGCGTCAAAGGTTGATTTTGTCGGTATTGACAGTCATGCTGCCGGTGCCACGGCCGGGCGCCTGGTAGGCAGTTTCTGCAAGGCAACAGAAGGAAAGGTCATTGTCATCGCCGATACCATGCAGGCGCGTGACAGTATCGAGCGCCGGTTGGGATTTGACGAAACCTTCGGGCGGCTGTTTCCCGATCTTCAGGTGTTGCCATCGCTGGAAACCCACGGCAACGAGGCGCGCGCGCATCGAATTGTCAAGCAATGCGTGGAAAACAATCCGAACATCGTCGGGGCATATGTACTCAGTCCTGAAGCACAGGCGCCTGTGGAGGCGCTCGACCAGTGTATTGACACAAGTCAGGTGACAATTGTGGCGCACGAAAGGACACCCTTCACCGAAAATGCCCTGCGGCGCGACCTGCTTGATGCAGTTATCGCACAAAACACCGGCCATGCAGTTCGAAGTGCCATTCGCATCATGCGCGCGCGCAGTGAACAGCGACAACCGTTTGCGTCACAAGAGACGATTAGAATAGAGATATTGCTCAAGGAAAACCTTTAAGTCACCTGTGCATTCCGCTTGGGCAGGTTTGTATCTCATCCCAAGATGTTGGTTCACGGCAGCAAGCAGACACAACGACCAGCTTCATTTGCATCCGGCTTGACTTGCAGAATTATTCTCCGCATTTACCCGGAGATGATCAATCCGGCGTCATGGACAACACATGAAACCATTTCTTATCCTGCAGCTGCGCCCCGAGACGGAGGCATCCGACGGCGAGTACCGGGCGATTCTGGAAAAAGGCGGTCTCGATCAGTCAGAAACCATCCGGATCAGGCTTGATCAGGAACCCGTACCCGGTGATCTGAACCTGCAGGATCATGCCGGCGTAATTGTCGGGGGCGGTCCTGGTTGCATCAGCGACCCGGAAGACAAGAAACCTGAAGCCGAAAGACGAATTGAGGATGCAATCCTCAACCTCATGCCGGCCATTACGGACACTGATTTTCCGTTCCTGGGTTGTTGCTACGGTATTGGCATTCTCGCCCATCATCTGGGGGCCAGGGTGAACAAGGAACGTTTCAGCGAAGAGGTGGGCGCTGTAGAATGCCAGTTGACCAGCGATGCGACGAAAGACCCGCTACTGAAGGATCTGCCGGACCGGTTCATGGCATTTGTCGGCCACAAGGAAGCGCTGCAGGGTCTGCCTGCCGGCTGTTCGCATCTGCTTGCTTCGGTTCCCTGCCCCTACCAGATGATCCGGTACAAGTCCAATGTCTATGCAACGCAGTTTCATCCCGAGGCGGACAGCGATATTTTTGAGGCACGGGTCAAAATTTACAGGAACAAGGGATACTTTCCACCGTCAAGCGCAGAAAGGATCATCGAATTCTGTCATCAACAGGATGTCCGCGTACCCGGCCAGATTCTCAGGAACTTCGTAGATGCATACAAACAAGGTGGCATTTAGCTGCATCTGCCGGGGGTCAGTATCGCCTTCAGATGCACGGCCTGGACTATCAACACACGTCCTTGTTCAATTGCCCGCCGGACGTGGTCCATCTTGCCGTCAGTATGCAGTTGGCCCGGCTAAGGCCCTGGACCTGCTCGCCCAGAACAAGGCCCTGTACCTGGGCCTGCTGGTCACTGCCGAAATCCAATGGTTCGAATAGCGGACCGAAGACAGACAGCGTGCCGAGCGCCACAACCATGCCCATGCATACCCAGGCAATCGGCCGGGCGCGGGTTGGTCGAAGGGTCGGACGCTGCTGGCCCGGGTAAAACCGGCGGGAGGTCGCGCGCGCCATACGCGAACGTTGCGGCACGTGAACATCATTCGCCGGCGCTGCGTTCTGCAGATATCTTGACTCGTAACGCCAGACCATTTCGCACCTGGTACGCCTGGACAGGAATCGTCTGCCCTTTATCTCACCCTGCAGCATGCGCACTGCGTGCCGGCGGTGGTTGTCAGCCAGCTTTCTCGCCAGCGTCTGCAAATTCCGGTGACAAGAAAAATGCTTCCGGTAGAACTGCCGCTCGAGTTTGGCGGCAACCCGCCCGAACCGGCCATGATCCTGTGTCCCCAGAATGATCAGTTTGAACTGGTTGCCCAGTTTGTGAGACATGAAGCAGAATTTTGCATAGTGCTGGCTGAGTTCGGGGTATTTGCGAACGAGGTGCTCCCACCTGTCGTCCAGCTTCAGGTAGACCCTCGGGCGCAGGTGAGGTCCGGCTGCCTTGGTCATTTGCATCTGTTCCTGCATCTTCACCTGGGCCCGCAGGCGAAGGTACTGCTTCAGCCGGTCATCGTCGCAAAGGACTTCATAGGCTTCCTGGATATCGTGAAACTTCTGCTTGGGTTCGCCATCATCATCCTGATTGCGATCTGGATGAAACTTCTTGGCCAATGCCCGATGGGCCGCCTTGACTACTTCCGGATCTGCCTGGGAGGACAGACCTAGTACCGCGTAGTAGTCCTTGCTCGGATCACAATGCATCTTACGCAACTCACAGCTGTCCCCCCTCCTCACGCAAGTTGACCTCACACACGTGAAGGAAAGAACCGTTCAGGAGCCATCCCTTGATATTGGAAGCCTTGACTTGCCACCCCCAATCCGGTCAGTCAAAATCAATATATTGACCAGAATGTGGCTACGGCTTTTATGGCAGTAATCTCTTCTTTACATGCAACCAAAAACCTGAGCTGCGAGAAGAGAATTGCCGCGGGGAAGGACGAGGCTATCCAGCGTCAGGCATAATACTGGCCTGATACATCGCGAGCATGACAGGCGCGTTCAATATGGCGCATCCAGTGCGGGAAAGGCACACCGGACACCTGGACACCCTCACAACTGCGGCACAAGCGCCGCGTTCACTGCCGTTGCGTTAACACTTTTGCAACCCGGCAATTGTGGATCCAAAGCTCTCCAGTCGCACACATCTGTTGCCCAAAACCGCACAATTCCCGGTCTATCGGAAACTGCACGAAGCGCTGGCATGGTTGTTGCTCTGTACCCGGGGCACTTGATGAAAATTAACAACTGTATCAAATCGAAACGGGATGAGGGCGATGACGGCGGCAACGGTAAAAGGCAAATCTGCGCGGGCAGAAATTCACAGGAAGCCTGCAAGGGCAGCAACAGTGTACCTGTGCGAAACCAAACCGTTTGTTTGGTCGATACGCGATGATACCAACACCCATGGCGGACTTTTTCATACCAAACTCGATGCGTACCGGTTCGTGCGCTCCGAATTCCCGGCCCGCACCAAAGTCATCCATATCCCAAGTACGCCGATAGCAAGCGAGGCTGGCAACTCCTCACCCCGGTCCCGGCTGTCTCGCGATGCAATCGCGAAAAGACAGTGCCACCGTATCCAGCGCGACCACGCAACAAGAAAATCAGCGATGAGAAAAAACCTGAAGACTGCTTCCAGGCCGAAAACAGACATCTTTGATCGAACGGAGTTCTTCCGTTCAGTCGTACGCACGCAATTTCCCCCTGCTGTGCGGTCAGGCCAAGGGAGCTGTCATCTGGGACAAGGATGGCCGCAAGTACCTTGATTTTCTTGCCGGAGCAGGCTCACTCAACTATGGCCACAATAACCCGGTACTGAAGGAGGCTCTCCTGGAGTACATCTCCAGTGACGGAATTACCCACAGCCTGGACCTTCATACCTGTGCCAAGGAAAAATTCCTCCATTCATTCAACGATGCAATTCTGATCCCGCAGCAACTGGACTACAAGGTTCAGTTCACAGGTCCCACCGGCACGAATGCAGTCGAGGCCGCAATCAAGATTGCCAGAAAAGTGACCGGCAGATCCACGGTGATTTCCTTCACCAACGGCTTTCACGGTGTCAGCCTGGGCTCCCTCGCCCTGACAGGCAACAGTCACTTCCGCGGCGCAGCCGGCCTGCCGCTGCAGGCAGCCGTTGCCATGCCCTACGACAAATATTTCGGTCCGGAAACGGACACACTCGACTACATGGATACCATGCTGAATGATCCCGCGAGCGGCCTTGACCGTCCGGCTGCGATCATTGTCGAAACGGTCCAGGGCGAAGGCGGGCTCAATGCGGCCAGCACCGGATGGCTGCGCCGGTTGCAGACGATCTGCAACAAGAACGAGATACTGCTTATCGTCGATGACATTCAGGCAGGTTGCGGCCGCACCGGTGAATTCTTCAGTTTTACGGCGGCAGGCATCAAGCCAGACCTGGTGACCATGTCCAAATCGATCTCCGGTTTTGGCCTGCCTATGGCGGTCGTATTGATCAAGCCTGAACACGACCAGTGGAAGCCCGGTGAACACAACGGTACATTCCGCGGAAACAACCATGCCTTTGTCACTGCAACAGCCGCACTTGACCACTACTGGCGCACCGAAGACTTCGCAAACAGCATTGCAGACAAGGCCCTCCTGCTGGAAAGCCGTCTGCAAAAAATAATGTCCCTCTACCCTCACGAAGTGGTCGAAATTCGCGGCCGCGGCATGATGCGGGGCCTTCGTTGCAAGAACCCGGACCAGGCAGCCGCGATCACCGCGCAGGCTTTCAGGGACGGGGCAATCTTCGAACGCGCAGGTTCGCATGACGAAGTCATCAAGTTCCTTATGCCTTTGACAATTGAGAACGCTCAACTGAACGAGGGACTGGACATTCTCCAGCAGGCATTCCACGCGGTCATCAATCCGAAACCGTGCCGCAATGATGGCCGCGCCCCGGTGAGCCGGAAGGCGCCTCGTTCCGAGGGTGAAAACAGGTCCTTCAGCCATCCCGCACGGCTCGAACTCATCTGATGAACGCGCATGATTTTTCCGCGCTGGCCGGCCCCTGCCTCAAACTGGCGGACCACGGCCGCAGCGCGGGAGTTGAAGCGATCCAGCAGTTGCCACGCGCGGCTTTTCGTACACCTGCAACCGTCCATGACCCGTCCAGCGACACATCGGCGCCAAGTGTGCGTTGGTCGCCGGGCGAGAGGCTGGAAAATCTCTTCGAGGATTTGTGTGACAAGCTGGCCCTGACTGGCGAAGACACCAGTCCTGCGGCGATCACGGCCGGCGGGGTATACAGTTTTCGCGATCTGGACAACAGGGCAAATCAGGCCGCGCGCTATCTGCGGGAACGAGGCGTCAGGGCGGGCGACCGGGTAGCGCTGCTTCTGGACAGGTCGTTTGACACCTATGTAGCACTTCTTGCGGTTCAGAAATTGCGGGCCGCCTATGTACCGCTGGACAAGAGTTTTCCGAATGACCGGATTGCCTTCATTCTCGAGGATGCAGGCGCGCGGGCCATCATCTCCCAGGAGGTGTTCCGGCAGAAGCTGACATCTTTCCAGCACCACAAGGTGTTCATTGACAGTGAAAGCCAGGAGATAGACAGGCACCCCTCAAGCAGGCTGCAGCATGCAGAATGCGACGATGCCCCGGATCAGTTGAGTTACATCATCTATACCTCCGGAACGACCGGCAAACCCAAGGGCGTCGCCATCGACCAGGCCAGCATCTGCAATTTCGTCCGGGTTGCCGCTGAAACCTATGGCATCGAGAAAGGTGACCGGGTCTATCAGGGCATGACAATCGCCTTCGATTTTTCGGTCGAGGAACTGTGGGTTCCGCTTGTCGCCGGGGCGACGCTTGTGCCGGCGAGCCCCGGCACAAACCTCATTGGCGAGGACCTTGCGATATACCTGAGACAGAACCGCATCACGGTGATGTGCTGCGTCCCGACCCTGTTGGCCAGCATCGAGAGCGACTTGCCGGACCTGCGCCTCCTGCTGGTGTCCGGTGAAGCCTGTCCGCAAAACCTGGTCGACCGCTGGTATCAGCCCGGCCGCACCATCCTGAACGCCTATGGACCAACCGAAGCCACCGTTACTGCCACGCTTACAGAACTATACCCCGGCAAGCCCGTGACAATCGGCAAGGCACTGCCGACCTACACCATTGTCATGCTGCACGAAACCGAAGACAAGCTGGTTGCACATGGAGAAACCGGGGAGATCGGCATAGCGGGCATCGGGCTTGCCAGGGGATATCTGAACCGCGATGACCTGACCAGCGAGAAGTTCATCCCTGATTTTGCCGGGCTGCCAGACAATCCCTCGAAGCGCATATACAGAACCGGGGACCTTGGCCGCTTCAACAGCGCCGGTGAAATCGAGTACTTCGGCCGCATCGACACCCAGGTAAAGATTCGCGGTTACCGGATTGAACTGACCGAAATCGAATCCCTGATACTGCAAGACCCGACCGTTGCGCAGGCCGTGGTGAGCACATTCGAGGTGGCCCCGGGGCACCTGGAACTCGTCGCCTATTGCAGTCCCAGATCCCGGGGCGCCGATATCGACAGGGAACAAATTCTCAATTCGCTGCGTGAGCACCTGCCGCCGTACATGGTACCTGCGTACCTGGAACGGCTTGACGTCATTCCCATGTCAACCAGCAACAAGGCCGACAGGAAAAGCCTGCCGCCGCCCACTGGTCCGCGCTGCCAGGCATCAGGGCCCAGGCAGGCACCACGCAACCAGACCGAAAGGCTGGTCGCATCGGCACTCGCTGAAACCCTCAAATTGACGGATATTTCCGTTCACGATGATTTCTTTGACGATCTGGGTGCCCATTCCCTGCTGATGGCGCGCTTCTGCTCGGCGATACGTGCGAGAATTACGTGCGCCAATGTCAGCATGCGTGATGTCTACGCCCACCCCAGTGTGGAAAAGCTCGCAAGGAAACTGGATTCACAGATCACGGTTGCGGAGGCGGCCGGGCAAGACGAGGCGCCATATGCCATTCCGTCTTTCCTGCAGTACTGCGTGTGTGGAGTCCTGCAGCTTCTCACCTACATTGTGCTGACCCTGGGGGTAGCAGCCGCCGCGATTGCCGGCGTTCACTGGGGATATGCGGCAATCGGCGATGCCGGGGAACTCTTTCGAAGAGTGCTGCTGTTTGTGCTTGGCTTTTCCACGGCAGGCGCCATCGCCCCTGTCCTGGCAAAGTGGCACCTTGTGGGACGCTGGAAGCCCGAATACATCCGGATCTGGAGCATTGCGTATTTCCGCTTCTGGTTCGTGAAGCTGCTCTATGACCTCTCACCGCTTCACCTGTTCGCGGGAACGCCGCTGTACAACGCCTGGCTCAGATTGCTTGGAGCGCGGATTGGCCGGCATGCGGTCATTCTGTCGAAGGCGCCTGTGACCACCGATCTGTTCACTGTGGGCGCCGGCAGCATCGTTCGGGAAAACACCATGACGCCGGGCTACAGAGCCCACAGGAACGTTATTGAAACCGGGATGATTTCAATAGGTGCAGATGCCTATGTCGGAACCGGCAGTCACCTGGAAATTGATACATTCATTGAGGACGGTGGCCAGCTCGCATACTCGTCAACCCTGCAAAAGGGGCAGACAATAGCTGCCGGCATGCATTTTCATGGAACGCCCGCGGTGGAAACGCAGACCAATTTCAACTCGGTGGAACCAAGACGCTGTTCCAGTCTCAGGCGCTGGGTTTACAGCTGCCTTGTGGCAGCGGGAAATCTGCTGCTGGCCTCCGTACCGATTGTGATCCTGTTCTACAGTTATCTCATGCTGCACGCTTTTTCGGGCGCCCGGGACCTGAATTTCGACGAACCGCTCCGTGTTTTAGCCGAACTGGCGCCATCGGGCGCCTGGCTGTCCCTGGTGATCTACATCGGCATGATGATGCTGGGGATTGTGTTCCTGCGGGTGGTTCCGCCTGTTCTCAACTGCTTCCTGCGAACCGGGCGCACCTACGTGCTTTTTGGATTTCACCATGTCATTCAGCGCCTGGTACAAATCTCAACAAACTGGGGTTACATGAACCTGATCTTCGGCGACAGCCGGTGGATTCCCGGGTTTCTCAAACTGGCGGGATGGAAGATCGCGCCCGGCAGGCAAACCGGATCCAATTTCGGGCTCGACCAGGTGCACGACAATCCGTACATGTGCCACATCGGCGCGAACACCATGGTTTCGGACGGAATCGTGATGTCAAATGCCGAGTTGTCTGCAACCTCCTTCAGTCTGTCCGACGTGAAGATCGGTGCCGACAACTATCTGGGAAACACCATCGTTGTTCCATCCGGCAACAGGACGGGAAACAATGTGCTGATCGGTACCAGGACCATGATCCCAATTGACGGTCCGCTCAGGGAGAACACCGGTTTGCTGGGCTCGCCCGCCTTCGAGATTCCGCGGATAACAGAAGCGGACCGGCAAGCCGCGTCAAACGATGATCCGGCGAGCCTGCAAGAGCGCCTGTCGCGAAAAAGCAGGGTGAACCTTGCAACCATGTGCACCGTGTTCCTTTCCCACTGGTTTGCATCTTTCATCGCGGTGTTCGTGATGTTTGT
Organism: uncultured Alphaproteobacteria bacterium; assembly: GCA_963700885.1. Classification (GTDB taxonomy): domain Bacteria; phylum Pseudomonadota; class Alphaproteobacteria; order Rhizobiales; family Aestuariivirgaceae; genus Anderseniella. The sequence goes on from CAVOZJ010000014.1 coordinate 44,829, forward strand.
CTCGATCCTGTATTACGAGCGCCATGCAGCCGCCGCCATTCTCGCGGGCATCTTTACTGTCGCGGTATTTGGCATCGCCTTCTTCACGCTGCTTGAAAGAGCCAGCCTGGGTTTTGGCAGTCTGAAGGCCCGTAACGTGACAATGTATGATCCCTACTTTCTGTTTCACGAACGGCACTGGAAGTTCTGCGGTCATCCTTTGAACAGCCTGTTCCACGGTACGCCGTTACGGAACCTGATGTCGCGCGCGCTCGGTGTCCGTGTCGGTAAAATGGTGTTCGATGACGGCGCCAACCTGTATGACAAGACATTGCTGGAAATCGGAGATTTCGCCAATCTGAACAAGGCCTGCATCCTGCAGGGACACTCGCTTGAAGAAGGACTGTTCAAGTCTGACGCGGTACGTATCGGCAACGAATGTACCGTCGGATCCGATGCCTTTGTACATTACGGCGTTGAAATGCGAAACGGCTCGACACTTGCGCCGAATGCATTTCTGATGAAGGGCGAAACCGTTCCACCAGGCCAGACCTGGCAGGGTAACCCGGCGAGCCTGGGCGCGGTAAAATCCAGACCGGCGGCAACACCGGATATCGCAACTTCCAGGAGACCCGCCCGCTACCGCCAGCGTTCCGCCGAAGACAGACGCAGGACGGCCCGCACCGTGCCCTGGAGGCGAACGCCGGAACCGCAGCCGACCGTTGCCAACGCAATGGCCGGCGGTGCAACCGCCGAGAGGCGCCGCATCGCCGCAAAGATCATGACCCCTGCAAACAGGAGACCTATGTTCAATGGCCGCAACAATGACTGACATTGGCCTTAATGTCATGTACGCGGGTGCGGACGAAATCATCGGCCGGCTGGGAACAGGCACACTTGACGAACGGGAACGCGCGCGTGCCGCCCACATAAGTCACCAGGCCCGCCGCAAGCATTTCATCGCAGGCCGGGTGTTTCTGCGCTACCGGCTTTCCAGCGCAGCCGGGCATGCTGTCCAGCCTGCAGCCTGGCAATTCGCAAATGGAGAATTCGGCAAGCCACGCGTGGCGCCCGGCATGCCACAAATCAATTTCAGCATGAGCCACGCGAACGGGATGATCGCCATCGCAACAAGTCCGGCAGCCGAGGTTGGCGTTGATCTGGAGCTTGTAACCGGAACCGGGAACACTGATCCGGTGGCTGATCAGCTGTCGCCACGCGAGCAGGCATGGCTGGCACGGCAGAACCAACCGGACAGATGGGTCTCGTTCCTGCAGTTGTGGACTGCGAAGGAAGCCGTGTCCAAATTGACCGGCACCGGATGCGCAGTGGATTTCAGTGCAATTGAAATTGACGTTGCAGCTGGATCGGCCCGCTGCCGAAACGCTGTGTTTGCCGGTGGCAATCAGATGAGTATTGATATGGAAACCGTAGAGGCGGAAACCGGTTCGTACTGCCTCAGTGTTGCCCGCATGCTGTCAACATGGTCAGCCAGTGTTCACTCAAGAGAATTGCTTATGCCGCCCAGTATGACTACGCCGGCGTTCCTGTGAACCGGCGGCAACAGGATGGTCCTCTGCCGTACAGTTTTTGAAGCCGCTTTTTTTCGTTGCACAGGTGCGGGTTCAACTTTCTTCTTCTGGACAGTTTTTGAAGCCGCTGCCTTGTTTTGCACAGGCGCCGGACTGGCATTGTTCTTCGCCAGCGTTGAATAATTCGGACACCCTTCAACGTCCCACGTCTGGCTGCTGTATCCAAGTTTTGCGGCAAGTTTCTTGTCGGTGCCGCTGAGCTCTGGCCAGGTCATCCGATATGAAGCCGGGTAGCTGGCCGGTTCAGCTTCATCCCAGAGGTGCCTGTTCCAGCCCAAACCGGACCATGCTGCCTTTTCTGCAGTATTGAAATCACGCCAGGCCGATGCATTCCATGAACACAGGTCGGAGGGGACTTGCACGCCATCATCGGCGCGCGCATGGCCTGACATGGCTGCAAGAGCAAGTGACAATCCGATAACGAAATTCCGGGTACCGGCAACAGCGTTGCCCTTCAGGGGTAAAACATCGAAGTACATGACAGTGTTTCTCCACAGGCTGATCAGGTAAACGCGCCTGCCGGTTTCACGATAACCCTGCATGTCGCAGTCGCGGTTTGCCGGAGTTAATAGTCCGCAGCGCAAATACCTGTTATAATTACTATATTTTGCATATGTGATGGTTCCATTTCGTCAGTCGTGGTAAACGGGACCGGCCGGTCACAAGGTTTTAGGACGGCGTCGGGTCAATAGTTGGTTTCCTTGGTACAAATTGCCCGCAAATTCGAGGTCTGTAGTCAGATGATTTCTGCAACAAGGAGGCATTCCAGACATCTGGTTGTAGTGACGTTTATTGCTGCCGGCCTGTTGTTTCTCCTGCAGCCTAGCCCTGGCGCCGGCCTGCATAACGACACCAGGCAATTTACCGATCCTCGGGACATGCTGCCTGAGGACTGGATCGACCCTGCAGAGATACGCAGGGCGTGGCATGCTGCCATTGTGTACTTGCCCGACGGAGATCAAGCATTCATCGAAACTTCGGTTTCGGAACTCCAGACAGGCGAGGTTGCATACGGAAAGAAACTGCCGGCCGTTGTTTACATGCACGGCTGTTCGGGCATTTGGTCCGGAACCCATACGCGCATGCAATTCCTGGCCGGAAACGGATTCGTGGTCATTGCACCTGCCAGTCTGGCGCGAAAGAAATATCCGCAATCATGTGACACCGAAACCTACACTGCAGGCATGTACAGGCAAACCCTGAAGATGCGCCAGGCAGATGCGGGATACGCCATCGAGCAGGTCAGGGAACTGCCATTTGTCGATGGGGACAGGATTGTGCTTATGGGACTGAGCCAGGGCGGCATAACAGCAGCCACATTCGAGGCCCGGGACAAGCGGCAGCATGTTCGCGCCCGCATCATAGAAGGCTGGACCTGCCATGATGACTGGCCTGAATACAATGGTGTGCGTGCACCTGCATCTGAGCCGGTTCTGGCCATGGTGGGAATTGATGATCCATGGTTTCAAACCGAGTCAGTTGGCGATTGTCAGCCTTTCCTGAACCCACACAACGGCAGTGTCTCGGTTGTTTACAGGGATGCTCCCCTGGCCGGGAGCCATGAGTTGATGGAATACAACAGCCCAAAGATGGAAGTATTGCGGTTCCTGCGGCGGCATCTGGATTTTTCGGCAGCAGTCAGATTGCCTCAATAATTTGTCCGGTCCAAAACCCGCACTCAGCGATCGAGGATGGATCTGATCTCCACCAGGTTGGCGCGAACCCGCAGCATGTAGAAGCCGAGCGTGGTGAGGTGGGTAGGCATCAGCAATCCATCTTCATTGCCGTTTGAAACCACCAGCGGATCAAGTTCCGCTGCGCTGCGCAGTTGCTTGTCCATGCGATCCCAGATGTCATCCAGCCCGCGGGATTTGACCACATCGGCAAAATCGGCGCGGGTTGCACGCAGGATGCCGTAATAGGCGTAGAGCTGACCTTGCGAGAACCAGAAAATGTCATCGGCGCGGGTGTCGAACCAGCCGGAATTGTATTGTTCGGAGCGGTCCTTGATGGCAGCAGATGCCGAGCCGATGTCTTTGGCAATCCGGTCAAAAAACTGCAGCAGGTTGTCTGCTCTTGCATCAAACGTTGCGCTGCAATTGGCAAGAAGTTCATTGTATCGCTGCAGTGATTTCCGCGCGCTGCGGTAGTAGGACGGTGTCTGGGTGGTCGGGCCAAAAGGTTGCTTGTCGAAAACATTGAAATACCAGGTGAACTGGTCAAACTGTATATTGCCCTTGGCAAGCTGGAGATCCTTGTCAATCTCTGACGTGCCCCTGGTGCGGCCCAGCGAATCTGCGAGCTCGATCGCGGTGCGGCTTGCCGCATGGTGAACACCGCGCTGGAAGGCCGCCTTGTTGTCGAAAAACCAGGTTTGGTCCCATGTCAGCGTCCAGAAAATGCCCGCCTTGAATATTGGATGGCTGGACATCCACTTGTTGCGGTTGACATTGAAATCGATCAGGTCTGCTATCACCTTGACGATGTTGGAACGGCCACAGGTCTTGGCGCCGCCTTGGCCGGCCTGCCCGGCGGCCGGCTCATCAGCGGCCCCGGCCAGGTTGGTTATCCTGAGCTTGTCCGTGAAATCGAGATTGTAGTCCCGTATCCACAGGCTGTGCCAGATGAAGTGCCCGTAGCCGAAAACCACCGGCAAAAGCGCCACACAGATGACGGCGCGAATGATCCAGCCAGACTTCCTGTACAGGGCATGAATTGCGCGAAAGGGAGCCATGATGGCGCGCCCCAGCACCGCCAGCCAGATTTTGATCATGCGAAGAAGGCGGGAAATCCATTCCAGCACCGGATCAAGCATCGTTTAACCTCCGCTGAGCGGGCAGTGTAACTGACAACACCGGCCTGTCAGGAAAATTGCGGCGGTTATCAACCGTATAGAACAGCTGCGCTAGAGCGCTTTCCGAAAAGTGTGAAACGGTTTTCGGACCAAAAAAGCGCGTCAAAACAAAAACTAAAGCGATGTATATGACTCACATCAAACATAAACCGCTTTAGCTTTAGATCAGGGTGACGGCTTCGGCTCGACTGTGCGCAGGTAGGCGACGATTGCCGCAAGGTCCGGCTGCCTGATGTTGCGGTAATAGTAATAGCCCATCGGTGGCGACAGGCTTGAGCCATCGGGTCTCACACCCCTGGTGATTGCCTGCGTGATGTCGTGATCCGAATAGTCCCTGATACCGTCCTCGTGAGGGGTGATGTTTGCCGTAACCGCAACACCCCATGGCCCCTCCAGCACCTGTCCGCCGGCGCCAAACTGGGTTTCAAAATCCAGCTGGCCCCTCACCAGCGGTGTGTGGCATGACCAGCAGTGGCCGAGCGCGCCGGTCAGGTAGGCGCCATAGCGCACCGGATCGCCTGGCGAAACATCATCAACCCGGGTCACCGGCGGGCCGTAGGCTTCCGGCAACGGGATGTTGAAGGTGGAGCGAGGGACGGTATTGTTCACAGCGGGCACGGACCGAAGGTAGGCGACGATCGCGCGCACGTCGCTATCGGAGATGCCGCGATAGAACTCAAACGGCATGGGCGGTCCGATGATCGTGCCGTCCGGCCGGCGGCCATCGCGGATCGCCGTGATGATCTGTGCATCGCTCCACGATCCAATTCCGGTCTCGACGTCGGGCGTGATGTTTGGCGCATAGGCCGTAAAGGCATCGGTCTTGATAACCAGCTGGCCGGCGAGCTCCCTGCCCGGAACGGGGCCTTCCGGCGTCTGCGGCGTATGGCAATTGCCGCAAGCCACGATCGAGTTCACCAGATACCGGCCGCGTTCCAGCGATGTTTCACCTTGCGAGGCGGTCGCCATCAACACAAGCCCGGCCAGGCCCGCAAGAAACGAACGCATAATCATACCGGGTAGTTCCTTCGGATAGTTTCCCTGGCAAGACGCTAGGTGAAATGCAGAATGCTGTCAAAACCATTTCTGCCACTGGATCGGTGCTCACCGCGGCCCGTCACGCATTGGCGGCGGCAATGTTTCGGGAAGCCCGCCAAGCAATTGCACCGCAGCCTGCATGGCGACAATGTAGCCATAAGGACCCAACCCGCAAATTACGGCTTTTGCGGCTTTTGACAGTATTGAGTGACGATGGATTTCGTCCCGGGCATGAATGTTGGAAACATGCACCTCCAGGTAAGGTCCGTCGAAGGCTTTCAGGGCGTCATACATGGCTATGGAGGTGAAGGAATAGCCAGCCGGATTCATGATCAGCGCGTCCGCACCGGCTCGCGCGGCCTGGATGAGATCGACCAGAACCCCCTCGTGATTGGATTGATGAAATTCGACCGTTACACCGAGAAACCCGGCGAACTCCCGGCAATTTTCCTCAATGGCAGCCAGAGTTGTTGAGCCGTAGATGTGCGGCTCGCGCACCCCGAGAAGATTGAGATTTGGGCCATTGATGATTACCAGACGTACCGGCATGAGCTGCAATCCTTGTGTTTTTTGCTTCTACGGCAATGTAACCGGGACGGGATTACTCGGCTACGATGCTTGGAATTTGCGAATTAACAATGGCAAGTTCCAGCACTCTGTATCACGTGATCAGGTGCCGACACACATATTCAGTATTTCACGATTTCATGTGGATGCCTTCAGCATCGCTGTATTCATTTGATACTGCCAGACACTCGTTAGAATATCCTTTCATGCTCGATGGTCCATCAAAGCCCGAGTGGGGTGGATACGTTTTTCGGAATGGAGAGCACGTTTTTCGCGCTGGAGACTGGAGCGACAGGGATTCTCTTGAACCCATAAAGTGGCTCTAGCACTATGAAATCGATCAGTTTTATGGCTTTTGTTTGATTCAAGCAAAAGCCATACTGATCTAGTCAGGAGCGCGTACATGAATTGTCTGCCGGGAGGAGATCACGATGGGGCTTTGCAGCGATGCACTGATGGTTCTGTTCTATGATATCGCGGGTGATACCACTGACCATGATGATTGGCAGAGCTATGAACACTTTCACGAACGGCTGTCCGCGCCGGGTTTTATTCGCGCCACGCGCTGGCTGTCTACAGATAAGGCACCCAGGTACTTTATAACCTATGAAGTAACAGACGTGGAGGTTGCCACGTCCACCGCCTACCTTGACAGGCTCAATAATCCGACACCATGGACCACAGAGTTGATGGGTCGCTTTCGCGGAATGACACGCGGGTTCTGCAACGTAACTGCAAGTGCGGGATGCGGCCTGGGCAATGTTGCGGCTGTAATGCGCTTTACTCCGAAGGAAGGTTCAAACAGTGAACTGACAGCACAACCATTCAAGAAAGTGCTCCCTGCGATGGCATCGAGACGGGGCATGGTTGGAGCTCACCTTTTGCAACCGGCTCCACCACCGCCCATGACACGCGAGCAGTCCTTGCGCGGCCCAGACAAACCACTCCCCTGGCTGGTATTCGCCACAGCGTACAACGTAGAAGCATCTCGTGCAGCAATGGCTGAGCATCTTGACACTGAGTTCACCGGCAAATTTAGCGTGCCTGGTGAAGTCAGCGTTGGCACCTACATGCTGCATCACTCTGTTTCGTCTTGTGAGGTCGCGCGAACAGTACCACCTGCCGTTTTTGGACCCAAAATGCGAGCTCACGAAGGTCCTCGTCTGAAGTAACATAATACCCGATCACGCTGATAGAGTCCTGAAGTTGTCATGGCTTTTCCCTCTCCATGTCTGCCCGGCAAAATTCAGCGTGCATGAATGAAAACCTGTAGGTCATTTTCGGGGCATGCCCTTGGGCCGCATCAGGCGTTTTTGAGCAGCAATCCGGAAAGGTGCATTGGCAGCACCGTAACCAGCATATCCATCGCGCCGTTCCAGAATTTCGAAGAACATGCCTCCGGCAAAGGGCCGCGAGTAGAGCTGGAAAAATTCACCTTCAGCGTCGCAGTCATAAAGGATGTTCAGGGATTGCAGACGTGCCAGCGTGTCGGGAGCCAGGTCAAACCGCGTGGCCAGATCCGCATAGTAGTTCTCCGACATCGGAAGCGGCGAGAACCCCAATGCCGCCAGACGTTCTGCCGTGGCAAATATGTCATCACTGGCCAGTGCAATATGCTGGACCGATGCGCCGAAGCTGTCGGCAAGAAAATTCCCGGCCATAGTGCGATGTGTCTCCGCGCCATTCAAGGTGATACGAAATGCGCCGTCGCCGGTCGCGATTGCCTGACTGCGGACAAGGCCGTCCGGGTCCACCACATCGACCATGGGCGATTTCCTCATGCGGAAAAGGGCCGTATAGAACAAGGACCAGCTGAGCATGCTGTCATAACTCATGGTCTGGGCAATGTGGTCGATCCGCCGCAAGCCTGCGTCCCGGGTCTGGTCTGTTCCGGTTCTTTCAAATTCGACGTTCCAGACATCGTCCAGACCGCTGGCATGGTCGATGAAATGCAGAACGCTGCCGCCAAGGCCGCGGATTGCGGGAATATCCAGCTCTCCGGGCCCAGTGGGCTGGCTGAACGTGTGACCCCCCAATTGCTGAGCACGTATCACCGTCCGGTGAGCGTTCTCCACAGAAAGGCCGATATCACAGACCGAGGTGCCGTGGGTGACATAGGCGCTGTGGGCGTAGCCGGTGGTTTCGGCGTTGAGAACGATGCGAATTTCACCCTGTTCCCACAGGGTCAGTTCCTTGCTGATATGACGGGCAGAGCGGACAAAACCCAGGGTAGCAAGGATGGCCTCGATTGCTGCCGCCTCACTGCCGCGGGTTGCGAATTCGACAAATGCAACGCCGTCTACCGGAACACGCGACGGGATCTCGGGCAGATCGATGCTGGCCTCCGGCTCGAGGTTACGCACGTCGTCCATCAGCGCGATCAGCGACCTATAGCCATCCTGCGCGATGGTGCGTGGACTGCCGCCGCGGAACTGGTCGTTGAAGATTTCCAGGCTGACTGGTCCGTCATATCCTGTGGCCATCACGGCACGCATGAAATCGGTCACCGGCAAGTCGCCTTCACCGGGCATGTTCCGGAAATGACGTGACCAATACAGCAGGTCCATCTCTATCAGCGGGGCATCGGCCAACTGAACAAAGAACACCTTGTCACCTGGTATCCGGCGAATTGTATCCGGATCAATCTTGCGCGCCAGGGTGTGAAAACTGTCGAGGATCAAACCGATGTTCGGGTGGTCCGCCCGGCGCACAACTTCCCATGCGTCGCGGTGGTCATTGACGTGGGTACCCCAGGCCAGCGCCTCATAACCCACGCGCAAACCCCGCTTTGCAGCCCGCTCCCCCAGTTCGTGAAAATCACTTGCCGCACGATCGATGCCGCCCAATGCCTGTGGATGCAACGATGAACACACCAGCACGAGGTCTGTGCCAAGTTCCTGCATGAGATCGAACTTGCGTTCGGCACGGTCAAAAGCCTTGGCACGAAGCGGATCGGGCAGGCCTTCAAAATCCCGGAACGGTTGAAACAACGTAATTTCCAGACCCATATTGCGGATCATGTTGCCGATGTCTTTCGGCGACCCGTAATGTGCAATGAAGTCCTGCTCGAAAATTTCTATCCCGCTGAAACCTGCCCTGGAAATTGCCTCAAGTTTTTCCACCAGGTTGCCGGAGATCGAGACAGTTGCGATGGAGGTTTTCATTCCGGATCTCCTGAAATCGCTATGCGAAGTTCGTCACGGTCAAGAGGCACTCCGGTAAATATGTGCCAGGCGTCCACACCCTGCCCAATGAACAGTTCGTATCCTGATATGACAGTCAGGCCTGCGGATTCAGCATCCTTCAGAAATTGTGTCTCCACGGGTGTATAGATGGCATCAAACGCCCAGCTGGCGCCGTTCATCGCGTCAGAAATCAGGGGTGTCCCCTCCAGGCCGGCCATGCCGACCGGCGTGCAGTTGACAAGGCCATTAGCATCATGCGCCGCAGCTACCGCATCTGTGAAAACCTCGACCTTGGTGTCACTGTCAAGTGAAACCAATGCATCAGCCAGCGCCTGCGCCTTCTGCAAGTCCAGATCGACACAGCGAATGGCCTTCGCCTTCAGGTCCACGAGACCGAAGGCTACAGCCTTTCCGACACCGCCGGTGCCAATCAGACAGACGGTACCGGGTAGCGTGTCAGCCAGAACACGCCTGTAGGCCTGCACAAAGCCTGAATAGTCAGTGTTGTAACCGCGTGGTCCGTCGTGAGCGAACACCACGGTATTGACTGCTGCCATGGTCCTGACATGCGGGTCGTCAATTGTGACCCTGGCTACAACCTGCTCCTTGTATGGATAGGTGATATTAATTCCCGTAAATCCCGAGCATTGCGCAAACTCGAAAACTTCGTCGAAGGTTTTCCCGAGATTCCGTGGAACAAGCCTCTCATAAGTGACATCCAGGCCACTCAGTTTGCCAGCAGTCACGTGAAGGTGCGGTGCCCTGGAACTCGCAATGTTGTCGCCAATGAGACCCAGCTTTACGGTTCTTGATGGAGTTTCGGTCATGATACCGCCTTCTTGAAAATGATCCAGGGCCGTAATGCCAGGTGACGGTTAGGCCTGTCTGATATCGAGATGCCGCAACATTGCCGTCATGGCCACATGATATCCATCCGCTCCGAGACCGGCAATCACCGCGGTTGCAACCTTGGATACGAATGAAGCGTGATACATCGTCTCGCGACGATGTATGTTGCTGATATGCAACTCGAGAACAGGGCCCGGAAACATCTTCAACGCGTCCATGATCGCCATCGAAGTAAAGCTGAAAGCCGCAGGATTGATGATTATGCCAGAACCCTGGTCTGTTGCCTCGTGGATTAGTTCTATAATTTCAGCTTCCGAATTGGATTGGCGAAAAACTACCGGAAACCCTGCAGCAGCGTCGTTGCACATGGTCTCGATTTCGGCGAGGGTTGTTCGGCCATATATCTCAGGCTCTCGTTTGCCCAGCCTGTTCAGATTCGGTCCATTCAATACATATATCGGTCCCGGCATATCAGTTCCCCGTTGATCGTGTTGATCTCATCCTTCATACCCAAACAGCCGCGGCAGCCACAGAACCACATCCGGTACAAGCGTGATCACAAGCAATGCGCCGATCATGACTACAAGAAATGGCAGCACTTCGCGCACCAGTGCGCGCAACGGAACTCCCGCAATGTTCGTCATGATGAACAGTAGCAGCCCGTAGGGAGGTGTGATCAGCCCGATCATTATGTTGACGACAGCGACAATACCAAAATGAACCAGGTCGATGCCGAGGGCCTGAGCGGTCGGTAACAGGACGGGCACTACGATGAGCAGGATGGTCGTACCTTCCAGGAAACAGCCGAGCATCAGCAGAAGCACATTCACCATCAGCAGGAAGCCGATGGGCGACAGGCTGAAACCATCGAGAAGTGCCCGCATCGTGTTCGGGATATTTTCCACGGTAACGACATAGTTGAAGGCCAACGCACCGGCGATCAGCATGCCGATCGAGGCAGTTGTGCGCGCACTCGAGAGAAGCGACACATACAAACTGGCAGCACTGATACTGCGATACAGCAGTGCTGAAATGAGGAGCGCGTAAAATGCCGCAACCGCTGCTGCCTCGGTGGGTGTAGTAGCTCCCCCGTATATGCCGCCAAGCAGGACGACCGGCATCATCAAGGCCGGAAAAGCCTGCAGTGTGATGCCGGGCAGCTTGCGCAGTGCTACCGGTTCTTCAACGGGGAAGCCGCGCCGCCGCGCCGTGCCAACGATCAACGCCATCTGGGCCAGACCCATGAGGAGCCCCGGAACGACACCGGCAAGAAACAGATAACCAATAGAGGCATCGGACACGAGCGCGTAGATGACCACGGGAATTGAAGGCGGGATTATCGGACCAATCACGGCAGATGATGCTGTCAGCGCGGCCGCGAAGGACGGCGGGTACCTTCCACCCGCCGTCATCATCCGCTGCATCAGCTTGCCGGTCCCGGCAGCGTCCGCAATAGCCGAACCGGACATGCCGGAAAAGATAATGCTCTGAACGACATTAACCAGTGCCAGTCCACCGCGAAACCGGCCGACGAGCGCATTGCAAAAAGCAAGCAGGCGCAAGGTCATGTTGCCGGAATTCATGAGTTCGGCAGCAAGAATGAAAAGAGGAACAGCAATCAGAATGTAGCTTGTATAAAGGCCGTTGAGGAGCTGTTCCGCCGCCGTACTCATGTCCAGTCCGGCGCTGAGCAGATAGAGGATCGAAGCGGCAATCATTGCATGGCCGATGGGCAACCCCAGCATACCGAGTACAACAATGCAAAGGATGGACAGGGTAAACGGATCGGCCAGATTCACGGCGTTTCCTCTTCCATCATGGGGTCCGGACCTGCGTCGCCACCGCGCAAAGAAGTCCATAGAATCCAGACGTATCGAACCAGCACGGCCAGCACAAAAACAATATAGATAGAATAAAGATAATCGTATCGAATGCCCAGGTACGCGGTTTTTTGCACCTTCATGAACGTGACATAGTCCCATACCGCCGGAAACGACCAGCCATAGATGGCAATTATCGCAAATGCCGTGAAAACTGCCATTATCCGGCGAGCGGGCGCTCCGGCCGAACCATAGACAACATCAAAACGGATTTCGTCGGGCTCGCGGACAACGAAGGCGGCGCCCCATAAGACCAGCCAGAGCCAGGTTACCACGATCACTTCCGACAACCAGCCAATCGGGAGATTGAGGAGATATCGAAACAGGATCTGCACAATGAATGCGAGGAACATGATCGCCAGCAGAATCACCGACACTTTCTCGGCAATCCATGTCAGCACAAGCCCTGCCCGGGCGAACCGGCGGGTTGCGCTTGCTGCTGGTTTATTGTCACTCATGACCTGCCTCAGGTGCCGGAGCCCCGCCAGCGCCGCTGGCGGGGCGAAGCAAGATCAGAGCGCATTGATGCGGTCTATCATGCCTTCAGGCCAGTCCTTCGCCAGATCCGATTCAAGATATGCCTTCTGCGCATAGGCACGGAAAGCATCCGTATCGGGCGTGTAAATCTCCAGGCCCTTTTCCTTGAAAAAGGCCTTAAGGTCTTCTTCCTTCTTGAGATGCTCGGCTGTACTCCAGTCCATTGCTTCGTCTGCCGCAGCCTGGAATGCTGCCTGCTGCTCAGGAGACATCGCGTCCCACACCTTGGCAGAGACCGTAAGCAGATCATAACCGACAAGATGGGAAGTCAGTGCGATCTGCGACATGACCTCGTAGAACTTCATGTTCTGCACGTTTGGAAGCGGGTTGTCCTGTCCGTCGATCGCGCCAGTCTGCAAGCCTGTGTAAACTTCCGCATATGCCATGGGTGTCGGGTTGGCGCCCAGTGCCTTGCCGAGAAACTGCCAGGCTTCGCCACCGGGCATCCGCAGCTTGATGCCTGCCATATCGGCAGGCGTGTTGATCTTGGTTGCCGGCTTCAATCCGACTTGCCTGGTGCCGAAATAGGTGGGTCCAAGAATGTGGATTCCCAGTTGCTTTTCGGCAAGGGCCTTCATCTCTGCTCCAGGTTCGCTGGCGAAGAATGTTTTCAGATGCTCCGCATCGCGAAACAGGTAAGCCGATGTCAGCAGCGACCACGCGGGAACCTGACTGGCAATGTCCTGGGGCGCAATATTGCCCATCTCCAGGTTGCCGCGCTGCAGGGCCACCAGTTCGGTGCCCTGTTTGAACAGCGTACCGCCAAAAAACGGCTTAAGCGTATGCGTGCCGGCAACGGATTCGCCAAACTTTTGCATCATCTGGGCGCGAATGTCCTGGTCAGAAAACACGGCCGAGAAACGCAGTTCGGCCTTGTCCTGGGCAAGGACCGGCAGAGTGGCGGACATCGCCAGCGTGGCAGCAGCGGCCAGAACGAAACGTCGGTTGAACAGTCTGTGCATAAACAATCCTCCTTGGGCAATTAATTGCGGGTCTTCGCCCACACACCAATTCTGTTACATAGGAGATCAACATATTCAAGCGATGATTTATGTATTATCAGATATAATGTATTTTATCAGCTAAACTGGCTGCGAGCGCCCAGCCGCTTGATAATTGATGACCGATTGTGCAAAAGCAGGGGATCAACGAGGTTTCATTGACAAGGTTGAGATATGCAGAAAGCTGAAATCATTCCGCTGACAGTGGGCGAAAATGCGTATCAGCAAATTCGTTCCGACATCATCTTCGGCCGTATTGCGCCAGGCCAGAAGCTGCGCCTCGACCACATGAAATCGGAATATGGCGTAGGCATCAGCACGCTGCGCGAGTTGCTCAGCCGGCTTGCAGCGGAGGGCCTGGTGCTGGCCGAGGGTCAACGGGGTTTTGAAGTGCCGCCCGTCACGCCACAGGATCTGGGCGAACTGGCGGAACTGCGCCTGGTGCTCGAAAGCCACGCCATCATCAGTTCGTTCGTGGCAGGCGATATGGAATGGGAGGGCCGGGTAGTCTCCGCCGGTCACAAGCTCAGTGTGATGGAACAGCGCATTCTGGCCGGCGAGAGTACCGACTCGCGGGTGTGGAAACGCTATGATCTGGAATTCCATCAGGCATTGATTTCGGCTTGCGGTTCGCGGCAACTGATTGCAGCTCACGCAACAGCCTTCGACAAATATGTTCGCTACCAGATGGTCGCGTTCAGCTTTCGAGGCGAGATGGCCGCCAGCGAGCACAGAAAGTTGCGCGATCATGCGATCGCCCGCGATTTCACATGCAGCGATTGCCATCTTGAGTGATCATATCAATGGATGTGTCGAGTTCACACTGGCAACAGGAGCGATCAGGTAAGCTCAGGGACAGGATGGGACTGTTTTCTGCCCGACATCAGCGCCTAACTTACCAGCATCCGTAACCCGGGCAAGGCGGGTAAGCCTGTATTGAAATCTATCAGTTGCCGGTATCGCGCAACTGCATGACCACGTTGAATAGTTCTATACGCGGTTCACCTGTCGTCTGGTAGGCCTTGGCAATACTGGCCCGCAGTTCAGATTCCCGGTATTCAGCCAGGGCCCCGGGCGTTTCCCAAATGTACAGGCCGCACACTTCTCCTGTGGCGGCATCGTGCAGATAATATTTCTGCTTCAGGCCTGACAATGCCCGGAACTCATCGGCCCGGCTTTCTGCAATCTCCACAATCTCGCCGAGCGGCAGGGCTGACCTGAACTTGACCAGCAGAACCATTTCTGTATCGCTCATAGCTTCATTCTCCCTTGTCAACGGTATCCAGCCCGTGGCCGCAACAGGACAATTGCGAAACAGAACAGTCTCCTTCAATGCCGGATTGTTATCTGGCAGGGTGACACCCGCACCACACCGCTTTGGCTTCTGTTCTGGCGCGCTACTTGATCCGGGAACCGTCACGCTTTTCGGAAAGCGCTTTAGTTCATATACCAGCCGTGGCTTACCACCATCGACTGACCCGTCAGCGCATTCGACGGGAAGGCCGCAAACACGTGGGCAATTTCGGCAACATCCTCGACTGTCGTGAACTCCTTGTCCACGGTTTCGCCGAGCATGATTTTTTCAATGACTTCCTTTTCCGATATGCCCAGGTCCCTGGCCTGTTCGGAATCTGCTTTTCGACCAGCGGGGTCTTCACGAAACCGGGACATATGACATTGGAGCGCACACCGTGGGCAGCGCCCTCCTTTGCGATCACCCGCGACAGGCCAAGCAGGCCATGCTTTGCGGTCACATAAGCCGACTTGAGCGGTGATGCCTCCTTCGAGTGAACCGATCCCATGAAGATGATCGACCCGCTGCCGTTCCTGTACATGTGGGGCAGGCAGGCCCTGGAGGTCAGAAACGCGCCGTCAAGATGAATTGCCAGCAGTTTCTTCCAGTCCTCAAACGGGAAATCCTCAAGCTTGTGAACGATCTGAATGCCCGCATTGGAGATCAGCACATCAACGCCACCCCACTGCCTGACCACTTCGGCAACGCCATCATTGACCTGTTTTTCATCGGTAACGTTCATTGCAACACCGATGGCTTTTCCCGGTCCTGTCTTCGTCAAGTTGTCCGCAGTTTCCTGTGCCGCATCGAGGCGAAGGTCAGCTATGGCCACCCTTGCGCCATCGGCAACAAATCTTTCGGCAATGGCCAGACCAATTCCACTTGCTGCACCTGTGATAATGCAGACCTTACCGTTCAGATTCATGACTGGTCTCCTTCTTTCAGATAATCGTGAATGACCTCTCCCAGACCCAATGTCATGTCGGTCAGAATGTGGGTAGCTGACAGCACTTCCAGCACCGGCAGATCAGCGACTGCTGCAAGCGCATGGGCATGAAGATCAAGTCCGGCAGGACCTTCCCAGGCACCCTTCACGTCAAGGTCAGTGAGATAGTAGCGGACGAGTTCGCAAATGCGCGGGCTGCAGTCAACATCCGGAATGATCTTCAACAGAAAGCTCGGGGCCTGGAGGCTTTTCGTCACGGCCTTCAGATCGAGTGTCCGATGCTTGTATCCCATGGTGCCGGTGGCAACCCGGACTGATCCGACATCCAGGGTTCCAAGAAGAGTGTCCTTCTCCACGCGTAAACCGGGCTCTGCAAACTTCTTGGGAAAACCCCAGATCTCCCTGCCGCCAGCAATGGGTGATTTATCGTTCAGATACATGGAATGGACGTAACCGCCCTTCACACCCTTGAAGGAGACCGGGATGACCTGCCCGGATTCGGTATAGTCACCGAAGCCGGTGGAATCCGGCATCCGGATGAACTCATACTTCACAACCGGCTCAGTGACCTCAAGCGGTTCCGGCACGACTGCCTGCAATGCATCCATGTCGGTGCGGTAGGAGATGATCATGAATTCCCGGTCCACGAACCGGTAGGGCCCGGGCGGATAGGACGGATTGGTCAGTGGCATGGCAAATGCCCTGGCCCTGACATCCTTGATAGTCATTGTTGCGATCCTCTCAACTGGCTCATGCATCACTTCCGGAAAGATCAAACACCTGCAACCCTGCATCATCCCGTTTTCGATTTTTCCAGCGGGGATGATCGAGAACTCTTCCTCGTGTCCCTGTTTCCGGCTGCCCAGTGCTGCTTCATGGAGATGCGGGAGAATTCGTAGTCTTTCGACTGGCCCTCAAAGTCTTCCTTCCTGTGGATCAGGTGCATAAGCGAGACCGGACATTGAGGCCCTGCATTTACCAGCGATTGCAGATCGGGATCCTTGTGCAGTTTTTTCGGCAACTTGTCACGCAGTCTGCCGGCTGCGGCTCCGATCTCATACATCTGTCTGAACCGGTCAGTTGTCAGCCGTGTCCGGCTGGAGTACCGGATGTCCTTGTCGCGTTGTGAAACTTCGCCAAGGTCTCCGGGTCTGGCGCCACGCGCGCTGAACAGATCAATCTGAAAAATGCACAAGGGTTCAGTACCGCAGTTCTCCATGACATACTGAAGTGGCGTGTTGGACACGAGACCGCCGTCCCAGTACTCCCGGCCATCAATAACCACACCGGGAAAGCCGGGCGGCAGGGCGCCGCTGGCCATGATATGTTCCGGGCCGATATTCAGGTTTCTGCTGTCAAAATAAGTGAAGTTGCCCGTCTCCACATCCACGGCGCCAACACTCAGACGGGGGCCTTTGGAGTTGAGATAGTCGAAATCAACCAATTCGCCCAGCGTGTCCTTCAAAGGTGATGTGTCGTAATAGCTCTGCGCCCCGGTGGAGCCTTATGGCATGAAAGTGGCCATCGGCACGCGGGGGCTGAAGAACCCCGGCACTCCCCATGTCATGACCGATGCTGCGGCAAATTCGGTAAAGACATTGCGGAATTCCGGCGTGTCGACCCAGGGATCATATGTCAGTGCCGAACTGGCGTGCTCCCAGAAGGCATGCAGCCTGTCAAGCCGCGACCCGGCGGGGTTGCCTGCAATAATGGCTGCATTGATTGAGCCAATGGAGATACCGGCGATCCAGTCCGGTTCATGATGGCTGCCGGCGAGGGCTTCATATGCCCCTGCCTGGTAGGCACCAAGGGCGCCACCACCCTGCAGAACCAGCGCATTGTGTTCCGGACGGCCCACTACGATTTTCCGGTATCAGGCATGATTGTTCATCTCGCGGCGCAGACTTCCTGGAACTGGAACAATCATGCGCCTGTTACAGGGTGTTGTCAGTTAACAAATACTTCAGGTGTCATTGAGGCCGCCGGCGCCTTGCTCACCGGGTGAGATGCCAGTCTACGCAATCCACTCCCGGGTGAGGTGAAGACTGCGTCAGCCACCAGACCTGTCCTCCAGCATTTCGATCTGGATTTGCTGCATTTCGGCCAGCCGTTCCCACTGGTTGGCCAGGTGATGGTCGATCTTTTCGTGAAGCTGGCGGATTTCAAGCTCTGCCTTGAGGTTCACCTTGTAATCATTTTCGCCCCGTAACCGGTCCTTCGATTCCTGCCTGCGCTGACTCATCATGATGATCGGGGCCTGCAGGGCGGCAAGGCAGGACAATACCAGGTTCAGGAGTATGAACGGGTACGGGTCAAAAATTTTGAACAACACGCCGGTGACGTTCAGGAGCATCCAGATCACCAGCAGGCCGCAGAACGACAGGATGAACGTCCATGACCCGCCAAATGCCGCAACGTGATCTGCCATCCGCTCGCCGAACGTTTCACGCTCCTGCAACATCTCTTCCGGCAGCTGGGAAATGGTCTGGCCATGCTCCAGGCTGGCAATGACTTCCTGGTCCAGGGTGCTCAGTTCGCCACGTTCGGTTTCCAGCAAAAGTTCAAGATGTTGCCGGCGGTAGGTCGCAAGGTCAGCCCGGCAGATGAACTTGCCGTCGCCCCAGTCCGGCCGGGCGCTGGCGATGAGTTTTGACACACCCGGGCGAACCAGGCTCCACGGCCTGGCCTGAATCCGGTCAAATGGCTTGTTGCAGATTTCGCAGGTGACCTGATCAACTGCCCCCTTTTTGCTGGCGCGCGGCATTTTCGTGACGTCATCCCCTGGTAGTGTCTCGGCGCCGGCATCATACATGGATTGGAACCCCGGGGGAAAAAGGCAAGTACGTACGTTCTTGGGGTTCCGCCGGCCGGTATTGTCATGCAGAGTCCTGTCACTGGCCGGATTGAGACCGCCAGCATTGAACCATGACCTGTTCGCCGGCTTTGCAGGGAGGCCTGGATGCTATTGCTGATCGCCCACATCGTGATCGTAGCCGCCTGCATGGTTCGCATACTGCTGCGGCGCCATCGCCAGCCCGAGTCCCGGATGGCCTGGCTCGTGGTTGTTCTCACGCTACCCTATGTGGGCGCCGTTGCCTATCTGCTGCTCGGGGAAACCAGCATCGGCCGCAGGCGCGTAGCCCGTTCGAGGGAGATTTTTCACCAGCTTCCGCAACCGGAAGATGCCGCCGGCTTTGAAACCCTCAAACATACACCAGATGTGTCAGACCATTACGTGTCCCTGTTCAGGGTCGGCGAATCGATCAGCGGCTACGGGGCAACAGGTGCAAACCAGGCCCGCCTGATGAAAGACTCCGACAGCACGATCGACGCGATGGTGGCGGATATTGATGCCGCTGCCGACCATGTCCACCTGATTTTCTACATCTGGCTTACCGACAGCAACGGCCTGAAGATGGTCGAGGCGCTGAAGCGGGCGGCGGCACGCGGGGTTGCCTGCCGGGCCATGATAGATGATCTCGGCTCACGGGACATGGCCCGCAGCCAGCAGTGGAAGGATATGGCCGCAGCCGGCGTGCGCACCGCGCGCGCGCTGAAGATCGGCAATCCGCTGGTCCGGATTTTCCGCGGCCGGGTTGACCTGCGGAACCACCGCAAGATACTGGTGATCGACAACCGCATTACCTATTGCGGCAGTCAGAACTGTGCAGATCCGGCGTTTCTGCCAAAGGCCAGGTTCGCGCCATGGGTGGATGCCATGATGCGGTTTGAGGGACCGGTGGTGCGGCAGAACCAGCACCTGTTCATCAGCGACTGGATGGCGAACACGGACGAAGACATCAGCGAGATACTGAGGCAGCCACTGGAAGCGGTAAAACCCGGCTTCACGGCGCAGGTGATCGGCACGGGTCCGACTGTCCGCAATTCCGCAATGCCGGAAATGTTCGTATCGCTGATGTACGCAGCGCGCCGGGAGTTGTTTGTCACGACACCCTATTATGTGCCCAACAACTCGATACAGGCGGCACTTTGTGCGGCCGCCAACCGGGGCGTGGATACCTCGATCATTTTACCCGCCCTGAACGATGATTTCGCCGTCGGCGGAACGAGCAAGAGCTATTACGAGGAGCTGCTGGCAGCCGGCGTGCATATCTACGAGTACAGGCACGGCATCCTGCACACCAAGTCCATGACGGTTGACGGGGAAATTACCCTGATCGGCTCGGCCAACATGGACCGCCGCAGCTTCGACCTGAATTACGAGAACAACATTCTTCTGCACGATGCCGCAATAACCGCCGAAATGCGGGCGCGGCAGGAACAGTATCGAGGCGACAGCAGGCCAGTCACGCGGGCAGAGGTTGAGTCCTGGAACTGGCAGAGGCGGATATGGAACAACGCCATCGCCATTGCCGGTCCGGTACTGTGATTGTCCGGCGATCCTCGACCTGTGTCCCGGCAGGCTGCGTCCTGATGACAAGCAGACAACTGAACCAGATATGAGGGTTGTTTCATCGGCAGCGGCATATCTATTCCGGGCGGCGCCAGTGCGTCATCCGACGGCTTTGGGCCAGACCAGAACTGCCAGAACTACTGCCCAGACGATGCCCCAGCCGATCCATGTGATGTTTGGATGGGCTGCCTGCCATTCCAGAATGCGTTTGTGAAAATTCATGACAATGTATCAGGCAACTGTACTGCCGCTCCTGTAACCAGAACCGTCAACCCAGGGGTTCCCAAAGTTCCGGATTTGCGAGGTCATTCTCCGCAACAATGCATTTTTCGTCATCATTACCTGCCATATGCAGCATCCAGCGAATTGGCCGTTCTATCTCGCTGTAGGGAGCCATGACGATGTAGGAAGCCCCGGCGTGGCTGCCTGACAGCTTCCTGTATCGGGTATTGATCATGATTTGAATCTCCATCTCCTGGTAGTTGCCCATGCTGTATTGGGCTCGCGGCTCACGGGTCTGAAGCCTTATTCGGCGCAAGCGAAGGCCACCGGGGAGGGGTAAACCCGGCGGCCTTCTTCAAGGCCGTTTGCAGAGGAAACTCTCAAGGGGACCTTGATGACCCTGCAAACAGATCATGATTTGTGCAGCCTTACATTGATCTGCATCACCTTCCGGTGTCAGAAACCATGTTACAATGATTGTTGGCAGGAACGGATAGCAGTGCCTGACAGTACCCAATGTAAACCGGCGTTCGTACTTTCATCATGGCAGCACTACAGCCTGCCGCGCATGCAGTCATGATACTACTTCCATGCAGCATCGGTTTTCAAATTGAATGCCTGCTGCTTGTACCAATGGCAAACGGCAAGCTGGTTGCTGTCGGCTTCCGCCACACTGGCAGAGATAGCTGATACGCTGATGATGGCTGCAGCAGGGAAAATTGAAAGTGCCAGGGCACAGGCGGCTGTCTTCATGATTTTGATTCCTTTTCCGGGTCTACCGGCATCACCCGGTTGTGTTGTGGCGGTGACATGCTCCCCGGGAGAAAGGTAGCGCGGGAACCCGTTCGGCACGAAGTTGTCACCCATGTCTTAGGTACAACCTGTTACCTATGTCTCCGGATCGGACACATGGGAAATTGGCGGTGGGGCTAGTCCAGAGCGAACTCGTCTCTGGTGCCATTTCCCTGTTCTACCGGGAAAACACAGGGAATTTTTGCAGAATAGGATTTTTTTGGGTTTTTATAGAGCCGGAATATGCAGTAAAAACAGTATTATACGTATGGATTACCCTAAAAATCGTAACAGGGAAATTTTTGGGACGAACAGGGAACGTAGGTAAGCTTTCAGGGAATGTTCACTAGTATCCGGTGTGGTGTTCAATACCAATCTCCGCCAGGGTTTCGGTACACTTGATCGAAACTGCGGGAATTCAGAAAACACCGGATACCCATCGTCCTGATTTCACGGTAAGTGTATCCGGTGGTGAGAGAATTGATCCTGATCATGGACGCAGGCTAACTGCATCAGCACAATGCAGGCCATGAAACGGTAATCGGAAAGGCCTGTCATGAGAATCAACATCACACTCGCCAGCATCTTGCTGGCAGCGGCTATTTCGCTCACATCGTCATCAGTGTTCGCCAGCGAACCTGGCGACACCATCAAAACTGTCGCGGGTGATTTTGATGAAGTGTTCGGAGATCTGCAGGACGCAGTGATCAATCGCGGCCTGGTAATCGACTATGTCGGTGATGTTGGAAAAATGCTGGAACGTACCGCCGATGTCGCCAAAGGTACAACCGGATCTGACTCCAAGGCACCCTATTTGAACGCCCGCTATCTCCAGTTTTGTTCAGCTGTTGTCACCCACCAGGCGGTAGACGTTGACGTGCGCAATCTGGCCATGTGCCCCTATGTGGTGTACGCCTACGAAGCACGGGCTGAGCCAGGCAAGGTTTCGGTCGGATACCGGCAGATCGAACTGGCACCTTCTCCGGCATCTCAGGCCGCGCAGACCGCGGTACACAACCTCCTTCAGGCAGTCGTAAACGAAGTCACCGGAGAAAATCAGTAGGATAGTCACACCATGACAATGCCCTATCGCCGAACCATGGATCACAGCCTGCAGATCACCAATGAATGGGTTAAACAGATCGACGAAATGGTGAGTTGGGATGATTCCAATCGGTCCTTCCGGCTGTTGCGCGTGACACTGCAGGCCATCCGCGACATGCTGGGCGTGGACGAAGCCGCACAACTGGCCGCTCAACTGCCGTTGTTCATTCGGGGTGTCTACTTTGAAGGCTGGGACCCATCCGGAACACCGGTAAGGTGGCGTGAAAAGCCGGATTTCATTGCGCGGGTGTGTGAGGCCTTCACAGGCGATCAACTCGACGACCCGGAAGAAGCCGTATGCATCATCTTCAGTTTTCTCAACAGCCGCATATCGGCAGGCGAGATCAACGATGTTCGCAGATCGTTGCGCAAGAGCCTGCGAGACATCTGGCCGGCACCTCGCACCTGAAAACTTCACCGGCAGGCGCGGGGAACACATGAGCGAAAAGGCCGTATTTGACATCCGGGATATCACCAAGGTCTATCGCACAGGAGATGTCGCGGTACACGCGCTTCGCGGCGCCAGTGCCCGGCTCTACGAGGGCGAGATAAGTGTCATGTTAGGGCCTTCCGGAAGTGGCAAATCGACGTTTTTGAACATTCTGGGAGGCCTGGACAAGGCAACATCCGGACAGGTGCTGTTCGACGGCACCGACATCACCAATGCAAGCGACGGTGAACTGACCAGTTTCCGTCGCGCAAATGTTGGCTTCGTTTTCCAGTTCTATAATTTGATTCCGAGCCTCACTGCCCGCGAAAATGTCGCGCTGGTAACTGAAATATCAAATGACCCGATGAAGCCGGAATATGCGCTTGAAATAGTGGGGCTGGGTGCGCGGATCCACCACTTCCCCGCACAGTTGTCGGGCGGTGAACAGCAACGGGTGGCCATTGCCAGGGCAATCGCCAAAAACCCCCGCGTGCTGCTTTGTGACGAACCCACCGGTGCGCTCGATTCGAAGACCGGGCGCCTGGTACTGGAGGCACTTATCGACATCAACACCAAGCTTGGCACTACTACCGCGATTATCACCCACAATGCAGTCATTCGTAGGCTGGCCCACCGGGTATTTTACTTTGCTGACGGAACGATCATACGAGATGAGCAAAACGCTGCCCGCCTCACGGCTTCCGAGCTGGATTGGTGAAGTGGAAAATGCGGGCGCTAGACAGAAAATTGATCCGGGATCTTAAACGCCTGTGGGCACAGGGCCTGGCCGTCGCGCTGGTATTGGCGTGTGGAGTGGCAACACTGATATTGGCAATCGGGTCACATCGATCATTGGACGGCACCCGCGCTGCCTACTATGAACGTTTCAAATTCGCCAGCGTATTTGCCACGGCCACTCGCGCACCACGGACTCTCGCTTCAAAGATCAAGAATCTCCCGGGCGTACTTGGCGTTGAAGCCCGTATCACAGAAAATGTGCTACTGGATATTCCCGGCATGGCAGAGCCGGCATCCGGGCTGTTGTTGTCAATTCCCGATCATTCACTGCCACGACTGAACCGGCCTTATCTGCGATCAGGACGCATGCCCGATCCTCACCGCAAGAACGAAGCCCTCATTTCCGAGGCGTTTGCAAAGGCCAATGGTTTCACGGCCGGTTCCCATTTCAGTGGTATCGCCAATGGCAAACAAATAACATTCTCTGTCTCCGGGATTGCCCTGTCGCCTGAGTTCATCTATACGCTAGGCCCCGGAGAACTGGTGCCGGATGATCGCAGGTTCGGGATCATCTGGATGCGCGAAAAGACGCTCGCTGGCGTGTCTGATCTCGATGATGCATTTAACTCGATATCGATCGCATTGCTTCCAGGAAGTATACCTGCGCGAACCATCAGCGAACTGGACACGCTGCTTGAACCTTTTGGTGGCACCGGCGCCTATACGCGCCAAGATCAGACATCACATGCATTTCTGGACAGTGAACTGAACCAACTGCAAGCAATGGCACGCGTCATACCACCGATATTCCTGCTGGTTTCTGCCTTCCTGATCAATATGATCCTTTCGCGGTTGATTACCCTGGAGCGTGAGCAAATCGGCCTGCTCAAGGCATTGGGTTACTCAAGTTACAACATAGCTTCCCATTATGTGAAGCTGGTGTTCGTCATTGCCGCAATTGGGGTATCGATCGGTTTCGTTGCCGGCACCTGGCTGGGAGACGGTCTGACTCAAATTTATGCCAGGTTTTTCCACTTTCCGTTCCTGATTTTTGAACGCAATCTGGATGTCTATGCGGTGGCAGCGGGATTGAGTATCGCAGCGGCAGTGGCAGGTGCCCTGAAAGCAGTCTACAACGCAGCTTCACTACCACCCGCAACCGCAATGCAACCTGCCCCACCAACACGTTACGCCAGGGCCGGCATCATCAGCCGTTTTGCTGGTAAGCTGCTTTCACAACTTAGCATCATGGCTTTTCGCCACATGGTCAGGTGGCCCCTGCGAACAGGCTTTACTGTATTTGGGACATCAATGGCCGTCGCCTTGTTAATTACCGCATTGTTCTCGTTTGGATCGATCAATTTCATGATCGATACCGTGTTCTTTCGAACCGAACGTCAGGACGCAACAATAAGCTTCGCAAACCCGTTGTCGCCGCGGGCCCTACACGATGTAAGCGGCTTGCCGGGGGTTTTCTATGTCGAGCCATTCAGAGTTATGGCGGTTGATATGGAGCAGGGTTCGTTGAAGGAACGGGTGGCAATCATCGGCAAACTTCAAGCGCCTCGGCTGAGCCGTATCCTGGACCTTGATCTGATGCCTGTAATTCTCCCTGCACAGGGTCTCATACTATCTGAACGACTTGCCGAGAAACTCAAGGTTCGCAGCGGTGACGTCGTGCGGATAAATTTACTGGAAGAAGGCAATGTTGTTGTGGAGGTGCCGGTAGTACAGATCATTCAGGCATATGTAGGTCTGACTGCGTACATGAACCTTTCCTACATGGATGCACTGTCGAGTATCGGGCCACGGCGCTCGGGTGCCTACGTGGAACTGGACAGCCTTCAACTGCAGTCACTCTATCGCGAAATCAAGGCGACACCGATGGCAGCATCAGTCGCCATACAGTCTGAATCGCTGCAGTTGTTCAGGGATACGATAGAAAGGAACATTGTCACAATGACCACTGTCTACGTGGTGCTGGCGGTGATCATTGCATTTGGTGTTGTCTACAATAGTGCGCGCATCCAGTTGTCCGAACGCGCACGGGAACTGGCTAGTCTCCGTGTTCTGGGCTTCACCCATCGCGAAGTCGCACAAGTGCTGGTCGTTGAGCTCGGCGTCGCGGTGTTCCTCGCACAGCCGGTTGGTTGGGCGATCGGCAGTGGGTTTTCATGGCTGGTGGTGCAAGGTTTCCAAAGTGATTTGTTCCGGGTTCCATTTGTCATCGAGCGTTCGGCCTTTGGGTGGTCCAGCCTTGCTGTCATGCTTGCGGCCATTATCTCCGGGTTGATTGTCGTGAGCCGGGTGTACCGGCTCGATCTGATCCGCGTTCTCAAGACGAGGGAGTAACCCAATGTTTCCCGTGATTAAAGCTGCTGTATTCGCACTGGTCATTCTCGGAATTTCCGGTCTGGTTTATTTCTTCCTAGCACCACAGCCGGTGGCTGTCGATCTGGCGTCAGTTGATCGTGGCAAACTTGAAGTGACGATTGACGAAGAAGGTGAAACGCAGGTCAAGGAGATTTACCGGATCTCGGCACCCATTACCGGTAAGTTGGAGAGAGTTGACATTGAGGTAGGTGACCGCGTTCTGGCGGGGCAACGAATAGCCCGGGTTCGCCCGGTTGACCCGCCCATACGCGACATGCGATCCAGGCTGGAAATGTCTGCCGCTTCAAAGGCTGCCGCTGCCGCGATCCTGCTCGCTGAAGCGCAGATCCGACAAGCCGAGTCAGACCTGAAATTTGCCAAAAGCGACCTTGCCCGGGCACAAATATTGGCGGGTAAGGGTGTGATCTCAGGAAGAGCGCGCGAAGAAGCGGAACTGAATGTGAGTGTCAAGCAAGCCGAAGTACGCAAGACCGAAGCTGGTCTTGAACTGCGACGCCGCGAGTTTGAATCAGCGCGGATGCGCGAGTTGGAGCCAAACCAGATGCAGTCACAAGGCGCAGAAGATCAGTGCTGCATCGCGATCACCACACCCTCCAGCGGCGTTGTTCTGAAGGTGCTGATCGAGAGTGAACAGGTCGTGCAGGCTGGCACCACCCTGATTGAAACAGGTGACCCGCACGATCTGGAAATCGTGGTCGATCTCCTCTCATCCGACGCTGTGGGTATTTCTCCTGGCACACCGGCTCGCATAGAAGATTGGGGAGGCGACGGGTTTCTGGAAGCCAGCGTCAGACGTATTGATCCTGCCGCATTTACCAAAGTTTCTGCACTGGGTATTGAAGAACAACGCGTAAATGTTGTGCTGGACTTTACATCACCTCCAGAAAGATGGAGCCAACTCGGCCATGCATTCAAGGTAACTGTTCACATCATCAGGTCTGATCAGAATGATGTACTCAGGATACCACTTGGAGCATTGTTTCGGCACGATCAGGACTGGGCAATTTATACTATTCAGGACGGCAGGGCAAAGCTGACAACTGTAAAATTGGGTAAATTTTCTTTGACCCATGCTGAAGCAGTTGAAGGGGTCTCACAGGGGGATCTGGTCGTAATGTTTCCGAGTGACAAGGTGTCCGACAGTATCACCATCAAACAGCGATAGGTCATTCAAATAACAGCTTTGCGTGAGCTTGTCGTAGTTTTCTATCAACATCAGAAAATTGAGGTTGGGTAAGCATTTTACATGAAACAGCTCATGTTTGATGCAC
Organism: uncultured Alphaproteobacteria bacterium; assembly: GCA_963700885.1. Lineage (GTDB taxonomy): Bacteria > Pseudomonadota > Alphaproteobacteria > Rhizobiales > Aestuariivirgaceae > Anderseniella. Next base: position 71,916 of record CAVOZJ010000014.1, read on the forward strand.
CGGAAATTGAAAAGAGCAGGCTCAGGAGGTCAATGAATTCTCCGCTGCTCGTGTTGTATGTGCTTGGTACGACCATCGGTGCTGGAATCTGCGCATTGGTTGGTGGCTCGAAGGACGGTGCTGGTATTTATGTGCAGTCTATGCGGGCTCGCTCTTCGCACTCTATTTCGCACGCTGAAGCCCCGCTAGCCCCAATTATTCACCGGACTGTCATGCATTTGCGAGCGCGAGCGTTATCGGCCGGGTTGACGGGGAGAATGTTGTGAGGGTTTTGAGCAGGCGTTGAGGGTTGACGTTCTGGTTTGAACAGCGGCTCTGCTGCCGCGCCGGTTACGGACTTTGCGCCTTGATCCTTGTGAGCAGCAGGGCAAACATTTTCTGGTGTGGACAGGCAGTAGGCAGGGCCATCGTAATCCTTGTTTTCAATTGCTCGACACGCACGGCGATTTTCAGGAATGTACGGCGAATGGTTTCGAAAGTGGCAGTGCGCCAGCGCGAGCGTTTGGGAGCAGCCCCACGCAATAACAGCAACAGCCAATAGGCGCCGGTGTGCAGGAAGAGCCGGAACTGGTTGGCTTGCCAGCGATGACAGGACGTGCGATCAGATTTGGTGTAGAGCTTGTGCTCCTTGATCAGGTTCTCCATTTTGCCGCGCGCGCAGTAGACTTTTTCATAGAGATGTTTGCCGCGCCCAGCCAGATTGGTGACGATATACCGGACATCACTGCCTTGCTCTGTAGCTTCCACACGAGCGATCACCTTTCGCTTCTTCGACCAGCTTTTTGCGCCATACCGGGTTTGGAAGAAACGGCGGACCTTGGGCTTTCCTCCAACCGCCCGGCGTGTTGCAACATCCTCGCACCAGGGGTGTGATAGCTGTTTCAGGGTTTTGTTACCGGGCAGAGAGAGGATATAGGTGCAGCCGGATTGTTCCAGAAGCTGCATCACCTCAGGGGTGCCGTAATGCCCGTCACCGCGCACCGTAATCGTGACGCGCGGCCAGTTCTGCCGGATGCGCCGGATCACGTGGCGCAGGATCTGGGCTGCTTCCTGTCCGGAAGGCCGTTTGCCGGGCCGCAGCACAAAGCACACCGGTTTTTGTGACGCTGCATCGTAGATATGGATCGGCTGGAAGCAGTAACCGCCGGCGTGGGTGTTGAACAAGGACAATTGCTGGCCGCCATGCGTACGGTCAGAGGTATCGTCAATATCAAGCACGATATGTCCCGGCACCGTGTTAAAACTGGCGCAGAACAGATCAATCAGGGCCAGCCCCATGCGGGCCAGTTCGCGCCACGATGGGGTATTCTCCAACCGCGACAAGGTCGGCTGGGAGGCCAGTGCATGACCGGTATCCGGCAGACGGTCACAAGCGATTTTCAGAGCCGGGTCGTGGCGCAACCCGTCAAGATCGTCACAGTCCTCGTATCCGCAGCTGATCGCCAATATGCGTGAACGGATCATGCTGGCATAATCATGAAGTGTGCGTGATGGGTCTCGCCTGTCGTGCAGACAGGCCGCCATTGTGCCGGCGAAATTCAGACCCCGTTCAAGTTCGCGCAGCAAAACCACGCCGCCATCACTGGACAGCGCTCCGCCAGCAAACCGGGCGTGGACATCAAGGCCTTCTACAGGTGACAAACCGGGCAGTAACAGGCTATCTTCGGTCATGGCGGGTGGGATTTTCTGTTGATATGGAATGATCTTGTGTAAGAACCAAAATCATACGCTATTTCAACAACTTGATCCACACCCGCCAGCCAGTTCAATCACCCCGGTGAATAATTCAGGCTAGCAAACCAAGGCACTCCACCATGCCTGGCCGTTCATGAGATATGTTCCAACGGTCTCGAGAACGCATTGCCCACGGACCCCCTTGTTGCTGATTGACGCATCAGAATTCCGCAGTTTTGATACCGGTCAATGCCCACGGCTGGTTGCCCTGTTAGCTGTGACGGAATAGGAGCATCGAGACCATCTCATGGACAAGAAACAACAGTTCAATTTGAGTTATATTCTGCTCGCGTTCCTGGCCATAACCGTTATCCAATTCTGGCTTGGGTCCCGCGATCTCACGCAAATCCCCTACAGCGAATACCAGCAATTGCTGACAAGCAAGCAGGTCACGGACATCGTTGTTTCAGAAAACCGCATCGCAGGCAAGTTCAACACTCCACACAATGGTAAGACACATTTCCAGACCCGCCGGGTTGATCCAGCTATCGCCGGCGAACTTGATGCTGCCGGTGTCAAATATACCGGCGCCACGGAAAATACTTTCCTCACCACTCTGCTGTCCTGGGTGGTGCCAGTAGCAATTTTCTTCGGTTTGTGGATGTTCGTGTTCCGGCGTATCGCCGAAAGGCAGGGGATGGGTGGCATGCTAAACATCGGCAAGTCGAAGGCAAAAGTCTATGTGGAAAAAGACACTGGCGTCAGCTTCGAGGATGTAGCTGGTGTCGATGAAGCCAAGATGGAACTTGAAGAAATCGTATCATTCCTCAAGGACCACAACAAGTATGGCGCGCTCGGCGCCCATGTCCCAAAAGGTGTATTGCTGACCGGACCGCCAGGCACCGGCAAAACACTGCTTGCCCGGGCAGTTGCCGGTGAAGCAGGCGTACCGTTCTTCTCCATATCAGGATCCGAATTCGTCGAGATGTTTGTCGGCGTGGGTGCTGCCAGGGTCAGGGACCTGTTCGAGCAGGCCCGGAAGTCTGCTCCGTGCATCATTTTCATTGATGAACTGGACGCGCTCGGCCGCGCTCGTGGTTCTTTAGGCAGCTTTGGCGGCGGACACGACGAAAAGGAACAGACCCTCAATCAATTGCTGGCGGAACTGGACGGTTTTGATCCCCGCGCCGGTATCGTTCTGCTGGCAGCCACCAACCGGCCGGAAATCCTCGACCCTGCCCTGCTGCGCGCCGGCCGATTTGACCGCCAGGTGATTGTAGACCGGCCTGACCGTATTGGTCGTGCGGCCATCCTTGTGGTTCACATGCGGAAGATCAAGGCGGGTCCGGATGCTGATCCGGACAGAATTGCCGCGATCACGCCTGGTTTCACAGGAGCCGATCTGGCCAATCTCGTAAACGAGGCCGCCATTTTCGCCACTCGCCGCGGCGGCAAGAAGGTCACAATGCAGGATTTCACTGAGGCAATGGAGCGTATCGTTGCTGGTTCGCAGAAGAAAAGCAGACTATTGAACCCGTCGGAACGTGAGCGCGTTGCCTATCATGAAATGGGCCACGCACTGGCTGCAGCTTCACTGCCCGGTTCGGACCCGGTCCACAAGGTATCGATCATTCCACGTTCTATCGGCGCGCTGGGATACACCCTGCAACGGCCAACTGAAGACCGCTTTCTCATCACAACCGACGAATTGAAAAACCGTATGGCGGTTTTGCTGGCCGGCCGCGCCGCTGAAGAACTCACGTTCGGCGAAATTTCAACCGGTGCTGCCGACGACCTCGTGAAAGTAACCGATATCGCGAAGCAGATTGTCACCCGCTTTGGCATGACGACGGATATTGGCCACGTCGTGCTGGAACAACAACGCACCAGCTATCTTGGCGATACCATGCTCCACAGTGCACCGCGCGACTACTCCGAGTCCACCGCACGAGAAGTGGACATTGCGGTCAGAAACCTGATCGATGAAGCATACAAAAAAGCCATCGCGACATTGAAAAGGCGACAAAAAGACCTGAAAAAAGGTGCTCAACTCCTACTGGAAAAGGAATCTGTAACGCCAGATGAATTTCCGGCGCTTAAATCAGACACGAACACCCGCAAGATTGCCGCACGGTCGAATTAGATCAGTATTTGACCAACGTTCAGGACTTGCGCAAGAGGAGCACCGGAGCCTGTGCTGCCCGGAACAGGGAAGCGGCAATTTTGTCGTCTCTGATCGGTTCGCCATCCAGATCTCCAACGACAAAGAATGGCGACAGGTGAGCTAGACCTGCAGCAACGGATTTTGGGGAACCCGGCACAAATCGATGTGTCGTCATGGCTTGTTTGTTGTCCACCAACGTCGCCGCTCGGGTCTTGATACGATCAGCATCCGCGTCTGCCGCAGCAATCACGAACAGATGCAATGGCCTGCCCTCCAGAGCCGCCAGACGGACCGCCAGGGCAACTGTTCGAGAGCCCGTTTCGTCCCCATCGTCAATGGCCACGATTGGACCTGTGGACCGGCGTTGGCGATGAAGCGCGGCCACGACCACTCCTCCAACGCCGGCAGGAACCATGCGAAGAGCGTGAAGCAGGGAGTGCATGCCCATGCCATGCGTTTCGAACGGAAGAACCACATAGTCGCCTAGGCCAACCGCTGCCTCAACCGTTGCGTCAAAGTCTCCTTGCTGGGCTCTGAACGACCAGTTCAAGTGTGCCTTGCCTGCATGTTTTGACAAAGCCTGCTTGCAGACGGCAGCCGTTCGGGCAAATGCTTCCTGCATCAATTGGCGCGAAACCTCGCGTGGCTTCGGACTGTCGAAGTCCAGGACTCGGGCAAATGGAAACTCAGCCAAGCCAAGCATAATCTCTTCTTGCACCAACAGCCCGACAATTTCGGCCTCAATGACACTGGCAAGAACTGCTGCGGCCGCAGTCGCGCTGTCCGCATTGGAGGCGGACTTGAATCCTACAACTATCCGGCAACCGTCCGGTCCCTGACCTTGGTTGTTCATGTATCTGCGCCCTGCGCTGTGGATTGCGGTTGAGTGGCGCCGAAATCCTTTCTCGTCAGGGCATACTCGCGCAACCGCGCTTCAACACGGCCATATACGGATCCTTCCGGAAACTCTCCCGAACCATCACGCGCACCCGCTGCAATGCCGGTAAGCACTTCGATACCCTGGCCAATGGTTTCCACCGTGTAGATGTTGAACTTCCGCTTTGTTGATGCTGCAACGACGTCCGGCCGAAGCATCAGGTGCTTGGTGTTGGATGCAGGAATCACCACACCCTGATTACCGGTGAGGCCCCGGGCACTGCAAATGTCAAAGAAGCCCTCGATTTTTTCGTTGACGCCCCCAATCGCCTGAATCTGGCCATACTGATTGACCGAGCCAGTTACCGCCAACGACTGGCGAAGCGGAACATCGGCGAGCGCGGACAGCAATGCATAGAGTTCTGCAGACGATGCACTGTCGCCCTCCACACCTCCGTAAGACTGCTCGAAGACGATACTGGCCCAAAGCGACACGGGCATCTCAAGAGCAAAGTTCGCTGACAAGAACGCGGATAGAATGAGTACACCCTTTGAATGCAGCGGCCCGCCAAGTTTGGTTTCACGTTCGATATCAACCAGCTTGCCTGACCCCATCCGAGTACGCGCGGTTATTCGTGTTGGCCGTCCAAAACTGAAGTTGCCCATCCCGATTACGGACAAGGCGTTGATCTGACCGACAGCTTCGCCATCAGTTTCGATCAGCACTGTATTGCGCGTGATCGCTTCATGACTTCTTTCACGGATCCGGTCCGAGCGGTTTATCTGCTCCGATATGGCTCGCTCGACATCGTGGATGGTGGTTGTTTTGCGTCTTGCTTCCCGAGCCCAGAAATCTGCCTCGCGAAGCAGATCAGCAAGTAGACCGATCCTTAAAGAAATCCGTTCTGCGTCCTCTGCAAACCGCACCGCTTCGTCAATTACTCTGGCAACTGCAGGCGCGTTGAGCGGGCGAAGTCCATGCTTTCTGACAATGGTGGCAATCAGGCTTGCATAGAGTCTGGCGTTTTCTTCGCTTCTTGAAAAATTTTCATCAAAGTCCACCTGAACCTTGAACAGATCAGCAAAATCAGGATCAAGTGAATTGAGGAGATAATAGAGAATTCGCTCGCCGATGAGAACCACCTTTAACTTGAGTGGAATTGGCTCGGGTTCCAGCGACACCGTATTAAAAAGGCTGATTTGCTCTGCGGCCGAGACGATTGTGATGGTTTCGCTGCGCAATGCCCTCTTCAATGCTTCCCAGCAGAACATTTCGCTGAGAACCTTCCTGGCATCGAGTACCAGATAACCACCATTGGCACGATGCAGTGCGCCCGGCCGGATCATGGTAAAATCAGTTACCAACGCCCCAAACTGCGAGACGTGCTCAATCCGTCCAGCCACATTACCAAGCGTTGGGTGATCTTCAGTGACAAGCGGCGCGCCTTTGCGATCTCCATCGCTGTCGTTTGCGACCATCACATTTATCAGGTACCGGTTGAACCTGGGGTCCGGCCCCTGTGAAGAAAAAGCCTCCGGAAACGGACTTGAGCTTTCTCCATCCGGTCGTTCCAGGAACATGTCAGCGCGTTCAACAATGTCGGTTCGAACTTCCAACAACCGCTGCTGAATTTCTGCAATGCCCTCAAATTTACTGGTAACCGCCTTGATCGATGTGTCAACCACTGTGCCCGCAAGATCGGCATTCAGGTTCTTTATGCGATCCCTGTGTTCCTTTTGCAGCAGTGGCAGGCGTTCCAGTACTGCCTGCAGGTCATCCTGCAAGTCAGCAATACGCTCTTCGATTGCAGCGCGATGGTCTTTGGGAAGCGCGTTGAAAACTTCAGGTTTGATGACCTGCCCGTCTGACGTCGGCACCAGGCCAAAACCCATTGGCGTCCGCAAAATGGCAACGTCTTTCTCCTCAGCCTTCTTGCGCAACCCTTCAAATGCCTGATCGTGCAGATCTTCAAACTCAGCATCAATTGAGCTGCGCTTTTCCCGATACTCGTCCGATTGAAACAGCGCCGGAACAGCCACCCGCAAGTCATCTACCATTTCCTTCATGGCATCTTTGAAACGGATCGCTATACCCGCAGGCAATTGCATTGCCTGCGGTTTGTGAGCTGTCTCAAAATTGTGAACGTAGACCCAGTCAAAGGGTGCGGGCTCGTCGGCAGCCTTGCCCCGAAGATATGAAAGAATGGCACTGTGCCGACCGGTACCTTGTGGCCCCAGCGCAAACAGGTTGTATCCTGGTTGGTCTATAGAGCTGCCAAAACGGATAGCTCCAAGGGCGCGTTCCTGACCAATCAGACTGTCGATTGCCTGCAGTTCATCAGTTGATTTGAAACCGAGAGACCTCGGGTCTGTCTCAAGACGAAGCTGCGAAGGCTTCACTAGTAATGCGGCTGCCATTTAAGAGCGTCTCTTGTTTACCTTTGTTATTACTGCAGGCAAGTTACGCTGCAGTCTGGAGCCACAACATGATTTGCATCAAGCGGTGCCCAAACCCGTCTTTAGAAGTCTACTTCTCAGTTGGTCAGATACCAGACACGCGGTGGGCAACCTTCATTCGTCGCACGGCCATCTCTCAGGTGCCGCAATACCCTGAGGGAGAATGGTCGAATCGTCGCCACAGGACTGCATTATCTGGTTCTGGACCAACCCTTTCACGCCACTAAGGTCCGCTCCGATCAGATTTGTGCGGTACAGATAGGCATTTGACCAGTCCGACTGTCCAAGTAAAGCCCCGTTAAAGGAGGCGCGCGCCACCATGGCAAAAGATAAGTTGGCGCCCGTCAAATCTGCGCCGTCAAAAACCGCTCGTATGACATCCACCTTAGACAGATCAGCACCGGAGAGATCCGCCTTGCTAAAATTGGCACGCGGCATTACAGCACGCGACAGATCTGCATGTGAAAGCTTCGCGCCAGAAATGTCCGCCCGATACAACTCGATAAAGCTCATATTGGCGCTGGACAGATCTGCATCTGACAACCCAGTTCGATAGCCATAGGCCTTGAACATCGAAGCCTCCGCAAGTTTTGCTCCCCTCAAAGATGTGAAAGTTAGATTAGCTCTATCGAGCGTAGCGGTTGCAAGATTGGCCCGCCGTAAATCTGTGCTGGTGAAATTTGCCTCAGAGAGATTTGCGCCATTGAGATTGGCTCCGAGAAGCATAATGATTTTCTTGTCGCATCCACTCCAGTCAACCCCATTCCTGGGACTGTCAGTACACTCTGCCAGGGCAGGGTCGAATAACAAAACAAAGACTGCAGCTGCAGCAGCACTTATTGTAAGTTTCACGGTATCACCTCGATTCTATCGTGGCCCAAATCCTTAGGTTGGTACGTTGGGAAGCAGCCCTTTTTTGGTACGTCTCATTGAACCTGTAGTGAGGCAACATAGTTCACCAGGGCATCAACCAGCATGTCTGCTGCTGCATTACCCACAGCGTCGGCCTGCTTTCGACCGTTTTGGTGTTACCATGGTAGACGGCTGCAATTTTGCAGCCCTGTGCTTTGAGGGATTTTGACACTGCCGCGCCCAATCCTCTGGTGCCACCGGTGACAATTGCTACGCGGGTCATTGGACAGTTCTCCTGTAGACGAAAATAAGTACACGGTACGAACAGTTAGGTCGTTGCTTCCAAATCCAAACAAAAAAACAAAGGACGATCCGCGCACCCGATCCGCGACTACTTCTTTTCCACCGGTACGCGCCGAGCGTCGGTTTTAGTTTTGGATTTTTTGGGCAGGGTCACCGTTAGGACGCCCTTATCAAAACTTGCAACAACGGCCTGCTCATCGACACCATCCGGCAGGCGAAATGCGCGACTGAATGAGCCGAAGCTGCGTTCCGAAATATAAAAGTTCTCACCTTCCTCTTCACGTTCAGAGTTCTTTTTTCCCTTGATTGTGAGAACACCATCACGAACAAGCACCTCAACATTTTTTTCATCCACACCCGGAATGTCGGCGACCACCCTGACCGATTTCCCGTTCTCGCTCAGATCGAATTTGGCAATCGCGCTATCCGTGTCCGGCGCTGTCAGCATCGGCCATTCAATCTTTGGCATTTCAAAGTGAGGCCAACTGACAGTGAAGTTGGTGAAAAGATCATCAACTTGCTTCCGCAAATTCTCGAAGGGTTCGAACGCTGATACTTCGCCTCTAGCTGGCACTTCAACCGGCGATTTTACTTTTTTGGCCGACCCTTTTTTCTTGTCACTGGTCTTGCTGACCTTCGCTTTTTTGGTCTTGGACTTTGCCATTTTAGATACTCCTGTGAAAGTGACTACCGAATAAGCCACGGCCACCAGAATGAACGAGTGGCTACCACTCAGACTATCCCTGCGTTCAACGCCAATCCCAGGCAGGGGCTGTGGAACAGTCTAACTCACAAGACTCAGCGCTCTATTGACCAATATCAAGCGACGTTCCTGCGGTTCACGATAAGCATTAAGCAACTTATTCAGTCGAGTGAGGTGTCGAAATGGCTCACAAGCAAGTCCTCTATCGGTCGGAAGCACGCGAGAAAATCCTTCGCGGTACGGCCAAATTAGCAGACGCAATCAGGGTAACTTTCGGGCCGCGCTCCAAGTCCATCCTGATCGAGAAAAAGTGGGGCGCACCCATTGTCTGTAATGATGGTGTCACGATTACCAAGGAATTTGATCTGAAAGATCCAGAGGAAAATCTTGGCGCCCGTATTCGAGTGGCGTTGGAGAACGCGGTATCGGTTGCCAGCGTACTGCTGCTGACAGAAGCAACAACGACAGAACTGCCTGAGGATAAACCGAAGTTGCCACCACATCAGATTTCGGTCTGAAGAGCTGAACGGGAGGGACTCGGATGGCAGAATTTGGATCCAGTTCCACCATGCAGGCCATGATCTTCGAGGGCTGTGGCAAGCCTCTTCGACTTATCGAGCGTGACATACCGCAGCCTGGCAAGGGTCAGGTTCTGGTTCAGGTGCTTGCCTGCGCTGTTTGTCGTACGGATCTGCATCTCATAGATGGGGAGCTACCGGATCCTAAACTGCCTGTAATCCCTGGGCACGAAATTGTCGGCCGTATCCTCTCACTTGGCGAGGGAGTAGAAACGCTTAAACCTGATGACAGGATCGGTATTCCGTGGCTCGGGTACACCTGCGGCCTCTGTGATTATTGTGTTTCCGATCGGGAAAACCTGTGCGGCTCGGCCCTGTTTACCGGTTATCAAATTGATGGCGGTTATGCGACCCATACCGTTGCCGATGCGCGCTATTGTTTTCCGCTTCCGGAAAACTATGACGATCTCGAAGTGGCACCTTTGTTATGTGCCGGCCTGATCGGCCACCGTTCATTGCGGGCCACCGCAGACGCAAAGAAACTTGGCATTTACGGGTTTGGCGCGGCCGCCCATATCGTCACGCAAGTTGCCATCCATAATGGCGGTAGTGTCTACGCCTTTACAAGACCGGGCGACGAGATGGCCCAAGATTTTGCCAGATCACTAGGCTGTGTCTGGGCAGATGGCTCTAATGTGCCACCTCCTGAACAACTCGACGCAGCGATCATCTTCGCCCCGATAGGCGATTTGGTTCCTACAGCCCTTAAAGCAGTCAAGAAAGGTGGTCAGGTCATTCTCGGCGGCATTTACATGAGCGACATCCCTGTAATGCCGTACCGCCTGATATGGGGCGAGCGAACCATCAAATCTATCGCCAATCTGACGCGCCAGGACGCTCATGAGTTCCTGCACACGGCCTCTCAAGTCACCATCAAGACATCTGTAAACGTCATGCCAATGGCCTCGGCCAATAAAGCGCTGGAGCGCCTCAGGTATGGCGATGTATCGGGGGCAATCGTTCTTCTTCCCACTATGAGATAGTTTCCGGGAACTGTCAGTCATCGGTAGTCTGCGCAGATTTGTGCAATGCCGACTTCCAGCTAGTCGCCGGTTTCTTGATATGCATCAACAAGCAACCGCAAGTGGCGGCATATAAAGAACAAACCAGCATGGAGGTGCGCAATGTACAAGACAGTTTTAGTTCCCGTCGATTTCTCGCACATCGAGAAGGGCAGCAAGATGATCGAAAGAGCAAAGTATCTTGCCGACACCAATAAATGCCAGCTTACACTATTGAATGTAATTCCGGAGATACCACCCTATTTGGCGATTGAAATACCATCGGGCCTGCACGAAAAAGTGGTTGAAAATGCCAAAGCAGACCTCAGGGATTTGGTCCGAAAACATGATCTGCCGGCATCTACGAAAGTTGTGGTCGAGAGCGGAAACCCGGCAAACATAATACTTGCATACGCGAATAAGGAAAACTGTGATCTGATTATCGTTGCCTCACACCAGCCCGGATTGAAAGACTACCTGCTTGGCTCTGTTGCGGGGAAAGTCGTACGGCATGCTCGCTGCTCTGTTTTGGTACTAAGGTAATGGTACCCGATACCTGCAACTTCGTGGTCATGACACTCATCAAATTCAGCAGGGTCGGCACCCTAACCGTTTTACGACACACTGATTCAGGATTGCGACTTACCAAGATGGGATTCTTGCCCTGCGGTATCTGTCTCCAGCCTGCCGTCGCGTAGCTGGGAAATATGATCAAAGCGATCAAAGATTTTTTCATCATGGGTAGCAGGCAGGCATGGTGACCCGATAGCGGAGCGACGATCAGGATCTTTGGGAGGTCTTGACTGACTTGAAGACTGAACCCGACAAGAGTGCAAAACGCGCCTTGCAGCACAACCTGCTCACGGACAGGAAACGGTGTGCCATTTAACTGAACCTCGGAGATGTTGAATTCACCGCATTCATCTGCAGAATGAGTAGGGAGTATAGTCATGTATGTCTTATCTGCGCTCATCCCGCATCCCTTCTGTTGCTTCCTGCATCGGTATGAGATGGATCCGGCAGCACTTTTCCGATTGCGGTTCGCAGGTTGTACAGGTGTCGGATGCCGGCCATGCTGAAATGGCGTCCGGGCTAGCAAAGGTTCGCGCCCATCAGAAACATCAGTTCGTCCCGCAACGCATCCCGGCGAGATCTCAGAGCGTCGCCTTCACTCACTTCAACTGGTTCGGCACCATTACTAAGCTTGCGCTGCTATTCATAGAATTCATGGCTTTTTCGTTTCGAAACCCTTGTCCACACCCCAGAGCTCGTGAATGTGGTGTTCGTAGTTAGGAACATCAAACCAGCGCGCCGGAGACCTGCCCAAATGGACACACATGTACAATCCTGTTTCATAACACCCATCTATCTATACTGTTGATGTAAATAGGTTTTGTTGTTTGAAGTCCGGTCCCGTGGGGTATTTGCGGTTATTTTTTGCTCTTTCCGCAATGCTTTTGCCCGGTTTCCCCTGAAGATCGGAGCGCTTGAAGAGCCAGGGACCGTCCGGAAGCGGATGAAGGGCTTCGATTTCGCCAGCAATCGCAGCCAGTCTAAGCGTCTTTGGTGTAATGTCGAGTAGAGCGGATGCCTTTGTCAGGTTGAGCCATGGTTCGACGCCATCCGTTGCCGTACGGAATGGCAGAATCTTTCGATGCGATCGCAGGGAGCAAACACGTTCCCGGGTCCAGCGGTTTCCATTGCCGGTGCGCAGCCCGTTTCGGTTGAGAATGCCGGCAATCAGATCGTCGTTGGCGATCAGCGCGAACTGCCGGATGGCCTCGACTGTTTCGGCAGTGGTGCTGCCACGTTGCCCGCGCCGCCTGCGTGGCAGGCGCAGGTCGGTGTGGACACCGCCGATCCAGTGAATGACCAGAACAATCTCACCGGACCCATCGGCTGCTGCGGCATCAATGTCTGCGATCACTTCGTGAATGAGAGTGCGCACGATACGCTTCTTGAGACGCGCATCTGTTGCCGGCGCATTCCAGACGGTTTGAAGATCCTGAGCCAGCGTGGAGAAGGATACCGGTGTTGTGTTCTGGCTTGGAACAGCCTCTGCATCGTGCGTAGCGATCTTTGTCTCGACCTCACCTTGCTGGCGAAGCGCGGCATTCCATCGCGCTTCCAGTTCCGCCGCCACCAAGCGGTTTGCGGGGTCAATGGCGTCATACTGGCGGAAGGCCCGGTCAACGGCATAGCTGGCAGCCTCCAGATCGCGCGTCAAAGCTTCGCGAACCTGATCACGCCGGGAGGCTGCTTCAGCTTGCGCCTGCACCGCCGCTTCGATGGCGCCGGGACCAACAACCTTCAGCAGCGCCTCTTCGATGGCATCATCGACGCGCAGACCGCCAAAGGCAATGCATTTGGGCTCGCCATTATCAAGCTGGCCGCGGCAGCAGGAATAGCGTGGGATATTGTGCTTCGTACCGGAGTAGCGCGCCGACAGCTTGCGTCCGCAGCGGCGACAACGCACCAGGCCCGCCAGCAAAGCGTTACCGTGTTTTGGCGCACCATGGTGTTTACTCGCAGGAACATTATCGCTCACCATTTTGCGTATTGCCTCCGCACGCTCCCAGTCCACATAACCTTCATGGGCTCCAGGTTTGAGCGCCAGCCACTCGCTTCGCTGTTTGTGCTCATTCTTCACCCGCATACTACTGCCGTCATAGCTGGTCACGGCTCTCGTTTTACCATAAGCATAGGCACCGCCGTAAGCCGGATTGGTGATCATCCGATGGATTGTCTGGTAATACGGCCTGCGCCAGACGGTCTGGCCGTCCTTGCGCTTTGCGGGCAGATCGAGCCCGTGTTCGAGGAACCACAAAAGCGCCTGGCGGGCACTGCCCAGTTCCAGTACTTTGTCGAAGATCAATGTGATCGCTTCCTGCACCCGGCGATCCGGATCCTTCTCCAGTCTGTCACCCGCCTTCACAAACCCGACGGGGGCAGACACGATCAGTTCTCCGCGTTTGGCCTTCTCGTAACGGGCGGCCAGCGAACGCTGGCGCAAAAGATCGAGTTCGTATTCGTTCAGCGACCCCTTCAGGCCGAGTAGCAGGCGATCATTGCTTTGGCGCGGTGCATACACTGTCTCCTGATCCACCAAAATAGTATCGACCACCCGGCACATCTCGATCAGCTGTTGCCAGTCACGGCTGTTGCGGGCGAAGCGGGATACTTCGCGCGCAGCCACAGCTCCGACTTTGCCAAGGCAGACTTCGGCGACCATGCGGTCGAAGCCGGCGCGGTCCGCACTACCCGATGCCGACCGGCCAAGGTCGTCATCAATCGTCTCGACCTGCGACCAGCCCAACTGGCCAAGTCTGTCCCTCATTGCATATTGCAGTGCGCTGCTTTCCCGGTTGTGCAGAACCTGATGGACGGATGACTGGCGAACATACAGGATCGCCTTGCGCTCCAGATGATGGCGTTCGATCTTCTCAGACATCATCATTCTCCGCGCTCTGATGCAGATTGCGGGCTTCTTCCGGCACTGGCTCGGGTCTTGGGCAATGTTCCATCAGCAACCGTGCCATCAGGCCCGTGATCTTGTGACGTGTCGATTGCGGCAGAATTCTGCCAACGTGGCATCTGCAAGAGATATGTTCCTTCCGGCGGGTCGAACAGCTCGAACTGATCCGGTCTTGTGTGACGGCGGCGCATCGGCATCTCCTTGATTCTGATCGCAACACCTCAAGTCTGCGCTCAAATCAGGATCGTTCGAAGGAAGATCGTCTGAGGCCGCTGAGTTCAGCACTTCGCCCAACAACAACCTCAGCGCCGACAACGCTGTTAAATCGACTGCAGCAGACGGCCGGTGACGGACCGAAGCGCACGCCGGCCGATCAAACATCCACAACGGCACCTCAAGTGGAAGGATTGGCACATCGCCAGTCAGAACGCATCGTGCGACCGAAACGCCTGACCTCCTGATCAGACGGTCAACAAAAACAACGTGCCCCGCCCATGGATGGTAATCGTAGAGAATACGCTGCGCGCCGGTATTGTGGGCGTTGGTGAGCCGAGTTGTACAATTGGCACAGGCCACACGGTGGTATAAAAGATAAAACACCAATCAGTCGGATCGGATTAAACAGGGACAACTTGTTGAGGTTCCACATCTAGTCGATCAAACGCCCGGGCTGTGCACCGACTGGGAACCTTGCTGCACGGTAACTGGTTAATCATGCATGGCGTTGTTAAAGAGAAGGTTTTTGCGATGCTCTCACTTAAGTGCTTCAGTTAGTTTTCTCACTGCGTCAGCGAGCTGTTCACGATGAACATCAGAAAGCTCGGTTGTAGCAACCTGATCTGCTATCGCAGCCAAGATGTCGCTGAACAGATGATGCTGAAGATGGAATGCAATATGACGTTTCTCTCCTTCCTTTCGATCCAGCGTAATGTGTATGCCCTGGTCATCAAGCAAAACGTCATACCGGCTCGAGCGACTAAACGTGCCGTGGTAAAACTTGTCCGGAAAATCGATAGAGACCTCAGCTTGGTCAATTATTGGCTTCGACATTTTTCTGTTTATTCCTGCAGCGTGGTTGTTCCAGTGGTAAGTGCAACAAGCGAAGGCCGCCAAGGATGGGCAACTCGACAGCCTTCTTCAAGGTCGTTTGCAAGGGAACCTCGAAAATCCTACAAATAGATCTGAAATTGTGCGGTTTTGCGTTGATTTGCATCACCTGCCAGTATCAGAAACCATGCTATAATGGATAATCTAGTCGCCGTTAGTGTCCCCAGCCTCAAAATCTCACGTCCGGACGCATGCTCTCGGACGAAGCCCACTTCTTCGTCGTGCGCCCAAATTCATCACACGCCATAGCCTGCATCTGATTGCACACCAAAGCTGCACGGTTTCAGACAAAGTATGTGACGCTTATTGATCTGGAATAAGGACAACCCCTGAAAAACCGGCTTTCCTTGTTCAGACAATAACGCCAAATGGTACTGATCGAGTGGGATAGCCAAATGATCGACTACAAGACGCTTCGACTGAAAATGGTTCAGAAACAGATCCATGCACGAGGTGTACGAGACAGCCTTGTGATCGCCGCCATGAGGAAAGTGCATCGTGAAGCCTTTGTGCCGGAACAGTTTCGTGATCGTGCCTATGACGACCGGCCACTACCGATTGCCGCTAATCAGACGATATCGCAACCCTACATCGTCGCCTACATGATTGAGGCGCTTGCCCTCAAAGGTGGGGAAAAAGTGCTCGAGATTGGTGCTGGGTCGGGATATGCTGCTGCTGTGCTGGCAGAAATTGCCGGTGAGGTCTACACCATCGAACGCATCGGTCAGCTGGCGGAGAAGGCTGCAACTGTGTTGATGGATCAGGGATATGACAACGTCCATGTGCTACATGCCGACGGCACCAGGGGATGGGATGAATTTTCCCCGTTTGATGCAATCCTCGTATCAGCGGGCGCGCCTTCGGTACCTGAAAGCCTAAAAGCCCAGCTTGCTATCGGTGGCCGGATGGTGGTGCCTGTCGGCGAAGACGTCACCGCACAGGAACTAATCCGGATTACCCGCCGGGAAAACGGCCAGTTCGACCGTGAGGACCTGGCCGACGTCCGGTTCGTACCTTTGATTGGTGCGGAAGGCTGGGAAGCAGCAGATACGACAATCGAGACCACGCGGCCTCGGCTGGTTCAAGCACGGCCGAGAGCCAGTGAACCCCTGCCCGGCCTTCTGGCCCGGTACGGTGAGACATTTCAGGCCATCGAAGAAGCAGACCTCGACGCCCTGCTTGAACGCATTGGTGAAGCCCGCATTGTGCTTATCGGTGAAGCCAGTCATGGCACGTCTGAGTTCTACAGGATGCGGGCACGCATCACCAAACGATTGATTGAGGACAAGAACTTCAAGATTGTTGCAGCGGAGGCCGACTGGCCGGATGCTGCACGCGTTGATCACTATGTGCGCAGTCGCGATGTACCGCCTAGCAATTGGGAAGCTTTCGCACGGTTTCCCACCTGGATGTGGCGAAATCAGGAGACACGAGAATTTGTCGACTGGCTGCATGAGCACAACAAGTCAAAGGCATTTGACTTTCGGTGCGGTTTTTATGGTCTGGATCTGTACAGCCTGTACGCGTCCGTGCGCGCCATCACGGAATACCTGGAAGACATTGATCCCGACATGGCGATGATCGCACGCCACAGATACGGTTGCCTCAGTCCGTGGGAAGCGGATCCGGCCGCCTATGGACATGCGGCGCTGACAGGCACCTACAAGAACTGTCAGCCCGCTGTTACCAAAATGCTGGTCGATCTCTATGCAAGGCGACAGGATTATGCTCTGCATGATGGCGAACGTTTCCTTGATGCAGCGCAAAATGCGCAACTCGTCATCAACGCGGAACGCTATTACCGGGTGATGTATTATGGTTCGCGTGCATCCTGGAACCTGCGCGACGGCCACATGTTCGAGACACTCCAGAACGTCATGGCGTTCAACGGCGAGACGTCAAAGGCCGTTGTCTGGGCTCATAACTCCCATATCGGCGATGCGTCTGCGACCGAAATGTCGGCACGCGGCGAGTACAACATTGGCGAACTCTGCCGCAAGGCCTTTCCGCAGCAGACTTACCATATCGGCTTTGGAACAGATCGTGGCACTGTCGCGGCAGCGTCTGCGTGGGATGGACCGATGGAAGTGAAGGCCGTTCAACCATCGCACCGGCAAAGCTATGAACGACAGTTCCACCTGACGGGCATGCCAGGCATGTTGCTGCCAATGCGGGCGGGACATGAACTTGATATGGTTACGGAACTGGCCAAACCACGCCTGGAACGGGCTATTGGCGTCATCTACCGGCCGGAAACCGAGCTTGCCAGCCACTATTTCGAGGCTGAACTGCCAAAACAGTTTGACGAATACATCTGGTTTGACAAAACGAGTGCGATTACACCACTACCGAGCGGTCAAATCAGAGGTATGCCGGACACCTACCCGTTTGGAATATGATTGATGTCAGCGGGCGGGTGCGCGTGAAACCGGCCAGACTCCTCTTCCCTGCCCCGCACGACCCGTAACCCGCGCAGGGGACCGAAATGTTCGGTTACCACAGTGCACTGCGCTTCCGGTTCGCTGTCCGCATGATAGTAGATCACCACCCAGTCATGCGTCCTGCCCAGTTCATGCGCACGCGGGGTGTTGGAATACAGTGCGGTAAAATGCCAGTCACCCTTCTGTGCATGAAAAATTGGCAGAGTTGCGGCTTTTTCAGCGGCGAAACGACGTGGCTGTATTAGCGGTAATTTTCCTGCCTCGGACATCTCCCGATATTCACGGTCCACATCAAGCAGGTCTGCGACATCAGGCACCAACGTCACTTCCGATGTCTTGCCGACCCGCCGGCGTTGCAGAAGGC
The DNA here is from genome assembly GCA_963700885.1 of uncultured Alphaproteobacteria bacterium. Classification (GTDB taxonomy): domain Bacteria; phylum Pseudomonadota; class Alphaproteobacteria; order Rhizobiales; family Aestuariivirgaceae; genus Anderseniella. The sequence goes on from CAVOZJ010000014.1 coordinate 89,911, forward strand.
TGGCCAGGGCTTGGCGAATTGCTGTTATCCTGCGGGCGCCAATTCCCGGGACTTCTTTCAGGCGCCCGTCATAGGCTGCAACCTCAAGGCCTTCCAGTGTCTCGACATGCAGGTGGGATTCAATGTCTGCTGCCAGCTTGGGTCCAATCCCCGGGATGGTGCGAAACAGCTTCAGCGGGTCGGTCAAACCGCGCAAGCGTTCGAGTTGCAGCCAACGGCCGGTCTGGACCATTTCGACAATCGCCGACGCGATCGATTTGCCGATATGTGGCAACTCAATCAAACCTTCCACACCGTCGCGGGCAAGAATCTCACCGGCACATCGTTCCATAGTTTCGAGCGTGCCTGCCGCACGCCTGTATGCCCCGGTACGGTAGGGATTTGCACCCTGTTGTTCAAGCAGGTCAGCTGCATCGCGCAGCCGTAACGCGATCCAGCGGTTCCAGTTATTTGTTGCCACTGTTTCTCGTGAGCCTGGGTCTTTTACGGGTTGTTTCATGTCCTGCCAGAAAAGTTGGATAGAGGGATAATTATCTGCACGTTTGAGACAATGCCGCGTTGATTCTCGTCAAACCAGAACTGGCAGTCTGCCATTATGTGCCGCCTTCCTCCGAAGTAGCGCAGGTTGAACCGGTGGGACGTAACCAACATTTCCCAACCACGCCTGCATTCTGCATAGTCATGACGTCTCCTTGCGCTGCATCAATGTTGGCCGCGAGGGTTCCGAATAGAGTCTTGATAACTGATGCAAGACAGCTCTGTTGCAAACAGCAAGCAGCGATTTTCGAAACTCCAGTCAAGCAATGACCACCGATCGGAATATCCATATGGCGACAACCTGCACTCCCCACAGCAGCACGGCAGCTGAAGTGGCTAAAGCGCAGGGCATTGATCGGGCGCTAGGATTGACCGCAGCAGAAATTGAAGATCGCCGGCACCAGCATGGTGCCAACATCCTGAAGGCTCATCCGCCAGCCAACACACTGTGGCTACTACTCAAACAATTCATGAGTCCTATTGTCTATCTGCTGTTGGGTGCGGCAGGATTTGCCCTGTTAGTTGCGCAGACGTCAGAGTTCGTCGCCATCCTGGCCGTTCTGGTAATCAATGCCGGCATCGGCTTCTTCACGGAACTGCGCGCCGTGCGTTCAATGGAAGCGCTACGACAGCTCGCAACCCGTTCGGTAGTCGTCAGGCGTGAAGGCCGCATCGAAACAATTCCTGCGGAGCAGCTCGTGCGCGGAGATATTGTCATCATTGATGCCGGTGACGTTATTGCTGCAGATATGCGAATTGTATCGTCAGCCAATCTCGCATCTGATGAATCGGCCCTGACGGGAGAGTCCCTGCCCGTCGCCAAGGATATCCACCCCGTTGCGCCTGACACCCTGCTGGCTGACCGGACCTGCATGTTGTTCAAAGGTTGCGCCATAACCCGCGGCACAGGTGAAGCGATCGTAACGGGTACCGGGATGGACACTGAACTTGGCCGCATCTCAAGGCTCGTCGAGCAAAGCGTCCCGGAACGGTCCACCCTGGAGAGGCAGCTTGAAGTCTTGAGCCGGCATTTGATCTGGGTGACGATACTCATTGCAGCTGCAGTCGGAACAGTCGGCATGTTGGCCGGTCAGGATGTGCCCTTGATGGTCGAGACTTCCGTCGCGCTCGCAGTTGCCGCCATCCCTGAAGGATTACCGATTGTCGCAACACTTGCTTTGGCCCGAGGCATGTTGCGCATGGCAAAACACAATGCACTGATTGAGCGGTTATCCGCGGTTGAAACGTTAGGTTCAACTACCGTCATCATGACAGACAAAACCGGCACCCTGACCGAAAACCGAATGCATGTTGACCGTGTTGTGACCAGCGATGGTGAACTGGACTTTGACCGGGGAATAGGTCGATTCTCGATGGCAGGTCACGATGTATCGGGGGCAAGCAATGACGGTCTGCGTAATCTGCTCGTTCACGCTTGCCTGTGCAATAACGCCTCTCTGGGGCAGAGCAGGCAGGCAAGTTCCGGTGATCCGATGGAAGTCAGTCTGCTTGAAGCAGCAAGCACCGACGGGATTGAACGTTCAACGCTTTTGACATCCTGCCCCGAAGTTGCAGAGCATGCTTTTGATGCGGCGACACGCATGATGGCAACAATACATAAATGTGGCCGCAACTATACCGTTGCAGTCAAGGGCGCCCCGGAAGCAGTCCTGGAATGCGTAAACCGAGTCAGTTCGAAAAATCGCTCCGTGCCTTTTGACAGGCGCCAGCGGCGGCATTGGAAAGATGTTTGTGAAGTCCTGGCGGCACAAGGGTTGAGGTTGCTGGCCATTGCCGGGAGAACCACTTCCAGACCGGCTATGCCACCATATGAAGACCTGACCTTGTTGGGTGTTGTTGCATTTCAGGATCCACCGCGTGCTGACGTCGCATCAGCAATTGCCGACGCCCGGCGGGCGGGCATCAACGTTATCATGATCACCGGTGATCATGCGGCAACCGCTCGCCACATCTCACAGGCCATTGGACTGGCGCCGCAAGGCTTTACAACGGTCGCGGCAAGTGAGCTGAAGACGTTCTCGGAAATGTCAGAAACAGAAAAAGCACGAACCAGGTCCGCACATGTTTTTTCCCGCGTTACGCCCGAACAAAAACTGGATCTCATTACCTTGCACCAGCAGGCCGGGGAAGTGGTCGCAATGACCGGCGACGGCGTGAATGATGCCCCAGCACTCAGAAAGGCAGATATTGGCATTGCGATGGGTGTGCGCGGTACCGAGGTAGCCCGCGAAGCGGCGGACATGGTACTGCGGGATGATGCCTTCTCCACCATTGTTCAAGCCATTCGCGAAGGCCGGATCATCTACACCAACATTCGCAGATTCACAACCTATCTGTTGTCCTGCAACCTCAGTGAGATACTGATTGTCGGGCTTGCGGTTCTGGTTGGCCTGCCGCTACCGCTGCTGCCTTTGCAGATCCTGTTTCTCAATTTGGTGACAGATGTATTTCCAGCATTTGCGCTTGGCACTATCGCCGCAGACCGGAACGTCTTGTCCAGGCCACCCAAACCTCCCAGCGAGCCCATACTGACCAGATCACAATGGCTAACGATTATTGCTGGCGGCAGCGTAATTGCTGCAACAACCCTCTCGAGCATGGTCGTGGCAACAATCATATTGCATTTGCGCGGAGACGCCGTAACCACAATGTGTTTCTTCACCCTCGCATTGGCCCAGCTCTGGCACGTGTTCAACATGCGAAACTGGCGGGTTGGCCTGATTTTCAACCAGATCACCCGAAATACCTATGTGTGGCTCGCAATTGCACTTTGCCTCATTACTCTCACTGTCGCGGCGTTGCAACCCGACATTGCCGGCGCTCTGCGATTGACACCACTACCTGGCAATGCGTGGAGCGTTATTTTTGCCTTAAGCCTGATCCCTGTTCTTGTCCGCGAGCTGGCTGCTGCGGGAAAACGCTACAAAAAGAGTTGAAATTGCCAAACGGTTCTACGGGTAGCGGGCAAGCATCTTTCGTCACACGCCCATCTCTAAGGTACTGCAATACCCTGAGGAAGAATGGTCGAATCGTTGCCACAGGACTGCATTATCTGGCTCTGGATCATCCCTTTTACGCCGCGGAAGTTTCCCAAAATGGAAACCAAAGACCAACCAGTTGACGACCTGCAAAAGGCCACAAGGTGTTGTTGGGGGCGAACTATTCCCAATATTCATTTAACTGCGCCAGCGCGTAAAAAATCCAGACCATTGGAATGGGAAAACGCCCATCTCCTGCTGGCGCAGAAAATGGATGGCAACTGTCTGACAGCAGGATAAAAACTGAAACAGATATGACGGGCATTGCTTCGCGAGCGCCCATTTTGTTTGGCTGGCACTGCTGTATGCGCCCGGCACACTGCTGAATTACCTCTTTGACCGATCGCAAGGTTTTTGCGTGGAACGTGTGGGATCATGAAATAGTTTGACGATCACGGTCAGGCCGCACCGGCAACGACAACCATCGCGGCAACTAGCTTAAACGCCCAGTAAGGAGAACTTGTCATGGAACAACGGCTCTACAAGACTTCCCGGGAATGGAAGGACCGCGCGCATATCGACAAGGCAACATACGAGGAGATGTACAGGCGGTCCATCGCCGATCCTGACGGTTTCTGGCGCGAACAGGGCAAGTGTATCGACTGGATAAAGCCCTACTCCATAGTCAAAAACACGACATTCGGGCCGCCGGACATTTCAATCAAGTGGTATGAAGACGGCACCACCAATGCTGCAATGAACTGCACTGACCGCCACCTAGCTGCGCGCGCAGATCAGACAGCCATCATTTGGGAGGCGGATGACCCGGCACAATCGAAGCATATCAGGTACAGGGAACTGCATGATGAAGTGTGCCGATTTGCAAACGTGCTCAAGGCATCTGGTGTGAGGCGGGGCGATACGGTTTCGATATACATGCCCATGATCCCTGAAGCAGTTTACGCAATGTTGGCCTGTGCCCGACTGGGAGCCGTTCATTCGGTCGTCTTTGGTGGCTTTTCGTCTGATGCTTTGGCGGGCCGCGTGACCGATGCCCGATCAAAGGTTGTCATAACGGCTGATGAGGGTGTGCGAGGTGGCCGCAAGGTACCACTAAAAGCAAACGTTGACGCGGCCTTGGACAAGTTGACCGAAATGGAGGTCTCGCGGGTGATCGTCGTCAGGCGCACCGGCGGCAAGGTACCCATGAGACAGGGCCGGGATTTCTGGTACGACGAGGTCGCAAAGGATGTGGACACCGAGTGCGCTTATGAAGAAATGGGCGCTGAAGACCCCTTGTACATTCTTTACACATCTGGCTCGACTGGCAAACCCAAAGGTGTGCTGCATACGACTGGCGGCTATATGGTATTCGCCGCCCTAACCTACAAATATATTTTTGACTATCATGATGGCGATATCTATTGGTGCACTGCCGATGTCGGCTGGGTGACCGGACACACCTATGTCGTCTATGGTCCACTCGCAAACGGCGCAACAATTGTCATGTATGAGGGGGTACCAAACTACCCGGATGAATCAAGGTTCTGGCAGGTGGTGGACAGGCATGGAGTGAACATCTTCTACACCGCACCAACAGCAATCCGTGCGCTAATGCAAAAGGGTGACAAACCTGTCAAGACCACAAACCGCACCTCTCTTCGCGTACTCGGCTCGGTTGGCGAACCCATCAATCCAGAAGCGTGGGAATGGTTTTACAATGTAGTAGGTGACGGGAGATGCCCGATCGTCGATACGTGGTGGCAGACGGAAACAGGAGGCATCGTGCTGTCACCACTGCCGGGCGCCACCGATCTCAAACCCGGATCGGCAGCCTGGCCATTCTTTGGCATAAAGCTGGAAATCGTGGACAGCGACGGCAATGTGCTGGAAGGCGCGTGTGACGGCGGGCTTTGTATAGCCAACTCATGGCCGGGCCAGATGAGAACTGTGTATGGTGATCCTGAGCGTTTCAAAAAGACTTATTTCTCGGCCTACCCCGGTAAATACTTCAGTGAAGACGGCTGCCGGCGCGACGAAGACGGCTACTACTGGATTACAGGCCGTCTCGATGACGTCATCAAGGTTTCCGGCCATCGGCTTGGAACAGCCGAGATCGAGAGCGCGCTTGTAGCTCACCCGCAAGTGTCCGAAGCTGCCGTTGTAGGTTATCCGCACGAAATCAAAGGGCATGCAATTTGTGCCTTCGTAACGCTCATGTCGGGCGTCGAGGGCTCGCAAAAACTGAAAGACGACCTGATCAAGTCTGTCCGTAACGACGTGGGTCCTATCGCCTCGCCGGACATGATCCAGTTCGCGCCAGACCTGCCCAAGACCCGTTCCGGCAAGATCATGCGCAGGCTGTTGCGGAAGATAGCAATTGGCGAATATAGCGATCTTGGAGACATATCCACACTGGCCGATCCGGATGTTGTGAACAGATTGATCGGAAGTCGCCCGGAAAAGCCATAACGCGGACTATCAAACGAAGGGCAACCCGGCTCCCGAGGGTACATTCGTTATTCCAGAATGGGTACCTTGCGGCGGCATTGTAGCCTGTGCGGCGCTATTTCTGACGGGGTTGATGGCAGGCAGATGGTAAAGAGTGGCAAAAAGCGGGGCTGCATATCGATTTCCTGTTTGGAGAGGAAAAATACGTAATGTACACAGGTGACGTTCCTTTCTTCGCAGTTGCGGTGATCTTTGCTGTTTCAGCAGCCCTTGTCTGGATTGCAGGTACGCGGCTTGCTATATATGGCGACGAATTATCGGAACGTTTGGACCTGTCGCGCGAGTTCATTGGACTCATTTTTCTCGCCACAGTCACCGAGTTGCCCGAGATTGTGACGACAGTCACAGCTGCAGTAGGCGGCAATGCTTCTCTTGTGCTCGGCAATTTGTTTGGTGGAATTACAACAAACACCGCCATATTGGCTGCGGTCGATTTTTTTGTCGTACGAAATGCGCTAACTTCCTGGCCCAGAAAACCCAACCATGCCCTACTTGCAGTGCTGCTGATCGTCTTGCTGGCTATGCTTCTTGCCATCACGTTAATTGGAGATTTCGCAATAGTGCTCAACATCGGCTTGGGCGCGATCTGCCTGTCAGGGGCCTACCCGATGGTGATTGCCATGCTGCGGCGGTTTGATGAGAAAGACAGCTGGGCACCGATAGATTTGCCTGAAGAAATTGAGCATAAAGTTGGCATTCTATCCCGAGAAAACCACCTCGAAACGACATCGACCCGATCATTGATCATTTATTCCGCAGTTAGCAGTCTAGTTATTCTGTTTGCAGGTGTGGCCCTGGCAATTAGTGCAGATTCCATCGCCGAAATAAGCTCGCTTGGTTCATCCTTTATCGGCATTTCCCTGCTTGCCGCAGCCACATCCCTACCAGAGCTGAGCACTACTTTGGCAGCGGCGCGAATTGGCGCTTATACAATGGCCATATCAAACATTTTTGGCAGCAACCTCATTATGCTCGCGCTAATACTGCCGGCTGACATGGCTTATCGCAACGGTCCAATACTGGTACAAGCTGACTCAGTTGCACAGTTCAGCATTGCGATCGGAATAGTTGTGACTGCAATTTATGTAGCGGGAATTCTTATCCGGAGAACGCCGAGCTTGTTCGGGGCAGGACTGGATTCCTGCCTGGTCATGTTGGTTTATTTCGGGATGCTGATTTCACTCTACCATTTTCACTAATGTATCTGTCCGACAGGACAAGAGAACCACTTCCCAGCATTGATGCACAACCAATTCCCTTTCACTACACGCAAAACTCGCAGAGAAACTGATCCTTATCTTATCACCAACACTGGACATTCTGCGTGACGTACAACGCGTGACGCTGTTGAACCAAGGAAATAGTTTTGAATACCCGGCATGTGGGATCCGATAATAATGAGGTCTGCACCGCCTTCTTTCGCTGCAGCAAGTATGGCATTTGCAGCGGAACCTGCTCGCACTTCAGTATCGCCTGGCTTCAGCCCAGCTGATCTGGCAATTGCCTTGAGTTCATCCTTGGCTTCAGCACATTTTTGATCCAGGAATCCGCTTGGTAATTCAGAGCTGATAAAGGCCGGAACGTCCTCAACAATATAAACCAGTTTGATCTTTGCGTCCTTTTCACCCAAGCTTCTGGCAACTTGGATCAGGGGTTTACCGATCTCGGCCACTGACAGGTCGATGGGAACAATAATTGAGTTGAACATGGTCGTTCTCCTTGTTCAGATTTGCGCTTGTGCTGTGCAAATGACCGCCACGTCTAATTTGACCTATACTACAGTCACATTGGTCGATCTCGCCCAGGACGGTGCTCCAGTTCGATAAACGGCTAATTAGGTGTGCCGTCCCGTCCGGCACCGTGTAACGCCGCAATTCATGATCACCTTCCGAGAACAGCATTGGTGCACCGCTTAATGGCCTTTATAACCCCTGTGTCACTTGCAATTTTTGACCGTAATCAAAGCAGAAGTCGGCAGTTTCCTCGATTATCGATTCTTGTGACCCCGGTGGCTGAGCTTGACGATTGTTTTGCACAATCCGCAGATCACTATCGTGAAAAGCCAACGCTCCCGTCGTGTGTGTAAATAAGTTGTGTATATAATTAGGGTCCGGACCCAATAAACGGATTCCCAGATCAGTATTGTGTTGATTCAATCCTCTTTTCAGGAGGATTGCAAATGTCTGGTTTGTTTTGGTTTTCCGATGCGCAATGGGAGCGGATTGCGCCACTTCTTCCAACCGGGCTTCGTGGCAAACGACGTGTTGATGATCGTCGTGTACTGTCAGGCATAGTCCATGCACTCAAGAGTGGCGGGCGATGGGGTGACTGCCCGGAGCATGTCTATGGCCCAAAAAAGACGCTCTACAACCGCTTTGTTCGCTGGGCCGAGCGCGGAATTTGGGAAGACATATTCAGTGCGCTGGCTGGAGCCGAAGACGCACCTGACAGACTGTTCATCAATTCCACCTGCATCAAGGTCCACCGCACGGCGGGCGGCGCAAAGGGGGGCCTTGGCCAATGGTATCGGCCAAACACGCGGGGGCCGAAACACCAAGCTCCACGCCATCTGTGACATAAGGGGCAGGCCTTGTGTTCTGCTTCTGACGCCCGGAAATGCTCATGACATGCGTGTTGCCAAGCGTGTATTTCTGCCATGCCACCATCAGTGAACTGGTTGGCGACAAGGGATACGACAGTGATGACTTGCGGGCCTGGCTGGCGGACGGGGAACCGTTGCAGTCATCCCACCCAAGAAACATCGCAAGGTGAAACTCGATTGCGATCCGGCAATCTACAAGCAACGAAACGTCATTGAGCGAATGTTCTGCCGCTTCAAGGATTGGAGACGGGTCGCAACTCGCTTCGATCGAAATATCAAGACCTTCATGGCAACAATCGCAATCGCCGCAACCGTCATCTGGTGGCTCTAATTAAGTCCGGACCCTAATAAGAGAAGGACTGATCAGTTGGATACCATCAGTATTGTCAAACATGCTAGCCCCAATTATTCACCGGCGTGTCCCGCATTGACAAGGGCGAGCGTTATTGGCCGGGTTGACGGCGAAGATCTGATTTGGATTTTGAGTAGGCGTTGAGGGTTGACGTGTTTGGTTTGGACAGCGGCTTTTGCCGCGCCGGTCACGGGCTTTGTGCCTTGATGCGTGTGAGCATCACCACAAGCATGTTCTGGTGTGGACATGCGTGTTGAACAAGGACAATTGCTGACCGCCATGCGTGCGGTCACTGGTGTCATCAATATCAAGCACGATATGTCCCGGCACAATGCGGAAGCTGGAGCAGAACAAATCAATCAGTGCCAGTCCCATGCGTGCCAGTTCGCGCCACGATGGGGTGTTCTCCAACCGCGACAAGGTCGGCTGGGAAGCCAGCGCATGACCGGTATCCGGCAGACGCTCGCAAGCCATCTTGAATGCCGGATCGCAGCGCAACTCATCAAGGTCATCACAGTCCTCGTATCCGCAGTCGATCGCAAACATGCGCGAACGGATCATGCTGGCATAACCATGAAGAGTACGTGATGGATCTCGTCTGTCGTGCAAACAGGCCGCCAGAGTGTCGGCGAACTTCAGATCCCGTTCAATTTCGCGCAGCAAAAGCACGCCACCATCACTGGACAGCGCCCCGCCATCAAACCGGGCGTGGACATCGAGGCCTTCTACAGGTGACAAACCGGGCAGGAACAGGCTATCTTCGGTCATGGCGAGTGGGATTTTCTGTTGCTGATGAATGATCTTGTTTAAGCACCAAAATCATACGCTATTTCAACAGCTTAATCCACACTCGCCAACTATATTGCGCAGCCCAATGAATAATTCAGGCTAGAGCGTTGCTGGATGCGCACGGAGACAAGGCAGAAGCCGAGGCAGCTCAGAAGTCTTCTGCTCTCAATGCCCTGGGCAAGACAGATGAAGCGGCACAATGGGACAAGGTGCGCAAGGCTATTCATGAGCTGCGGTCAGGTCATGTTAGCTGAACTGCGGTGCGCTAAATTCTGACCCCGATCGACACATCATGCTTTTAATTTTCCGTGCCATATTGGCTTTATGCATTCTGGTTGCAGTCGTGCATGTTGGTGCCGCAAAAGCCAATGGACGTGTTCGGGCTGAAATCGACCTTTCCGAGCAACGGCTTTATCTGTTTGTCGATGGAGGGCTTACCAACAGATGGCCAGTATCAACGGCACGACGCGGATATCGAACCCCCGTTGGACGGTTTCATCCGATCCGGCTGGAGCGGTCGTGGTACTCGCGCAAATATGACTGGGCACCCATGCCGCATTCCGTTTTCTTTCTCGGCGGTTATGCCATCCACGGAACGACGGAAGTCAGCCGGCTGGGTCGCGCTGTCTCGCACGGTTGCATCAGGTTGCATCCATCAAATGCCGCTCAGCTTTTCAACCTGGTCAAACAAGTCGGGCTACAGCAAACAGATATAGTGATCAGGCGTTAGAGCACGATGTTTTTAGGTTTGTTTGTATCCCGCGTGAGTGAGGTAGTTTTCGCATTCTGCTTCGGTGAAGCTGCCGAGCAATTCGCCGATACATTGACAAACGGTATAGGGAGTACGGGCAGCAGCCTTTCGCAGGAGATGCTTGAGTTTTGCGAAAACCTGTTCGATGGGGTTCAGGTCCGGGGAATATTTGGGCAGGAAGAGTAGTTTGGCCTGGGCGCTGCGGATCATCTGGCGTACGGCCTTGCTCTTGTGGCTGCCCAGGTTGTCGGCAACGACGATATCGTCAGGCTTCAAGGTCGGTAGCAGGACTTTCTCAATGTAAATGCGAAAGCGCTCGCCATTGATCGGGCCATCCAGCAGCCAGGGAGCATCGATGCGGTCGTGGCGTAGAGCGGCCAGGAAGGTCATGGTTTTCCAGTGGCCGTGTGTCACCTTGGCCAGCAGGCGCTCACCGCACGGCGCCCAGCCTCGAAGCGGCGCCATATTGGTTTTGGTCCAGGTCTCGTCGATGAAGACCAGACGGCCTGGATCGATCCGGCCCTGATATTTTCGCCATTGTATCCGCCTGCGCGCCACATCGGGTCGATCCTGTTCACTGGCGTGAACAGTTTTTTTTATAACTGAGGTTCTCGGCATGGACGAACTCCCACACCGCGCGATAATCCACTTTCAGGTCGCGTTCGGCCAATTCGGCAACAAGGCCGCGCAGTGTAAAGTCTCGCCGCTGACAGCGCTCAAGCAGCCAATCGCGGTATTCACCCCGGATCGCTCTGGGCTTGTGACCACCCATCTGGCCAGGCGCAACGCTGCCGGTATCGTGAAAACGGTTAACCCAGCCAATCGCCGTGCTGATCGCTACACCAAAACGCCTGGCCGCCGCACAACGCGACATTCCCTCCTGCAAAACCGCACAAACAACACGCTCACGTAGATCAATCGAATAAGGCTTACCCATTATTGCTGGCCTCCTTAACCAGTAACAAGGGTGAATCAGATTCGCAGACAAATGGGAATCCCCAAACGATTCTGGCTAAACACATCCCGCTCTAGCGTATCGACAAGCTCACTTGCGGCCCATTCAAACGTAGTGCGGCGGGTCTCACGACGGAGATTCTGGTGTGTGGCAATGCCTCAAATCAATCACATCCCTGTTAGCACGCGGGCGGCACGTACCAGCACCAGGGGGTCGAGGTCAGTGCGCACCACGGGAGGCGGCGGGTCCATCCGGCCCGTCAAGCTCGCCACGGCAGTCCAGGCTGAGCGCACAGAGTATTCCACTGTGAAGACGCAATCTCGGGGCAACTCACAATATTGACCGATCACCGCAAAGTTCCGGGCACCACCGGGGCACACATCTGGGCGATCACCAGGGCGGCGAGGCATGAACTGGCTGGTGATGAAGGGCATTCGACAGGGAAGAACCCGCGCGCCGTCGAACCATGCCTTTTGATCGTTGGTCAGCTTCAGTTGACCGGCGAGCTCGATGATGATCTCGTCGCCTGTCGCCTCCCACATCGGCTTTCTCACGAGATCGCCGGGGCGGTCACCGCGCAACCCATATCCCCAGAACGTGTAGGTGCCGAGTTTCTGGCCATGGAAATGAGGCTGGTGGAAGAGCACGATGGAGAGCAGCCAGCCTGATCCGGCGAATGTAACAAGTCCCCCTGTGCCAGTACGATTGTTGGTGAATGCTTCCATAAACTCAAGGAAATCGGGGCCATCCATCGTGACAGTGAAAGAATTCCACGCCGTCTTGCCGGTATCGCCGCTGAACGCCTCGGGGCATCCGAAGCCTTCGTATTGTGCCGCAAGCCTGCGCCAGAGCGTCCAGGCGCCACCCTCCCGGTCTTCCAGGCTTGGCGCCCGGTCATTGGACCCCACAACTGCACCGTCGGTCATGGAACCCAATGTCAGGTAGACGCGGTCGGCCTCGGCGATCAGAGTTTCACAACCATCAGCCAGCGCCAGGACAGTGACGCGGCGCTCCTGCCTCGAGCCCTCAATCTCCACATCGATAACCTGCGTGCTGGTCGCGATCCGAACCCCACGGTCGCGCAGCCACGTCTCGATTGGTGCTATCAGCGAGTCATATTGATTGTATCGTGTGCGCAAAATCCCCGCGATCCTTGTGAACCCGGGGAACAGGTGGATGAATCTTCGCAGGTACCGTCGCATCTCGACCAGCGCGTGCCAACGCTGAAACGAGAACATGGTGGACCACATCAGCCAAAAATTGCTATCAAAGAAGGAAGGCTGGAACCAGCTCTCAATGGTCCGGGTACCCAAGGAGCGTTCCGACTGCAAGATTAGGCGATTGATGTCCACGATGTCATGGAAACTGAGCGTGAGGTGGTAGCGATTTTCGACCGGTTTACCGTCGTGCACGAGGCGGCAGTTGGAGGAACCAGGCACTTTTCGGTTGAAGGCAATGATATCTTCGGCGACAGAGATATTAGGATCGTTCGTGGATGGAATGGTGTTGAGAAGGTCGAAGGTGCAAATGAAATGTTCTTCGAACATACGGCCGCCGCGGGTCACGTATCCGGTTTCTGCGTCACCTGAGCCGTCGAGAGACCCGCCAGTCACGCCGAATTGTTCATAGATACGGATGTTCTTGCCCTCAACCCCGGCGTCGCGGATCAGAAAGACGGCCGTCGCCAGCCCGGCTATACCGGCACCAACGATGTGATGCTGCCCTTGCGATGCGGCGATAGACATGGAGTGTCAGCTTTCTACTTTGAAAAATGCTACGTGTATCTCAGGCCGGGTGAGAGGACCATGACAGGGATCAAGGCATAGCCTTCAGCAGTCACATCAGAATTGCTCTATGCTGAGTTCCAATGGCAGGCATTCCAGCGCTGTATAGCCTTTTCCAACTTAGGCAGACCAAACGTCCAGCATATCTCTGGCTTATGCGTTGGGGGTGTCAGGGTAACTCGACCTAGTGACAGTTGACCCTTGTTTTGCGCAAACAACGACGCACAAATTAACTCCTTAGTTGTCCAGCGTCAGCGCCTATGTCACCAAAATTATGTTGTGATTTAAGGAGTGTTTTGATCTCGTCACGATCAGGAGGGATCGAAGATGAGAACGAAACATTTGAGCAGCAAAACGTCTGCCGAACAGGTTGTCAAAGACAAGCTGCTCCGGTTTCAACTGCCCGTGGCCGGGAAATGCATATTGTGGATCGGTCGAACACTCCTTCATCCACTTGCGCAGCACATTGGCATGCAAATCGAGATCGCGTGCGGCCTGGGCAACCGACACGCCCCGTTCCCTCACTAACCTGATCGCTTCAAACTTGAACTCGCGACTGAATTTTCTTCTTTGCATCTGTAACCTCCAGTTCCATCATAAACACCTTAACTCAGTGTCCGTGAAACCGGCAGCAGGCCAGTACCGATTGTCTGGCCTGTTCGGTGATTTCAAACCTGACTGGTCGACCGGTCTTCCGTTGCCTTATTGTCGCGCGATCGACGCACAGGCCATTTGGAGCAATCTCGTCAGCCAGCAGGCAGACGACATCACAGCCCCGCAACTTGCTGTCGATTGCAAGGTTGAACAATGCGAGATCACGGATCTTGTTTGCCAGTTGCAGCCGCGTGCGAATGGCCCAGACATGTTTCGGCTGAAGGGCTGGTTTCTGACCGGTCAGCCTTCCCTTGTTCCAGGGCCGTTTTCTTGCAGGCAAGAACGGAATGAGGTTTGTATCTTCCATTTCAATAACTCCTGTTTGTTGGACAGGGTCATTGTGAAGTGCTGGCCTGCGCGCTGACGGTCAATAGACAAACGGCAGCCTTTGAACTTGAAACTTATCCAGAAGGGTGTCCGCTCTTGGAGGTGAAGCAGTAATACGCAACAGTAGGCCAAACCGGCCGGTTTTGTTAAGGGTTGTCGGACACCTGCCTTGGTACGGCATCGGCACTGGGCTCGGTTTGGCAGGTGTCGGACAAGCCTCAGTGGGGGAAACTGCGGGCGTTTTCAGGCGGGACGGTTTGGCGGGTTTGATCTATGGGGATTTGACGTTTGCACAGTTTTGGACAGCCGCGTTTGGCAACGATGGATGGCGCTGACGCGACAGCCGATGCGGCTGGCTTGCGGCTTTTTGACTGATCTGATGGCGATTGCAGCGCGGCTTTCCGTGTAATCTTCAGATTTGGAACCGCAGCGCGCAAAGCGGTTGCGCGGCCAGCTGCAAAGGCTGGCGAGGGGGAAGTTTCCTGAGACAATGAGCATCATGCAATGACCTTCATCCGTATTGGTGGTGCACGTGGCCGGGCGCCGCGCTCGAAGGTCTCGATGATGACCATGGGCCTGCCACAACACGGACATGGCCGGGTGCCGGTTGATCTGTCACCGGCCTGGTCATCGGGTTCGGTGCTGTTTTGAGATGCCGGGGCATTGAGCAACTGGCGGGCCTTTGCGATATTGTCCACGCGGTTGCCATTGGCGAGCAGCCCATAGTGGCGGATACGGTGGAAGCCGGTTGGCAGGACGTGGATAAGGAAGCGGCGGATGAACTCGTGCGGCTTGAGCGTCATGGTCTTGTATCGCCGGCGGCCTTTGATCCGGTAATCCTTGTAGCGGAACGTCACACCGGCCTTGCCGGCCGAGATCAGCCGGGAGTTGGCGATGGCAACGCGGTGGGTGTAGCGCGACAGGTAGGCGAGTACGGCGCCGGGCCCGGCGAACGGGCGTTTGGCATAGACCACCCATTCGGCCTTGCGCATTGGTTTGAGCCAGGAGGTGAAGGCTTGCGCATGTGCCAGGCCGGCATGCTTGCCGAAAAAGCTGAGGCGGCCCTGCTGGTGGGCATTTGCCAGCCTGTCGAGCAACAGCCTGCGGAACAGCCGCGAGAGCACCCGCACGGGCAGGAAGAAGCCGGGCTTGCAGGCGATCCAGCGACTGCCGTCCGGCGATATCCCGCCACCCGGCACGATCATGTGGATGTGGGGATGATGGGTCATGGCCGAGCCCCAGGTGTGCAGCACGCTTGTTAGCCCGACACGTGCGCCCAGGTGTCGGG
Organism: uncultured Alphaproteobacteria bacterium; assembly: GCA_963700885.1. Lineage (GTDB taxonomy): Bacteria > Pseudomonadota > Alphaproteobacteria > Rhizobiales > Aestuariivirgaceae > Anderseniella. The sequence goes on from CAVOZJ010000014.1 coordinate 105,460, forward strand.
CATCACCGGCTATGGTGAGAACGGCCTCGGCCGATGCCTTGAACAGCAGATCGTAGATCTACGGACTTGTTGTGACAGGCGATATCGGCGATCTCAGCAGGCACGGTGAACACCACATGGTAGTAGGGCACGGGCAACAGTTCGGCCTGACGGGCTTCCAGCCAATCGCGTGCCGTGTTGCCCTGACACTTGGGACAGTGCCGGTTGCGGCATGAGTTGTAGGCGATCTGGGTGTGGCGGCAGTCCTGGCATTGTTCGACATGACCACCCAGCGCTGCTGTGCGGCAGGCCTGGATGGCTGACATCACCTTGAGTTGCGCAAGGCTCACATGGCCTGCATTTGCTGAACGCCACGTGGCACCGTGCTCACGCAAGATGTCGGCCACCTCCAACAGGGGGCGGGGCATATGAGCCCCGGATCAGGCCGGAGGCTGGGGACCTGGCCTGAGAAGTTCCAGCGGGCTCTTGATTGAGCGCAGTGTGGTATTGGCGACGTGACTGTAGCGTGCCGTGGTATCGAGCTTGGAGTGGCCCAACAGCACCTGGATCACCCGGATGTCGACCTTGTGTTCGAGCAGATGGGTGGCAAAGCAATGCCGCAAGCTGTGCAGGCTCACAGGCTTATCGATGCCGGCGGCGTCCCTGGCGCTGTGGAACGCCCGGTTGAGCTGGCGGGTGGTCAGCGGATTGACCGGGTTCTGGCCTGGGAACAACCAACCGCCCGGCAGCATGACACCGCGTTCATTTGCCATGCGCCACCAGTCGCGCAACAGATAGAGCAATGGCTCAGACAGCATGGCGTAACGATCCTTGCGGCCCTTGCCCTGCTCGACACGGATCACCATGCGCTCACTGTCGATATCGCCGGCCTTGAGCGAGATGACCTCCGAGGCTCTCAAACCCGCGCCATAGGCAACACTGAGTGCTGCCTTGTGCTTGAGGCCAGGGGCTGCATCAAGCAGACGCGCCACCTCATCAGGGCTCAGGATCACCGCAAGCTTCCTGGGCTGGCGCACCGTTGTCATGCCGGTCTCGGCATCATTGCGCCCCAAGGTTACGCCAAACAGGAACCGCAATGCCGAAACCGCAGCGTTCATGCTCGTCGCCGTCGCACCGCTTGATCGCATATGCAGCTGATAGCGCCTGAGGTCCTCAGCTGTTGCCTGATCCGGGAATCGGCCAAAAAATGCCGTGAACCCCCTCACTGCAGTGATGTAGGATCGCTGCGTGCCGGCAGTGAAGCCGCGGACTGTCATGTCCTCGATCATGCGCTGGCGCAATGGGCTGATGGATGTATCTGTCATGGGTCTGCTCCCTTGTGTTGATGTGAAGGTTTGGAAACCCCCAATCTCAACACGGGACAGACCAGCCCGTTAATACGCAGGCAACGACGCTTGCAACTCTTGACTACCGCGAGAGCGGTTTAGTCCTTTGACCCACTACGGTCATCCAGGTGCAGTGCAGCGAACGGCAGCACAGAGCCCGTTGGAGACCTTCGACCTTTCGGATCGGCCGTCACTCACGGCACATAACGGACACTTCGCGGAGCCACAAAATGAGTTTGCTTCCGGGTGTAGACCGGACAATCTGGATAAAGGCAGCGGAATAGCTCAAGCGCGCCCTAGGTGGCATACAAAATGGCATACCAATAATATTCTTAATTATAAACCATTGATTTAATTAAAGCATTGGCGGAGGGAGAGAACCTGCCAACCAACTGTCTTGGCGGGGAGAAGCGAAATCGTTCGAGAGATTGCGGAAACTGGTACTTAGGTTCGCTTATGCAGGATTGGGATCCGACCCGCCGGGCAGAGACTACGGGCCTCACGTGTCATCCGAAGTTCCTCTTCTCGTAGATAGTGGAGATGGTCTTTCCATCCCACACATAGCAGAGGTGTCGTTCCTGCCGGCAATTGGACAGCAGTCTGGGACGGAACACCGCTGCACATTCACCCGTCTCATCACGGACGCTTGCGTAGACAATTCCATTGGAGCCGTTCTCTCGGAGCTTTAGAGCGAGATCCTGTGACACCCCATAGCTGCTGGGATGGTAATAGGTGGGATGGCTTTCCCGCATCGACCGAATGTCATGCAGATCAGCGTCGAGATCAACGGCATAGACCCGCATGTCGAGTTCCTGGGCAGGCTCACTAGTTGCTTGCAGGAAGCGGACACGATGGTAGCGTGTCTCGGCAATAGCGGTTTCGATCGTGCGGCCCGCATAGAATACGCCATACATTCCGTTGGTAAAACGATCCCCCTCGGGATTGAGGTGGGTGAACGCAGCCATGATTGGCGTACTGCCCGGTCCAGACACTCTATCCTCGGGCACCACGAGGGAAATGTCCCCCACCTCATCCCGCAGCCTGTCATTGGTCATCGCCTCAATCTGGTAGACAGCATCGAGGTCGGCGGGATCGGCGACAGCTTCAAAGAGGTTGATGGGCGGGAACCGGCTGGGGACGATCCGGAAACAGGGGCGCCACTCGATCCTCGCAATTGGGATGTCCGTCATCAGCCGCGCTGCCCATCCACATACTGGCGAACAATATAGAGGTCCGCTACATTGCCGGAGGTCATTCGATCGAGCCCTGACCGCCCCCCGAATGTTCTGGCGGTGTTAGGCTTGCGAACCCACTGATCGGGAGTCTTCGGGAGAAGAATGTGCAAACCCTTGTAGATCCCGAGAACGTAGGAAATGCGCTCCAGAGCGTCCTTGGGGATCGAGGCAACCGCACCACGCTTCCACGACTGGAATGTGGACCGGCTCTCAAGCCCCAGTAGACGCATCTGCTCTTGTTCCTGGAGGTTCCAAGCCTCAGCTATCCGGAAAAAGGTTCGCAGAGCGGGGCCGGTCAGGCCCTTGCGGTCCATTGCCTTGGCGGTTGATGTAATAGGCATCGATCTTCTCCTTTTCAGCATGAATATGTACACATTCTGATTATAAGTCAAGTTTTTGTTAGAAACTGAACACTCAGAATCCGGTCTGGACCCTTCAAGGATCTCCGCTGATATTCCCCAGCAGAGCCCTC
>CAVOZJ010000015.1:0-40242 GCA_963700885.1 uncultured Alphaproteobacteria bacterium
GGCGCACCCGACAGGATTCGAACCTGTGACCTCTGCCTTCGGAGGGCAGCACTCTATCCAGCTGAGCTACGGGTGCAAGAACTGCTTGGATGGCCTCCTATACCCCAGCATGATCATCGCAGCAATGGCCAAGGCTCTCACGCCCCCAGTGCCAGGCGAAGGCTACGGTCACAGGTTCGAAGTCCTGTCGGGTGCGCCGCGGCTGTGCCTGTCCGGCCCGGAGACATAGGTAACAGACTGAAACTGAGACATGGGTGGCGTGGGGCGCATTCCCATGGATCTCCGATACCAATGGACCGCTTCGTCCCTGCGGCACGGATGCGGCTATTACAACTGACAACTTGCACAGCGTCGCCATTTTCCGCTCTGATGATCGATCAGTAACAAAGCGGTGTTTGCGGGATCGATTTCCGGTGTCGCTCCATCAAAATTGGCGAGGTTGGGTAATTGGTCATTGGGTATACCTATCGACAATCATTTTTGCCCGTTCACTTGCTGCCTTTTACCGTCATGTAGGCGTTCATGAGATTGCGGTAGTCAGGAATGTGGTTCGAGAATAACGCACCAAGACCTTCAATGTCATTGCGCCAGTCACGGTGCAACTCACACGCAACGCCAAACCAGGTCATCAGCTGAGCACCGGCATTCTCCATGCGGCTCCACGCAGAATGCCGCGTCACCTCACTGAACGTGCCCGAGGTGTCGGTAACAACGAACACTTCATAACCCTCCTCAATGGCCGAAAGCGCCGGAAAGGCGACGCAGACCTCGGTCACAACACCAGCGATGATGAGCTGTTTCCTGCCGGTTGCCTTGACGGCCTTGACGAAATCCTCATTGTCCCAAGCGTTGATCTGACCGGGGCGCGGAATAAATGGTGCGTTCGGAAACTTCTCCTTGAGCTCCGGTACTATCGGACCATTTGGGCCATCCTCAAAGCTCGTTGTCAGGATCGTCGGTAGATTGAAGTAATCGGCCAGATCGGCAAGCGCCAGGACATTGTTCTTGAATTTGTCAGGATCGAAATCGCGTACGAGTGAAAGTAGTCCGGTTTGATGATCGACAAGCAGCACAGCGGCATTATCTTTGTCGAGACGATTATACGGCTTGGTCATGGTCTTTCTCCTGTGTGACATTAATCATGGTCCGCAAATACGGCTGCGAATCGGGGCCCAAGAAACAAAAAGGCGATTCCAGTCATTTGACTGAAACCGCCCGAATTTATATGGCTTCCCCTTGGTGCATCGTGCCGAACTTGCCGCTCTGAAAATCAAGCATTGCTTGCCTGATTTCATCTTTGGTGTTCATGACGAAGGGACCCTGAGCAACGACCGGTTCATCAATCGGCTCTCCGCTCAGAATTAAAAGTTTGGCATCGGCGTTGGCATCAATGGTCACTTCGCCACCTTCACGGCCAAGCAACACCGTTTGTGCTTCACGTACGATTTCCAGTCCGTTGATCTGGACGGTTCCTGAAAGTACCAGCACCGACAGGGTGTGGCCTTCGATAACGTCCAGCGTCACCGACTTGTCCCGACCAAGCCGTACATCCCAGATATTGACAGGTGTGAAGGTGCTGGCTGGACCTTCTCCAGCGCCGTAGCTGCCCGCGATCACCCGCAGCTGACCCGCGCCGTTTGGCAAATCCAGGGTTGGGATATCCGCATCGAGCAACGTTTGATAGCCAGGTTTGGCAGACTTGTCTTTGGCTGGGAGATTGACCCACAGCTGCACCATTTCGAAACTGCCACCCTTGGCTGCAAATGCAGGCGAATGATATTCTTCGTGAAGAATGCCCGAACCCGCTGTCATCCATTGCACGTCACCGGGACCGATCAGGCCACCGGCGCCAGTTGAATCGCGGTGTTCGACTTCACCTTCATAAACGATGGTGACGGTCTCGAACCCTTTGTGAGGATGCTCACCAACGCCGCGACGCTGTTCAGTGGGCTTGAACTGCGCAGGACCTGCATAGTCAAGCATGATGAATGGGCTCACATGCTGGCCCTGGTCATGATGTGAGATCATGGTTCGTACGGGAAAGCCGTCACCGACCCAATGCTGACGGGGGGCACTGTAGATTCCAAGGATTTGTCTCATTGACTGGTTTCCTTTCGTTGACCGGACCTGCCGGTTTTGTTTGAAAGGAAGATAATCACGAGACAAAAAAAGAAAATACAGCATAAATTAAACAATCTGTCTCATATACAGGACAATCTGATATGCAGGATCTCAACGAACTATACTTTTTTGTCCAGGTAGTGGACCACGGCAGCTATGCAGCAGCAGGCAGGGCTCTTGGCGTGCCAAGGTCCAAACTCAGCCGCCGCATCATCAGATTGGAGGAACGGCTCGGCGTAAGGCTAATTCAACGCTCAACGCGCAAGTTGAAGATCTCCGAGATCGGACAGGAGTTTTACCGGCACTGCGTTGCAATGCTCGTTGAGGCTGAGGCAGCGCAGGAAGTGATCGACCGGTCACGTTCGGGGCCGCAGGGCTTGCTCCGCGTCAGCGCGCCACCAGCTCTTGTCTGTTTCGAGGTTGGGCCGATGGTCGCACGGTATATGGAGGCCAATCCACTTGTGGCGGTGGAACTCGAATCCACCTCTCGCCGCATCGATGTGATCGGCGAAGGTATCGATGTTGCGATCCGTGTCCGATTCCCGCCAATCGAAGATTCCGGCCTGGTCATGCGTAGGCTGGGCATTAGCGAACAACAGATCGTGGGGAGTCCCAAGCTGATTGCCAATCTCTCGAATCCGATCAAGCCCGCTGATTTGTCCGGGTTGCCCAGTCTCGATCTGGGCCCGCTCAACCGAGAGCACGTCTGGGAACTCTACGGGCCCGATAAGGCGCATGTGCGAATCCCGCACAAACCGCGCCTCGTTACCGACGACATGTCACAGTTGCTGTATGCGGCAACAGAAGGTGTTGGTGTGGTGCAGCTACCAGGTATGGTTGCACAAGACGCCATTCGTGATGGAACAATCGTAGATTTGCTGCCGGACTGGTTGCCTGCCGCCGGAACGGTCCAGGCAATCTTTCCATCTCGCCGTGGCCTGTTGCCGTCCGTCCGGAGTTTCATTGACTTTCTCATCGATGAGTATGATGAGCGTTCAAAAGCGCCAGTCAGTTGATGCAACTCACGAGTTTGCGAAACTCTCCTCGTCCTTGTAGGGGAACCACCAGAAGTCCTGAACAGAACAGGTGGGATCTATCATCACCAGTTTGGTCTGGCGGAAGTTTTCCAGGCCTTCGGGACCCAGTTCCCTGCCGATGCCACTTTTCTTGATGCCGCCAAACGGTCCTGCGTCATTGTCCAGCAAGGGGGCATTTACCCAAAGCATGCCGGTTTCAAGTTCTTCCGTGGCGCGCATGGTTTCATTCAGGTCGGTCGTGTAGATGGTTGCGCCGAGACCATACTTGCTGTCATTTGCCAGGCCCAGTGCTTCATCGAAGCTGGAGACTTTGCAAACCGGGGCGACCGGCCCGAAACTCTCGTTATGAAAAATGTCCATGTCCGGCTTGCAGTCCACAAGCACAGTCGGCTCCAGAAAAAACCCCCGGTTCATACCCTGAGGTCTACCGCCGCCTGTAGCTACCCTCGCGCCCTGTGCAACAGCATTGGCAATCACGCCTTCAAAGCGGTCACGCTCTTTGGCCGAGACCATGGGACCCATGTCTACCTTACCCAGACCATCGCCTATGCGAAGGCAGCGGGCTCCTTCGACCAGCCTGTCCACAAACCGGTCATGGACCTTTTCGTGGACATAAAATCGCTCGGCGGAAGTGCAAATCTGTCCGCAATTCATGAAGGCGGCAAAGGTCGCAGCTCTTGCCGCAACATCCACCGGTGCGGATGGCATGACGATGAAGGGATCATTGCCGGATGCCTCGATCAGCATCGGCTTCATCATCTCGCCGCATGTCCGGCCGACCTGCTCGCCTGCCGGCACCGACCCCGTGAAAGCTACCATGTTGGTGCTTAGGTGTTCGACCAATTGTCTGCCGGCAGCTGCACCACCGCAGACCACCTGGAAAAGACCGTCTGGCAAAACCGAGAAACATTTGGCCAGCAACAGCGTTGTGAGTGTGGTGTACTCGGATGGCTTGACGACGAAAGCATTTCCGGCCGCCAGTGCGGGACCTGCCTGCCAGCAGAGCAACAATATCGGATAGTTGAACGGCTGGATCGATGCTACTACGCCGAGCGGTAACTTCAGCGTGTAGTGCATCTGACCTGCAACAGCGGGGCCCATGACGCGACCCATATCATTGCGGCCCAGTTCCGCGTAATACCGCAAGGCTGATACTGACCAGTTCACTTCGTCCCGGGTTTCCTTGTAGGGCTTGCCCATCTCTCGGGTCAGCAGTTCGGCCAGTTCGGCCTTGTGCTCCTTCAACCGGTCGGCAATCTCATGCATGATCTCGCAGCGCTCCAGAGCACTCATGCGCCACCACAGCTTCTGTGCCTTTGCCGCGCTGACAACAGCGGCGTCGGCCTCCGCCGGAGTTGCCGCAATCACGTGGCCAAAAACCTCTTCGCTGGCAGGGTCCACAACGTCGTGGCGAATTGTACCCGCAGACTCCCTCAAGGCGTTGTCACGCCACTGTTTCCCGCTCAACTGTTTGATCGTCTCGAGTAGTTCCGACATTCCTGCTCTCCCTGAATCTGAAACCTGATGCGTTTGTTCAACTGAATCTCTGCACGCTTGCCCCATGCAGTCCGGAAAAGGTTATGCGACCGTGGCCGGCTCAGTCCAGCATTGCGTGGCAGCGACTGTCCTGCGATGATCCGGCAGCGGCAGCTATCCCCTAGACTCCTCAACTGCAGACCGACATAGTGGTGCATCTGCTGATTGTGGCTGACGCATACTGTTTGCAGGGATGAGCCAATGTTGTTGCACTATACCGTCGGACTTAAGTTGAAGGGAAAGGCAGACCGCGTATTCGTGGATGCCGAAGACGCGCTAATTGCGGCCCTCAAGGTCAAGGCCGAGCATCCCGATGCAACAATCACCTATGTTCGCCGGCAAAATCGCCGGGGTGATATGCGGCACCCGGCCCATCCACTTACCGAGGAGGCTGGCTGAACCAACTCCGCCAACCGTATTTCCCAGCCCTGGAAGATGCCAGGCGCTATTCCGGTCCGGGTTGACCCGGTTGAGAGTTTTTCATCGCCTATTGAGTATCGGCTTGAGCGTTGCGTCGCTCAAGAAACAACTCGGCGACGGAGATCACAATGACGCAGATGGCCATCAGGATCACAGACATCGCTGCGGCGGATGGAAAGTCAGACCCGGTGTCCGAGATCTTTGAGTACAGCAGCAGCGGAAGAATGTTGACCTGGGTGCCGACCAGTGCAAGCGCCGTACCGTAGGCGCCAATTGCGACCGCCGAGGTGAGGCAGAACGCGGTAACCAGAGCCGGCGCTATCTGGGGCAACATCACATCGCGGTAGACCGACCATGTCCCGCCGCCAAGCGACCGGGCAGCCAGGATCTGATCCTGGTTAAAGTTGAGCAGGGCGGGCAGTATCACGAGGACTGCCCGGGGTATGAGGTAGTAGGAATAGGCAAAGCCGAGGCCTGCCGGGGAATAGATGAAGCCGGACAGTGTTGCGGGATCAGCGCCAAGTCTGGCGGCCAGCAGGGTGATGAAACCTGCCCTTCCGAACACGAGGATGAAACCGTAGGCCACGATCAGCCCGGAAAACGTCAGCGGCAGCGAAACCAGAAACAGCCACGCCATGCGGCGCTGGGCCGACTGTCGCGACAGGTAAGTGGCGACGCTATAGCCGATGACCACTGAAAACACAGGGGCCAGGACGCCCAGCAACATGGTACCGCGCAGTCCCCGCCAGAACACGGGATCATTGAGGTACTGCAGGTAGGCTCGTCCGCCACCTTCCACTGACTCAATGACGACAGCAGCAAGCGGCAACAGGAAGAATACAAAGAGCAAGGTCAGCGCCGGCAGCAGAAACATCGCGCTTACTGTTTTTGGAAGCAGTCGCATGTGCGGCACTACCCATGTTGAGAAATGTTGCCGGCTTTGATCCTGTGGCTATGAACGGACCCGGGCCGTACGTGTGACGGTCCGTGCAGGACCGTCACTTTGGTTGATACGCCTGCGATGGCAATCACTCGCCAAGGATGGCCTTGGCCCATTCCTTGTCTATCTCCGGCTTTTTCTCCTTCGCCTTGGCCACGTCGAGAGGCTTGAGCTGGGGCGCATCAGGCATTGCCGCTGCAACGCTTTCCGGCAGCTTGACGCCAGGTACTGACGGGCGCACGTAACCATCCGCGAACCGGGCCTGGCCTTCATCGGTCATGATGAAGTTCAGCCACAGCTTGCCGGCATTGGGGTTGGGACCGTTCTTCACCAGCGAGATGGCGTAAGGTGCGGCTGCGGACGCCTCGCTGGGGATGATTACGTCGATCGCATCACCCATGCCATCCTTGAACTTCGCCTTCAGGCCGTCATTCTCGTAACCGATCCAGATCGGAATTTCGCCTTTGAGGAACTGTGCATACGGCGTTGTCCCAACCGTACGCAGAACGTTTCCTGACTTGCTCAACCCGGCAAGGTAGTCGATGCCCGGCTTGACATCATCCATCGAGCCGCCATTGGCAAGGGCTGCGGCAAAGACGACGACCTGGCCCTGGCCGGTTGAGCGCGGGTCGAGGTAGACCACACTGTTGGCATATTCCGGTTTCTTCAGATCGGCCCACGAACCGGGGGCATTCTTGACCAGGTTCTTGTTCACCAGGAACGCCACATTGAGCGTGTGAATGGTGAACCACTTGCCATCGGCATTCTTGAACGCATCTGGCAGTTTTTCAAAATTGACCGGTTTGAAACCCTCAACCACATCCTTGTCTACAGCATCAAGTGCGGAGCCTGCGAAGTAGTACGCGGTGTCGGCCTGCGGGCGGTTGCGAGACTTGTCCAGTGCCACCACGGTCGCGGCAGAACCCAGATCGTTGTACACCATCTCGACACCCGGATAGCGTTCCTTGAATGCCTTGAACTGGGCGGCCCAGTTGGCCCAGGTCGGGCCTGTATCGAACGAGACTATCAGGCCTTCCTTCTGAGCGGATTCGTAGAGAGACTTTTCTCCTTCATACAACTCCGCTCCCTCGAACGCCCTGGCAGCGCCTGTGAACGAGATCAGACTTGCGGCTATAGCCCCGATAATCAGCTTCTTCATAATGACTTCTCCTCTTGAACTTTTCTCACTTCAGATTCCGGAAACAACAAGATTGCCTCCGGTGGCACATATACACTCCGGATTTCATCACGATCCCGCGTTTCTCCTTGCAGCATACCTTCACCGACCTTGAAGTCGTAATGCCTGACGGGACCCAGAAACCGGTCAACGACAACATGGCCGGCGAACGCGTTTATGGGAGCGGTACCCTTCCTGCCGGGTGCCGCTGGTAAAATTTTCTCGGGACGGATGAGTGCGGTTACACGATCCCCGGGCAGGAACCCGGCGGTGTCGGCGCGCAGCAGTCCTGTGCGGGTCGATACCTCTCCGGTGGCCGTGACCTTGCCGGCTATCACGTTTGCCTTTCCGACAAAGGCGGCAACCGCGGCCGTACTGGGGTGGTCGTACAAGGTCCTTGGTGCGGCAATCTGGGCAATGCGTCCATCAAACATTACCGCGACCCGGTCACTCATCGACAGGGCTTCTTCCTGGTCGTGGGTGACGAACAGGGTCGAGATGTCTGCTTCGCGTTGCACGGAACGTATCTCGTCTCTCATGCTTGCGCGCAGCGAGGCATCAAGGGCGGACAGCGGTTCATCAAGCAGCAGGGCGACTGGCGAGAACACCATGGCTCGCGCCAGTGCTACACGCTGCTGCTGGCCACCCGACAAGGTGGCGGGTGAGCGGTTCGCGAAGCCGCCAAGGCCGACGCGCTCCAGTGCTTTTTCGGCCCTGCGCCGGCGGTCCGCAGCATCCACGCCGCGTACCTTGAGGGGATAGGCGATATTGTTTGCCACGGACATATGGGGAAACAGGGCGTAGGACTGAAACACGAGACCAATGCTGCGCCGTTCTGCCGGCGTCGAGGTCACTTCCTCTCCATTGATGTAGATACGGCCGCGCTGCGGGATCAGAAAGCCGGACAGAAGCCGCAACAGCGTGCTCTTTCCCGAGCCGGATGGACCAATGACGCTCAGGAATTCGCCGTCTGCGATAGTCAGGTTGATATCGCTGATACCGGCACTGACGCCCGGGTAGGTGAACTGGACATTGTCAAAAACCACACTCATGACACGCCTCGCTGGGCCAGGCGATTCCCGAGCGCGCTGATTGAGGATGCAAGCAGGGCAAGTACCAGCAGGATTACCGTGGCAGCACAGGCAAAGCCCGTCGCACCATAGAACGATTGCAGCAGAACGATGGGGTAGGTACGGTTCAGGAAACCGGCAATGAGATTTGACAACTGGAATTCGCCGATCGAAATTGCGGCCACCATAATCAGAGCCGACATCATCGAGTATCGCAGGCTGGGAACCACGATGTCGAAGAAGCGGTGCCGGAATGTCGCCCCGAGACTTGCCGCGGCGGCCTGCATGGCCATCAGGTCGACCTGCCGCATGTCGCTCAGAAGGGTGGAAACGAAATAGGGCAGCGTCAGTACTACATGGCCTGCAACGAGAAGCCATGATGTGCCGAGCCATGGTAATTCATCGGATGAGAACACCAGGATGAACCCAAACGCCAGCACCAGTTCCGGAACGGCAATGGGCAGTAGGATCATGATTCGGGCAGCGACTTTGACGCCGCGGCTAGCCGCCATGTAGATGGCGAACGCCAGAGGCAGTCCGATCAGCAGGTTCAGGATCGCGGTGCACGTGACGACGACCAGGGACGTGGTGAATGCCCGGGTGAAACTGCCGTCCTGCATCAGGTCCTCGTACCATCTGAGCGTGAGGCCACTCGGCAGGAGAGTGTTGGTCCATGTCTCACCGAACGAGCCCACAAACAGCAATGCCATCGGCAGAAACAGGTAGATCAGGTATGCCACGGCGACGATGCGCACGTGCTGTTCCTCCAGTTCGCGTTCAACGTGCAACAAGACACAAACAGATGTCAGTTATATTACATTTTTCGAAACGATACTGCTTGAGTTTTGGGTAGATGCCAAGTGACTAATTCGGATTCGCGCCGAGATAGGCGGAAGCGGCCAGTTCAACCGCCTGTTCGGCAGTTTCTGCAGTCAGCGCTCCCTTCACGGCAGGTGCACCGTCGAGTCCGATCACAGTGCGATTGAAGTGAAGGCCGAACGCCATCTCTGTAAGTGTCCCGTACTCTCCGCCGACTGCTATGAGTACCGGACACGCGCGGGCGATAATGGCGTTTCGGGAAGGGCCGATGCCACTGGCCAGCGGCACGTCGACAAACTCGTTTGCCATGTTCCACTCATCGTCCGGCAGAAGGCCAATGGTCAGACCATTGCGGGATTTTGCGCCCTTGCAAGCCGCTTCCATGACACCCGATTTTCCGCCGCAGAAGAGTGGGACGTTCATGTCAGCAATCATTGCACCTACTGCTTCGGCTGTGTGGCATTGGTCAGCAGAGGCAAACTTGGGGCCAATCACCCCAATCGGCAATCCGGTGCGTGGTGCTTGTTCCTGCGAGGCCGCCAGGGCGACCCGTGCGGTGACCTGTTCAAGGTCCGGCGGCACTGCTCCTGCCGGTTGCCAGCCGTGGCGCCAGCCATTCCAGCAGGTAGTGCCGTGGTAGATTTTGCCTGATTTCCGGTCCAGCATCAGCATTGCGGGTGTGGCCTCCCTGTCGATCAAATGCGCTTGGGTGCAAACTGCCAGAATGTAATGGTTCTTACATATGCCGTGACTCTCAGTTCGAAGTTTGCAGTTGTCAAGTTTCACGTCAGTCAGTCGTTGGCGATCACTACTGCGAGTTCGCGTTCGATGCTCTCGAGTGATACAGATTGCGGCAACTGGTCGACAATGAAGTGATCGAAATCCGGAAGTTCCGCCAGCTTGAAGCTGGCTCGCCTTTCGAATTTGGTGTGGTCAGCCATGAGTATGCTGCAGCGGGCTGCTGCCATCGCAGCCCTCTTGATCTCGATTTTCTCGCTGCTGAAATCGAGCACACTGCCGTCTGCTTCGATAGCCGAGCACGAAATCAGTGCATAGTCGATCCGCAGCCGGGAAACCCATTGTGTCGTGCGTGATCCGACCAGGGCGCCGTCGGGTCCGTCGAGGACTCCACCTGCCAGTTCTACAGATGCAGTTGCAGAGTTTCCAAACAGCAGCGCAACCACGCATGAGCAGGTGAAGACCGTCAGGTCATGGTGCCCGCACAGTGCTTCGGCCGCGGCTTCGGCGGTTGTGCCGACGTCTATGAACACGCTGGCGCCGCCGGGTATAAGCGATGCTGTCTTTCTGCCGATCATGGTCTTGGCGGGCGATTGCAGTGACTTCTTCTGCTGGTAGGTTCTTCTCTCCAGTTTCTCGCTCGGTCCGGCGCCACCATGAAACCGGCTGATCAGGCCTTGAGCATCAAGTTCGATAATGTCGCGCCGGATAGTCTGGGCAGAAACGTCAAAATGTGCCGCCAGGGCTTCGATGGTGACAAAGCCCCGGGCGCGCACTGCTTCCATTATCTGTTCCCGGCGTTCGCCGATAAGTCCTGGCATTCTCGAGACCCATTGCTTTCCTGGCCAACAGTGTCAGTGAGCATCAAACTAGCGACACGAAGAAGTTATGCAACCGATATAGGCAGAAACTGGACACCGGGAAATAGTTCCATCCGAAACGCCTCCGGGCCCGACGGGTAACCCAAGCCCCGGCCATTTCAAGTGCCCCGGCAGATGTCAGGCGCTCTTTGCCCGGGCTTCTTTGGGTGACAGGCCAGTCCAGCGTTTGAAGGCAACGCTGAAGGCACTCTGGTCGGCATAGCCGAGCAGGAAGGCGACCTGCTGGAAGGATAGCTTTTCTTCCGCGATGTACTTCCCGGCCAGGTCATGGCACAGGCTGTCATGCAGCGCCGTAAAGTTCACGCCCAGTTTGGCAAGACGTCTGTGCATGGTGCGCCGTGTCAGGCCCAGTTCAGCTGCAACCGTATCAGCCCTTGCGCGGCCGCTCGGCAAAAGTCTCGTGATCGTCTGGCGGACGTCGGCCACCAGGCTGGAGTGCTGCGGCGCATGATCCGTCAGCACATGTTCGCAGTGCTGTATGAGGACCTTCAGCAACCGGTCATCTACCGTGCCTATGGGCAGCAGAAGTGACTTTCTGTCCAGGATGATCTGACTGGAGTTCCGGCTGAATTGCACCGGACAGCCCAGCAGTTCTTCGATTTTGGCCCTGCTGCGGCCTGCATCGAGCGAGTGAACGAAGTGAACTTCCTGCGGGAGCAATGGACCGGCCAGAAAAAACTGGTATGCATTTATCAGCGTACCAGCACCGTACTCCGCAGCCTGGGCATGGTGATAAAAGTCCACTCGTGACGGGTTGAAGCGCACAGCCACCGTTCTGCCCTGCATGTCCAGATCGATTGTCCATGCTTCAGTCTGCACTGACAGGTAGCGCTCAAGGTTGACCAGTGCATCTTCCAGGGTTGCGGAAGACAGCCCGATATAGGCCAGCGCGCCATAATCACGCGGATCAATCCGGCGGGCCAGGTTCAGGCCATAATACGGATCAGCCATCGCCTCAGCTGCAACCTTCATGAGAAGGGCATGGCTCTCAAATGGTATCCAGCCCTGATCCCTGTTAAGCTGATACTTCTGCAACCCGGCTTTTGCCACCAGCGGGTCTGCAGCGATACCCGCTTCTTTTAGGTCTCTCACGACCTGCTTCGCGCCCGTGTTCCGGACATTTGGTCTGGCCACCATGTTAAAATCACTCCCGCATCAGTCCCGGTTGCTCCTGCGCCACTTCGCGGCTCTTGCAATCCTGCAACCTGTAATGTGGCACAGATTGGAACGAATTGTCCTCATTTCAAAAGAGATTGCCAGAGACAGCAGCAGGGTTCATTTCCATAATTGACGGGTGAATACGACAGCATTGCGAACCAGCAGTATATCGGAACCGGGGCGCCTTGAGGGTGCAAAACAACAGGGAGGTTGGCGCACGGCCAGTAGCAATGGATTATTCCATTGCAGAACATGAACTGATACCGGTAACAATCCAGGTGCCGGGGGCCATCAGTTCGGGGGTTATGCCGTGCGCCAATTCCTGGAACGCAGCCAGGTCACCTTTGCATGCAGCCCTCCTGCCGCATTATCTGCGGTAGAAAAGCAAGTACCAGCCAGTTTGCCACGTTCATCAGGAACTGAGCCTGAAAAGTTCCCTGCTTGCCAATTCAGATTCACTACTTTGCAAAGTAGTGCTGACAACCGGCGTGTCTGCGGGTATTCCTGTGGGGTCATGTCAACCCCTTGAAAGGCTCGATTGAAATGAGACATTCTGCCCTGACCACTTCGGCCCTTGCGGCCGCAATTTCCGGGATGCTCATCGTGCCGGCAAACTCGCAGGACGGTGCAAAGGCCATGATAGCTGACCAGGTCCGGGCCCAGCAGCATCCCTGCGGCACGGCTGAAAGTGCTGTCCGCGACGAGGAACTGTCAAAGCCGGACTCGGAGGTCTGGACCCTGACCTGTGATGACGCGACCTACCAGGTACGGCTGCGCCCCGACATGGCCTCGGAAATCAGGAAGCTCGATTGATGATCGGGGCGGTTTGGGAAATCACGCACTCACTGTGCAGGCCGGAAATTTTACTCAACAGCTTTGCCGACCTCAGATATCGAGGCCCGCCATGTGAAGCGCCCCGGCGAATCGCTTGCGGTCGGCCGGACTGGCGTAGGGAGTTACGGCTTTCCAGTAATTTTCTGCATCGCGGACGCCGGGCGACGTGATCTCGTCGACCAGCGAATTTGTTGCTTCCAGGCGGTCGAGCATGGCAAGGCATGCGACCGCGATGGCAAGACCCATGTGTGTGCGTCTCGCGGTGTTGGCGCGTTCGGCAAAATGCAGTCCCTCTTCATAATTGCCAAGATGGAAATGGGCGAGCGCGATGTGGCTGAAAAACAGGAAGTTGAGCGGATCGTTCGGGCTGAGACGGCTGGCGCGCAGCAAGGGCTCGAGCACCAGGTCAAAAAGTCCAAGATAGATGCGCACCCAGCCCAGCGCCAGAAATCCGAGTGCGAAATTGGGATTGAGGTCGATTGCCCGTTGTGCGGCGGCAAGCGCTGGCTGCAGGCGCCCATTGACGAGATTGCCGGCAAACAATGCATACTGGCAATAGGGATCGCGGCTGTCCAGTAATGCTGCCTGCTCCGCCAGCTTCAATATTTCGGCGCCATCGGCGACAACATCATCACTCCACCCGAACAGGGTCCGGCCGAACAGCAAGCGCGCCATGGCCATGTAGCCGCGCGGATATTGCGGGTCCAGTTCAATAGCGCGCCGCAGCCATCTCTCGGACTCAATACTGTCTTCCTCGGTCGTCTGGTATTGATGCCAGATACCGCGGACACAGCACTCATAAGCGTCCGGATTGGTCTTGAGGATGGCGCGTTTGCCCTCGGTCATCAGGATCTCGGGTTCGATGGCGCCTACGACGCATTCGGTAATCTCGTCCTGAATATCAAAAATGTCATCAAGCGAACGGTCGTATCTCTCAGCCCACAGATGGGCTCCGGTTTCCGCGTCGATGAGCTGGCCGGTGATGCGCACGCGCGCGCCTGCCTTGCGCACGCTGCCTTCGAGCACGTAGCGGACACCGAGATCGCGGGCAGCCTGCTTGATGTCCACGGCCCTGCCCTTGTAGGTAAAGGTTGAATTGCGCGCTATCACGAAGAACCAGCGGTGACGCGACAGCGCGGTGATGATGTCCTCGCTGATGCCGTCGGTGAAATACTCCTGTTCAGGGTCGTTGCTCATGTTGACGAAAGGCAGGACCGCGATCGACGGCTTGTCGGGCAACACCAGCGAGCCGGACAGGATGCCTGACTGGGTAGGGTCCCCGGCCTGCCAGTCGACACTGAACACGGAAACAGGCCGCGGGATGTTCTTGAGATTTCGTTCGCCAAGGCCAGTCAGGCGAAAGCTGACCTTGCCGGCGATCTGCTCGCAGATCGAACCGGAGATGCAGATACCGGACGGGGAGGCAATCTCCTGCAGGCGGGCGGCGACATTCACGCCGTCACCGAGAAGGTCGTTGCCCGATACGACGACATCGCCCAGATTTATGCCGATGCGAAATTCAAGCCTGCGGCCAGGCGCCAGGTCGAGATTGCGGCGTGACAGGCTGCGCTGAATTGCAACGGCACAACGCACAGCCTGTACGGCGCTGGCGAACTCGGCGACAAAACCATCGCCGGCATTGCCGAAAATGCGGCCGCCATGTTCGAGGACGAACTCGCTGATCGCTTCAAAATAGATCGCAAGCGTGGCAAGGGCGGCTTCCTCATCAAGCGCGGTCAGGCGGCTGAAACCTGCGACGTCTCCCGATATGATGGCGGCAAGTTTTCGTTCCATCCAACGACCAGTTCTCCGTGGTCATTCTCCACGCGGGATTATGCGACAGATTTGAACCTCGCGAAAGTGGGTTGAATGGCAGGCGGTCGACTGCGCCCTTGCGCAGTATCACAGGAAGCGTAAAGTCCGGCCCGTTCCTTCCCTCTCATTCAAGGCGGCAAGCTTATGTCTCTTTCCATGTATCAGGTCTCTGTGCCTGTCCTGTTGCACAACCTCAAGGCTCTTTCCAAAATTCTCGACAGGACAGCTGCCGATGCAAAGGCCAGAAAAATTGACCCTGCCGTCCTGATCAATTATCGGCTTGCACCTGACATGTTTTCGCTGGCGCGACAGGTCATGCTTGTAACCGATTTCGCGAAAGGATGTGGCGCCCGCCTGGCAGGCGTGGAAGTTCCTAGGTATGAGGATACTGAAACCACATTCCCCCAGTTGAAGGCCCGTATCGCCAAAACGATCAAGTTCCTGAAGTCTCTCAAGGCCAGGCAATTCGAAGGCGCAGAGACCAGACAGATCACCCTGCCGGTCGCGGGACAACAGATGACGCTTGACGGTCAGACATATCTGTTCAGCCTTGTTATGCCCAACTTCTACTTTCACATGACCACTGCCTACGCCATTGCCCGCCACTGCGGCGTCCCGCTCGGAAAGGGCGATTTCATGGGCCGGTCCTGACCGCGGCACGCCGCATCTGCAAAAACTTGTAGTCAGAAACAGTCTGGCTGGCTGCAGCGATGAGATGTGATATGTCGAGGCTGGCAACTTTTCCAGATATATCAGGTGGATCCCATGCGCGCGCTAGTAACTTTGTTTATGCTGATAGTCATGGTCCTGCCCATATCGGCAGCCAGCCCTGGCCCACAGCAGGCCGAACTGGAGAAACTGCGCAACAGCATCAGTGCCATTGAAGCTTCGATCGAGAAAAAGGCAGACGACGACACCGGCCTTGTCAAGCTGCGCGTTGATCTCGAGGCGTTTTCAAGGGCAGTGATCGACTTCGGCGTATCGCTTCGTCCGCGCATCAACGAAATCAAGCAGCGCCTGGATGCATTGGGGGCACCTCCAAAGGAAGGCGAACCTGCCGAAGCCGAAAGTCTTGCCCAGGAACGAAAGTTGATGCTGGAGGAGAAGGGCCAGTACAACCTGCTGCTGGGAGAAGCGGAAAACCTGTCCATCCGGTCCAGCAGGGCCATTGACCGGATTGGCTCGCTGCGCCGCGACCTGTTCGCCAGCACATTGTTCAAGCAGACGGATATTGACGGAGCCGTAAGCCTGGAAACCCTGTCAGGCTTCAAGCGCGAGTTTTCCAAGGCAAGCCAGCAGATTTCATCACGCATGCGGTTCATGTACGCCTTCCGCAGCAAGGAACTGATATCGGCTATCGTCCTGTCAATTCTGATCGGCCTGGCGACCTTGCTTGCAGTAAGGCGGATGTTTGGCTTCATCCGGCGGGCGACACCGTCCGAGACACAGGAAAGCTACATTGCCAGGCTGTCACTGGCATTCTGGTCCACCGTCATTCCATCGCTTGCCGTGGCGGCTGCTCTTGCAGCAACGTACTGGCTGTTTTCGCATTTTGGCGTTTTCACACCGCAAACAGAAGACCTGGCGGAAGCCATACTGATCTCGGTCGCCGCGATCTACTTCATCCAGCGTCTGGCGTCTGCGCTATTGTCTCCTGCCAGCGCGGCGCGCCGTCTGATCCTGGTGTCGGACAGGGCTGCCCGCATGTTGTTTGTTCTGATAGTCAGTCTGGCAATCATCCACGTACTGGATTTTTTCATCGGCAGGCTGAACGACATCTTTTCCTCGCCACTGGCCCTGACGGTTTCCAAGAGCCTGATTTCCTCGCTGCTCATTTCTGCCGTGCTCGTCATGATAGCGCTGGTAAGGCCGTTCAATGACAAGATCAGCGGCCGCGCCTATGGCTGGCCGGCCTGGGTACGCGCCCCAATCCTGTTAATGGCCATTTTCATCATTGCAGCGGCCCTGTTCGGCTACATAGGTCTTGCCAGGTTTGCGGCCGCCCAGATCGTCGTTACCGCCGCCATTCTGGCCACCATGTATATCGGAGTTCAGTCCGGCCATGTACTGGCGGCCGAAGGCGTGTTTCCGCAATCAGTGATTGGAAGCCGCATCAAGCAGAAGTTCTCCCTGAACGACACCACGCTGGATCAGCTTGGCCTGCTCTTCAGCTTCATTATCTATGCCGCTGTGTTCGTTATCGGTCTGCCGTTGCTGTTGTTGCAGTGGGGTTTCAATCAGCTCGATATCCAGACCTGGCTGTATCGCATCCTGACCGATATCCGAATTGGCAACATTTCAATCTCGCTGATTGGAATCCTGCTGGGCTTTGCAGTGTTCATTGTTGGATTCCTGTTCACGCGCCGGGTTCAGCACTGGCTGGACGGTTCGGTTATGGCGCGCAGCCGTGTCGATATTGGTGTCCGCAATTCCATTCGCACCATAGTCGGCTATGTTGGTATTGCACTGGCTGCAGTTATCGGCCTGTCAGCGGCAGGTTTTGATCTTTCCAGCCTTGCCCTGGTGGCAGGCGCCCTGTCGCTGGGCATTGGTTTTGGCCTGCAGAACGTTGTTTCCAACTTTGTTTCCGGCCTGATTCTGCTGGCCGAACGGCCGTTCAAGGTAGGCGACTGGATTGTTACCGGCAACACTGCGGGTTTTGTAAAAAAGATTTCCGTACGCGCCACCGAAATAGAGACCTTCCAGAACCAGACGGTGATCCTGCCCAATTCCGACCTTATCAACCAGCCGGTCGGCAACTGGACCCACCGCAACCACCGTGGCCGCATTGAAATACCCGTCGGTGTCGCATACGGCACCAGGCCACGTGCCGTGCACGCCCTGCTGCTCAACATCGCCACCAGCCATCCGCGCGTGATGAAGGCCCCGGCCCCAACGGTTGTTTTCATGGGATTCGGCGACAATTCCCTCAATTTTGAGGTGCGCGTGCACGTTCCCGAGGTCATTGACGGACTTGCCATTGCCACTGAACTGCGCTTCGAAATCGTTGAGGCCTTCGAACGTGAAGGCATTGCCATTCCGTTCCCGCAACGCGATGTCAACCTCAAGATGCAGGACATAGAGGCGCTGGCCGAAGCAATCGGCAAGGCGACCAGGGGGAAAAAGCAGCCGCCCGAGGCGGGAACGTGAGCAGATCCGTTCATTTGCCGTTCACATTGGCTTTGTGATAATAGATTATGAAACACACAGATCGTGGAGCCGGTTCCTTCCTGGACAGCCCACCATTCCGGGGAAACAAGTAGATGTTCAAAACCTTGATCCTGGCAGCAATCGCGCTGCCCCTCGCTATCGGACTGGCGAACGCCGCCACTGTCACCAACAAGGACGGCGCCGCCATCATGATTGTTGTGACAGAAGGCGGCCAGAAAACTGAAGTGGGCATTGAACCTGGCATGAGCGTCAATGTGTGTGGCGGAGGCTGCTTCGTAACCATGCCAAATGGTGACCGTGAGACCCTTTCCGGCAGCGAAACAGTTGAAATTACCGGCGGCAAGGCATCAATCAAGTAAGTTTGACGCTCACAGCCGGGCGTGACCCTTCTGCAATCAGGTCGCTTGGTCGCGCCCATGCGAACTCAGCTTGCCAGTGCCATTTCCAGGCAATCGTCATTCAGTGGCGCGACGGGTGTCAGATCCCGGTGATGCTTGTAGTCGGGCCGGGTTGGTTTTTGTGGAGAGTTCGACACCGGGTTCAGGATCAGCGAGAATATTGCCCTGTCCCAGGGTGACATGTTGTTGGGTGATCCATGCACCAGCGTGTCATGGAAAATAAGCATTGTCCCCTTGCCACCCCTGGCCGCGACGAGACCGCGTTCCTGCGCCAGGTCGCGAACCTGCTGATGATCGCATACCCACAGGGGGTAGCTTGTCGTGTGATCATCCAGGCTGGCGCGATGTTCCTTTACCTTGTGGGAGCCAGGTACGAAGTAGAGCGGCCCGTTGAACTCCGTGACATCATCCAGAAAAATATGCAGGTTCAGCGCACGCGGTTCCGGTACGCCATCCTCCTGATGGTGAGTCGCAAAGTCATAGTGCCATTGCCAGATTTCACCGGAAAAGGCCGCCTTCACATTGACCTTGACCTGCTGGATGTAGGCATCCTCGCCCAATACCTGCAGCGCCGGCTCGACAAGTCTCGGGTGCCTTACGACCCGTGCAAAGATCTCGTCACGCTTGTGCAGGCCCATGCTCGTGCGCACTTCGCCCGAGCTCTTCTCCACCACGTTGCCCGGATGATCTGCCGCAAAGACAAGCGGTAGCCTTGATCGCATCAGCTCCACCTCCTGCGCAGTGAACCTGCCGGGCATTATCAGGAAACCGTCGCGATCAAGGTCATTGCGTTGCGAGGAAGCAAGTTTCATTACAGAGCTCTCCTGTAAGGAGTGGAATTCCTTACATTCAATTCCAGTTGAGCCTGAAAGGAAAGACAATTTGACGAAACCGTCGTTGAACTTGCCACAGCTTCTTTCCGTTTCAGGCTCTGCAGCTCCATACCCTTTTACGCAGGCGTGATCCATGTGCAGCTGCTTGTGACACGTGCGGCACTTCCACCACTGGAAAAGCGCCAGGCTACTGCGCCATAAACCAACCAAACAAATGGTCAGGATACCAGGTTCATGGATTACGCAAGCTTCTTCGAACAGCAGCTGGACAGCCTGCACGAGGAAGGTCGGTATCGCGTGTTTGCCGACCTTGCACGGCACAATGGCAGCTTCCCCAAGGCAACAAGATACCAAACTGACGGATCTGCTTCTGAAGTCACCGTATGGTGTTCCAACGATTATCTCGGCATGGGCCAGAACCGCCAGGTCATCGCCGCCATGACCGCGGCAATCGAACAATGCGGCGCCGGCGCCGGTGGCACGCGCAATATCTCCGGCACCAACCATCATCACGTCGAGCTTGAACTTGAACTGGCCGACCTGCACGGCAAGGAAGCCGCGCTGATCTTCACCTCCGGCTATGTGTCCAACTGGGCCTCGCTGGGGACACTCGCCTCCAGGCTGCCCGGCTGTGCAGTGTTTTCCGACGCCGGCAACCACGCCTCGATGATTGAAGGCATTCGACACTCCAGGGCGGAATGCCACATCTGGAAGCACAACGACGCTGAAGACCTTGATCGCAAGTTGTCCGGCGTTGATCCTGCCCGGCCCAAGCTGGTGGCGTTTGAAAGCGTCTATTCCATGGAAGGCGATATTTCACCCATCTCGGAAATCTGCGACGTGGCCGAAAGGCACAATGCGCTGACCTATCTCGATGAAGTGCATGCCGTCGGCATGTATGGCCCGCGCGGCGGCGGTGTCGCCGAGCGTGAAGGCCTGATGCACCGGCTGGACGTGATCGAGGGCACCCTGGGCAAGGCGTTCGGCGTCATGGGCGGCTATATTGCCGCTTCTGCTCAATTGTGCGATTTTGTGCGCTCGTTTGCCTCCGGTTTCATATTCACCACCGCCCTGCCACCGGCGGTTGCCGCCGGGGCCATTACCTCGATCAGGCATCTGAAACAGAGCAGCACCGAGCGTTTGCAACAGCGTGAAATGGTGGCAGCCCTGCGCGCCGGGCTGGACAAGGCCGGTATTCCGCACATGCCAAATGAAAGTCACATCGTGCCGGTGATGGTGGGCGATGCGGTCAAGTGCAAGTGGATTTCCGACTGGCTGCTGGACAACGCCGGCATTTACGTACAGCCGATCAACTATCCAACCGTACCCAAGGGCACCGAGCGGCTGCGCTTTACACCTAATCCGTGCCACAGCCGTGCCGATATCGAGCACCTTGTTGCCGCATTGAACAAACTGTGGTCTCAATGTGCCCTGGCGCGCGCGGTTGCATAGCTTTTCAGCGAGCTGGTTGCCCGTCATCTTGCGGGCCATGACGGACACAAAACTGGCAGGGGTTATCACATGACAAGAAACGGGGGGCAACTGCTGGTGGCGTGCCTGAAATCACTCGGCGCAAAAACCGCATACGGCGTGCCGGGTGAAAGCTATCTCGCAGTGCTCGATGCACTGCACGACACCAGGGGCGAACTGGATTTCGTGCTGTGCCGCAACGAAGGCGGCTCCGGCTTCATGGCAGCCGCTCACGGCAAACTCACCGGCCAGCCTGGCATCTGCATGGTAACCCGCGGGCCCGGCGCCAGCAATGCCACGATCGGCGTGCACACCGCCAGGCAGGATTCCTCACCGATGATCCTGTTCGTTGGCCAGGTCGCCACCGATCAGCGCGACCGCGAGGCCTTTCAGGAAGTCAACTATCGCCAGTTTCACGGCAGCATTGCCAAGTGGGCTGTTGAAATCGACCAGGTCTGGCGCATCCCGGAACTGGTGTCACGCGCCTGGGCAACCGCCCTGTCCGGCAGGCCCGGACCCGTCGTGGTCGCGCTGCCGGAGGACATGCTGACCAGCCTGACCGATGCGGCGCCGTGTGATCCGGTTGTAATTCCCGAGGCAGCGCCTGCACCGGGCACAATTTCCGCACTTGAAGGTGAACTGGCCAATGCGCAAAGGCCGCTGATCATTGCAGGCGGCGGCGGCTGGAGTGAAGGCGGCGCCCGCGCACTGCAGGGGTTTGCCGAAACCAACGATATTCCGGTTCTGGTTGCCTTCCGGTCGCAGGACCTGATTGACAACCTGTCGGATGTCTATGCCGGTGATGCCGGTGTCGGCATGTTCCCGCAGACCCGCGAGCTGATCGCCGGGGCAGACCTGATCATCGCGGTCAATATCCGCTTCGGCGAAATGGTGGCCGATGCCTGGAGCCTGCTGGACGTGCCCAATCCGGCCAAGCGCATAGTGCATGCACATGCCTCCGATGCCGAGATCGGCAAGATCTATGCTGCCCATGTGTCGATCCATTCCGGCCCCAATAATTTCGCCCACGCGGTCGAAAACCTGTCTGTGAAAGGAAGCTGGGCAAGCTGGCGCAAACAGGCGCGCGCCGGATACCTGGCCTACGTGGATGCGCCTGCCCAGCCGGGCTCCGTAGACATGGTGGAGGTCATGGCGCACCTGCGCGAGGTGTTGCCGGACGATGTCATCATCACCAACGGCGCAGGCAATTTCGCCACCTGGCCCGGCCGGTTCCTGCGCTACGGGCCGAAGCAGCGCCTGCTGGCGCCGCAGAGCGGATCCATGGGGTACGGCGTACCGGCGGCCATTGCAGCCAAGGTCAACCACCGCGACCGGCTTGTGGTGTGCTTTGCCGGCGACGGCGATTTCCAGATGAACTGCCAGGAACTCGGATCGGCGCGCCAGGCAAACGCCCAGCCGGTCATCCTGATCATCAATAACGGCACCTATGGCACCATCAGGATGCACCAGGAAAAAACCTATCCTGAACGCGTATCCGGCACCCGGATAGAAAACCCGGACTTTGTCATGCTGGCGCAAGCCTACGGATTTCACGGGGAACGGGTCGAGACGACGGCAGATTTTGCCGCTGCTTTCGAGCGCGCCTGTGCGTCGGCAACCGGTGCCGTGCTTGATCTGAACGTGTCAGCGGAATCGCTGTCACCACGTCAGACCCTGTCGCAGATGCGCCAGGCCGGCATCCTGGCAAGAGACGGCAAACCCCCCGCCTGACAGTCTATGCGGAAAGATTCTTGAAACTGTGAGTTGATCTTGCCGCAAAACTTGGCCAGTCTTCGCAACCTTGCTGAAACCCCGGAGAAATATATGCCAACCGTCAATCGTTTTGCTGAGTTCCATGACGAGATTACTGCCTGGCGCCGTGACCTGCACGCCAACCCGGAAATCCTGTTCGATGTTCACCGCACTGCGGGCATTGTTGCCGGCAAGCTGAAAGAATTTGGCGTGGACGAGGTTGTCACCGGCATCGGCCGCACCGGCGTTGTCGGGGTCATCCACGGCAACACCAATACGTCCGGCAGGGTGATCGGCATGCGCGCCGACATGGATGCGCTGCCGATTCAGGAAATTCGCGACCTTGAGCACAAATCGACCATTGACGGCGCCATGCATGCCTGCGGTCATGACGGACACACTTCCATGCTGCTGGGTGCAGCCAGGTATCTCGCCGAGACCCGCAATTTCGATGGCACCGCGATCGTCATTTTCCAGCCAGCCGAAGAGGGCGGCGGCGGCGGCCGCGAAATGGTCGATGAAGGGATGATGGACCGCTTCAACATTCAGCAGGTGTTCGGCATGCACAATATGCCGGACCTGCCGGTTGGCCGGTTTGCCATTCGCCCCGGCGGCCTGATGGCATCTGCCGATTTCTTCTCCGTCGATATCACAGGCAAGGGTGGCCATGCGGCCCGTCCCCACGGCTGCATCGACCCGGCCATCGTGGTCGCCCAGATCGTCAACGGTTTCCAGTCCATCGTGTCCCGCAACACTGATCCGATCGAAAGCATGGTGATTTCGACCACCCAGATCCATCTCGGCGATGCCGACAATGTCATCCCGCAGACCGCCACAATGAGCGGCACCGTGCGCACCCTGAAGCCGGAGGTTCGCGACTTGGCCGAACAGCGCATGAAAACCGTTTGTGAGCACATCGGCAAAGCCTTCGAAGCCAGGGTCGAACTGACCTACTTGCGCAATTATCCGGTTACCGTGAACCATCCGGAAGAAACCGCTTTCGCGGCCTCCGTGGCCCGCCAGGTGGTTGGCACCGGAAATGTGGATGAAAACGCCCCGCCGGTCATGGGCGGCGAGGATTTCTCGTTCATGCTGGAAGCCCGCCCCGGCGCCTTCATCTTTGTCGGCCAGGGCGATACAGCCGGCCTGCATCATCCCGAGTATGATTTCAACGACGAGATTATTCCCATTGGCTGTTCCTATTGGGCGCGCCTGGTCGAAACCGCCATGCCGGCAAGCAAGTAGGAAAGGGAGCCGGGACTGGTGGGCAGTGTCCTTTTTCGCAATGCAACGCTGGTGGACGGCACGGTTGATGAGCCCCGTGAGGGCTTTCATGTGCTGGTCGAGGCAGATCGCATCAAGGAAATTTCAGACAAGCCGCTGACCGCCGGTCCCGGCACAACCGCAATCGACCTGAAGGGTAAAACCCTGATGCCGGGATTGATTGACGCTCACGTTCACGTCAAGGCGACGATGCTCAATCTCAGCCGCCTCAGCGATGTGCCTGTAACCTACCTGATTGCCAGCGCCGCCCAGATCATGAAGGCCATGCTGATGCGCGGCTTCACCTCGGTCCGCGATGCAGCCGGCGCCGACCGTGGCATGGCCGACGCGGTGGACCATAACCTTATCGTCGGTCCGCGCCTGTTTGTATCGGGCCTCGCCCTGTCGCAGACAGGCGGTCATTGCGATTTTCGCTCGCCGACGGAAATATCCACCATCATCACCTGCGCGTGTCAGGTTTCCGCCCAGCAACTGGGCCGGATCGCAGACGGTGTCGACGAGTGCCGCCGGGCCGCCCGCGATGAATTGCGCAAGGGCGCTCACCAGCTCAAGATCATGGCCGGCGGCGGCGTGGCGTCGCCGGCCGATCCTATCCAGAACACCCAGTATTCGGTGGACGAGGTGCGCGCCATAGTTGAAGAATGCGAAGCTTGGCACACCTACGCAACGGCTCACGCCTACACTCCGCACGCCATAAAGCGGGTGGTCGAGTGCGGGGTGCGCTGCGTCGAGCACGGAAATCTGATAGATGAGGAAACCGCGCAACTGATGGCTGAACGCGGTACCTATCACGTACCGACCAGCATCACCTACTTTGCCATGAACAAACACGGCAGGGACTTCGGCCTGCCGGAGGTCTCCCTGCAAAAACTCGGCGAAATAGTCGATGCCGGCATGCGGGCGGTTGAAATCAGCAACAATGCCGGTGTGAAGATTGGCCACGGCAGTGACCTTCTGGGGCCGTTGCACAAGTACCAGTCTGACGAGTTTTCCCTGAAGGCGTCGGTGCTGGGCAATCATGGCGCAATCAGGTCTGCGACCATGACAAACGCCGAGATACTCAAAAAGGACACCGAACTCGGGCAATTGCAGACCGGCTTCAAGGCAGATCTCATCGTGGTGGACGGCAATCCGCTGCAGGATATAGGGCTGCTGGAGGGCGACGGCGCCCACATTCGCCTGGTGATGCGCGATGGCATGATTTTCAAGGATGAGATGGCGCAATCCTGAGCAAAAAGAGCAATTCCGTCAACCGGCATTTGCAGTCTGTCCGGTTTTGGGGTTAGCTGCGATCAACAGGAATTTTGGTAAGCAAAAGGGAGTAGAAAAGACCATGTTTGGAAAAACACTCAAGGCATTACTGGCAGGTTCAACGATTCTGGCCGCGGCGAGCGCAGCCAATGCCGAAACGTTCAGATGGGCATTTCAGGGCGACGCGCAGACACTTGATCCGCACGGGCTTTTTGAAACGCTGACGCTGGGCTTCCAGGGCAACATTTACGAAGGCCTTGTCAGGCGCAATGACAAGATGGAAATCGTTGGTGCGCTGGCCGAAAGCTGGGAAAACATTGAACCGACCGTGTGGCGCTTCAAATTGCGCCCGGGCGTGAAGTTCCACAATGGCAATGATTTTACGGCTGAAGACGTGGTGTTTTCGGTCAACCGGCTGAACTCCGAAGGGTCCGACATGAAAGTGGTTTCAGCTCTCATCAAGGAAGCCAGGGCGGTTGACGATCTGACCGTGGACATTATCACCCCGGCCCCGAATCCGATCCTGCCGAACCAGTTCGAAATCTTCTACATCATGGACAAGCAGTGGGCCGAAGAGAACAAGGCCACTGAAGCAACCAATGTAAAGGGTGGCGACGAAGGCAACTATGCAAATCTGAACGCCAACGGTACCGGACCGTTTATGGTGAAGTCGCGCCAGACGGGGGTTAAAACCGAGCTGACCCGCAATCCCGACTACTGGGACAAGGACATGCGCTCCAATATCACCGAGGCGATCTTCACCCCGATTGCCCAGGATGCAACCCGGGTGGCTGCACTGATTTCAGGCAACATCGATCTTGCCTACCCGATGCCGGTTCAGGACTGGAAGCGGCTGGAAAGTGCTGAAGGCGTGAAACCGCTGACCGGCCCGGAAGCGCGCACGATTTTCCTCGGTTTTGACCAGGTGCGTGATGAACTGACCGCATCGAACATAAAGGGCAAGAACCCGTTCAAGGATGTGCGTGTGCGCAAGGCTTTTTTCCAGGCCATCGACATTGATGCCATCAAGGAAAAGGTGATGCGCGGAGCATCCGTCCCTACAGGTCTTATGGCTGCACCGGAGGTCAATGGTTACACCGAGGCCATGAACGACCGCCTGCCATTTGATGTCGAAGCCGCCAAAAAGCTGATGGCTGATGCCGGTTATGCAGACGGGTTTGAAGTCACCATGGACTGTCCGAATGATCGCTACGTCAATGACGAACAGATCTGCCAGGCAGCTGCCGCCATGCTGGCGAAGATCAACGTCAAGGTGAACCTGCTGGCCCAGACCAAGTCGAAGTATTTCGGCAAGGTGCTGGCCCAGAACGGTTACGACACCAGTTTCTTTCTGCTCGGATGGACGCCGTCAACCTTTGACAGCCACAATGTGATCTCGTCCCTCATTGCCTGCCGCGATGGCGAGGACAAGATCGGATCGTTTAACCTGGGCGGGTACTGCAATCCGAAGATCAACGAACTGACAGCCCAGATCCAGTCTGAAACCGATCAGGCGAAGCGTCAGGCCATGATTGACGAGGTGTTCCAGATCCACAAGGACGAGGTGGGTCACATTCCGCTGCACCAGCAGCCCTTGTCATGGGGCGTATCAGACAAGGTTGAAGTGGTTCAGCGGCCCGATAACCAGTTCGACCTGCGCTACGCGGTGGTCAAGAAGTAGTTACCGTTCAAGTGCAATCCCGGCCGGGCCATCTGTCAGCCAATCTGGCAGGTGGCCCGGACCCGATACTACTCTTCAACCACTTCTGGTGTGACCGGATTCCATGCTTACCTTCATTGCAAAACGGCTCGTGCAGTCAGTTCTGGTCATGGTTACCGTCGCACTGATCGCATTTTCGCTGTTTCGTTATGTAGGCGATCCGATCAACAACATGGTCGGCCAGGACACAAGCCTTGAAGAACGCGAGGAACTGAAAGAGCGGCTTGGCCTGAACGACAGTTTCTTCGTGCAGTTCGGCCGCTTTGCCGCCAGCGCTGCCCGGGGCAATTTCGGCTTTTCCTATCAGCATCGCAGGCCGGTATCCGACCTTATCGCGGAACGCTTGCCGGCAACGCTTGAACTTTCGATCGTGTCGGCAATTCTGGCCATAGCCATTGGCATTCCCATGGGCGTCTACACGGCCATCCGGCGAAACAGCTGGCTGTCGCATTCGTTCATGACGCTGTCCCTGATCGGCATATCGCTGCCGACCTTCCTGATCGGCATATTGCTGATCCTGCTGTTTGGCGTGGTGTTGCGGTGGCTGCCGACATTCGGGCGCGGCGATGTAGTTCAGCTCGGCTGGTGGTCAACCGGTTTGCTGACCGCTTCAGGTCTGAAGTCACTGATCATGCCGGCCATTACCCTTGCCCTGTTCCAGATGACGCTGATCATGCGGCTGGTGCGCTCGGAAATGCTGGAGGTCCTGCGCACCGACTTTGTAAAATTCGCCCGGGCGCGCGGCCTGGCGGAAAAGTATGTGAATTTTGTTGTCGCCCTGAAGAACACCATGGTGCCGGTGATCACCATTACCGGCCTGCAACTGGGCTCGATCATCGCCTTTGCCATTATCACCGAAAGCGTTTTCCAGTGGCCGGGCATGGGGCTGTTGTTCATCCAGGCCGTCGGCAATGTCGATATCCCGATCATGGCAGCCTACCTGGTGCTGATCGCATTTTTCTTCGTGGTCATCAACCTGATTGTCGACATGCTCTATGTCGTTGTTGACCCGCGCCTGCGCGTTGACAGCGCCAGCGGACACTGAAGGGTTTGGCGGCACCATGACACACGCAGCGGCGCAAAATCCCCGGAAGGGCTGGTTCGCACGCGTGGCTGACAGTGATCTGACCTACAGTTTCGTGCGCTCGCCGGTGACGATCATATCCACCATTGTCACGCTTTTGTTCTTTGTCTCCGCGATTTTTGCCAACTGGATCGCCCCTCACAATCCGTTTGATCTGGCGACGATTTCCATCATGGATGCAAGCCTGCCGCCGGCCTGGATGGAAGGCGGTGATCCGCGTTTCTTACTCGGCACTGATGATCAGGGCCGCGGAATACTCTCGACCATTATCTTCGGCGCCCGGATTTCGCTGTTTGTCGGCTTTGCCTCGGTGATTTTCTCAATGCTTCTGGGCATCTCGCTGGGGTTGATTTCCGGCTATGTCGGCGGCCGGCTGGATGCCTTCATCATGCGGGTTGCAGACATCCAGCTGTCGTTTCCCGCCATCCTGATCGCCCTGCTGATTGACGGTGTGGCGCGCGGTGTGCTGCCGCGCGAAATGCACCAGGACCTGGTATTCTATGTGCTGATTTTCGCCATCGGCATTTCCGGATGGGTGCAGTATGCGCGTACCGTTCGCGGTTCCACGCTGGTTGAAAAGAACAAGGAATATGTGCAGGCAGCCCGGGTGATCGGCATTGGCCCGATCATCATATTGTGGCGTCATATTCTGCCCAATGTCATGGGACCGGTATTGGTGATTGCCACCATTCATCTGGCCATCGCGGTGATTACCGAGGCAACCCTGTCTTTCCTGGGTGTGGGTGTTCCGCCAACCACGCCGTCACTTGGAACCCTGATCCGCATCGGAAACGACTTCCTGTTTTCCGGTGAGTGGTGGATCACCATTTTCCCCGGCATAGCGCTTGTGCTGCTTGTGCTGGCCATCAACCTGCTGGGCGACTGGCTGCGTGATGCATTGAACCCCAAACTCAGATGAAGGACGGCGTGAAATATACCAGCCTGCTGACCATCGAAGGCATGAGGGTGGAGTTCCCCAGCCGCCGTGGACACGTGGTGGCGGTGGAGCGGTTGGACCTGTCGGTCGAACCGGGTGAAATCCTCGGCGTGGTGGGAAGTCAGGCGCCGGCAAGTCAACCATCGGCAATGCTGTGATCGGCCTGCTTGAACCGCCCGGTGAAATGACCCAGGGCAGCATATTGCTGAAGGGCGAGCGCATTGATGATCTGGATGATGCCGGCAAGCGCCGGATTCGCGGCGCCCGCATCGGCATGATCTTCCAGGATCCGCTGACCTCGCTTGATCCGCTGCAAACCATCGAGCGTCAGCTTGTCGACACCATCCAGAGGCATCTCAACCTTTCGCAGGCCGAAGCCCGCAGCCGCGCGGTAGACCTGCTTGACCAGGTCGGCATTGCTGATCCCGGCGTGCGCATCGCACAGTATCCGCATCAGTTTTCCGGCGGCATGCGCCAGCGGGTGGTCATCGCACTGGCGCTGTGTGCCGATCCTGAACTGGTCATTGCCGATGAGCCCACCACCGCGCTTGATGTGTCCGTGCAGGCCCAGATTCTGGATCTGATGAAGGCGCTGTGCCGCGACCGGCAGGTCGGCATGATCCTGATTACCCACGACATGGGCGTGATATCGGAAACCGCCGACCGGGTCGCGGTGATGTATCGCGGCCGCGTGGTCGAGACCGGAACCACCGAACAGATCATGTCGCGGCCGCAACATGATTACACCAGGAGCCTGATATCCGCCGTGCCACGGCCCGACAAGCGACTGAAGCGGTTCCCGCTGGTAACCTATATCGAGGATGCAGAGGAACGCCCCGAAGGCATGAACCTGGCCACTCACTGGCTTGGAAAGGTGCGCGAGGAACACAAGCTCACCGGCAATCTGGTCGAGCTGAAAGGCGCCCACATGCGCTTCATTACCCGCCATTCACTGTTTCCTTCCAGAAGGCTTTATCTCGATGCGGTGAACCAGGTGTCATTTGCCATCCAGCCAGGCGAGGTATTTGGCCTGGTGGGTAAATCGGGATCCGGCAAATCGACCATCGCCCGGATGATCACCGGCATCTACAAACCCTCGGGCGGCACCATCCGGTTTGACGGAACCGACCTGACTGCGTTGCCATCACGCGCCGCTGCCGCTCCGTTCCGCCGCCAGATGCAGATGATCTTTCAGGATCCGTTTTCCTCGCTTAACCCCCGCATGCGGGTTGAGGATATCATCGAGGAGCCGATCCATTTTCACAACATGGCCTATGACCAGCGCGAGGCCCGCCAGATCATGCATGATCTGCTGGACGTGGTTGGCCTCGGCGCCGGTGCAGCCCGCAAGTTTCCGCATGAATTCTCCGGTGGCCAGCGCCAGCGGATTTCCATCGCGCGCGCCCTTGCCACCAGGCCAAGGTTCCTGATCTGTGATGAGCCAACCTCAGCGCTTGATGTGTCGATACAGGCACAGGTCCTGAACCTGTTGAAGGACCTTCAGTCGGAACTCAACCTGACCATGCTGTTCATTTCCCACGATCTGCCGGTCATCCGGCAGATATGTGATCGCGTCGGCGTCATGCGAAACGGTCAGCTGCTTGAGATTGCATCGACGGAAACCCTGTTCACAGACCCCCAGCATGACTACACCAGGCATCTGCTGAAACTGATGCCAAAGTTCCGCGGCTTCCGTATGCCGGAGCCGGAATCCTGATTTGTCCAGGCCGGCCTGGACCGGAAAGGCTCTAGATCAGATCCAGCTCCTCAAGCACCTTGCGCGCCACGCGGAAGCACTCAACACCCTGCGGCACACCGCAATAGATTGAAACAACATGGATAATTGCCCGGATTTCATCTGTGCTGACGCCGTTGTTGATGGCGCCGCGGCAGTGAACTTCCCATTCATGCATCTTGCCAAGAGCGCCGATCATGGCGAGGTTCATCATTGAACGCGTCCTGGCGTCAATGGTTTCGTCGCCCCAGCCGAAGCCCCAGCACCAGGCGGTCATCGCTTCCTGGAACGGCCGGTTGAAATCGTCGGCTGCGGCGAGGTTCTTTTCGACATATTCATCACCCAGCGTTGCCTTGCGTTTGGCCAGTCCCTTTTCAAACAGCTCTTTGTCCATCTACTGCCTCCCGCATCCATTGTTGAAGAACCTGTACCGAGTGTTCCGAGTTTACGCCGCAATTCGGGTCAAGCACCAGTGGCCCCGGCCTGTAGCCCGATGATCGCAGGCCACGTTGAACCGACTCGACCAGGCTAATGTCTTCTTCCACCGTTGTTTCGCGATCCTGCACGGCGAGCTTGCTGACAACATCGGACTTTGCGCCGTCTATGGTGTACCAGCCCCGCCAGACCACAACGTGACCGGCGTCAATGGCCCGCCAGTGATAGGTGTTGAGCACGTTGCCCGGATAGACCTGGAACGAGAACATCGGCCACAGGAACCAGGATGAGTACTCGCCGGCATGCTCGTTGGATTCAAGGTCGATGGCATAGCTCATCCTGTCGAGGTTCTGGCACTGTGTTGTATGGCGCAGGCAAAAACCCTGCGGCTGGATATCGTAGGTCTCTGGCTTCACGACGCCGGTGGAAAATGTCGGGTGATTGAGTTTGCAATGGTAGCACTCGGAGTAATTTTCAATTGAAACTTTCCAGTTGCAGGCTTCCGGAATTTCCACCCACTCGACATGCTTCAACCGGTCATGATGCGGCACGAATGCGGAAAGCTGTTCGCGCACCCCGGGAAACCATTGCTCCATCGGTCCGGCGTCCGGGTCGAGATTGGCAAACAGAAATCCGCAGAACTCCTCGATACGTACCGGGGTCAGGCAGATCGCCGAGCGGTCGAAATCCGGCACCGACTGGATATTGGGGCCGGACCGCAACTGCCCGGTAAGTTCGTAGGTCCACGCGTGATAGGGGCACACGACCAGCCTGGTGTTGCCTTCACCGCTCACAAGCTCATGCGCGCGATGCTGGCAGACATTGTAGTAGGCGTTGATCGAGCCGTCCTTTGCGCGGATGCAGAACAGGTTCTCACCGGCCATCGTGAAGGTGAAATAATCTCCAGTGTTTTCGACCTGGGAAGTGTGCCCGGCAAACTGCCAGGTGCGTTTGAACAGGCCTTCGGACTCCACCCTGAACACTGCCGGGTCGGTGTAATAGCGTGCATCGAGCGATCTCACCGGGGTCGCAACACTGCTCATGATCAACCTGTCTCCTCGTTCCAGTAGATACCCAGCTGGTGCCTGCGCTGATGGAATTTTTCGACCCGTTCGACAATTTCACTGTCTGCCGATGCAATGACGAACGACAGCAGGGTTTCCAGCAGCGCAATGGTTGATACTGACGACGGAAAGAACTGCGGCGTGTCCACGGCCACTACGAAACCGTGCTGCGAACCGGCAACAACCGGCGAGGCCGGGCTGTCGGAGATACCGATGATGGTCAGTCCCTGTTCGCGCGCGATGCGAACCGCCTCGACCACTTCGCTGCGATACGGTTTGCAGGTTATGGCGATAAGCACATCGCGCTTGTCGGCGCGGGCAAGGTCGTCAACCGCCGTGCTGCCCGGCCGCGGAATGCGGTGGAACTGTTCCATGCCGGTAGAGGCCAGGTAGGTGAAATTTCCGGCGTTTGAATTGTTGACGCCGACCCCCAGCACGAAAACCTGGCGCGATGCCCAGATGTCATCTGCCGCCGATTTCAGGGCCGTCTCGTCAATGCCAGCGAAGGTCTCTTCTATGTTGCGCAGGGCCGAATTGACCATATCCGCATACAGGCTGCCCAGCATTCCCGACTGGCTGAGCGACTGCAGCCAGCGCGCGCGATCCGGAAAGCTGACGGTGCCCCGCCTGATCTCCTCGCGAAATGGCTCGCGGAAATCTTCATACCCGTCAAACCCCAGAACCCGCGCCATTCGCACCAGCGTATTGGGCTTGACATCCGCTGCCATTGCGATCTCGCGTATCGAACTGACCCCGATTTCATTGGGGTTTTCCAGCACAAATGTTGCAGCCTTGCGCACTTCGGGCGTCAGCCTGTCCAGTTCCGTGGTCAGTCTGCCGAGCAGTTCCGGCGGGGCGGATTGTTCAGTTGATTGTACGTTTGTATCATTCATGATTGACGAGTGTACAATTGTACGATAGCACTTGTCCATCGCAAAAAACACATTCGGAGTGAAAATCAATGGTGCCGTCTCATGCCCGGGTAGTAGTCGTTGGCGGTGGTGTGATGGGCTGCGGCATTGCCTATCACCTGGCCCATGAAGGCTGGAGCGACATCGTTCTGCTGGAAAAGGCCGAACTGACCTCCGGTTCCACCTGGCATGCTGCAGGGCAGATAACTCATTCCACCTCCAGCTTTGGTCTTGGCAAATGCGTCGACTACAATATCGGCCTTTATGCCGGAAAGCTGGAAGCTGAAACGGGCCAGTCGGTGACATGGCATGGTTGCGGTTCATTCAGGATCGCCTACACCGAAGACGAGATGGACTGGCTGCGCCAGACCCTGTCGGTGGGCCGGTCGCTTGGTTTCAGTATCGAACTGGTAGGTCCGGACCGGGTTGCGCAGTTGCATCCCTTCTACAATCTCGACGGCGTCATCGGCGCGCTGCACACCCCGGACGACGGGCATGTTGATCCTTCCGGTGTCACCCAGGCCCTGGCGGCGGGTGCCCGCAGGCTGGGTGCAAGGATTATCCGCCACTGCCGCGCGACTGGCATTGCGCGGCTGGCGTCCGGTGAATGGAAGGTTTCCACCGAACATGGCGACATTGTCTGCGAGCATGTTGTCAATGCAGGCGGCACCTATGCGAGGCAGATCGGCGAATGGTCGGGGCTGCAATTGCCGATGACCTCGATGACCCATCATTACCTTGTGACCGACACGGTGCCG
Source organism: uncultured Alphaproteobacteria bacterium (assembly GCA_963700885.1). Lineage (GTDB taxonomy): Bacteria > Pseudomonadota > Alphaproteobacteria > Rhizobiales > Aestuariivirgaceae > Anderseniella. Next base: position 33,350 of record CAVOZJ010000015.1, read on the forward strand.
GAATTTGTGGACCTGGACCGGGAACTGCCGGTAATCCGCGATGACAGGCTGGTGTCGGGTTATATCCGCATGGAGCAGAAATCCGGCCTCATTGGTATTTACGAAAAGGAAAATCCCAACACGGTGTGGGAAGATCACTGCCCGTGGGAAGCCGAGAACGAATTGTTTGCAGCCGACTATGATCGCATCATGCCATATCTGGAGAACGCGCTTGCGCGCATGCCGATATTTGCCGACCTTGGCATCAAGCGCGAAGTGCATGGTGCAATCTCGCATCCCCCTGATGGCAATCCGCTGATCGGTCCGGCGCCGGGTGCCGGGAACTACTGGTGCTGCTGCGGAACCCAGATCGGTATTGGCTGGGGTCCCGGCCTGTCCCGTGAACTGGCCCGCTGGATGGTGCACGGTGCGGCAGACATTTCCATGCGCGAATACGATCCGCGCCGCTTCGGGGCCTACGCCAAGAAGGACTGGCAGGTGGTGAAGGCCAGGGAGGATTATTGCCTGCGCCACGAAATCCCGTTCCCGCATTTCAACCGTCTCGCCGGGCGCCCGGTCAAACCCGGCCCATTGTATGAACGGCTGAAGGCCAAGGGCGCGGTGTATGAGGAAGTCTATGGCCACGAGCGTCCGCGCTGGTTTGCAGCCGGTGACATCGAGCAGCGCGACTATTATTCATTCAGGCGCACCGAAATCCACCACCTGCTGGCAGCGGAAGTAAAGGCGGTGCGTGAACGCGCCGGTATCATGGACATTACCGGCTTCAGCAAGGTCGAAGTGTCGGGTCCCGACGCCGGACGGTTCCTGGATGGACTGGCGCCCAACCGGTTGCCGGAAAAACCCGGCGGTATCGCCCTGACCCACCTCCTCAATCGCCGCGGCCGTATCGAGATCGAACTGACCGTTGTCCGCCTGGCCGAGGACCGGTTCTACCTGGTTTGCGCAGCTTTCTTCGAGCAGCGCCTGCTGGATCATCTGGCCCTGCATCGCGGTGATGAGGGCATGCAGGTGGTCAACCGGTCCGATGACTGGGCCGCATTGTCGCTCAACGGTCCAAGGTCGCGCGATATCCTGTCTGCGTGCACTGATGCTGCACTGGACAATGCCGGTTTCCGCTGGATGTCGGCGCGTGAAATAGAGATTGCCGGTAACACGGTGTGGGCAATGCGAATGTCCTATGCCGGTGAACTGGGGTGGGAATTTCACGGGCCCCGCGAAAACATCCTGGCGGTCTATGATGCGCTTTGGGAAGCAGGAAAAGCCCACGGCCTGGCCGATTATGGCTCATTTACCATGAACATTCTGCGCATGGAAAAGATGTTCAAGGGTGCTGGCGAACTGACCAACGAGGTAACCCTGCCGGAAGCAGGCGTCATGCGCTTTGTGAAAATGGACAGGCCGTTCTTCGGCAGGCAGCAGACCCGGAAAAGTCTCGATGCCCCGTTGCCCTGGGTGTGCGCCTATATTGCCATTGAACCCGACGGAATCTGGGACGGCAATGGCGGTGAGGCCGTGATGCATGAAGGCAGGCTCGTCGGCTCGACAGCCTCCGTCGTCTATGGCCACACGGTCAAAAAGATACTCGCATTCGCCTATGTCAGGCCGCATGCTGCGCAGCCCGGCACCCGGCTTGAGGTGGTCATTGCCGGCAAACCCCGCGCAGCCCGGGTGCTGGGCGAACCCGCCTATGACCCGCAGAGCCTGTTGCCTCGAACCGATGCAGAAATGGAGCTGGCACAATGACTGTCCCTGCCACGATGAAAGCCTTTGTACTGACCGGCCACGGTGGCATGGACAAACTTGTCTATCATGCAGACTGGCCGGTGCCGGTTCCCGGTCCAGGTGAAGTGCTGGTGAAGGTCCATGCCTGCGGGCTCAACAACACCGATGTCAACACCCGCACCGCCTGGTACTCGAAAGGTGTCAGCGAAAAAACCACCGGCGCCGCGTTCGATACTGCTGATGATGATGACGCCGCCTGGGGTGGTGCGCCATTTACATTCCCGCGTATTCAGGGCGCCGATGTCTGCGGCAGTGTTGTCACCGGGCCGGACAGTCTCCTGGGCAAGCGGGTGTTGATCGACACCTGGCTCAGGGACTGGAACGATCCGCTGAATATGGAGAAGACCGGTTATTTCGGTTCCGAGTGCGATGGCGGATTTGCCGAATATGTGAAGATCGATGAACGCCAGGTCCATCCCGTTGACAGTGATCTTTCCGATGCGGAACTGGCGACATTCGCCACCTCCTGGATCACCGCCGAAAACATGCTCAATCGCGCCAACGTTGGCGAGGGCGACAGGGTCTTGATCCCCGGCGCATCCGGCGGTGTCGGTTCGGCGCTGATCCAGCTTGCCAACCGGCGCGGCGCCACGACCATCGCCATGGCCAGCACGTCCAAGCATGCCGCGGTAGGAAAGTTTGAGCCCCATGCCATGCTGGAGCGTGCCCCCGGCAATCTGAAAAAGGCGCTCAGCCAGGCTATTGGCCAGGATAGCGTCAGCGTGGTGGCCGATGTTGTCGGCGGCAGTTATTGGCCGCAGCTGATTGACGCGCTTGCCCGCGGCGGGCGTTACACCTGCGCCGGCGCCATAGCCGGGCCCATGGTGGAACTGGATCTCAGGACCTTCTATCTGCGCGACCTGACCTTTACCGGCGCGACCGTCGTGCCGCCCGGCGTGTTTGCCGGCCTGGTGGGCTACATCGTGCACGGCGAGGTAAAGCCTGCCCTGGCCGCTACTTATCCGCTGGAGCAGCTTCACAAAGCGCAGCAGGCCTTCATGGACAAGAAGCACACCGGCAACATTGTGGTGACCATGACATGAAGATAACCCGCATTACCGTCTATCAGAAGGATCTGCCGCTGGCGGACCCGTACTGGCTGTCCGGCGGCAGGCTGAAATTCGAGAAACTTGATGCAACTTTTGTCAAACTGGAAACCGATGCCGGGATAGCCGGCTGGGGCGAGGGCACGCCGTGGGGCCACACCTATGTACCGGCGCACGGGCCCGGCATTCGCGCCGCAATTGAAACCATGGCGCCTGTGATCCTCTCTCAGGATCCGCGCAAGGTTGAACTGGTTGAGAGGGCCATGGACCTGTGCCTGCCCGGTCATCTGTATGCCAAGGCGCCGGTTGACCTTGCCTGCTGGGACATATCGGGCAAGGCATTCGGTTTGCCGATTGCCGACCTGCTGGGCGGCAGGCGCGAGACCGGTACGCCGGCAGCGTCGTCGGTGTCATCCGGTGATCCCGGCTACATGATGGGCATCATCAACAAATATCGCGATCGGGGCTACGTGGCGCATTCGGCCAAGGTTGGCGGTGATGTCGACGCGGATATAGAACGCATCCGCCACATTGAGAAAAGCCGCAAAGCCGGCGAAATCATTCTCTATGACGTCAACCGCGCCTGGACGCGGCGAGAGGCCAGCATTGTCATGAACGCGGTTGCCGATCTCGGCGTGACCTTCGAGCAACCCGGTGAAACGCTTGATGACATTGCCGCAATCCGCAAGGTGACCACGTCGCCGATCAGTGTTGATGAAACGCTGGTGAGCCTGCAGGACGCCTGCCGGATTGCCCGTGAGGGGATCGCCGAGGTCTTCGGCATCAAGCTCAACCGGGTGGGCGGCCTGACCAAGGCCAGGCGCATGCGCGATGTGGCGCTGGCGCACGGCATCCAGATGTTCGTGATGGCCACCGGCGGGACGGTCATGGCTGACACCGAAGCCGCTCACCTGGCGCAATCCATTCCGCAGGAGTTTATCCGCGCTTCGTGGTCGTGCCAGGACATGCTGACGGTGGACGTGGCTCCGGGCAGGGGATGCCGCACAGTCAACGGCATCCTGACGGTCGATGACACGCCGGGGCTTGGCTGTGACCCGGACGAGGCTATCCTCGGCGATCCTGTGGCCGTGTATGAGTAAAGTACGATGAAGATCAAAACCATTACGGCCTGGCTGGTGCCGCTGACCTGCCATGAAACCTACTACATGGCAGGCGGCAAGACCTGCGACACGGTGGAGACCGCAATTGTGCGGCTGCAAACCGACACCGGCCATTCCGGCTGGGGCGAGGTGTGCCCGATCCCGCACTACCTGCCTGCCTATGTGCGCGGTGTTGCCCCGGCACTGGAGGAAATGGCGCCGGTTCTGCTGGGTGCAGACCCGGTTGGCCCGGAAGCGCTCATGGACCGTCTCGATGCATTCCTGCAGGGCCATGATTACGCCAAGTCTGCCATCGATACCGCCCTGTGGGACCTGACGGCACAGGCAGCCGGACTGCCGCTCTATGCCCTGCTGGGCGGCAGGCGGCAGGAAACCATGCCGCTCTATCATTCCCTGACCTGCGTTGCGCCCGGCGAGATGGCCCGCATGGCCGGCGAGGCCCACGGCGCCGGCATCCGGCAGTTTCAGGCCAAGCTGGGGGCCGATGCTGACTGGCGGGCGGATGTCGAGCGCCTGGTCAGGGTGCGCGAGGCCGTCGGCGAGGGCCCGCTGGTGTATGGTGACTGGAACTGCGGCGCCTCACGGCTGGATGCGATAAGGGTGGGCCGGGCGGTTGCCCATCTCGACATCATGCTCGAACAGCCGTGCCGGTCCATTGAAGATTGCGCCGCGGTTCGCAGCGCCTCCGGCCTGCCCATGAAGATGGATGAATGTTGCCACGATATCGCCTCGCTATTGAAAGCCCATCAGCTGGGCTGCATGGATGCAGTGGCGCTCAAGCTGTCGAAGTTCGGCGGTCTGGGCGCATCGCGCCGGGCGCGTGACCTGTGCCTGCACCTGGGCGCAAAAATGTGTGTTGAAGACACCTGGGGCTCGGATGTTACAACCGCAGCGCTGTTGCATCTGGGCGCTTCGACGAATCCTGCCGGCCTGATGAATGTGTGTGACTTGTCAGGCTATGTGTCGCCCAGGCTGGACGAAACTGCGCCGGTCCGCAAGGATGGCCGGATTGCACCGCCCGAAGGCGCCGGTCTCGGCGTCTCCCCGGACCCGGATCGCCTTGGAAATCCGGTTGTCGTTTTAGGATAGGAGTATCACCATGAAATCGCAGGCCAGCTGGATTGACCGGGCCAACGCCGTACTGCCGGCAGGCGGGTTTGGCAATTTTGACCCGGGCATCATCATTCGCGAAGGCAGGGGCTCAAGGGTCTGGGATGAAGACGGCAACGAATATGTCGATTACCTGATCGGTTCAGGCCCCATGCTGCTTGGCCATGGCCACCCGGAAGTCCTTGACGCGGTTCGCGAACAATTGCTTAAGGGGCTGACCTTCTTTGCCAACAATGCCGCCGGCATCGAATTGGCGGAACAGATTTGCGATGCAATGGCGTGCGCCGAGCAGGTCCGGTATGTGACGTCGGGTGGTGAGGCCGACATGTATGCCATGCGGCTGTCGCGTGCCTTCACCGGCCGCGACAAGATCATGAAATTCGAAGGCGGCTATCACGGCATGTCGGCTGAAGCCCAGATGAGCCTGGCGCCCGCCAGGCTGGCCAATTTCCCGCTGGCGGTGCCGGATTCCGCGGGCATTCCGGCAGGCGTGCGCGATGAAATGCTGATCGCCCCGTTCAACGACATCGAGTTTGCCCGCTCGCTGATCGCTGAACAAGGCCACGAGATAGCCGGTATCATTGTTGAACCGCTGCAGCGTGTCATCCCGCCGGCGCCGGGTTTTCTGCAGGCGCTTCGCGAGGAATGCGATAAATATGGTATCGTGCTGGTGTTCGATGAAATCGTAACCGGTTTCCGGTTAGCCTATGGCGGCGCGCAGGAACTTTATGGTGTCACACCCGATGTGTGCACACTTGGCAAGATCATCGGCGGCGGCTTTCCGCTGGCAGCCATTGCCGGCAAGGCCGGTATCATGGCGCATTTCGACAAGGCAAAGGTTGGCGCCGATGGTTTCCTGATGCAGCTCGGCACCCTGAGCGGTAACCCGGTCGCGGCGGTTGCCGGCATGAAGACCATGGAAATCCTGCGCCGTCCCGGCCAGTACGACAGGCTGCGCAGTCTTGGCAAGACCCTGATGACCTCCCTGTCCGAACATCTCGGCAAGGCGGGGTTTGATCATCAGATAGTTGGTGATCCAACCCTGTTTGACGTGCTGTTTACCCCGGCAAGGATCAGGGACTATCGCGATGTCCATGCAGCAGATGCCGCCCGCAACCTGCGCTTCAACAAGCTGTTGCGTGACCGGGGCATCTTCAAGTCGCCGGGCAAACTCTACCCGTCGCTGGCCCTGACCGATGCGGATATCGAACAGACCATCGACGCCATCGCTTATGCTGCAGGCAAGCTGGATTAGATCAGGATGATTTTTGGTTGAATCAACCAAAAAACATAAACCTGATCGGCTCCAAAGTGTTAGAGTATCCAGGGTTCAATTGAACCCTGGATACTCTAATCCTGTTTGTTCCCGTTGCCGTTGTTTGACAGGCCCAGCCATCCGGCAATTTTCGGGTAACGCTGCTTCAGCCAGGCGCCGTGCCTGACTTCAATCTGCCGGCGCCAGCGCCGTACCCTGGCTAAATCGATCGACAGGATGATCAGGCCGAGCGGCACCATCCAGAACCCCACGACCGGCAGAAAGCCCAGTATTCCGCCAACGATCAGCGCAATACCGAGCAACCGGCGTGCCATGGGGCTGCCGGGGACTTTCAGCGAGTGATTAGCGATGCGAACGCGTCGTGTCATGTGAACTCACCTAACCATCGCTATGTAACTATGCAAGTCCGCCGGTCACCGGATTGGGGAACTTTTTAAAACCTCGGGGCACAATGTACCAGATTGGGCTTTAACACCGAGAAACTGTCTGCTATAGGCAGGCCATCCTTCCTCGGTAGCTCAGTGGTAGAGCAATCGGCTGTTAACCGATCGGTCGGGG
>CAVOZJ010000016.1:0-372146 GCA_963700885.1 uncultured Alphaproteobacteria bacterium
GCAGCCAAAGCGCGATCTGCGGGAACATGAACACGATCGCCAGGCCGATGATCTGGATCACCATGAACTGCATCATGCCGTAGTAGATGTCCTTCAGGTCCCATTCCGGCACCACCCCTTTGAGGAAATAGGCCGATAGCGCCACCGGCGGACTGAGCCATGCTGTTTGCAGGCACACCGCCACCAGAATGGCGAACCACGTCATGTTGACGTTCAGCTCGATCAGCACCGGCGCCAGGATCGGCAGGATGATCAGCACGATCGGCACCCACTCCAGTGGCCAGCCGAGAATGAACACCAGCGCCAGGATCATCAGGATCACCGCAGACGCGCCGAAATCCAGCCCCAGCAGCAATTCGGTGATCATCGTCGGCGTGCCGAGCCTTGAGAACACCGCGCCGAAGAAGTTCGACGCTGCCACCAGGAACAGGATCAGCACCGAGATTTCCAGTGTCTTGAGCAACGCCGAGTAGGTGTTCTTCCAGCTGAACTTGCCATAGGCGATGGTCAGCAGGACCGCGCCGAACGCGCCCATGCCCGCACCCTCGGTCGGGGTGGCCCAGCCGGACAGGATCGAGCCCATGGCGAACAGGATGAGCACCGACGGCGGCACCAGTCCGAGGAAGAACTCCTTCCAGACGTACGAGCGGTCATCGGGGATCATGTCCTCCGGCAGTGGCGGACCCAGCTTCGGATTGAGCCAGCACCGGCCGACCGCATAGATCATGTAAAGCACCGCCATCATCACGCCTGGGAATATGGCGGCGGCAAACAGGTCGGTCACCGGAATTTCCAGCACGGGGCCCATCACCACCAGCATGATCGACGGCGGTATCAGGATGCCCAGCGTGCCGCCGGCGGTAATGGTGCCCGAAGCCAGCCGCACATCGTAGCCCGACCGGTTCATGGTGGTTGCCGCCATGATGCCGAGAATGGTTACGGAGGCGCCGACGATGCCGGTGGCCGCGCCGAAGATCACCGACACGAACAGAACGGCGATGAACAGCGAGCCCTTGACCCGCGCCAGCATCAGCTGGATGGCTGCGAACAGCCGTTCCATCAGCCCCGCCTGTTCCATCATGAAGCCCATGAACACGAACAACGGTACCGCCGCCAGCGTCTGCTCCATCATCGAACCGTAAATCTGCAGGTTCATCAGGAAGATGGTGAGCTTGAGGCCGAACCCCCAGGCGCCGAAGAACACGCCGAGGAAGATCAGCGTGAAGGAGATCGGAAAACCGACAAAGATCGCAAACAGCATCGCCGCGATCATCACCAGGCCGATGACCGGCGGGCTGAGATCCGGCAGCAGGTCGAAGAAGGCTTGCAGAAGTTCGATCATACCGGCCACCTCCCGCGGGTCGCTGCGTACCAGGACTTGCAGATTTCGGAAATGCCCTGGATCACCAGCAGCGCCACGCCAACCGCCAGTGCGCTCTTGACCGGCCAGACGATCGGCGCCCAGGTCGAGTCACCGGCGCGTTCGCCCTGCAATATCGACTTCAGCGCAAAATCGTAGCCGGCATACATCAGCAGCAGCATCGCCGGCATGAACAGGACAATGTAGAGGGTGAGGTCGACGATGCCCTGCGTTCGCTCGGAGAAGCTGCGGTACAGGAAGTCTGCCCTTATGTGCAGACCGCGCATCAGCCCGTAGGCCGCGCCCAGCATGAACGACATGCCGTAGAGCATGCGCGAGACATCGAAGGCCCAGAGAGTTGGCGCAATGAACAGCTTGCGCGCCACCACTTCGTAGACCATGGCAATGATGATCGGCACCACCAGCAGGCAGACCAGCTTGCCCACCCAGTCGTTCAGCGTGTCGATCGACTTGATCAGCATGCGCGCCAGCGGATGCATGTCCTGCGGCAGCTCGGCTTCCGGGCCGCCACGGCGCTCGGCCAGCAGTTCGTCGCCGATTTCGTTGAGGTCCTTTTCGGACATCGCTCCCCTCCCACGCGGCTGGGGTGGCCGCTGTTGGGCCCCTGTTGTTATTGTTGTTTTTGTCAGGGTTGCCTGCCGGCGTGCGGCAAGCAACCCCTGTGCTGTGGATAAGCGGGTTCCGGCAGGACCGGTTACTGCTTCTTCAGCTGGTCCGCATAGGCCTTGCCGAGGTTGGCGTTGGACGTCTGTGCACCTGCCCAGAACGGCACGGCGACCTTGGCGAAGTCCTTCTGGCTCTGCCAGACCTTGGCGAAGAACTCGTTTTCTGCTGCGTTCTTCTCAAGCGCCTTGTTCGCTGCGTTCATGTACTCGGTGAAGTAGTCGGCCGGGGTGTCGTGCAGGATCACGCCGTCCTCGTTGACCAGCTTGTCCAGCGCCTTGCCGTTCTCCAGGATGCGATAGGAGATCGACTTGGACAGCGAGGCATTGGCGGCAACCTCGAGCGCCTTCTTCTGGTGGTCGGTCAGCGAGTTGTAGACATCGCCGTTGATGTACAGGTCAGCGTTCACGACGACCTGGTGCAGGCCCTGCAGATAGTAGTGCTTGAGCACCTTCTGGAAACCGAACACCGAGTCAGGCTTCGGGCAGCACCACTCGGCTGCGTCAATGGTGCCCTTTTCAAGCGCTGGCAGAATGTCGCCGCCGCCCATTGCCACCGAGGCGATGCCGATGTCCTTGTAGGTCTGGCCGGGGATGCCGGGAGGCGTGCGGAAGCGGTACTTGCGGAAGTCCTCCATGGAGTTGATCGGCTCCTTGAACCAGCCGAGCGCCTCGGGGCCGACGGGTTGCAGCATGAAGCCCTTCACGTTGACGCCCATTTCCTTCCACAGCTGGTCGTACAGTTCCTTGCCGCCGCCATACTGGAACCACGACAGGAAGGCGATGTTGTCGATGCCGACACCGGCGCCCGCCACCGGCGAGCCGAACAGCATGGCTGCCGGATGCTTGCCCGACCAGTAGTGGGTCCAGGCGAAACCGCCTTCGATGAGGCCGGAGTCGACAGCGTCGAGGGTCTCCTGCACGCCGACCACCGCGCCGGCAGGCAGCACTTCGATCACCACTTCTCCGTTGGTGAGGGCCTTCACGTCCTCGGCAAAGTCCTTCAGCATGGTGATTTCGTCAGCTGACGAGGGGATCACCGACTGCACCCGGATCTTGGTTTCTGCCGAGGCGAGCTGCGGGGCGACTATCGCAGCTGTCAACAGCGTTGCGGCAGCAATCTGCTTGGTCAGTTTCGTGAGAATGGACATATGTTTCCTCCCTATTCTCCAGTTGGCCTTCGTGGTTCGTCCATTGAATTTTGCCTGCCGTCGAAGGCTGCCCGGCGGCTGGTTGCAGAACATGTTCAGGTGCGCGCGTCCTCCAGGATCATGTCCGACGCCTTCTCTCCGATCATGATGGCGGGCGCGTTGGTGTTGCCCGAAACGATCCGCGGCATGATCGAGGCATCGGCGACCCGCAAGCCCTCGATGCCATGCACCCGCAGCCGATGGTCAACCACAGCTTGCGCATCCTCGCCCATCTTGCACGTTCCGGTCGGGTGATAAATCGTGGTGGAGTTGTGCCTCGCCCAGTCGAGCAACCCGTCATAGTCGTCGTCGGCGAGTTCAGGACCCGGGCGCATCTCTTCGGTAATCATGGAACGTACAGGCTGCTGCCGGCAAATTCGCCGGGCAATGCGAATGCCCTCGACCAGCGTTTCCTGGTCAAGCCGGGTGGCGAGGTAATTAGGGTGGATCGCCGGGTAATCGCGTGGATTGGACGACTTCAGGCGAATCTCGCCAGCGCTCTCTGGCCTGAGCTGCAGCACCGAAGCGGTGAACGCATCGAAGGAGTGCGTGCCTTCGGTGGGTTTGTCGGCGCTGAACGGCTGGATGTGAAACTGGATGTCCGGGCTGTCGAGCTCTGGCCGGGTGCGCAGGAAGCCGGTGCCGAGGCTGGCCGCCATGGTCATCGGTCCGGATCGGGTGAGGGCATACTGAAGCGCGATGCGCGCCATGTTCACCGGGCCGCGGGTGCGGGTGTTGATGGTGGGCACGGACACCTTGTAGACCGGCCGTGCCTGCAAGTGGTCCTGCAGGTTGCGACCTACGCCAGGGCAGTGACGGCGGATCTCTATGCCGTGGCTGGCCAGCTGATCGCCGTCGCCGATGCCGGACAGCATCAGGAGTTGCGCCGAGCCGATGGCGCCGGACGACAGGATAACCTCGCGCCGGGCATTGATGACCTGTTCCTCGCCGTTGCGCAGCACCCGGACGCTGCTGGCCCGATTGCCATCGAAGATCAGCCCGGCCGCCAGCGCATGGGTGATGATGTGCAGGTTCGGCCTCGACTTGATGCCGGAGAGATATGCCTTGGCCGATGAACATCGCAATCCCTTGCGCGCCGTCAGCTGGAAGTAGCCGACGCCTTCCTGGCAGGCGCCATTGTAGTCTTCATTGTACGGGAAGCCGCACGCCTGGGCTGCCTTGATCCATGCATCGACGACGGACCACGACTTGCCGGACCTGCTCACGGTCAGCGGGCCGGAGCCGCCGCGGTGGTTGTCCTCGCCACCTTCCCAGCTCTCGGACCTTCTGAAGTAGGGCAGCACATCTTCCCATGACCAGCCGACATTTCCCAGCTGACGCCAGTTGTCATAGTCCTGCGGCTGGCCGCGCACATAGAGCAGCCCGTTGATCGAACTGGATCCACCCAGCGTCTTGCCGCGTGGCCAGTCGATGGCGCGGCCCGCAATGCCGGGGTCCGGCTCGGTCCGGTACATCCAGTTGAGGCGCCGGTCGTTGATGGTCTTGAAGTAGCCGACGGGAATGTGGATCCACGGCGAGCTGTCGGGCCCGCCCGCCTCGATCAGCGCGACCGTGTGGCGAGGGTCAGCCGACAACCGGTTGGCAAGTGCGCAACCAGCGGATCCCGCTCCGACGATGACAAAGTCATACTCCACCGCGTCAATCCGTATAGACTAAAAAATGAGACTTTTTATCTCGATAAACAGCCTAATGGTGGATATGATCTCCTCGCAAGGGTGAAATCGGCTGGCCGCATGCTTTTTGCCTGCTGGTACCACGGGAGGCATGGGCATGGATGACACGGAAAAGATACCGACAAGCCTGAGGACCTTGCGCATTCTGGAGATCATCGCGGGTTCTGAAACCGCGTTGACGCCGACGGAGATCAATTCCCGCCTCGGCCTGCCGAAGCAGACGGCGCACCGGCTTTGCTCACGCCTTGTGGCGGAGGGCTACCTTGCCTATGCGCCCGGCGGCAAGCGGTTGCGTCCGGCACGCCGACTGCGTCTTCTCGCTGCCGGTCTGATGTCTTCCTCCCAGGTGCACATCGCCCGGCGGCAGATACTGGAAGACGTGGCCCGCCAGGTTGGCGAGACGGTGAACTTCGTCGTGCCGGAAGAGCATGGCATGAGCTATCTCGACCGTGTCGAGACCGACTGGGCCTTCCGCGTGCAACTGCCTATCGGCAGTCACGTGCCGTTTCACTGCACCGCCAGCGGCAAGACCTATCTCGCCAGCCTGCCGCGTGAACGGCGCGCCAGGATCGTCAGCGCATTGCGGCTGGACAAGCTCAGCGCCAACACCATCACCAGCGCCGACCGCCTGCTCGATGAACTTGACCAGATTGCCGTCCAGGGCCATGGCATCGACAACGAGGAGTTCGTCGACGGCATGGTGGCCATTGCCGTGCCGGTACTGGACGGGCAGGGACGGTTCCTGGCGGCGCTGGCCTTTCACGGACCGTGCATGCGCCTGACGCTCGACAAGCTGCTCCAGGGCAAACCGGTGCTGCTGGAGGCTGCCCGGCGGCTTTCAGCAGTTATCATGGACGACTGAAACGGCAACGGCGCCCCGGGTTTGTCCCGGAGCGCCGCCATCAGCTTGCAGGTTACGTCTGGCCGTATCAGGCGTTGAGATCGTACCGGTCGGCGTTCATCACCTTGGTCCAGGCAGCAACGAAGTCGTTCACGAACTTCTCCGCACAATCGTCCTGGGCATAGACCTCGGCATAGGCGCGCAGGATGGAGTTCGAGCCGAACACCAGGTCGGCGCGGGTTGCCGTCCACTTCGTCTTGCCGGTCTTGCGATCCTGGATCTCGTACAGGTTGGCGCCCTTGGGCACCCACTTGTACGCCATGTCCGTCAGGTTGACGAAGAAGTCGGTGGTCAGAGCGCCTTCACGGTCGGTGAACACGCCATGCTTGGCTCCGCCGTGGTTGGCGCCCAGCACCCGCATGCCGCCGATCAGGCAGGTCATTTCGCTGGCCGTCAGGTCCATCAGTTGAGCCCGGTCAAGCATCATCTCTTCCGGCGTCACGACATAGTCTTCCTTCTGCCAGTTGCGGAAGCCGTCGGCCAGCGGTTCGAGCACGTCGAAGCTGTCGGCGTCGGTCATCTCGGCGGTGGCATCGCCACGGCCCGGCGTGAACGGCACCTTGAGGTCGAAGCCGGCAGCCTTGGCGGCCTTCTCGATGGCGACGTTGCCGGCGAGCACGATCACGTCGGCCACGGAAGCGCCAGCACCCTTGGCGATCGGCTCCAGCACCGACAGCACCTTCTGCAGACGGGCCGGCTCATTGCCTTCCCAGTCCTTCTGCGGTGCAAGGCGGATGCGCGCACCGTTTGCGCCGCCGCGATAGTCCGACTTGCGGAACGTGCGGGCGCTGTCCCAGGCGGTGGCTGCCATGTCGGCCAGCGACAGGCCGCAATCGGCAAGCTTGGCCTTTACCGCAGCCACATCCCACGAGGTGGAACCTGCCGGCACCGGGTCCTGCCAGATCAGCACTTCCTTCGGTGCATCAGGACCTACGTACCGCACGTTCGGGCCCATGTCGCGGTGGGTCAGCTTGAACCATGCACGGCCAAAGGCATCATCGAAGTATGCCGGATCAGCCATGAATTTTTCGCAGATGGCGCGGTACTTGGGGTCCATCTTCATGGCCATGTCGGCATCGGTCATCATCGGCATGACGCGCTTGGACGGATCGGAGGGATCCACCGGCATGTCTTCCTCCTTGATGTTAACGGGACGCCACTGGTTGGCGCCGGCGGGCGACTTGGTGAGCTCCCAGTCATGCCCGAACAGCATGTCGAAATAGCCCATGTCCCACTTGGTGGGGTGGCTCGTCCATGCGCCCTCGATGCCGGAGGTCACGGCGTTGGAGGCCTTGCCGCCGAGATTGGGGTTCATCCAGCCGAAGCCCTGGTTCTCGATGTCGGCAGCTTCAGGCTCGGCGCCCAGCGTGGCCGCATCGCCATTGCCGTGGGCCTTGCCGACGGTGTGGCCGCCGCAGGTCAGCGCCGCGGTTTCCTCGTCGTCCATGGCCATGCGGGCGAACGTTTCGCGCACCTGCTCGGCGGTCTTCAGCGGGTCGGGCTTGCCGTTCACGCCTTCCGGGTTCACGTAGATTAGACCCATCTGCACCGCGGCCAGCGGGTTCTGCATGGTGTTCGGCTTGTTGACGTCGGTGTAGCGCTCATCGGACGGAGCCAGCCATTCACGCTCCGCGCCCCAGTAGGTGTCCTTTTCCGGATGCCAGATGTCTTCGCGGCCGAAGGAGAAGCCGAACGTCTTCAGGCCCATGTCCTCGTAAGCCATCGTGCCGGCCAGCAGTATCAGGTCTGCCCACGACAGCTTGTTGCCGTACTTCTTCTTGACCGGCCACAGCAGGCGCCGCGCCTTGTCGAGGTTGCCGTTGTCCGGCCAGCTGTTGAGCGGTGCGAAACGGATATTGCCGGCGCCCCCGCCGCCACGGCCGTCCGCCAGGCGATAGGAACCGGCCGAGTGCCAGGCCAGGCGGATCATCAGGCCGCCGTAATGGCCATAGTCGGCCGGCCACCAGTCCTGGCTGTCCTTGAGCAGGGCGCGCACGTCGCGCTTCACGCCTTCAAAGTCCAGCTTCTTGACTTCCTCGCGGTAGTTGAAGCCCTTCAGCGGGTTGGTCTTGTTGTCGTGCTGATGCAGGATGTCGAGGTTCAGCGACTTCGGCCACCAGCTGACCACGCTGGTGCCGGTGCTGGTCAGGCCGCCGTGCATGACGGGGCATTTCGAAACATCGTTCATGACGTTCATGGGGTTCTCCTTGGTTTTCGGGTCCTGTGGCGTATCTGGCAAACCGTTTGGCTCCCCGTGAAACGGAGAGCGGAAATTGTTCGGGTCAGTGCGGGCCGAGCATCAAATATAGAGCCTGCATGACGCTTTTGCGAGCGCACCATAATGCCGCCTGATGGAAGGTGTGGTACCAGAACAGGGCGATATATTTAAGTTGAATCTTCTGATTGCTGCGATAATTAAATATTATGAGAAACGTCACGCTCAAGCAGTTTCGCTATTTCGAACAGCTGGCCCGCCATGGCCACTTCGGCCATGCGGCAGCCGCTTGCGGCATTTCCCAGCCAGCCCTTTCGGTGCAGATCAGGGACCTGGAGCGCGAGCTCGGCGCGGTGCTGTTCGAACGCGGTGCCCGGCAGGTGCGGCTGACCATGTTTGGCGAGGAGTTTGCAGACCGGGTCAGCGGCATCCTACGCGCGGTGGACGAACTGGGTGATATTGCCCGTGCATCCAGCGACAGGCTGACCGGCCGCTTGCGGATCGGTATCATTCCAACCGTTGCGCCCTACCTGCTGCCGTCGATCATTTCGAGCCTCAACCGCAGTCACCCCGAGCTTGAACTGCATGTTCGCGAGACGGTGACGCCGAAGCTCATCGAGGAACTTGGCCAGGGCCGCATCGATACGGCGCTGGTGGCCCTTCCGGTGTCGGAACCGTCGCTGACGGAGATGGCGCTGTTCGACGAGAGTTTCGTGCTGGTCAGACCTGCCGAGGATGCGGAAAAGCCGGTGCCCGACCGGGAGGCGCTCAAGGAGATGCGGCTTTTGCTGCTGGAAGAGGGGCATTGCTTCCGCGACCAGGCGCTGTCGTTCTGCAACGTCAATTCGGCCACGCCGCGCGAACTGCTGGACGGCAGCTCGCTGTCCACACTGGTGCAGATGGTCGGTGCCGGTATCGGCGTGACGCTGATCCCGGAAATGGCGGTGCCGGTCGAAACCCTTTCGGCCAACGTGTCGCTGGCGCGCTTCCCGGAGCCTCAGCCCTCGCGCACCATCGGCATGGTCTGGCGCCGGACAAGTCCACTGGCCGGCCAGCTTGGCCAGATATCTGCCGACATTGCCCGGGTGGCGCATGACTGGCGCGAGCGCACCCATGAGGGCCGCGAACCAGCTTTGCCCGGTGGCGGCCGCGTGTGATAAGCCTCTGAGCAGCAGGCGTCCTTGCCTGCCACCGTCCGCCCCGATCATCTGCCGGGATCGCCCATGCCCAGACGCCACAAGACACAGGTTTGCATCATCGGCTCCGGCCCGGCAGGCCTGCTGCTGTCGCAGCTTCTGCATAAGGAGAAAATTGAGACCGTTGTCGTCGACCGCCAGTCGCGTGCCCACATCGAGGGACGCATCCGGGCGGGCGTGCTGGAATGGGGCAGCGTCGAGACGCTGACCGAAGCAGGCATCAGCGAGCGGATGCTGCGCGAGGGACTGCCCCATGACGGCTTCAGCCTTTATTTCGACGGCGACCGCCATCGCATTGACCTGCGCGGACTCACGGCCAAGTCCGTACTGGTCTATGGCCAGACGGAAGTGACCCGCGACCTGATCGAGCGGCGGCTGGCGCAGGGCGGCGAGATCGTTTTTGGCGCAAGCGATGTGCAGCCGCTGGACATCGAGGCCGACAAGCCGCTGGTTCGCTATACGCTGGACGGCGACCCCTGCGAGATCGAGTGCGATTTCATTGCAGGCTGCGACGGCTTCCATGGCGTATCACGCCAGTCGATTCCGGAAGCAGTCAGACAGACGTTCGAGCGTGTCTATCCGTTCGGCTGGCTCGGCGTCCTCAGCGAGACACCGCCGGTATCCCACGAGCTGATCTACGCCAATCATCAACGCGGCTTTGCCCTGTGCTCCATGCGTTCAACCAGCCGCAGCCGCTACTACGTGCAGTGCAGTGCTGATGAGGACATTGCAAACTGGCCGGATGACCGGTTCTGGGAGGAACTCAGCCTGCGCATCGGCAGCGAGGCCGCCACGCGGCTGGTTACGGGCCCCTCGATCGGAAAGAGCATTGCGCCGCTGCGCTCGTTCGTGTGTGAGCCGATGCGCCACGGCAAGCTGTTCCTGGCAGGCGATGCCGCCCACATTGTGCCGCCCACGGGCGCCAAGGGCCTCAACCTCGCGATAGCCGACGTCCGCTACCTGTCGCAGGCACTGGCGAGCAACTACAGGACTGGCAGCACGGTTCTGCTGGACAGCTATTCGCAGCGGTGTCTCGCGCGGGTATGGAAGGTCGAGCGGTTCTCCTGGTACATGTCGATGATGATGCACCAGTTCCCGGCGCATTCGCCGTTCGAGCAGAAGATGCAGCGCGCTGAGTTCGATTATGTCGCGGGCTCTGAAGCCGCTTCCCGCGCCATCGCCGAAAACTATGTAGGCCTGCCGTTCGACTGACCTTGCCCGCCGTTTCGGCAAGGGCAAAGGCCGGGGCAGGGCTCAGATGTCCAGCGTGTTGTCGTGTTCCCACCGCGAGAAGTGCGACACGAACGAGTTCCACTCCAGGTGCTTGAGCTTCAGGTAGGCGGCGGAGAACTCTTCGCCCATGGCGGCCTTGAGCCCTTTGTCCTTGTCGTACTCGCGCAGCGCATCGAGCAGGTTCAGCGGCAGCTTCGGCGCGCCCTTCACCTTGTGGCCGTCGGCATACATGTCGATGTCGTAACGCTTGCCCGGGTCAGCCTTGGAACGGATGCCGTCAAGGCCAGCCGCAATGATCACCGCCTGCAGCAGGTACGGGTTGGCCGCGCCGTCGGGCAGGCGCAGTTCGAACCGGCCCGGTCCCGGCACGCGCACCATATGGGTGCGGTTGTTGCCGGTCCAGGTGACCGAGTTGGGCGCCCAGGTGGCGCCGGAAATGGTGCGCGGGGCGTTGATGCGCTTGTAGGAATTGACGGTGGGGTTGGTAATGGCGGCCAGCGCCGAGGCGTGCTTCATGATGCCGCCGAGAAAGTGCTTGCCCTGTTCCGACAGGCCCACCTCGCCGGTGGGGCCGGTGCCGCCCTTGGCGGCGAATACGTTGGTCTTGCCCGCCTTGTCCCACACCGAGATGTGGATATGGCAGCCATTGCCGGTCAGCCCCTCGACCGGCTTGGGCATGAAGGTGGCGCGCAGGCCGTGCTTCTCGGCGATGGACTTGACCATGAACTTGAAGAACGAGTGCTTGTCGGCGGTGGCCAGCGCATCGTCGAACTCCCAGTTCATCTCGAACTGGCCGTTGGCGTCCTCGTGGTCGTTCTGGTAGGCGCCCCAGCCAAGCTCCAGCATGTAGTCGCAGATTTCGGCGATCACGTCATAGCGGCGCATGACGGCCTGCTGGTCATAACACGGCTTCTCGGCCGTGTCGTACTGGTCGGAGATCCGGCTGCCGTCCGCCGCCATCAGGAAGAACTCGGCCTCGACGCCGGTCTTGACGCGCAGGCCCGCATCGGCGGCTTCGCTGATCAACCGGTTCAGCACGTTGCGCGGCGCCTGCGCCACCTGCTCGTCTTCCATCACGCAGGTGCTGGCAACCCAGGCGACTTCCTTCTTCCACGGCAGCTGGATGACGCTCTCCGGGTCCGGCACCGCCAGCATGTCCGGGTGCGCCGGCGTCATGTCGAGCCAGGTGGCAAAGCCCGCAAAGCCCGCACCATCAGCCTGCATGGCGCTTATGGCCTGGGCAGGGACCAGCTTGGCGCGCTGGCCACCGAATAGGTCGGTGTAGGACACCATGAAGTACTTGATGCCGTTCTTCTTTGCATAAGCTGCAAGGTCCTTGCTCATGGCCCGTCATCCTCTGCTGTTGATGGTGATCATCCGTGTCGTTCAGAACCCGCCCTTGCCGGGATACCAGTCGGTGCCGGCAAGCGGCACCCTGGCCATGGCTGCAGCCTCCAGCGTCAGGGCGCACAGGTCTTCCGGCTCCAGGTTGTGCAGGTGGTTCTTGCCGCAGGCGCGCGCGATGGTCTGGGCTTCCAGCGTCATGACCTTGAGATAGTTGGCCAGCCGCCGTCCGCCCATGATGGGGTCAAAGCGGCTGTAAAGCTCCGGGTCCTGGGTGGTGATGCCGGCCGGGTCCTTGCCCTCGTGCCAGTCGTCATAGGCGCCGGCGGTGGTGCCGAGCTTGCGGTACTCTTCTTCGTACTTCGGATCGTTGTCGCCCAGCGCCACCAGTGCGGCGGTGCCGATCGATACCGCGTCCGCCCCCAGCGCCATGGCCTTGGCCACATCGGCGCCATTGCGGATGCCGCCTGACACGATCAGCTGCACCTTGCGGTGCATGCCGAGGTCCTGCAGCGCCTTCACCGCTTGCGGAATGCACGCCAGCGTCGGCTGGCCGACATGTTCGATGAACACGTCCTGGGTGGCGGCCGTGCCGCCCTGCATGCCGTCCAGCACCACCACGTCCGCGCCCGCCTTCACCGACAGGGCCGTGTCGTAATAGGGACGCGCGCCGCCGATCTTCACGTAGATGGGCTTTTCCCAGTCGGTGATCTCGCGCAGTTCGAGGATCTTGATCTCCATGTCGTCCGGCCCTGTCCAGTCCGGATGCCGGCAGGCCGAGCGCTGGTCGATGCCCTTTGGCAGGTTGCGCATCTCGGCCACGCGGTCGGAAATCTTCTGCCCCAGCAGCATGCCGCCGCCGCCCGGCTTGGCGCCCTGGCCCACGACGATCTCGATGGCATCGGCCCGGCGCAGGTCATCCGGGTTCATGCCGTAGCGCGACGGCAGGTACTGGTAGACGAGCGTCTTCGAGTGGCCGCGCTCTTCCTCCGTCATGCCGCCGTCGCCGGTGGTGGTGGAGGTGCCGGCAGCAGACGCACCACGGCCCAGCGCTTCCTTGGCAGGGCCCGACAGTGAGCCAAAGCTCATGCCGGCGATGGTGACCGGAATGTCGAGATGGATCGGCTTCTTCGCATGGCGGGTGCCGAGCCAGACATCGGTGGCGCACCTTTCGCGGTAGCCCTCGAGCGGATAGCGCGAGATCGACGCGCCCAGGAACAGCAGGTCATCGAAGTGGGGCAGGCGCCGCTTCGAGCCGCCGCCGCGGATGTCATAGATGCCGCTGGCCGCGGCGCGCCGGATCTCGGCGTTGGTGTCGTTCGAGAACGTCCACGACTGCTTCGGCGGGGTGTGGGGGAAGTCGCTCATCGAAAAGCCTCAGTACGCATCCGCGTTGTCGATGTTGAAGGTGTACAGCTTGCGGGCCGAGCCATAGCGGGTGAACTCTTCCGGCCTCGCCTTGCCTTCCGCGCCGGCCTGCTTCAGCAGGTCTGCCAGAAGTTCGAGATGTTCAGGGCGCATCTCCTTCTTGATGCAGTCGGCGCCGAGGCTCTTGACCTTGCCGCGCACGAACAGCCGCGCCTCGTACAGGCTGTCGCCCAACGCCTCGCCCGCATCGCCCAGTACGACGAGGTTGCCCGACTGCGCCATGAACGCCGACATGTGACCGATATTGCCGTGCACCACGATGTTGATACCCTTCATCGAGATGCCGCAGCGCGAACTGGCGTTGCCCTTGATGACCAGCAGCCCGCCGCGCCCGGTGGCCCCGGCATACTGGCTGGCGTCACCTTCAATAATGACCGTGCCGGACATCATGTTTTCCGCAACACCCGGGCCTGCAGAGCCCTTGATGTGCACGGTCGCCTGCTTGTTCATCCCGGCGCAGTAATAGCCGGTGGACCCCTTCACGATCACCTCCACCGGCGCATCCAGCCCGGCGGCGATGGCATGTGCGCCGCGCGGATTGATGACTTCCCAGGCGCTCATGTTGGTCTGGCCCTTGAGCGCATGGAGGGCCGAGTTCAGCTCGCGCAGGCTGTTGGCGGCAAGGTCGAAGGTTTGCATGGGATCAGTGGTTCCAGAAATAGACGGTGGCGGGTTCGGGCTCCCAGACGCGGGCCGTTTCAATGCCCGGCAGGTTGACCAGGGCGCGATACTCCGAGCCGAACGCCACGTACTGGTCGGTCTCGGCCATCACCGCAGGCTTGCAGGCGATCGGGTCGCGGACCACGCCGAAACCGTCCTTCGTGCCCACCACGAAGGTGAAGAAGCCATCGAGGTCCGACAGGCTGGATTCCAGCGCTTCACCCAGTGTGGCGCCGTCGCGCATCTTCCAAGTCAGGTAGGCCGCGCCCACCTCGGTATCGTTCTCGGTCTCGGTGAAGATGCCCTCGTGCGCCAACTGGCGGCGCAGGCTGTTGTGGTTGGACAGCGAGCCGTTGTGCACCAGGCATTGGTCGGGGCCGGTGGAGAAGGGGTGGGCGCCCAGCGTCGTCACCGCGGATTCGGTGGCCATGCGCGTGTGCCCGATGCCGTGGGTGCCTCCCATCCTGGCAAGGTCGAAGCGCGCCGCCACGTCCCTGGGCAGGCCCACTTCCTTGTAGATCTCGATGGTGTCGCCCGCGCTCATCACCCGTACGTCCGGGCGCAGCGTCTTGAGCGCTGCGCGGGCGGCCTCGATCCTGTCCGCCGGCAGTCTCCAGCACCGCATGGGTGTTCTTGCGGGTCATCTTCACGCTGGTGCCGCAAGCCTTGTCGAGCGCCGCGTCGAGGCCGTCGAAATCGGTATCCGGGTCGGCGGACTGTACCGTCAGCTTCCACTGGTCATCGGCATCGGTGCCGTAGATGGCAATGCCCGCACTGTCCGGCCCACGGTCGGTCATGGTGATCAGCATGTCCGTCAGCATCCGGCCAAGTTCCGGCTCGAGCGACTTGTCCTTCAGGAACAAACCAACAATCCCGCACATGCAGTGAGCACTCCCTGTCTGATCGATTGCAGGCTAGTTGAGCCATGAAACAAATTCAACTGTCAAGAATATATTATTCACAACAGGATCAAGCGTGCACAAGCCGGCCAGCAGTGGCCGTGCGTGAAGCCAGCCTGAGAAGTCGCAAGAAAAGCGGGAGAACGCCTTACCGCGCCGTCCTGTAGGCGATGATGGAGAGATAGCGGGCGGGCAGCTTGCGCAGCTCTTCTGGCCCGTGCGGCGCGTCGGCGTCAAAGAACAGCGTGTCGCCGGGTTCAAGCCGGTAGATGTCGCGGCCATGCCGGTAGTCCACTTCGCCTTCCAGCATGTGTATGGTTTCGATGCCTTCGTGCTGGAAGGTCGGGAACACGTCCGAGTCGGAGGTCAGCGTGATCAGGTAGGGCTCGACCACGATGCCGCTGGAATTCTGGTCCAGGTGGCCGAGCAGCTTGTACTGGTGTCCGGCGCGGGTGCCCCGGCGCTCCGTCTCCACCCCTTCGCCAGATTTGGTGTGCACCGCCTTGTGCACGTCCTCGAAGCGCCGGAAGAACGCCGTCACCGGTACGTTCAGCGCATTGGACAGGCTCTGCAGGGTGGTCAGCGACGGCGAGGTGTTGCCGTTCTCGATCTTCGACAGCATGCCGATGGAAAGCCCGGTCCGCTTCGACAGTTCGGCCACCGTCATGCCGGCCTGCGCGCGGAAGGCACGCACCTCCCGGCCGATCGCCACCTCAAGAATGTTCTCGCGCTCGTCCCGCGTCTTGTGCGGGTCCTGCTCCAGGATTGCAGCCGCCATGCAGCCTCCACTGGCGCCCGGACATGGGTGGGCGCCGCCTCCAGAATTTTCCTGAAGGTAATAATGTAACCACCTGAATTCAACAGCAGATGCGCTCAGGCAGCGCGGGCGAGGGTTGCATCAAGCCGTACGGTCAGCCCGTCGAGCGCCTCGCTCCAGATCAGCTGGCAGGACAGCCGCGATGTCGGCTCCACCGTGGGAACCTCGTCCAGCATGGCTTCCTCGTCGTCGCGGGAGGAATGAAGCCGGCCGGCCCAGGCATCGTCCACGATGACGTGACAGGTCGCGCAGGCGCAGGCGCCGCCACACAGGCCCTCCATCGGCAGGCCATGCTCGCGGATTATCTCCATCACCCGCCAGCCCTCCACGGCCTCCAGTTCATGGTGATTGCCTTCATGGTCGATGACATTGATGACGCCCATCTGCCTAAACGCTCCTCATGCACTTGTTCTTCTGATCCGGCCGTCAAGGCCGATGTGAATGCCGCACTCGATCTTCGGCGTGGCCGCCTAGCGCCCGGCGCGCGGGTCTTCCGCCGTGCCGCCGCGCGTGGTGCAGTCCATGCACCCGATGGAACGGAAGCCATGCTCTGCCAGCGGATGCGGCGGCAGGAGATGCTGCTGGAAATAGGCCGCGACACCGGTGGCGGAGAACGATGCCAGCGGCTCCGCCTTGATCCGGCCCGCATGGTCGATGCTGACCGGCTGGATTGCCGCACGGCCCGCGCCGTGATGCCGCTTGCGGCCGGATAGCACCGCCTCGAAGCCGGCCAGGGCCTGTTCGAGCGGCGCAACCTTGCGAACCTCGCAGCAGGCGTCCGGGTCGCTGGCGGACAGGGCGTTGGACGGGTCTTCCTGCATGAGCCGCCGCGAATCTGGAGAAATGACGCGCACGTCGCTCA
Source organism: uncultured Alphaproteobacteria bacterium (assembly GCA_963700885.1). Classification (GTDB taxonomy): domain Bacteria; phylum Pseudomonadota; class Alphaproteobacteria; order Rhizobiales; family Aestuariivirgaceae; genus Anderseniella. The sequence goes on from CAVOZJ010000016.1 coordinate 16,483, forward strand.
GTCCCAGCAGGTCCACCAGCTGCGCGCGGTAGTACCTCGTCTGCCAGAAATGCTTGCCGGTATCGACGAACAGGGCCGGGATCGACCGGTCCACGCCTGCCGCCATGTGCAGCAGGACAGCGGCCTCCGCGCCGAACGACGACACCAGCGCCAGCCGGTCGCCGAACTTGTCGCGCAGCGCCGCAATCAATGCGCCGCCTTCCAGCCCCTTGAACGGGTCCAGCCTGTCCGTCTGCGCTGTCATCGAGCCTACCCGTAGTGCGGCTGCTCTGCCCAGCTTTGCGCTTCCGCGAACGGCCGGGTGGCAAGGCCTGCCCCTGCAGCATAGTCGCGCTGATAGGTTGCCGGCACGGCTTGCGCTTCGGCCACCCATTCCTCCAGCGTGAACCTCGTGGAGACCTCGAAGCTGTCGACGCCAGCCTGCAGCAGCAGCGGATACTGGTCGGGGATGAAGGCGCCGCGCGCCCGGATGGTACCGGTGAAGCGATGCGTATGACGCAGCGACCGGGCCTGCGAGAAGGCGCGTCCATCGTTGAAGGCGGGCAGGTTGACGGTCACGATGTCGAGCCGGGCCAGGTGCGGCACGATATCATCAATGCGCGCGCTGTTCGGCAGGTCCACGCCAAGACCGCGGTGGCCTTTTGGCCATGCCTCGAGCGCTTCTTCAAGGCGCGCCAGCGGCACGATCACCATGGAGCGTGCGGTGAAGCTGGCGGTCTCGTCGAGGTGCTGCCAGGGGTCGTTGACAAGGCGATGGTTTTCAATGATCGGCATTGGCGTACAAGGCCTCCTTGAACGGGGCCGCCCCGAGGCGGCGCCAGGTGGTGAGGAATTCTTCCGACGGGGCCAGACGCACCTTGAGATACGTCTCCATGACGGTTTCGACGGCGCCTGCGATCTCGTCCGCGCCAAAGCCGGGCCCGAGGATTTCACCGATCGACGACTCGTTGGCCGACGAGCCGCCGAGCGTGATCTGGTAGAATTCACGGCCCTTCTTGTCGACGCCAAGAATGCCGATGTGGCCGACGTGATGGTGGCCGCAGGCATTGATGCAGCCCGAGATGTTGAGCTTCAGCGGCCCCACCTCGTGCTGCCGGGTAATGTCGGCGAAGCGGGCCGAAATCTCCTGCGCGACCGGGATCGAGCGCGCTGTCGCCAGCGAGCAATAGTCCAGCCCCGGGCAGGCAATGATGTCGCCGATGAGCCCGATATTGGCTTCCGCCATGCCGTGCGCCTGCAAGGCTTCCCATACTGCAATGAGGTCGCTGGTCCGCACGTGCGGCAGGGTCAGGTTCTGGGCGTGGGTGACCCGCACCTCGCCAAACGAATACTGCTCGGCCAGGTCCGCAATGGCATACATCTGCGCAGCGGTCGCATCGCCCGGAATGCCGCCAGCGGGCTTGAGCGAGGCATTGACGATGGTGTAGCCGGGCTGCTTGTGGGCAAACGTGTTTGCCTTCACCCACTGGCGGAACTCGCGGCTGGCGAGCTTCTTCTCCTCGACCTCCGGCACGAAGGCCTCGAGCCGCTCGAAGGCTGGTGCGGCGAAATAGGCCGCGATCCGCTCAAGCTCGCGGGCGTCGATGTCCACGCTCTCCCGGGGGGCGGCGGCGAACTCTGCCTCGACTGCGGCGCGAAACGCCTCGGTGCCCGTTTCGTGCACGAGCATCTTGATGCGCGCCTTGTACTTGTTGTCCCGGCGGCCATCCGCATTGTAGACGCGCATGATGGCGCTGAGATAGGGCAGCAGGTCGGCTTCCGGCAGCCAGTCGCGCACCGTCACGCCCACCATCGGCGTGCGGCCCTGGCCGCCGCCAACGATCACTTCCCAGCCGCGCTCACCGGCCTCGTTGAGGTGCAGCCGCAGCCCGATGTCGTGCACCTTCACCGCCGCCCGGTCATTGGGCGAGCCGGTCACCGCAATCTTGAACTTGCGCGGCAGGAAGCTGAATTCGGGGTGCAGCGTCGACCATTGCCGGATCAGTTCGCAGACCGGACGCGGGTCGGCCAGTTCATCGGCGGCCGCTCCCGCATACTGGTCGGTGGTGGTATTGCGGATGCAGTTGCCGCTGGTCTGGATGGCGTGCATCTCGACCGAGGCAAGATCGGCAAGAATGTTGGCTGCGTCCTCCAGCCTGATCCAGTTGTACTGGATGTTCTGGCGGGTGGTGAAATGCCCGTAACCGCGATCATACTTGTCGGCGATGTGCGCCAGCATGCGCATCTGCCTGGCTGACAGCGTGCCATAGGGCACCGCCACGCGCAGCATGTAGGCATGGAGCTGGTGGTAGAGGCCGTTCATCAGCCTGAGCGGCTTGAACTCGTCCTCGCTCAGCTTGCCGGAAAGCCGGCGCGCCACCTGGCGGCGGAACTGCTCGACCCGTGCATTGACGAACGCCCGGTCGAACTCGTCATAGCGGTACATGTTGGGCTCGGCTGCCGCCGTATCGTTGACATGAATGTTCATGACCGTTCCTCGATTGCCTGAATCGAAAAGCCTTTTGCCGTGCGCGCCAGGTCTGCCCGAACTGTCGGACCCAGAGCGCGGATGCGTTCGCGGATGTGCACGGGCCGGATGGCGCCTTGTTCAACGCTCACCTCGATCAGCGCTGCGGCGATGACGATGTTGGCTGCCTCGTCCTCGCGGGCTTCAGCCAGCGCCACGAATCCCTTGTCCTGGCTGTCCAGCACGGATGCCGCGTCGATGCCGGGCGACCAGCCGCCATTGGCGTTGCGGAACACCACATCGCCGGACAGCAGCTCGTTTGCCGTGACCACGTAGAGGCCGTTCTTGGCCAGCTTTCTTGCTTGTGCGCTCATCAGGCGATCCTCCGGGCGGCAGCGTTGGGGGCGGCCAGCAGTGGCGCCAGCACGTCGGACCGGGCCGGGTTGAGGCCCACATAGATGATGGCCGGACCCTTGATGCCGGCGAGAGCCAGCGTCCGGGTCAGCGTGGCGATGGTGCCCACCGCATGGCGCTCTTCCGGCAGCGTGCCCTTCTCGACCAGCACCACCGGTGTTTCAGGGTCGATGCCCGCTTCGAGCAGCCTGACCTGGATGTGCCCTGCCTGACGCACGCCCATGTAGACGGCGAAGGCCTGGCCCTGCTGCGCCAGGGCACGCCAGTCGTGCTCGGCCGCGCCGCCGCCGGCGGTGCCGGTCAGCACGGTGAAGGCGCGGGTTTCACCGCGCATGGTCAGCGGCAGGCGCACACTGGCAGCACACGCATGAGCCGCCGTCACGCCCGGCACCACCTCGACCGGGATGCCTTCGGCCAGCAAAGCTTCCTGTTCTTCGCCACCGCGCCCGAACACGTACGGATCGCCGCCCTTCAGCCGCACCACCCGCTTGCCCAGTTTCGCCTGCTCGATGAGGATCTCGTTGATGCGGCCCTGCTTGACCGCCTTGCCGCCGGGTGCCTTGCCCACGTCGATGCGCTCGGCATCGCGCCGCGCCTGGTCGAGAACGCGCTCGCCCACCAGCCGGTCGAACACGATGACGTCGGCCTCGCGCAGCGCCCGTTGCGCCTTCAGCGTCAGCAGGTCCGGGTCGCCGGGACCCGCGCCAACAAGCGCCACGGAACCTTTGCGAACGTGTTGTTCGTCATGAAGAACGGCGTCGATCTGCTGCTTGAACGCCGCCTTGCTGCCGCGCTCGTGGGCGTCGGCAATGGCGCCAAAATAGAACTCGTGCCAGAAGTTGCGGCGTGCTGCACCTGGTTCCAGCGCCGCCGCCACGCGCGGACGCAGCGCCTTGCCCTTGGCGATCAGGCTGCCAAGGGAAGAGGGCAGCATGGCCTCGATGCGCGCCTTCAAGCCCTGGCCGAGAACCGGGGCCGCTCCCTCGGTGCCGATGGCGACTGTCAGCGCGCCACGCTCGACGATGGCGGGGGTGATGAAGGCGCACTTCTCTGGCACGTCCACCACGTTTACCGGGATATTCGGCGACTTTGCCGCCTCGACCACCGCTTTTTTCGGCAGCCTCGTCAAGCCCGCACGCAAATACCAGTGCCGCCCCGTGAAGGTCGTCGGCGTGAAACTCGCGGGCCAGCCAGACGGCGCCCGTGGCATCGAGTTCGCTGCACAATTCTTCCTCGGCGAAGGGGGCTATGACAACCGCGCGGGCCGGGGTTTTGGCCATCAGCCGCAGCTTCTGGGCGGCTTCTGCGCCGCGGCCAACGATGACGACGGTGCGGCCTTCAAGGTCAAGAAAGACGGGATAGTAACGCATGTCTCAGGCCCATCGGTTGTTCGTTGAAACGAACTGATGGACCTGTTTATAGAACCGTTCGTCTAAAAGAACAAGCCGTTTCTATTCACAACCGCTCACGCGGCCGCGATCTGTCTGCGCAACATCCAAAAGGCTGATGAACCGGGTGGGTAACTTTTCCGAAAACTAATGAGATTCAGTACGATTGTCGCCACGCGGGGCCACATTCAGGGCCGCAAGCTCGCCAAGCGTCACCGGCTTGATCGGGGGGCGGATGCGGAAATAGCCCGTCTGTTCTGGTGTCGCCGCGTTGGCGTCGGCCAGGATGCTGGTCACGGTGAGGCCGCAATACCGCCCCTGGCACGGTCCCATGCCGGCGCGGCCGAAGGCCTTGGCCTGGTTGGGGCCGAGGCAGCCGAGCCGTGCGTAGTTGCGGATGTCGCCTGCCGTCACCTCTTCGCAGCGGCAGACGATGGTGCCGTCCTCCGGCAGCAGCGAGCGCGCATAAGGCGGGTAGGCGAGATCGATGAACGGCCGCGCCGCAAGTTCGGCCGCCAGCGCCCGGCGAAGAGGCGCGGACTGGGCATCGCGGCCGGGCGCGGTCAGCTTGCCAAGGTCGCAGGCGATGGCGAGCGCGGCAAGCCGGCCAGCCAGCTCCGCCGCGTTTGCGCCCCCAATGCCGGCGCCGTCACCGGCCACGAACACGCTGTCCACGCTGCTGCGGCCCCAGTCATCGACAACCGGCTCAAAGCATTGTTGCTTGCCGTTCCAGCGGTGGGCCGCGCCTATGGACCGGCTGGCTTGCGTGTTCGGTACTACGCCGTGATGCAGCAGCACGGTCTCGCAGTCGATCCGGTGCTGCCTGCCGCCCGCCTCGAAGCGGATGGCCGTTGCGCAGGTCTCGCCGTCGACCGCGAGGGCGCTGGCCCCGGTATGTCGGGGCACGTCTGCCTTGCGCAATTCGCCCAGCAGGCCGAGTCCCTTGGCCAGATAGCGCCAGCCCCGCAGTGCACCTGTCAGATGCGGTATTCCGGTGATCATGTCCTTGAGCGATTGCGTCTCGACCAGCGCCTTTGGCGGCGTACCGGCCCGCACCATCTGGGCGGCCAGCAGGTAGAGCAGGGGGCCGCTTCCCGCCAGCACGGCGCTTGCCGGGACAAGGCCCGACTGCTTCATCAGGATCTGCGCCGCACCCGCCGTCATCACGCCGGGCAACGTCCACCCGGGCACCGGCATTGGCCGCTCAAGCGCACCGGTCGCCAGCAGGATGCGGCGGGCTTCAATGGTGGCCGCCTCGCCGTTGCGCATGTAGCAGACCCGCCCGCCGTCCTCGATGGCCCAGACGACGGCGCCGCCCAGATGCGTGACGCCCGCCTCGCCGAGGTCCTGAACCAGCGCGAGGCCATCGGCATAATCCTGTCCCAGAATGGAGCCGCGCAATGGCGCCACCCGTTCCACGTCGCGATAGATCTGCCCGCCCGGCGCTGCCTGCTCATCCAGCACCATGACAGACAGGCCGCAACCGGCTGCCGTTGCCGCCGCTGCCATGCCGGCAGGCCCGGCGCCGATGATCACGAGGTCAGCTGTCTGCATCAGCCCGGACCTCCCTTGCCATCCGCACCTCGAGGCCATGCGACGCCTCGACCATGCAGGCCTGCCGCGTCACGCCATCGATGTCGACCAGGCAATCGAAGCAGGCGCCCATCATGCAGAACGGCCCGCGTGGCGCAGCCGACACGGGCGTGTGGCGGAACGGCATGACGCCCGCCGCCAGCAGGCCTGCCGCAAGGTTGCCGGCGGCAATGGTCAAGGGCTCGCCCTGCCAAACGATGGTCGCCCGGCCGGCGGCGGGGCCAACCTCATGAAAGGGGGAAGCGGTCTTCACTGAACACCTCAAGGTCGGGGGCATTGGCGGCGCCTTCCAGCCAGTCCGGCAGGAGGCGGGCGTGCGCCGCCGCCAGCGTGATGCCGCTGTGGCAGGTTACCAGGTAGGCGCCGGGCATATCGCGGCTCTGCTGGTAGATCGGCAGTCCGTCCGGCGACAGGACGCGAAGCGCGCCCCAGCTGCGCACCAGCTGCGCCCGGCCAAGGATCGGGTAGGCGGCGACCGCGTCCGCGGCCAGCCCGGCCAGCGCCTGCGCGGTGACGCCGTCGTCGTGGCCGACTTCCTCGTTGGTGGCGCCGATCTGGATGCCACCTTCGTTCACCTGCCGGGCGATCGGCGACGGGCGGTTGATGATCTTCGGCATCTTCTCGGTAATCAGCACCTGGCCGCGCTGCGGGCGCACCGGCGCCTTGAACCCCATCTGCGGCCCCAGCTTCGCCGCGCCGAGACCGGCGGCGAGTACGGTCTTTGCCGCCTCTGTCACGGTACCATCGCTGCAGGTGATCCGGAAACTGCTGTCCCGTGTCACCGACGTTACCCGCTTGCCGTTGAGCACCCGCCCGCCCAGCCGGCGCACATCGTCGGCAAGCGCCTTGAGCAGCTTCAGCGGATTGGCGTGACCGTCCTGGTGATGCAGGATGGCGCCAACGACCTTCGGCCCGATTTCCGGCTCTTCCTTGCGCAGCGCATTGTGCCCCAGCACCTCGTAGGGATAATCGCCATCCAGCTGCGCCTTGAGCCGTTCGTAGCTCGCGACCGTTTCGGCCAGCGTCTCTTCGGAGAAGTGCAGGTCGTAACCGCCGCGCAGCTCAAGGCAAATGTCATGGCCGGTATTGCCGGCAAGCTCGTCGGCAAATTCGCGCCATGCGGCGGCTGAGGCTTGCGACCAGCGGGCATAGCGCGGTTGTTCCATGCCCTTGCCTTGAACCCATACCAGCCCGAAATTGCCGCGGCTGGCGCGGAAGCTGCCGTCCTCGCCATCGATCACCGTGACCGTCAGGCCACGGTTCAGCAGGCCCCAGGCTATGGACAGCCCGACGACTCCTCCCCCGATGATGGCGTAATCGGAATTCAACGGTTCTGTCTCCTGTTAGAGAGATCTGCATGTAGCACACTTCGCCAACAGCAGCACACTGCCGAGGCAGATGCACACATTCAGGGCAAAAAGAGCCCTCCGGACCGCAAAACATAAGCTGGGCCTTGTCATTCATCGGAATTATCGATTTCATCTATCTGTCACACAAAGCAACGATGTATCCGGTCCGCAGGAACTACGCCGTTCACAAACCATGTACAGTCGCGGCGAGAGCCTTGAAAACCGTGTGCAGGCAAAGGGAGACGTCGAAAATGAAGAAGCTTGTAGGGAGTTTGTTGGCCGGTGTAGCAGCCGGTATTATTTCCATCGGCACCGCAATGTCCGCGGAGCTGACCGTCTACACCGCCATCGAGGCAGAAGATCTCAAGAAGTACGCCGAGGCGTTCAACGCCGATCACCCGGACATCACCATCAACTGGGTTCGCGATTCCACCGGGGTGGTGACGGCCAAGCTGCTGGCCGAGAAGAACAACCCGCAGGCCGATGTGATCTGGGGCCTGGCGGCAACCTCGCTGCTGTTGCTGAAGACCGAAGGCATGCTCGAGCCGTATGCGCCCAAGGGCGTCGAACTGCTCGACCCGAAGTTCGTCGACAAGTCGAATCCGCCAGCCTGGGTCGGCATGGACGCCTGGGTGGCCTCTATCTGCTTCAACACCGTTGAAGCTGCCAAGCTGAACATTCCGGCGCCCACCTCCTGGAAGGACCTCACCAAGCCCGAATACAAGGGCCACGTAGTGATGCCGAACCCGAACTCCTCAGGTACCGGCTTCCTCGACGTGTCGAGCTGGCTGCAGATGTTTGGCGAGGAAGAAGGCTGGAAGTACATGGACGCGCTGCATGAGAACATCGCGGCCTATACCCACTCCGGCTCCAAGCCGTGCAAGATGGCCGGCGCAGGTGAAACCGTCGTCGGCGTGTCGTTCGCCTTCCGCGGCGCCAAGGAGAAGGCTGCTGGTGCGCCCATCGACATCATCGTGCCGGAAGAGGGCGTGGGCTGGGACATGGAAGCCACTGCAATCGTGGCCGGCACCGACAACCTGGAAGCTGCCAAGACGCTGGTTGACTGGTCGATCACCAAGAAGGCCAACGAGATGTACAACGAGGGTTACGCCGTGGTCGCCATGCCCGGCGTTGCCAAGCCCGTTGAGCACTTCCCGGCCAACCTGCTGGACAAGATGATCGACAACGACTTCGAATATGCAGCCAACAACCGCAAGGCCATTCTCGACGAGTGGCAGAAGCGTTACGACTCTAAGTCTGAACCGAAAGGCTGAGGCCATTCGCACGAATGCGGGTGCCGGCATACTGCACGGCACCCGTTTTCACATCTGACCGCCGCCAGTCTTGAGCTTGGCGGCTGTGATTAACTGGCAAGAGGGGTGGCATGGGCAATCCGGCAGACGGCGGCGGTTATCTGAGTGTGCGGAATCTCTACAAGGCGTTTGGGGATTTCTATGCGCTGAAGGATATATCCCTGGACATTGGCCGTGGCGAGTTCGTGTGCTTTCTCGGACCATCAGGCTGCGGCAAGACCACCTTGCTGCGGGCCATCGCCGGACTGGACCTGCAGACGTCGGGCAGCATACGCCAGGATGGTCACGACATTTCGGTGCTGCCCGCATCGGAGCGCGACTTCGGCATCGTGTTCCAGTCATACGCCCTGTTCCCCAACCTCACAGTTGAGAAAAACATCGCCTTCGGCCTCGAGAACATTGGCATGGCGCGCGACGCGATCAACGCCCGCGTGCGCGAACTGCTTGACCTGATAGGCCTGCCGGAACAGGCGAAGAAATATCCTGCCCAGTTGTCTGGCGGACAGCAGCAACGCGTGGCGCTGGCCCGCGCCATCGCCATGTCGCCCGGATTGCTGCTGCTGGACGAGCCGCTGTCGGCGCTCGATGCCAAGGTCCGGGTGCACCTGCGCCACGAGGTAAAGGACCTGCAGCGCAAGCTGGGCGTGACCACCATCATGGTGACCCACGACCAGGAAGAGGCCCTCGCCATGGCCGATCGCATCGTGGTGATGAACCACGGTGTCATCGAGCAGGTGGGTGAACCGACCGAGGTCTACCGCGAGCCGGACACGCTGTTCGTTGCCGACTTCATCGGCGAAATGAACAAGCTGCCGGGAGAGGCCGCCGGCAAGGATACCTGCAAGCTTGGCAAGCTGACCCTGAAATGCCGCGAGCACGGACTGGAAAAAGGCGCAAGGGCAATCATCGCGCTCAGGCCGGAAGACGTGATACCTCATGAAAAGCCGGCCGGCGGCAAGGCTGCGCCAACTGGCAACAGCGTGCCCGTCACCATCGGCGACATGGAGTTTCTCGGCTCGTTCTGGCGCTCGACGCTCACCGGCGGCGCGCTGGGAGACGTCGAGCTGACGGCCCAGTTCTCGATCAACGCAGTCCGGCGGCTTTCCCTGCAGGCGGGCAAGGACATGCTGGTCGAATTGCCGGCCGACCGGCTGCGCGCGTTTCCTGACCATGCCGGGGCCTAGAACATGAGCATGAGCGCACAGGCACAGCCGCTTCCCACCGGTCCGGCGCTCAAGGCGAAGATGTCGCGTGACGACTGGGTGATGCGCGGTTACATGATCGCCATCGGCATCTACCTGATCGTGGCGCTGGCCTTGCCGCTCTATGCCATGTTGTCAAAGGCATTCGAAACCAGCCGCTTCGATCTTGCCCAGTTCCAGGTCCAGGTCAGCGACGAGGCGGGCAACTTCAATACCGGTCCCCTGCGCCTGGACGAGCTCAACGCGAGGCTGGGCAAGCTGTCGGCTGACGACCTTGCCACCAGTTCCGACGGCCGTCTCGACCTGACCCAGTTCTTTCCCGACTACAGTTTCCGTTCGCCGGTCAAGTACCGGCTCATTCCTGATGGTCCCGGCGCAGTCTATGTGGTCGGCTCGGAACGCTTTACCGGGCCGGAACCGCAGGTATTCGATTCCGACACCTTCCGGCGCGTGGTGATCCGGCCGGTGCAGGACTATGGCCTTGCCAACTTCGCCACCTATTTCTCGACGCCCGCCCTGTTCCAGTCGATCCAGAATTCGTTGCTGATCGCCGCCATCTCGACCGTCATCACGGTGACGCTGGCCTTCGGTTTCGCCTACGCCCTGTGCCGCAGTTGCATGCCATTGAAGGGTGCTTTCAGGGTCATCGCCATGGCGCCCATCCTGGTGCCTTCGCTGCTGCCGGGCATTGCGCTGGTCTATCTGTTTGGCAATCAGGGTTTCCTTAAGGAACTCCTGATGGGCAAGTCGATCTACGGTCCCATCGGCATTGTCATCGGATCGGTGTTCTTCACCTTCCCCCACGCGATGATCATCATCCTGATCGCACTGTCGATCTCCGACGCCCGGCTGTACGAGGCAGCCACGGCCTTGCGCGCCAGCAAGTGGCGCACCTTCTGGACCGTCACCATTCCCGGCGCGCGCTATGGCCTGATCTCGGCCGCCTTCGTGGTGTTCAACCTTGTGATCACCGACTTCGGCCTGCCCAAGGTCATCGGCGGCCAGTACAACATGCTGGCGGTGGACATCTACAAGCAGGTGATCGGTCAGCAGAACTTTCAGATGGGGGCGGTAGTGTCTGTCGTCCTGCTGATGCCCGCACTGATCGCCTACATTGTCGATCGCCAGGTTCAGAAGAAGCAGGTGGCGCTGCTGTCGGCGCGCTCGGTGGTCTACCAGCCCCGGCCATCGGCCCGGTTCGACTGGCTCTGCCTTGGCTACTGCTCGCTGGTGGCGCTGTTCATCATCACCATGCTGGGCGTCTGCCAGTTTGCGGCCCTGGTGAAGTTCTGGCCTTACGATCTGTCATTCAGCCTGAAAAACTACGATTTCGACCGCATGGATGGCGGCGGCTGGGAAGCCTATCGCAACTCCATCGAAATGGCGCTGCTGACCGCCTTCATAGGCACCGCGATCATCTTCACCGGCGCCTACATGGTGGAGAAGTCGCGAGGCTTCCAGGCAGGCCGGTCACTGTTCCAGTTTCTCGCCATGCTGCCGATGGCCATTCCCGGCATGGTGCTGGGGCTTGCGTACATCTTCTTTTTCAATGACCCGGACAACCCGCTGCACTTCATCTATGGCACCATGGCCATCCTGGTGATCAGCACCATCACCCACTTCTATACGGTGTCGCACCTGACGGCGATCACGGCCCTGAAACAGATCGATGGCGAATTCGAGTCCGTTGCGGCCTCGCTCAAGCAGCCGTTCTGGCGGCTGTTCGGCCGGGTGACGGTGCCGGTGTGCCTGCCGGCCATCCTCGACATCGCCATCTACATGTTCGTCAACGCCATGACCACCGTATCGGCGGTGGTGTTCCTGTATTCCACCAGCACCGCCCTGGCTTCGGTGGCGGTGCTGAACATGGACGATGCTGGCGACATCGCGCCCGCCGCCGCCATGGGCATGATGATTTTCTACACCAATGTCGCGGCGCGACTGCTGCACGCGGGTCTGTCCCGCTACGTGCTGACCCGCACGCAAGGCTGGCGGTCGCGCTAGGTTGACTCAGGTCTGGCGTTGCCGCGGGCGATCGCCATGAAGGACCGGATGACCTTGCTGTGACGGCGTTCGCGCAGGCAGATGATCGCCTCGTGCATCGTCAACTCGGTGTCTTGCAGTTCAAGCGCGACCAGCCGGTCGTCATTGCCGAACTCTGCCCTCGACACGAACCCTACGCCGCCCCCGGCTGCGACGATTTCCTGGACGGCCTCGCGCCCTTCGGCCTCGATGCTGGTGTTGATGCTGATCTTGCGCCGCGCCAGTTCCTCCTCAAGCAGCGCCCGGGTGTGGGAACCGCTTTCCCGCAGGACTACAGGCTGTTCACAAACCTGCTTCAAGGTGACCGAGGTTTTCCTCGCCAACGGGTTGGACGCCGTCACAAAGGCAATCAGCGGTGAACTGTCGAGCCGGACCACTTCAAACTCACGGCCATCCGGCACCTCGCCGATGACGCCGATGTCCGCCTCGTAGCTGGCCAGGCGTTCGAGCACGGTGGCGGTGTTTCCGCTGCGCACCGACACCGAAATGCCGGGGTGGGTGCGCCTGAACAGCGTCAGCAGATGGAGGATGTGGTGGGCAGAGTCCGCCACGATGTTGAGCTTTCCGGTGCGCAGTGTCTGCGCTTCGGACAGGAACTCCAGCGCCCGCGCTTCAATCTCGAACAACCGGTTGGTGATCTCCAGCAGATCGCGCCCGGCCTGGGTCAGGCGTATCTGCTTCTTCTGCCGGTCGAAAAGCCGGATATCGTATTCGGCCTCCAGCTTGCGCACCTGGTCCGAAATGGCGGGCTGGGTGAGGCCCAGGGCCTCGGCTGCCCGCGAAAAACCGCCGTGAATGGCCACGTGATGAAAGGCCCTGAGTTGTACGAAACGCAAGAATCAGCCCCTCTGATTGATCGATCATCCTGATGATTGGATAAAAACTATCGTTTTGATCTATGCTTGGCAAATGTCGAGACTCGATACGAACAGGCTTGGCTGCCAACGGGCGCTGCGGCGCCGGCTGCATGCGTTGAGACCATCATGGAACTGACCGTCTTTCTGCTCAATCTGGCCGGGGCAGTGCTGTTGCTGCTGTACTCGACGCGGATGGTGCGCACCGGCGTGGAACGGGCGCTGGGGGCAAACCTGCGCAATGTGTTCATGCTGACCCGGCGCAGCACGATCCTCAACGTGCTGGCGGGCACCATGTCGGCTGCCATGCTGCAAAGCTCGACCGCCGTTGTACTGCTGGTGTCGGGGTTTACCGCGGCGGGGGTCATGGGCGTTACCGGTTCTCTGGCCATGGTGCTGGGCGCCGACCTGGGCACCGCGCTTGCCGTCAAGTTCCTCTCACTGGACCTGTCCTGGCTCGTTCCGGTTTTGCTGGTGGCCGGAGGCGTGCTGTTCCTGAAGTTCGAGGCACGCACCGCCCGGCAGGTTGGCCGGATCCTGCTGGGCATTGCCTTCATCCTGATCTCGCTGCGCATGATCGGCGAGGCAACCGGGCCGCTGCGCGACAGCAAGGCCATGATGGCGGTTGTCGACTATCTGGCGACGGACCCGTTGACCGCCTTCATCTGCGGCGCCGTCATCACCTTCGCCTTCCATTCCAGCGTGGCGGCGGTGCTGATGTTCGCCACGTTCTGCGCGCAGGGCGTGCTGCCCCTCGAAGCCGGCCTGCCGCTGGTCCTCGGCGCCAATGCGGGCGGCGGGCTGATTGGGCTGTGGCTGACCCGTAACCTGCACGTGAAGGCGCGCCGCGTGGCGCTGGGCAACCTGGTGATCCGCCTCGCCGGCTCCCTGGCCGCGCTTTCGATGGTGCTGAAGTTCGGCATGCTGTGGGAGCTGCCGGGCGCAACGCCGGCGCGGCAACTGGTGATATTCCACCTGCTGTTCAATGCTGCACTCGTCGTCATCTGGTTGCCGCTGGTGGTGCCGCTGGCGTCCCTCACCAAGCGGTTGCTGCCCGACGAGGTAGCGCCCGCATCATTGTCACGCCGCGTTCCTGCGCTTGACCGCAGCGTACTCGCGTCTCCTGCGCTCGCGCTCGCCAGTGCCACGCGCGAACTGCTTCACATGGGCGAGCAGGTGGAGGCCATGCTGACCCCGGTGATGACCTACTTCGTTTCCGAAGGAGAGGTGCCGGCAGAGCGGATCGCGGAGATGGAACAGGAAGTCGATGCCGCGCAGACCGGCATCAAGCTGTACCTCGCCGAATTGAACCAGGGCACGCTGAACAAGGAGCAGGCGGGCCGGTCGATGGAACTGGCCAGTGTCGCCATTGGCCTTGAGCGCATCGGCGACATCATCACCAAGGACCTGATGCGCCTGGCTGCCCAGACCCGTGACCGGCAGCTGTCGTTCTCGCAGGAAGGCTGGCACGAGCTTACGGCGATCCACGCCCGGGTGCTGGCCAACATGCAGTTGGCGCTGAACGTTCTGGTGGCTGACGATCTCAACTCCGCCGCACAACTGGTGAAGGAGAAGGAGCACATCCGGCGCATGGAACAGGAAAGCCATGACCGCCACCTGGCGCGGCTGGCGCAGTCGTCCGCCCAGAGCATCGCCACCAGCAACATTCACCTGGATGTGCTCCGCGCGCTAAAGGACATCAATTCCCGGCTGGTCTACTTCGCCTACCCAGCGCTGAAGAAGCACGGCATGCTGCGCGAGAGCCGGCTGGAGAAAGCGTCGTAAGATTGTCAGGAAAACTTATTGTTGGATCATCATTATCGATTTTTCAAATGATAAGCGACTGCCTAAATTCGCGCAATTCATGGTCATTCAACATGGCATTCAAGGGATTCTCCAATGACCGTCAAACCTGATTTTTCTGCCGGGCAACCGCTTGAGGCGCCGCGTCTGGGCGAGCCCTACCTGCTGACGCCCGGGCCACTCACCACCGCGTATTCCGTAAAGGAGAAGATGCTGCGCGACTGGGGCTCCTGGGATGGGGACTTCCGCGCCATGACTGCCGCGCTACGGGCCGAACTGCTGGCCATGCTGGGGCAGGCAGGCAAGGAGTACGAGTGCGTGCCGATGCAGGGCAGCGGCACATTCGTGGTGGAGGCCATGCTCGGGTCGCTGATCCCGCGCGACGGCAAGGCGCTGGTGCTGATGAACGGCGCCTATGGCCAGCGCATCGCGAAAACGCTCGACTATATCGGCCGCGCCCACACCGACATCGACAAGGGCGATTACCTGCCGCCACGTGCAGACGAGATCACGGCGGCACTAGAAGCCGACCTGGCAATCACCCATGTCATGGTGGTCCACTGCGAAACGTCGTCGGGCATCCTCAACCCGGTGGAGGAAATCTCCCGCGCCACCTATGCCGCCGGGCGCAAGTTGCTGATCAACTCGATGAGCGCGTTCGGCGCGGTGGACATCGACCCGGCGAAGGTGCGCTTCGAGGCCATCGTGTCATCGGCCAACAAGTGCATCGAGGGCGTTCCCGGCTTCGGCTTCATCCTGGTGCGCAGGAGCGAACTGGAAGCATCGAAGGGCAACGCCCATTCGCTCAGCCTCGACCTGCATGACCAGTGGGCCTACATGGAAAAGACCGGCCAGTGGCGCTTCACCCCGCCCACCCACGTCGTGGCCGCCTTTATCGAGGCGCTCCGGCTCCACAAGGCCGAAGGCGGCGTGACGGGCCGTGGCGAACGCTATGTCCGCAACCGCGATGTGCTGGTGGAGGGCATGCGCGCGCTGGGCTTTGAAACACTGCTGCGCGACCGTTGGCTGTCGCCGATCATCGTGACGTTCTTCAACCCGGCTGATCCGAACTTCGAGTTCAACCGGTTCTATGACCTGATGAAGTCACGCGGCTTCATCATCTATCCCGGCAAGCTGACGGTGGTGGACAGCTTCCGCGTAGGCTGCATCGGCCGCATGGATCACCACGTCATGGCACGCGTCGTTGACGCAGCGCGCGCGTGCCTGCAAGAGATGGGCGTGGCCAGCGCCGCCCCGCCGCAAGCCGCCCTGAACGAGCGCGAGAACCTCGCTGCCTGAACCGCAACAACAGAAAGCTGATTGCCCATGAACGACATGACCCCTGTAAGCGTGACGGTGAACGGCCGTCACTATGCCGACCCGAAGGTGTGCGCCATCGCGATTTGTCTCGACGGATGCGAGCCCGCCTACCTCGATGCCGCCATTGCCGATGGGCTGATGCCGACGCTTGAGCGCATCCGCAAGACCGGAACCGCCCGGCTGGCGCACTCGGTGATCCCGAGCTTCACCAACCCGAACAATATGTCGATTGCAACGGGCCGTCCGCCGTCGGTGCACGGCATTTGCGGCAACTACCTCTATGACCCGGACACCGGCGAAGAGGTGATGATGAACGATCCGAAGTTCCTGCGCGCCCCGACCATCTTCTCCGGCTACTACAATGCCGGCAAGAAGGTCGCCATCGTGACGGCGAAGGACAAGCTGCGGGCGCTGCTGGGCCATGGGCTGAAGTTCGACGAAGGCCGGGCGATCTGCTTCTCGTCGGAACGCTCCGACACCACGACGAAGGCCGCCAACGGCATCGACAATGCATCCGCCTGGCTGGGCCGTCCGGTGCCGGAAGTCTATTCGGCGGAGCTGTCGGAGTTCGTGTTCGCCGCCGGGGTGAAGCTGCTGAAGGAGTTCCAGCCGGACGTGATGTACCTGACCACCACCGATTACGTGCAGCACAAGTACGCGCCCGAAGATGCCGAGGCCAAGGCCTTCTACGCCATGTTCGACAAGTACCTGACGCAGCTTGATGCGATGGGGGCGGCCATCGTGGTGACCGCCGATCATGGCATGAAGCCGAAGCACCTGGCCGACGGTTCGCCAGCGGTGATCTACGTGCAGGACCTGCTGGACGACTGGCTGGGCAAGGACGCCGCCCGCGTCATCCTGCCGATCACCGACCCGTACGTGGTGCATCACGGCGCGCTGGGCTCTTTCGCCACCGCCTACCTGCCCAAGGGCACCGACGTAGCCGCCATTCTGAAGCGGCTGGAGGCGCTGCCGGAGATCATCGTGGCCATCGACAAGGCGGAAGCCTGCAAACGCTACGAGCTGCCGGCCGACCGCATCGGCGACATCGTGCTTGTCTCGGGCGAGAACATGACCATCGGCACGAGCGCCCACCGTCACGACCTCGCCGCGCTCAACGAACCGCTGCGCTCGCACGGCGGGCTGACCGAGCAGGAAGTCCCGTTCATCGTCAACCGGGTGATGCCCGACCTGCCCGATGCGCCCGTGCTTCGCAATTTCGATGCTTTCTTCTATGCGGCCAAGGCTGCCGCAATGACCGTCAAGGCCTGAGGACCGAACCCCATGAACGTGATGCAGAAACACACTGTCCGCCACGAGGCCATGCGCATTGGCGGCGAGAAGGTGACCACCAGGGACGTGGTCGAGGTGCTTTACCCCTATACCGACCAGGTGATCGGCACGGTGCCGGCCGGCACGGCGGAACACGCGGCGCGCGCCTTCGAGATCGCGGCGAACTACCAGCCGAAGCTGACCCGCTACGAGCGCCAGCAGATCCTGTTCCGGGCGGCTGAACTCATTCGCGAGCGGCGCGAGGAGATTGCCCACTGGCTGACGCTGGAGCTGGGCATCTGCAAGCAGCATTCGCTGTACGAGACCGGCCGGTCCTATGACGTGTTCACGCTGGCGGGCCAGCTGGCCATTCTCGATGACGGGCAGATCTTCTCCTGCGACCTGACCCCGCAAGGCAAGGACCGCAAGATCTACACCAAGCGCGAGCCGGTGAAGGCGATCTCGGCGATCACCCCGTTCAATCACCCGCTCAACATGGTGGCCCACAAGATTGCCCCGGCCATCGCCACCAACAACTGCATGGTGTGCAAGCCGACCGAGCTCACCCCGCTGACCGCCATCACGCTGGCCGACATCCTGTACGAGGCAGGCCTGCCGCCCGAGATGTTCCAGATCGTCACCGGCTGGCCGAAGGACATCGGCGACGAGATGATCACCAATGAGCACATCGACATCATCACCTTCACCGGCGGCGTGCCGGTGGGCAAGATGATCGCGGAGAAGGCCGGTTACAAGCGCACCGCGCTGGAGCTTGGCGGCAACGATCCGCTGATCATCCTCAACGACCTCGACGATGCTGACCTGGAGAAGGCGGCAACCATTGCCGTGGCCGGCGCCACCGGCAACTCGGGCCAGCGCTGCACCGCCATCAAGCGCATCCTGGTGCAGGAGTCCGTTGCTGACCGGTTCGTGCCGCTGGTGCTGGAGAAGGCGAAGAAGATCCGCTTCGGTGACCCGATGGACCCGGACACCCAGCTTGGCTGCGTCATCCACTCAAAGGCGGCGGAAACCTTCGAGCGCCGCGTCTACGAAGCCGAGAAGCAGGGTGCGAAAGTGCTCTACGATCCGGGCCGCAAGGGCGCGCTGCTGCCGCCGATCACCGTCGATCACGTGCCGCATGATAGCGAGCTGGTGTACGAAGAAACCTTCGGGCCGATCGTGCCCATCGTCCGCGTGCCGGACAACGACGCCGAGGTGATGGCGATCTCCAACTCCACCCCGTTCGGCCTGTCGTCGGGCGTGTGCACCAACGACTTCCGCCGCATGCACGCCTTCATCGAAGGGCTTGAAGTGGGCACCGTCAACATCTGGGAACAGCCCGGCTACCGCATCGAGATGTCCCCCTTCGGCGGCATCAAGGACTCAGGCAACGGCGTCAAGGAAGGCGTGCTCGAGGCCATGAAGTTCTTCACCAACGTGAAGACCTACTCGCTGCCCTGGCCGCGCTGACATGAAAGGCTTGAGGGCGAACAAGCCAGTACAGCACACCGAGGGCGAGTCCAACACCTCGTCGGCGCGGGCGGACTGGATTGCTCGCAACACCGGTGATCGTTCCGCCCCGCTGCTGAAGCGCGACGCCGATGCCTTCATGCACCAGTCGCTGTCGAGCCCGTGCGTCAACACCATCGCGAAGGCCGAAGGCATCTGGATCGAGGATCTCGATGGCCGCCGCTACATGGACTTCCACGGCAACTCGGTGCACCACATCGGCTATGCCCACCCGCGCCTCGTCGCCGCCATCAAGCAGCAGCTTGACGATCTGAGCTTCTCGCCGCGCCGTTTCACCAACGAGGTTTCGGTGGAACTGGCCGAACGGCTGGGCAAGTTGGCGCCGGCAGACCTGAACCGCGTCTTGTTCACCACCGGCGGGTCTGACGCAGTCGAGGTGGCGCTCAAGATCGCCCGCGCCGCCACCGGCCGGTTCAAGACCTTGTCGTTCTGGGATGCCTTTCACGGGGCTGGCTTCGGCGCGTCGTCGGTAGGCGGCGAGGCGACGTTTCGCTCGCACATAGCCGGACCGCTGACGCCGGGCGCGGAGCACGTGGCGCCGTTTGCCTGCTACCGGTGCCCCTATGGCCACCCCGGACCAGACACTTGCGGACTGGCCTGCGCCAACATGGTCGAGTACGTGCTGGAGCGCGAGGGCGACGTGGCCGCCGTCATTGGCGAGCCGATGCGGGCCGTCCCGCAGGTGCCGCCACCGGGTTTCTGGAAGAAAGTGCGCGAGGCCTGCAACCGGCATGGCGCGTTGCTCATCCTCGACGAAATCCCTACCGGCCTTGGCAAGACTGGCAAGTTCTTCTCGTTCGAGCACGACGAGGTGGTGCCCGACATCGTGGTGCTGGGCAAGGCGCTGGGCGGGGGCATCCTGCCGCTTGCCGCGGTGGTGGCGCGGGAAGAGTTGAACGTCTGCGGCGAGTTCGCCATCGGTCACTATACCCACGAGAAGAATCCGGTGACGGCGCGGGTCGCGCTTACCACCCTTGACATCATCGAGGACGAGGGGCTGGTTGAGCGCGCTGCGGATCTGGGCGGCTGGGCCATGGACCGGCTGCGCGCCTTTGGCCGGAAGAGCCCCATCGTCGGCGAGGTGCGGGGCAGGGGGCTGATGCTCGGCGTCGAGATCGTCTCGGACAAGGCGGCGCGCACCCCGGCCCCCGAGCTTGCTGAACGCATCTACTACAAGTGCCTCGACAAGGGTCTCAGCTTCAAGATATCGGGCGGTTGCACGCTGACCCTGTCGCCGCCGCTGGTGATCTCGCGGGAGGATCTCGACACGGCGCTGACCATCGTCGAGACGGCCATCGCCGGGGTTCACTAGCACCATGCGGGGGCCAAAGGTCGTCAGGACCGACAGCGAGCTTGAATGCCCCGAGATCGACAGGGTGTTGCGTGATCGCGGCTGTAAACTTGTGTTGCTGCCGGACGGCGTCAGCGAGGACGAACTGGCGCACCAGGTTCGCGACGCCGACCTGCTGCTGATGTGCTACACGCCCATCACCGCCAAGGTCATCAACGGCGCTGAGCGCCTCAAGGCCATCGTCAAGTACGGCGTCGGCATCGACGCTATCGACATTGCGGCCGCCAAGGCGCGCGGCATCCCCGTTGTCAACGTACCTGAATACGCAGAAGAGACGGTAGCCGAAGGCGCATTTGCGCTGATGATCGCGCTGGCCAAGCGGCTGATGCCGATCCACGCGGCCATGCAGCGGCAAGTTTGGATTTGGCCGGAAAGCCGGTGGCGGGCATCGGACATTGCCGGCAAGACGGTCGGCCTTGTCGGAACGGGACGCATTGGCCGGTCGATGGCGCGCATGGCGGGGGCGGGGTTCCGCGCCCGGGTGCTGGGCTATGACCCCTACGTTGATGTGCAGACAATGCAGGCGCACGGTATCGAAAAGTGTGATGACCTGCATGACTTGCTGGGCCGGTCGGACTTCGTGTCGCTGCACATGGCGCTGAACGATGAAACCCGGCAGATCATTGGCGCGGCCGAGCTTGCCGTCATGAAGCCATCGGCGTTCCTGATAAACGTCTCACGCGGCGCGCTGGTGGATGAGTTAGCCCTGCTGGCGGCGCTTGAAGCCGGGCAGATTGCAGGCGCCGGGCTCGACGTATTTTCGCAGGAGCCGCTTGATCGCGCCGCACATCCGCTGCGCGAGCTCTATGACATGGACAATGTCATCCTGTCGCCGCACCTCACCTTCTTCACCAATGAAGCCATGCTGCGGCTGGAGCAGGATACGCTCGACCGCTGCTTCGAGGCGCTGGAAGGCAAGCCGGTGCTGGTGAAGTCGGGCGACCCGCGGTTGACGTCGCAGACCGTTGGCGTGCGCTTCCCGGACCCATCTGAATGAGCGGACCCTCGCTGTTCGTGATCGCGCTGGTGTTGGCGGCGGCACTGCTGCACGCCACCTGGAACGCCATCGTCAAGGGTTCGGCGGACCGGTTGCTGGCGCTCGCCATGGTCAATCTCGGCCATATTCTCGTGGGCGTGGTGCTGGTGGTGCTTTATGCGCCGCCGGCGCGCGAGGCCTGGGGATTCATTGCCGCGTCCACCTTCATCCACTTCTTCTATTATGGCTTCCTGCTGATGGCCTACCGGTTGGGCGACTTCAGCCAGGTCTATCCGATTGCGCGCGGCGTGGCCCCGGTGCTGGTGGCGCTGGGGGCATGGGTGTTCGCCGGCGAGGTGCTGCCACCACTGGCGTGGGCGGCCATCCTGATCATCTCGGCGGCCATTGCGGCGCAGGCGTTCGGGCGCCGGCGTGTCGACCTGCAGTCGGGCGCGGTCATGGCGGCGTTGCTGACGGGGCTCACCATCGCTGCCTACTCGGTGGCGGACGGCTTGGGCGTACGCGCCTCCGGCAGCCCGCTGGGCTATATCGGCTGGCTGTTCCTGCTGGAGGGTTTCTCCATCGTTGCGCTGTTCTGGCTGGGCCGGTCGCGGCTGCGGGCGCTGCCGGTGAAGAGCTGGGTCATCGGTGTGACCGGCGGGTTGTTGTCGTCGCTGGCCTACGGGCTGGCTATCTACGCCAAGAGCCTGACGACGCTGGGCAGCGTGTCAGCCATCCGCGAGACGAGTGTGGTTATGGCCGCGCTGATCGGCATCGTCTGGTTTGGCGAACGGCCGTGGAAATTGCGCCTCGCCTCGGCTGCAGTCGTGGCTGCAGGCATCATCCTGCTCGCAATGGCATGACTGCCGGTCGTCACGGCACTGCGCGAGGCAGCGCGGGGCAATGTCGGGGCAACATCAGCCGCAACGCAGAGTTCAGCACCACCATCAAGCAACGCCGCTTCATCAAGGCATCAATGCTCAAGGTGAACGCAGACCTCGTGGGGGAATTGCAACCAAGGCTAAAGTTTCGGCAAAATCCGTTTTTTGCCTAATAATTGGGCTGAATGACTGGGGTCGATTTGACCCGGCGGGTCTTCGCCGGCTGAAATACATAACGTTTGCAATGTTTTACCCTTTCTTCTGCTGTCGTTAAGGATTGGCACGAGGCTTGAAATACCCCGGTAGTCCAAAACCGTGCACTGGCTGGCGATACAACCCTGCACCCTGGCGGCAAACAACAAGACGGACGGGGAAACGTTGAGCGCCACCGCTGACAACCGCAACAAGGCGGCTTCGCTGAAACTGGTTCGGGCGTCCCGGTCCGGCCCTGACCAGCCGCGCCTGCAACGGTCCCAGGGCGAGATCAGGCTGGGCTTCAAGCAAGGCGTGAACGGCCGCACCGCGCTGGATGACTTCTATCAGCAGGGCTGCATGAAGGCGCGCCTGCCACGCCAACTCGATGAAGCTCATGAAGCGGTGCTGATCAATACGGCTGGCGGGCTGACGGGCGGCGACGAGATTCGCGTGTGGGCGAACTTTGCCACCGGCACGAACGCCGTCATCACGACGCAAGCCTGCGAGCGCATCTACAGAGCATCGGCGGGCTCCGCCCAGGTGACCTCGCGCCTGACGGTTGCCAAGGGGGCCCGCGCTCGCTGGCTGCCGCAGGAAACGATCATTTTCGAGGGCGCCAGCCTGTCGAGGCGAATGCTTGCCGATCTCGAAGAAGGCGCGAACCTGCTGGCCTGCGAGTCCGTCATTCTCGGCCGCCCCGCAATGGGCGAGTACGTTCATTGCGCGCGGCTTACCGACGAATGGACCATCAGCATCAATGGCAGACCCGTGTTCATCGACCGGCTGGGGCTTGATGGCGATCTTTCCGCCGAACTGAACCGGGCAGGCGTCGGCAATGGCGCGCGCTGCTATGCCAGCGTGATGGCGGCAGGAGCCGGCGTCGCCCGCCAGTGCGAGACGGCTAGGCAACTGATCGCTGCAAGCGGCCTTCCCGGCGGCGCCAGCAATCTTGGCAATGTCATGCTGGCCCGGCTGCTCGCCCCCAACAGTCATGAACTGCGCGCTGTGCTGCTGCCGCTGCTGGAGGCGCTGGGCGAGGCGCCGCTGCCGCGCGTATGGCGCATGTGATCGAACCGGAGGAAGCTGACACGTGAACCTGACACCGAGAGAAAAGGACAAGCTGCTCATCTCCGTTGCGGCCATGGTGGCGCGGCGCCGGCTGGAGCGCGGCGTGAAGCTCAACTACCCCGAGGCAATTGCGCTGATATCCGACTTCGTGGTGGAAGGCGCCCGCGATGGCGCCACCGTCGCCCAGCTCATGGCCGATGGGGCGAAGGTCATCAGCCGCGACCAGGTGATGGAAGGCGTGGCCGAGATGATCGGCGACGTTCAGGTCGAGGCCACGTTTCCCGACGGGACCAAGCTCGTCACCGTTCATGAACCCATTCGCTGAAAGGACCTTGTGATGACCCGTCTGACACTTTCTGCAGCAGCCATCCTCGCCGCAACGCCGGCCCTTGCCCATGACGGCCCACATCTGCACCCGCACGGCACCGAGCTAGCCTGGTCGCTGCTCGCGATGGGCCTTGTCGCCGCTTTTGCAGTCTGGCTGTTGAAGGGCCGAGGCCAATGATCCCCGGCGAGATCATCACGACTGACGGTGACCTGACGCTCAACGAAGGCGCACCAACCGTGACGCTGAGCGTCGCCAATACCGGCGACCGGCCGGTGCAGGTGGGCTCGCACTATCACTTCGCCGAAACCAACCCGGCGCTGGACTTCGACCGCGGCAAGGCCAGGGGCATGCGCCTCGACATCGCCGCGGGAACGGCAGTCCGCTTCGAACCGGGCCAGACCCGCGACGTCACGCTGGTGCCCCTCAAGGGCGCGCGCAAGGTCTACGGCTTCAACCAGAAAGTCATGGGAGGGCTGGACTGATGCCGGCACGCATTACCCGCGCCGACTATGCCGCCATGTTCGGGCCGACCACCGGCGACAGGGTGCGCCTTGCCGACACCGAACTGTTCGTCGAGGTGGAGAAGGACTTCACCACCTACGGCGAGGAGGTGAAGTTCGGCGGCGGCAAGGTGATCCGCGACGGCATGGGCCAGTCCCAGGTGACGCGCGCCAATGGCGCGGTCGACACCGTCATCACCAATGCGCTGATCGTCGATCATACCGGCATCTACAAGGCCGACGTGGGCCTGCGCGATGGCCGCATTCATGCCATCGGCAAGGCCGGCAATCCGGATACGCAGCCGGGCGTCAACATCATCGTTGGCCCCTCGACCGACGCCATAGCCGGAGAGGGCAAGATCCTCACCGCCGGCGGCTTCGACGCCCACATCCACTTCATCTGCCCGCAGCAGGTGGATGACGCGCTCTACTCGGGCGTGACCACCATGCTGGGCGGCGGCACCGGCCCCTCCACCGGCACCAACGCCACCACCTGCACACCCGGCGCCTGGCACTTGCGGCGCATGATGGAGGCGGCGGAAGCGCTTCCCGTCAACCTCGGCTTTTCCGGAAAGGGCAACGCCTCGTTGCCCGAGGCGCTGGTGGAGATGGTGGAAGCGGGTGCGTGCGCCATGAAGCTGCACGAGGACTGGGGCACCACGCCTGCGGCAATCGACTGCTGCCTGTCGGTGGCCGACGACATGGACGTGCAGGTGATGATCCACACCGACACGCTGAACGAGTCGGGCTTCGTCGAGGACACGGTTGCCGCCATCAAGGGGCGCACCATCCACGCCTTCCACACCGAAGGGGCAGGCGGCGGCCACGCGCCCGACATCATCAAGGTGTGCGGCGAGGACAACGTGCTGCCCTCGTCGACCAACCCGACGCGGCCCTACTCGGTCAACACCGTGGACGAGCACCTCGACATGCTGATGGTCTGCCACCATCTCGATGCCTCCATCCCGGAAGACATTGCCTTTGCCGAAAGCCGCATCCGCAAGGAGACCATCGCGGCCGAAGACATCCTGCACGACATGGGCGCGTTCTCGATCATCGCGTCCGACAGCCAGGCCATGGGCCGCGTCGGCGAGGTGCTGATCCGCACCTGGCAGACGGCGGACAAGATGAAGCGCCAGCGCGGCCGGCTGGTGGAAGAGCAGGGCGAGAACGACAATTTCCGGGTGCGCCGCTATATCGCCAAGTACACCATCAACCCGGCCATCGCGCATGGCGTGTCCGAGCACATTGGCTCGGTGGAGGTGGGCAAGCTGGCCGACCTGGTACTGTGGTCGCCGGCCTTCTTCGGCGTGAAGCCCGACCTCGTCATCAAGCTCGGTTCCATCGTGGCCGCCCCCATGGGAGACCCGAACGCCTCGATCCCGACGCCGCAGCCGGTGCACTACCGGCCGATGTTTGCAAGCTTGGGCCGCTCGCTGACGCAAAGCCGCGTGACCTTCGTCTCGCAGGCCAGCCTTGAGGCAGGCATCGCTGACAGCTATGGCCTTGAAAGCCTCGTTCTGCCGGTGAAGAACACCCGCAATATTGGCAAGAAGGACATGGTGCTCAACAACCTGAAGCCGAAGATCGATGTCCACCCCGAAACCTATGAAGTGCGCGCCGACGGCGAACTGCTGACCTGTGAACCGGCAGAGGTGCTGCCCATGGCACAGCGCTACTTCCTCTACTGAGCCTCGAAGGAGCAACGCCAATGCGCGCCATTGCCCACATTCCCGCCGCCGAGGTCGTTTCGCAACCGCTGGCCGTGATCACGTTGACCAAGGACCAGCGCCACCGCCGCCGCATCAGCCTGACCACCGACAACGGGCTGGAGTTCCTGCTTGACCTGCCGCGCGCCGTACAGCTTGCCCACGGTGACGGCCTGCAACTCGAAGACGGCCAGATCATCCTGGTGGCGGCAGAGCCTGAACCGCTGATGGCGGTTCGGGCGCGCGATGCGCACCACCTGCTGGTGCTGGCCTGGCACGTGGGCAACCGGCACCTGGAGGCCCAGATCGAGGATGACCGTATCCTGGTGCGCCGCGACCACGTCATTGAGGACATGCTGAAGGGCCTCGGCGCACATACGGAGCTGGTGATCGAGCCGTTTACCCCGCAAGGCGGCGCCTATGGCGATGCCCACTCCAGTCATCACCATGATCATGACCACAACCATGACCACGAACACGGTCACAACCATCAGCACCAGGGCCACGGCGGAGAAGACGCAGCATGACGGCGGTTTCTGACGCTGGCCTGTATCGCTTGATGACATGGCTGTCGCCGTCGTTTCCGGTTGGCGCCTTCAGCTACAGCCAGGGGCTGGAGGCAGCCATTGCCGCCGGGCTGGTGGCGTGCGAGCGCAGCATGGCCGGCTGGCTGCAGGACAGTCTTGCCGGCGGGCCGCTGTGGTCGGATGCGGTGATATTTGCCCGCGCCCATGATGCGGGCCGTTCCAACCGGCACTTCAACGTGCTTGACGTTGCCAATTTCGCCACCGCATTCCAGCCTTCGGCGGAACTGCGCATGGAAACGCTGGCGCAAGGCCAGGCATTCATGTCAGCGGCCTTGCAGTCGTGGCCGTGCGGTGCGCTGGAGACCTTGCGTCAGGCGGCGGGAATGGACGTTGCGTACCCGGTCGCGGTGGCCGTGGCCGCCGCCGGTCATGGCATTGATGAACGCGCAGCCTTGCATGCATGGCTTCATGCGGCGATCGCCAATCAGGTATCGGCCGCCATCCGGCTGGTGCCGCTGGGCCAGAACCAGGGTCAGCGCCTGCTTGCCGGGGCCGAAACGCTGGCTGGCGAGGCGAGGGATGCAGCCTTGCTCACGCCGCTGTCTCGCCTGTCCACCAACTGCCTGATGGCGGACATCTGTTCGATGAACCACGAAACCCAGCATACGAGGCTTTTCAGATCATGACCCAGGCAAACGGACCCTTGCGTGTCGGCATTGGCGGTCCTGTGGGCTCCGGCAAGACCACGCTCACCCGCCGGCTGTGCGAGGCGATGCGCCAGCAGTATTCTATCGGCGTGGTCACCAACGACATCTACACCCGCGAAGACGCCATGATGCTGGCGCGCTGGCAGGTCCTGCCGGAAGACCGCATCGTCGGCGTGGAAACCGGCGGCTGCCCGCATACCGCCATCCGCGAGGATGCCTCGATCAACCTTGCTGCCATTGCCGATCTGACGGCCCGGCATCCGGACCTCGACGTGGTATTCATCGAGTTCAGGCGGGGACAACCTTGCCGCCACCTTCTCGCCGGAACTCGCTGATCTTACCATCTATGTGATCAGCGTCTGCCAGGGCGAGGAGATACCGCGCAAAGGGGGCCCGGGCATCACCCGCTCCGATCTGCTGATCATCAACAAGACCGATCTTGCCCCGCATGTCGGCGCCGATCTTGAGGTCATGGCGTCCGATGCGGCGCGCATGCGCAAGGGGCTGCCGGTGTATTTCACCGACCTGAAGCGTGTCGATGGCCTGACCGCAGTGGTGGAAACGCTGGCCCGGCAAGGTGGCCTCGCAGCACCGGCGGCTGCCAGGGTAGCACCCTGACAACCTGATGCCGCCAACAACGCAAGCTCAGGCAGCCTCCTTGCGCTGCCCGCCGTCCGCCTGCTGTTCATCTTGCTTGAAGCGGCTCCAGCTGAGCTTGCCGTCATAGCGCCAGGCAAGTCCGCCAGCCTCGTCCATGGCGAACAGGTGCAGCCACTTGTTGTCGAACAGGTCTCGCACGCCGGGATGCCGCTTGAGGAAGTCGGTCATCGCCTCGCGCGGCGCCTCGATGCACACCGACAGCCGCAGCGGTTCATGAATGAACGTCTCGCCGTCGTGCACGGACTGCCACGGCAGGCCGCCGCGCATCACCCCGCCGTTGCCTTCCATCACGCCGATACCGCCCACCACGTTGTGCAGCAGCTTGTTGCCGCCCCCAAAGGCCGCTGGCGCCACCGTCGAGCCGTAGTATTGCAGGCTGATCCAGCTGGCGACCACCACCGGAGCGGTCATGATGAGCTCCAGTACCTTGAAGCCGTTGGCGCTATCCTGATGCCAGTCATAATCATGCAGGAAGGCGCGGCCTTTCAGGCTGCGGCCTGAAGTGCGGGTGCGCGGGGCGGCGATGAAGGCCTTGCAGCCGGCCAGAGCCCACTCGGGCCGCACCTCGGCCCAGTCGCGCGAGCGCCGTTCGATGCCTTGCCCGTTGCTGCCCGCCCGCGGCAGCCGCAACGCCCGTTCACCGCGCGCCAGCTTGCCGGCAGCCGCCAGCCAGCCGCGCACCTGGATGAGATCCTGCTGGTGGGCTTGCGTATCCGCGTCCTGTTCATACAGGGTTACGGCATCGGTTGTGGTGTCGTGCAGCGCCGCTACGAACACGGTGTCCTGCGGCACGTTGATACCGCGCTCCGACAGGCCCTTGCGCACCCTAGGCTCATTCAGCAGTAGCGCCAGCAGCCGCGCATTGACCTCGCCCGAGTATCCGCCGCATGCCCCGCAATGCAGGCCGCTGGCATGGGGGTTGTTCACCACGTTTGCGCCATGGCCGGCCAGCATGACGATGCGCGCAAAGCCATCGGTCAGTGACATCGCCCGCAGCACTGTCTCTGCCGAGTTGATCCGGGTTTCCAAGTCCAGGTCTGGCGCAAACTGCGGCGCCGGTTCATTCGGGGCCTTGTTGTGGCGCAAGCCAAGGCCGTCGCGCACCAGCTTGCCCGCATAGACAGGTCCCGTCGCCTCCACGAAGGCGAAGGACGATACCGCTGCCAGCTTGAACCGGCCCCAGGCACGCTTGGCCCTCGCCTTGTAACGGGCTGCAAGGTCCTGGGCTTCGTGGGTCCCGCCACCCGAGCATGAAGAGACAGCCGGGTTGAGCAGCACCGGCAACCGGTACTCGGCCACGTCCGAGGCAAACCGCTTGTGCGAGGCGAACACTCCGAAGAAGCCGGCAAAGCCCAGCGTGCGGATGGAGGGGTTTACCTGCTCCAGCGCCCGCCGGAATACCTCTGAGCGCACGTCGATGCAGAAGGCGGCCTGCAGCGCCGGGCGGTCTTCGCCCATTGCCGTGGCAGGTTCGCACAGCGTTGCGGCAAGCTGGCGCTGGGCAGCCCGTTCGGCGGCTTCCTGCAGGACGGCGTCAATGACGTCAGCCTGCGTTGCCGCAACCGGCCTGGCGTGAGCAGCAGCCACGGCCGACCACTTCTCGCCAATCGCGCCCTGGTGCTGCAGATACAGCGCTTCCTCCCAGATCAGCCGCACGGCGAGCAGATCGGTGATGGTAGCGTCTGTGCTTCCCGCCAGTTCTGCCTGCCACAACTGGTAGCGCGCATACTGCGCCCAGCCGCCCAGCGAGAACAGCAGCTGGTGGAAGTAGGTGGCAATCGCCGCCTCGCTCAGGCTCATTGTCTGCACGGCCCGGGCAATTGCGACAGACGATGTATCCGGCGCATCAGCGACGAACCGGCCAAAGCCCTTCAGCCCGGCAATCTCCGGCGTCAGGTCGTGCGAGGTCTGCGCCCTGAAGGCTGCCCACGCCGAGCGGTCCCGAGGGGCGGCCCACAGGGCCTGGCCGCGGTCGAAGTACCCGGCAGCCCAGGCGCCGGTGCGCTCGGCAATCAGGCCCGGCCAGTCGGTGCTGCTGGCATCTGCCGCAAGATCGGCAACCGTGGGCAGCGCCTCGGCAGCAGGGCGTGCGCCGGCGCTGGCCTTCAACAGCGCGTCCACATCTGACGGAAGGTCTGTTGCCGCGCTTGCTGCCAGTGCGCTGGCCAGGTCCTGGCGGCCAATCTCGCCGCTGGCGATCCGGTCCAGGTACCATTGCCGGGGCATGGTCGCCGGCGTCGCACTGATGCGTGCCAGCAGGGCGGACGTCTCGGCCAGCGTTGATCCGGTCTGGCCAAGGTAGGGGTTCACTGCCACGTGCGAGGCCAGCGGCCACAGCGGCGGGATCTGCCGGGCGGCCTTGTCAGCCGCCTGTTCGAGCCAGGAGAGATCGGGCGTCTTGTTCAGGTTGTTGCTCATGGGAAAGCTCCTCTCTTGACGGCTTCAGGAAGGGGTTCGGGTTGACCAGTTGCCGGCCAGGCGGTCGAACACGGCATTGGCATAGAGGCCGTTGGACAGGTGGACGCGAAGGCCGGCGGCGGCAGGGTGATAGGCCCACAGCGGAAACATTGCCTGCGCGATGGCCACCAGGCCGAAGCTCAGCACCGACAGCACCAGCAGCGCCCACTCGAGCGGACCCGGCGCAGGCGTCGCGGGCAGGGTGCCGGCGGTGAGCCACTCCGCCAGCCGGTGCAGCGCGAAGTAGCTGACCGAGGCGGCCACTGCGTATATGGCGGTGCGCCGGGTGAGCGCGCGCGGCGCTGCGTCGGCAAGGCCCTGCGCCAGCAGGTAGGCGACGCCGAAGATCAGCATGGCGCCGAGCGCGATGGCCTGCGGCGACTTCTGGTCAAACCCGAAGGCAAGGCCGATTGCAGCGTATATGGCGATGGCCAGGGCGAAGGCCCGCATTACCGCCCAGCCGCCGGGAATGGCGATAGGGCCGGGCCGGCGCAGGGCGGCAACCGTCTCGACCGCCGTGCCCGAGGCAAGGAAGGCATGCGCCTTGTACAGCGAGTGCGCCACGATGTGCAGCAGCGCCAGCGGGAACAGTGCCAGCCCGCACTGCAGGATCATGAAGCCCATCTGTGCGATCGTGGACCAGGCAAGCGACGTCTTGACGGCCGGCTGTGCCAGCATGGCAAGTCCGCCCAGCAGCGCGGTGAACCCGCCCAGCATGACCAGCACTGCCAGTACGCCCGGCGCCAGCAGCATCACGTCGGCGAACCGGATCAGCAGGAAACCGCCGGCATTGATGACGCCGGCATGCAGCAGCGCCGAGACTGGGGTGGGTGCTTCCATGACCTCGGTAAGCCAGCCGTGGGCCGGAAACTGCGCCGACTTCAGGATGGCGGCCAGGGCAATCAGGCCGGCTGCGAGACCGGCGCCTGCCGGGGCCTGTCCGCTGCGCGCCGCTTCAAGAATGGTGGCGATGTCGCCGGTGCCGTACCCGGCGAACAGCACGATAGCCGCAGCGGCGAGTGCTGCATCACCGGCTCTCGCCACCATGAACTTTTTGCGCGCCGCCCGCACCGCCTGCACCCGGTCAGGGTAAAACAGCAACAGCTTGTGCAGGCACAGGCTCATGGCAATCCACGCCGCCGTCAGCACCACCAGGTTCCCCGCCACCACCAGCACCATCACCGCCGCCAGCGTCAGGCACAGCCAGCCGGTGAAGTTGCCCTGCCGGGCCTCGCCGTAGAGGTAGGTCGCTGAATAGCGGATCACCACCGCGCCGATGAACGATACCAGCAGCAGCATGGTGGCCGACACCATGTCGAGACGGACGCTCAGCACTTGCAGGGCGCCGCTTCCGGCAGCCCACGACTGCGCGCCATGCAGGGCAAGGCCGGCGCAGGCAGCCGCCGCGGCAACCAGTGCCAGCAGGCTGGCCAGCGTGGCGGCAAGCTTCGCCGCAGCCGGGCGCAAGCCGGGATCAGCCCGGCTGACGGCGAATGCCAGCAGCAGCGCTGCCGGCCCGGCAATTCCAAGAAGGGGGAGGGTGTTGTGCATGTCCTGTCTCCACATCGGCGGTTGATGGGCAGGCAGATAGCAGCGGAATCAGGATTTACTAAATTCATTGTTTGTGATGTATCGTTCTATAAAAAGGAACGATAGAATGGCCCTGCTGAATTACAATCACTTGCGCTATTTCTGGGCGGTGGCCCACGAAGGCAACCTGACGCGCGCGGCGGAGAACCTGAACGTTTCGCAATCATCGCTGTCCATCCAGATCCGCAAGCTGGAGCAGCAACTGGGTCACGACCTGTTCGAACGCCGCGGCAAGCAACTGCTGCTCACCGAGGCGGGGCGGGTGGCGCTCGACCATGCCAACACCATTTTCGCCACCGGCGACGAATTGCTTGGCACGTTGTCGGACCGGTCGGGGACGGTGCGCCGGGTGATCCGTGTCGGCGCGCTGGCCACCTTGTCGCGCAACTTCCAGCTTGGCTTCCTGCGCCCGGTCCTGTCGCGCCCGGACGTTGAAGTCATCCTGCGGTCGGGTGGTCTTGCAGATCTGTTGCGCGAGCTTGACGCGCTGCGGCTTGATGTGGCGCTGGTCAACCAGGTGCCGCCGCGCGATGCAGCCACGCCGTGGATATCGCACAAGCTGGGCGACCAGCAGGTGAGCCTCGTCGGCACGCCGAAGCGGATCGGGTCAACGCCAGGTTTGAAGGCATTGCTTGCGGATCACCCGATCATCCTGCCGAGCCTCGAAAGCGGCATCAGGACAGCGTTCGACGCGCTGGCCGGACGGCTGGGCGTGCGGCCCCGGATTGCCGCCGAGGTCGATGACATGGCCATGCTGCGCCTGATGGCGCGCGAGGATGTGGGCCTTGCCGTGGCGCCGCCCATTGTCGTCAATGACGAACTCGCAAGCGGCGTGCTTGCAGAAGCCAGCAAGCTGCCCGGCCTGCAGGAGACGTTCTATGCGGTCACCCAGCGCAGACGGTTTCCCAATCCGCTGCTGAAAGATCTGCTGAAGGCCGATGTGGTCTAGGTGCAGGGTTGTCGCCCTCGCTGTCCGTTCAACCGGAGGCCTACCCGAAGCGTCAGCCCGGCTGGCTTGCCGCTGCTTCCCTGATCAGCCATTCGGCAACCTTGTTCTGGGTATCGGTTACAGGTCTGCCACCAGGACGGGTGAGGAAGTAGCCGCTGTTTGTCTGCAATTCCAGCGGTGACAGCCGCCTCAGTTCACCTCGCTCGATGGCCGGGTTCAAGAGCACCGTCGGCCCGAGCAGGACGCCATATCCCAGCTTCGCTGCCTCACAGGCATAGGGAAACAGGTCGAACGTAAGCCGCCGGTCGGGCTTGGCGCGGCTGCCGGCAAGCCTGAACCAGTCTTCCCAGGGAGCCGAACCATCCCGAACGCTGATCAGCGGCAAACTCTCCCAGTCGTCACAGGCCATGTCCGGGCTGCAGACTGGCGTGACGCGATCCATGAACAGGCAGTAGACTTCAGAACCCAGCTGGCTGCCATTGCCGAACTCGATGACGAAATCCGGCTCCAGCGTTGCTTCGGGATAGTCGATGCCCTTGCTGTAAAGGGTTATGCCTGCGTCCGGCACCTGTTCCGTAAGGTGGTTGAGGCGCGGCAACAGCCAGTAGATGGCAATGCCGTGCTGCAGGGCAATCGTCACGTTGTTCGTCGAGCGCCCGGAGAACATCGATTCCGTGGAGCTTGTGATGGACATCAGCGGGCCTTCCACAAGCGCGAGGTAATCGAGGCCCTGCGGCGTCAGGGTCACGCCGCGCCGGCCTCTGGCAAACAGCCTCGTCCGGCATTCCCGTTCCAGCGCATTGATATGCTGGCTGACCGCCGCCTGCGTCAGCCCCAGTTCCTGGGCTGCCTTGGTAAAGCTCGCATGTCTGGCGGCCGCTTCGAAACTGCGGACCCAAGCCAGTTTGGAGGGGCGATTAGGTATCATTCAATTTATCACCAAAATGAAATATCCTAATTTGATTGATGTCACGATGATCGCTAAATTTCAAGCAGGGGAGTGGCTTGGAGCAACCGTTTGTGCTGGCGTTGCGCTGGCAGTGATTGGAAGACCAGGATCATGGTGGACAGGCTCAAACCGGTCTCTAAGCTGCGTATGCTGCTGGCTGAAATCGAATCCGAGCTCGGGCTGAGCAGGCTTTCGTCATCCGAACGCGACGTGTTGTATGCGCTTGTGTCCGAGAGTGCCGATGCTGGCAGCGTGGTCACGACAAACGCGCTTCGAGCCAACCCGATTGTCGAGTACATGTCGGATCCGACCATGTACCGGCACATCATCAAGCTGATCGAGAAGGGCATCATCACGCTTGCACCGGGCCGCCAGCGTGGCGCCTACATGGTGGTCGAAGAGTTCTTCCGTCCGAAGCACTAGAGCATCATCCGGTCAGATTGCATCATCTGTTCGGATAAAGATGCTCGATTTCAAAGTGCTAGAGCAACTTTAGCCGTTCAAGGTGAACGGCTGTTGCTCTAGAGCACCATCCGATCCGGTTGGACCATCTGGTGGGATCAGGCTGCCCGGCCCCTTTGTCGTTCGCCGTTGAGCGGCCCGAACAACAGCATGACTTGATGTCTGTCATGGCATTGCGCAGTTGCGGCCTCCATCATGGCGCTCGGATGCCGGATGAGTTGTGACCCATGAACGAGCTTGAACTTTTCCAGCGGCTGGGCCTTGCCCTCGCAATAGGCCTCCTGTTCGGCATGGAGCGTGGCTGGCATCAGCGCGGCAAGCACACCGAGACGAGGGTGGCCGGCTTCAGAACGTTCGCGCTCGTCGGCTTGCTGGGTGGGCTGTCGGGATGGCTGGGCAGCCTGTCCAGCTACCTGATACTCGGTCTCGGCTTCGTGGGCGTGGCGGCGCTGCTGCTGATCAGTTACCGCGCCACAGCTGACCAGGACGGCGATGTCGGCATTACCACCGAGATCGCCGCCATGCTGACGTTCGTGCTTGGCGCTGCAGCTGTACTGGGCGAGATGGCACCGGCCGCAGCCGCAGCGGTTGTCGCGACAGCACTGCTGGCGAGCAAGACAGCAATGCATCACTGGCTGCGCAGCTTGCGCAGGTACGAACTGGTGGCCGGCATCGAGCTGGCCATCATCTCTGTCGTGCTGCTGCCGTTGTTGCCGGACCAGGGGTATGGGCCGGGCGGTGTTCTCAATCCATACAAGCTGTGGTGGGCGGTGGTGCTGGTCGCGGGGCTGTCGTTCTTCGGGTATGCGGCGATGCGGCTTGCCGGGACAGCGCGCGGGCTTCTGATCACCGGTGCGCTTGGCGGACTGGCGTCTTCCACGGCCGCAACGCTGGCATTATCGCGCATGGCGCGTGATGCACCACAGGCCTCCACGGTGTGCGCGACCGGCATCCTGCTGGCCAGCGCCGTCACCTTCGTTCGCATTCTGCTGCTTGCAGGGATATTGAATGCCGGGCTCGCCTGGCTTCTCGCCGGCCCCATGTTGGCGATGGCGGCAATTGCGGTTCTGGGAGCAGTGCTCGTGCTTCAGCTATCGGCTGGCCAGGTCGCACCGGCAGCACGGGAGCTGAAGATCCGCAACCCGCTTGAACTGCCCATGGCCCTCAAGTTTGCGGCTTTTCTTGCCGTGGTAATGGTGGCGGTGCACTTTGCGAGACTGTGGTTCGGTGAGGCAGGCCTTTATGGCATTGGAGCCCTGTCCGGCCTCACGGATGTCGATGCAATCACCATCTCCATGGCGAGACTTGATGCCGATGCCGCCGAACCATTGATGGCCGCAGCGGTCGTTCTGCTGGCGGCTTGCGTCAACCTGGCCGTCAAGTCCGGCATCGTCTTTACCGTAGCAGGAACGGCGGCAGGATTTCGGGTGCTGGCCGTGCATGCGCTTTGCGCTGCTGCCGGGTTCGCGCTGCTCTGGTTGTGAGGGCGTGGGCCTGTTCGCGGCGGCCGGCGTGCCAGGAAGCCTGCTCAGGGGCGAGATTGCCGGATAACCCTCGCGCTTTACCATTCGATTGTTCACCCATGGGGTCGCCTGGACAGATCGGATAGACTGGAGACCAGACAGGCCAACCTGGGGTGCATGTGAGCTGGGTCTGAAATGGAGCAACTCTCGTTAGCGGTAGTTGTGGTAGCCTTGCTGGGATGGGCGTACCTGATATTCTTTCACTGGTCTTTCTGGCGAGCCGACCAGCGGCTGGACGGCGACCCTGCAAAGGTCAACGAGTGGCCGGAGGTCGTGGCGATCATTCCGGCCCGCAACGAAGCCAACTGCATTGCATCTGCCTTGCGGTCTCACGCGACGAGTGATTACCGGGGCAGGTTTTCCGTAATTCTGGTGGACGACCATTCTGCCGATGGAACTGCACAAGTGGCGGAAGCAGTCGCTGCAGTCTCCAGCCGGCCGGCCACCATAGCAAAGGCGCCGCCGCTCGAGCCGGGATGGACCGGCAAGCTGTCAGCCCTTCAACACGGTCTGCGGGTCGCCGAGGTCCAGGCACCCCAAGCGCGTTATGTTCTCCTCACCGATGCAGACATCGTCCATGCCTCCGATACGCTGGCGCGCCTGGTGAGCAAGGCTGAACGGGACCGGCTTGCCCTGGTTTCCCTGATGGCGCGGCTTGACAGCCGGGGATGGTGGGGCGGTCTGTTGATCCCGGCGTTCGTCTTCTTCTTCCAGAAGCTCTATCCGTTTCGTGCTGTTAACGATCAGCGATCCTCCATTGCCGCAGCTGCAGGCGGCTGCGTGCTCGTTGACAGGTTCAGTTTTGGTGAAGCCGGTGGGCTGCAAGCCATTCATGACAGGTTGATCGATGATTGTGCCCTGGCGCACCGCCTCAAGACTGTCCCGGCCGCCAGAAGTATCTGGCTTGGCATCAGCTGCGGAGAGGTTGTCAGCCTTCGGGACAATCGGGACTGGAACTCAATTTCTGGCATGGTCACGCGAACTGCATTCTCGCAACTGGGTCATTCTTGGTGGCGGCTGCTTGGCACGGTTGTGGGGATGGTGGTTCTCTATCTTGCAGCTCCTCTTGCGGTCATTGCGGCCCCGATCCATCAGACACCCGATGTTGCAATGCTGGGTGCAGGCGCCTGGGCGGCGTCGGCGATCACCTATTGGCCGACCTTGTCCCTGTACGACAAGCATCCGTTGTCGGCGCTTGCGCTTCCGGTTGCTGCCGGGCTGTATACGTTGATGACCGTGAAGTCTGCGCTGCAATACCGGTACGGCCGCGGAAACGTCTGGAAAGGGCGCGCCTACGAGGCCAACATTCCGCAATCGTGACCGGTTCGGCAGTTTCGTGACTATTGCTGCCGGAGCGGCCGTGCAATGTCCGCTATAGCCATGAAGCCTCGACATGCTCACAATCTTCGCATGAAGAGCCACGCACAACATGACGCCGGCAAATGCCGCATCCTGGTGTCCGAGGGAGCGAGCACATCAGCGCGTGAAGCCGTAACGGCGCTGGGCTTGCGTGGTTACGACATCGAGGTTTGCGATCCGGGGCAATGGTGCCCGTCCCGGTTCTCCCGTTTCGTGAAGCGCTTTCATGTTTGCCCCGGGATCGGCGAAGCGCCGGTTGCCTATCTGGATTTCATCGCCGGGAAATTGTCGGCCGGAAGGGTCGACGTACTGCTGCCGATCCATGAACAGGGCCTGTTGTTTGCAAGATATCAGGCCATGCTTCCACCAGGCGTCGCCGTGGCCCTGCCTTCCTTTCACGACTATCGCCGGGCACTGAGCAAGACCGGGTTCGACAAGCTGCTTCAGGAACTCGGACCGCCGCGGCCTCAAACGCTGTACGTCAATTCGGCAAGGCAACTGCGCGAAAGCGCGATGCTGCCGTGTGTTGTCAAGTTGCCCATCGGCACTGCCAGCCGGGGCATGTGGCTCGTCCATGATGCAGCGGAACTGGAAGCTGCGGTGAGCGCGATTGATGCGGCGGACGCCTTCAATGACCAGGTGCTGGTGCAACCCTTCATCGCCGGCGCTATCGAGCATGCACAGGC
This sequence comes from uncultured Alphaproteobacteria bacterium, assembly GCA_963700885.1. Taxonomy (GTDB): domain Bacteria; phylum Pseudomonadota; class Alphaproteobacteria; order Rhizobiales; family Aestuariivirgaceae; genus Anderseniella. Next base: position 53,887 of record CAVOZJ010000016.1, read on the forward strand.
GGTCTTCTGCCATGGCCGGCTCGCAGGCATTCACATGTATCGCCAGCTTGCCCGTGGGGCGGGAGGAGGTCCTGCCCGGAAGGAAAGCCTGCACCGGCGCAACGTGGAAGAGCATGTTGGGGCGATCGGCAGGAAGCTCGACTGGCACGGCGCGCTGGCGGTGGATTACATCCTGAGCGACGAGCATGGGCTGCCACGTTACATCGACTGCAATCCACGGCTGGTGGAACCGATGAGCGCCTGGTTTGCCGGCGCCGATCTGGCTGACCTGCTGGTCAGGGTCTCTCTTGGCCACGAGCCCCGTGACATCATCCGCGGCAAGGCAGGTGTGCGCACGCACCTGTCGCTGCAGGCATTGCTGGGATGCGGCCAGCGAACCGGCTCGCGTGCTGCCCTGGCGGCCGAGTGCTGGCGCCTGCTGCGCCGGGCAGGGGCCTATGCTGGCAGCCAGGAGGAGCTGACGCCGTGGCGATATGACAAGCTGAGCGCCATTCCGCTTCTCATGACAGCGGTTCTGTTGCTGATCCGGCCGTCGCTGGCCCACGAGTTGCCTCGCAGGGGATGGGGAAAGCACTTGCTGACAGCGAGAACGGTCCGCCTCATCGAGAACGGGATGGTGGTCATTCCCGGGGATCGGGCTGGTTGATCCTGCGATATGCCAGCGACACCAGGCCAGCCAGCGGATACCCCACAAGCACATAGGCTCCGAAGAATACGGCAAGGTCGGGACGTTCAAGAACCGCCAGCGCCACAATGGCTGCCAGACCCACATTCCGTACGGAGAACTCGATGACGAAGGTGAAGGCGTCGTTGGTTTCAAGTCCGCAAGCGCGCGCTACCAGCCAGCCCAGTGCCATGGCCATGATTGTCCACAGCAACGCTGCCAGCAGCCCGTCCACGATCTGTCCGGCCAGTCCTGTCGTGTCGGATGACAAGGCGGCAAGGATCAGCCCGATGATGGCGAGGAACGTCAACCGCCGCAGTGGTCTGCTGTATCGTATGGCGAGGCCCGGCGAGCGCTGACGAATGAACATGCCAAGGCAGACGGGCAGCAGGACGAGAAAGAGCATCTGGCTGGTCAGTGCCGGAACTGGCAGGCTGACAGTGGCCGTCTCGCCGGCAAGATACTTCAGGCCAGGGCCCGCAATAACCGGAAAGGTGATTGCCGAGACAAGCGACGAAACGCCGGTAGGCGCGATGGACAAGGCAACGTTTGATCCGGCGAGGAAACAGAACACGTTGGAAATGCCGCCTCCCGGCGCTGCAGCGATCAGCACAACGCCGGCAGCCATGTTGCCGGGAAGGGCATAGATGGAAAGCAACAGGGCAGTGGCCGCTGGCAGCAGCGTCAACTGGGCCAGCGTGCCTGCCACCAGGGGGCGGGGCCGTCTGATCACCCGCTGGAAATCAGCAAGCGTCAATTCCAGCCCCACCACGGTCATCATGGCGAAGAGGATGGCTGCCGCCAGCAGATTGATGGGTGTTGCAGACATTGCGAAGGCGCCTGTCATCGTCAACCGGTTTAGCGGGCGTCAGCTTAGCCCAACCGCGGGCTGGTCCCAAAACCCTGCAGGCCTTGCCGGTTTGTCATATGCAAGGCAAGCGATCTGTTTCTGCTCAAGATAAACTCTTGCAACTCACACTTCGCCATAGTGGTATGGTCGCCCATGAGCAACGCGACAGACGATCCAGAAAACACCAGAGCACCGGTCGTATCGGAGAGGATACGGGCGCGCATCATGCGCGAGAAACGGCGCTTTCATGCCAACGACAATATTGCCGACTTCATCGAGCCGGGCGAACTGGACGGGCTTCTGGACGAGGTCGCCCAGAAGATGGAAGCTGTTCTGCAAAGCCTGGTGATTGACATCACCAGTGACCACAACACCCGCGATACAGCGCGCCGCGTTGCCAAGATGTACCTCACCGAGGTGTTCAGGGGGCGCTACATGCCGGCCCCGCCCGTCACCGAGTTTCCCAATGCCGAGTATCTCAACGAACTGATGATCGTCGGACCGATCAGGGTCCGCAGCGCCTGCAGCCACCACCTGTGCCCGATCATGGGAAGGTTGTGGGTAGGACTGATGCCAAACGAGAACTCGAACCTCATTGGTCTGTCCAAGTATGCACGCCTTGCCGAATGGGTGATGAGCCGGCCGCAGATCCAGGAAGAGGCCATTACCCAGTTGTCTGACCTGCTGATGGAAAAGGTGGCTCCGGATGGCTTGGCCGTGGTCATGGAAGCCGATCACTTCTGCATGCATTGGCGCGGCGTCAAGGACACCGGCGCCAAGATGATCAATAGTGTGATGCGCGGATCGTTCCTCAAGGATGCCGCCTTGCGGCGCGAGTTCCTGTCTCTGCTAAACCTGAAGGATTGAGGTCGTCATGCTTGTGCGTTGCCTGTATGCGAGCCGCGCAGCGGCAGGGCTGGATGCCAAAAGGATCCAGTCGATTCTCGAGCAGTCTCGTGAGAACAATCCCAGCCTCGGCGTTACCGGGCTGCTGTGCTACGGCGAGGACGTTTTCATCCAGGTGCTCGAGGGCGGGCGGGACGAGGTCTGCGAACTCTACAACGCCATCGTCAAGGACGACCGCCATACCCATGTGCGCATCCTCATCTTCGAGGAAATTTCCGAGCGCATGTTCGGTAACTGGAAGATGGGCCAGGTCGACCTGGACCGCATCAACCGGTCGTTGCTGCTCAAGTACTCCGAGAAACCCCGGCTGGACCCGTTCAGCTGTTCGGGCACGGCTACCATGTCATTGCTCAAGGAACTGGTGGCTACGGGCTCGATAATCACCAAGTGAGCCTTGTCCAGCCGCTGTCCCGGCGCCAATGGCTCCGGTGGAGATCGCAAGTTCCCAACCGCCGTAAATGGCGGGCGAATTCCAAGGCCAAAGTGTAAGGGGAGGTTTGCGTACAGTGGCTGGCTGTGTGCGAAGTCCCTGGCGAACGGGTCTCAGGGGTCAAATTCCCTGATATACGGGAATTTACAGGGAATTTTGACGATATCGGCCTGATTTGCGGAAGGCTGATCGGAATAAATCCATCAATTACAGTGGCTTACGGAGCCAATTCCCTAAAATTTGGAACAGGGAAATTTTTCGAGGTAACAGGGAATTTCCCTGAGGTATCAGGGAAATTGCTCATCTTATCTGGGAAAGGTGCTTTGAGGCGCTCCCTTGGACATTCTTGAAGCAAGTCGGCAGTGAGTGTCGTTGCTGAAACTGCTTTTGGCGGTTCGTTCTTTGGCCTCGCCGTAATGTCCGGATGTCTCGATAGCAGACCCTCTTCACGCTGGCGCAGACAGTCCGGAATGTGCCATGTGTGGACGGCTCCTTGCTGTCAAGGGATCTGATTGATGACGCACTGCTGGTCGGAGCTGCCATGTGTTCGGCCTGTTGATGCGGCACTGTTCATGACCGCTGGCCATAATGCTCTCCGCGAGGACGGGTCCCGGTCAAAAACACGCGCTTTGAAGCGCCATGGCACAAATGGGTTGTCCCGCCTCGTGGGCCGACTGGCTCGGGTGCGTTATCGGATCATTGCCCTTTCCAACCTCGTTTCGCGGACTGCGTGGCCCGCGTGTATCGTGTATGTCTGTCAGGCAGCCTGTTGCACTGGTGCCCGATAGGCCGCCACGAGCCATCATGGCCCATGCGGTTCGGGCAATCTTGTTGGCCAGGGCTACGGCAGCGACCTTGGCTGATCGACGCTCCATGAGACGCGCCAGCCAGGGGTGGCGCGTATAACCAAGTTGCCTGGCGCGCAAGATCAGCGACATGGCGCCGACCACCAGCAGCTGGCGCAAATACCGATTGCCCGCCTTGGAGATCGAACCGAGCTTCTCCTTGCCGCCGGTCGAGTTCTGTTTGGGCACCAGTCCGATCCACGCACTCAGGTCCCGGCCAGATCGGAACGCCTGGGGATCGGGAATGCTGGCCACAAGGGCGGTAGCAATCAGCGGACCGACACCGGGGATCGCTTCCAGCTGCCGGGAGACCGGGCTGGCCTTGTGACAGGCAAGGATGCGCCGGTCAGCTTCCAGGATCTGGCGCTTGGCGAGCTGCAACTGCACGACCAACGCCATCAGGCACTCATGCGCTGCAGCCGGGATACGTTCATCACCTTCCTTGGCAATCAGCTCAAGCAAGGCTTCCAGACCGTTGCGCCCGGTACCGGCCACGATGCCGAACTCGGCCAGGTGGGCACGGATCGCATTGGTCAAGGTAACCCGCTGGCGCACGAACAGCTGGCGGGTCCGGTGCAGCATCAACACCGACTGCTGCTCAGGCGTCTTCACCGGCACAAACCGCATCGTTGGCCGCTGAACCGCCTCACAGATGGCTTCAGCGTCAGGGTCGTCTATACCTTTTCATAGCTGATTCACGGCTGATCTGGATCATTTTTGAGCGAACCGAAATCTTGCAGCATGTTGCAATGATAAAAGATAATCTTTGGCAAGCCGGCGATTGTACGGATTACACCAGCCGCACCTCACCAAGATACCGGGTTATCCAGAGGAGTGCTTGAAATGACGGGGTCTTGTAGGCTCATCCGGTGGTCAGCCAGAAGTGTTCCAGTTCTGGTGATGGTTCTGTCGCTCTTCGCGAGTTGCCTATTGTTAAACTGGCAGATCACACCGGTTCGCGCTCAAGATCAGTCAGCCCAGACGTCCATACAGCAAGATGATCAAACGGATGCACGCCGGCAGATTGGACGATACCGTTCAGATAGCCCCCGGCAAACGTTGGAGACTTTTCGACGGCTGGCACGGGAACTCGAGACTGCACTTCAATCCTATCAGGCTGAGTGGAGTTTTGCTGCGGCAGCTCGGGTTCACCGGGCGGTGGACGACTTGCGGACACTCATAGACCTCTCTTCTGTTCCCTCTGCCTCGCGCAGAAACCTCGGAAATGCCGCTATAGGGTACTTGCTCGACATATTCAGTCGCATTGAATTTCCGGAGTTGCAAGACGTTCCGGATGTGCCCGCTGACCCGGAACAGTCCCTATCCAGCTATCGAATTCCGGGCACGCCACTGCGCATCCATCGCATTGATGCGGGCGAGCGCAGCGGCGAGTACCTGTTCGGTAGCCGAACCTACGATATCGCCAAGAGACTGTCCGACGACCTCAGAGCATCACCAATCCGAACACGGTCGAGTATCGAGAGCTGGGGCGACACCATCCCCCAGCTGACGGGACCTCTCATTCCCAGATCCGTCGCCCAATCGGTCCCAAGCCGCTTGAAGGTCACGGTTTTCGACACGCCGATTTGGAAGCTCTTGGCCGCGGGCATGCTGATGGGGCTTGCTGGTCTGCTGCTTGTCTACGGCGACCGCAGACTAAGGTCTATTCAGACCGAAGACAGAACAACGCGTCTGGTTCTTGACCTGGTGACGCCGATAGCCCTGCTCGCAGCGCTTTCGTTAATGGACTATTTCCTGGTCGAACAGTTGTTGATGACAGGCCGCGCGCAGCGGTTTCTGGACCTAAGCTTTACGCTGGTTTTCTACGCCACGTTGGCCTGGGCCTTCTGGTATCTCGTGCTGACCGTCTTTGAAGCTTCGGTGGTCAATCCCAAGTTTCAGGACCAAAGTCTGGACGCCAACATGTTCAGGCTTATTGCCCGGATTCTGGCAGTTGTCGGGGGACTTCTCATTCTCGCCTATGGTCTGCAGAAGCTGGGCGTTCCCGTCCTCAGTCTGATCGCCGGCCTAGGCATTGGTGGCCTCGCCATTGCCTTGGCCATTCGTCCCACGCTCGAAAATCTCATCGGCGGATTTGTGCTCTTTGTCGATAAGCCGGTCCGGGTTGGGGATTACTGCTCGTTTGGTGACAAGCAGGGCACGGTCGAGAAGATCGGCGTTCGCTCCACGCAGGTTCGGGCACTCGATCGCACACTGATCTCCATTCCGAATTCCCAGTTTGTTGACATGCAGCTAATCAACTGGGCGCGCTGTGATCAGATGATGATCACCCATACGCTGGGGCTGCGCTACGAAACGGAGCCGGATCAGCTGCGGTATGTCCTGGCCAAGACCCGCGAGATGCTTCATTCGCATCCACGCATCGATCCGGACACAATCCGGGTACGCTTTGCCGGCTATGGCGCCTCATCGCTGGACATCGAATTGCGCGTCTATGCCAAGACCCGCGAATGGAATGACTTCTATGCCATCAAGGAAGATGTGCTGCTACGGATTGCCGAAATTGTGAAGTCAGCCGGTACAGGCTTCGCGTTCCCGTCTCGAACGGTCTATGTCAGCAAGGACAGCGGCCTCGACGAAGAGCTTGGGGCAAAGGCCGAGGAAGAGGTGAAGGGATGGCGCAGGCGGCGGGAGTATCCGTTCCCCAAGTTTGCAGCAGCCAAGCTGGAGAAATTGCGCGATACATTGCATTATCCACCACGCGGCTCCCCCGATTTCCTGGCAACAGAGGAAGAGCTCAGTGAGGGCGGAGAGCAGCTGTCAGCTGAACCAGTTGAGGACGTTAGCGAACAAACGGATGAGCCGTCACCACATGAGGCGGTACAGTCACCGACTAAAGAGCCGAAACAAAAGAAATGACGTATCTCAGTGTAGCTGTAGGCTAGATTCGCAAACCAAGTGCGACACCGGGTATATCCGGGATCGCCATGGGAACACATTATGATCACTTCACACTTGAAGCCCGCTGTCAGCTGTTCAGCCTGATGGAGTTGGGGCTTTCGAAGACCGAGATTGCGCAACGGCTTGGCCGGAACCGCAGCAGTATCTACCGGGAGTTGGGGCGTAACCGACGGGTTGATGGCTACAACCCCATCAGCGCGGAACGCCGTGCCTGGGCGAGGAAGCTGCGGGGGTCACGCATTGAGCGCTCCACCCACCTTCGCGACTATGTCGAAGACCGCCTTGCCATGGGATGGTCTCCGGAACAGATCGCCGGGCGGATGGAGCTCGATGAAGTCGACCACACGGTATCGACGGAGTCCATCTACCGGTATGTCTACAGTCCGGCAGGCCGCCGCACGGGGCTGCCGCGATACCTGGCCCAGCGTAAGTCGAAACGAGGCCGCCGGGTGCGCAACGGCAAGCAGGAGCCGGCCATTCCTGATCGTGTGCCGATCAGTCAACGCCCTGAAAGCGTTGCTCAAAGATGCGAGTTTGGTCATTGGGAGGGCGATCTCGTGCACTTCCGCCGCCAGCGCGACATCCTGCTCACCCTGCACGAGCGCACCACCCGACTGACGCTGGTCCGCCGGCTTCACAGCAAGGATGCAGGCGATACTGCCGAGGCCATCGTCACCGAACTGCAAGGCTTGCCCGGCATTGCGCGTCGCAGCATCACTCATGACAATGGCGGAGAGTTCGCCCGGCATGAAAAGGTCCGGCAAAAGATCGCCATGCCAGCCTATTTCTGTGACCCTCACAGCCCCTGGCAGCGTGGCTCCATCGAGAACACCAACGGACGGCTGCGACGTGAGTTACCGCGCAAGACATCGCTGTCCGACTACAGTGATGCAGACCTCGACGACATCGTCTGGATGCTCAACTCAACCCCGCGAAAATGCCTCGGCTTCCAGACCCCAATCGAGGCCTTCGCTCAACACCTCGGTGTTGCACTTGAAATGTGAATCCAGCTAGTTGATTTTCATCGGTAGAGAAAAAGTGGCTTAGTTTGGTCCTTGACGTTCAAAACAGTCGATTTTAGCCTCATGATAGTGAAAAAACTGTGCTTCACCATTGTCGGGATGATGCTGGCTACGACGTTTGCCTTCACATCCGTTGCGCAGAACCATGAGCCATTTGCCGCCCATCTGGGGCTGTAGGTGACAACAGTGTTCGGGAGCGGTTTCGGCCCTGGTGCCGAAAGCACCAACGTGATGACGGCCGTCGATCTCGAGGGCGTAGAACTGGTGCGGAACGACAGGTGAACCAGACAGACCAGGGGCTGGAATCCGTCATGTGTTATCTGGGCACGCCAGTCAGTGATGAAGGAGGGGCGTATGGCAATCGACTATAAAATCGATACCAAAGACGGGGTCGTGACCCTGCATTTTAGTGCCCCGCCGACAATGGAAGACTATGAAACCAGCTTTCCTGATGCTCTCAGGGAGATCGACGCTGCTCAGATTAGTCGTTGGTTGATTGTTCTTGATTACGAGGATCCGATTTCAGACCAGAGAGCCCACTCCTTTAATGAGTTTGTTGCCCTGGAAATCAATCGCTATGTCAGCAAGATTGCAATTGTCTGCCCGGTCCAATGGCACGCAAGACTGAACAATATCTTCGAGCCCTTGAGCAATCAGGGTAAGCTGGTAGGAATGTTCCAGACAATTGAAGAAGCGAAAAGCTGGATTCAAAATCAGAACGCGCAATGACGCCCTTCATTCCCGTCAGGGGCGCGGCCGTCATGCCAAACTGCCAACTTGGTCATCTTTGACAGACATTTGGGGGGTACCACGCCTCCCCAGAGACATTGCGGTTGCACCGGGAATTGCACAAGACAGTTTTGCTGAAGGTGCAGAATATACGGCTCCCCATAAAGAGGTTCGAATGCAATGTTAGTGCATAGTGGGGAGTTGATCCAACGAGATTGGACGCTGTGGTGTCGGCGGTTTGTGGCAGGGTATTTGTCACAAGCAGACGTCCAACAAGTTGGTTTGACTGGTCGGTTTGTCCGCATAGCCGCCGTTGGGTTGCCAAGGCTAAACCGTCCGGAGTTGGCACGAAGCTGTCGGTTTGGGTGATCGGGTAGATAATCCGCTATCGGACCAACAGCAGACATGATCACTGGCGATCAAAACCGGGCGCGGTTGACGCGCTGCAGACATTAAGTACCAGCAGTCAGATAAGCTGAGTAACCTAGTTGCTCGGCCGAGACTTCTCCAAAAGTTCCTGGAGGCTAAATTCGCAAACCAAGTGCGACACCGGGTATATCCGGGATCGCCATGGGAACACATTATGATCACTTCACACTTGAAGCCCGCTGTCAGCTGTTCAGCCTGATGGAGTTGGGGCTTTCGAAGACCGAGATTGCGCAACGGCTTGGCCGGAACCGCAGCAGTATCTACCGGGAGTTGGGGCGTAACCGACGGGTTGATGGCTACAACCCCATCAGCGCGGAACGCCGTGCCTGGGCGAGGAAGCTGCGGGGGTCACGCATTGAGCGCTCCACCCACCTTCGCGACTATGTCGAAGACCGCCTTGCCATGGGATGGTCTCCGGAACAGATCGCCGGGCGGATGGAGCTCGATGAAGTCGACCACACGGTATCGACGGAGTCCATCTACCGGTATGTCTACAGTCCGGCAGGCCGCCGCACGGGGCTGCCGCGATACCTGGCCCAGCGCAAGTCGAAACGAGGCCGCCGGGTGCGCAACGGCAAGCGGGAGCCGGCCATTCCTGATCGTGTGCCGATCAGTCAACGCCCTGAAAGCGTTGCTCAAAGGTGCGAGTTTGGTCATTGGGAGGGCGATCTCGTGCACTTCCGCCGCCAGCGCGACATCCTGCTCACCCTGCACGAGCGCACCACCCGACTGACGCTGGTCCGCCGGCTTCACAGCAAGGATGCAGGCGATACTGCCGAGGCCATCGTCACCGAACTGCAAGGCTTGCCCGGCATTGCGCGTCGCAGCATCACTCATGACAATGGCGGAGAGTTCGCCCGGCATGAAAAGGTCCGGCAAAAGATCGCCATGCCAGCCTATTTCTGTGACCCTCACAGCCCCTGGCAGCGTGGCTCCATCGAGAACACCAACGGACGGCTGCGACGTGAGTTACCGCGCAAGACATCGCTGTCCGACTACAGTGATGCAGACCTCGACGACATCGTCTGGATGCTCAACTCAACCCCGCGAAAATGTCTCGCCTTCCAGACACCAATCGAGGCCTTCGCTCAACACCTCGGTGTTGCACTAGAAATGTGAATCCAGCGAGTTCCGCACCTGATATAGATGGCGCTCGCTCCCTCGTCCGATCATTGACAATCTGCCAAAGCAGAAAGGCGAGCCAGCCAATGACCAGAAGTCCCATGATGCGAAGAGCCAGGCGCACCGGCCCCGCCCTCAAGGGCGACCGTGAAAAGGCGGTTGAAGCGCTCGACGACGAGTAAGCTTGAAGCGACAGGATTTTCTTAAGGCCGACCCGTGGGGCGGCCTTTTTCGTTGCCGGAGGGGGCACGTGATCGAGGGGGTACTAATACCAACCGGCATTGATCAGTACCGATGCGCCCAGTCACGCAAGCCGATGGACATGATCTTCCAGGGCTGGTCGATGAGGTTGTTCCAGGCCTGACATGACAGAGCGACAATATCGTCGTAGGAGCGGAAGACCCGATTGGACAGCCAGTTGTCACGCAGGTACTGCCAGACGTTCTCAACCGGATTGAGTTCTGGCGACTTCGGCGGCAGGAACAGCAGCGTGATGTTGCCGGGGACCTTGAGTTGCTTCGAGGAATGCCATCCAGCCTGATCGAGGATGAGGACGGCATGGGCGCCGATATCGACCTGGGCACTGATCTCGACAAGATGCGCATTCATGGCCTCGGTATCGCACCACGGCATCACCAGGCCAGCTCCCTTGCCTTTGGCCGGGCAGATGGCCCCGAAGATATAGGCCGATGAAGTGCGCTGGTCCTGCGGGGCTGATGGCCTGGTGCCACGCCGGGCCCAGCGCCGGGTGATCTTGTTCTTCTGCCCGATACGGGCCTCATCCTGCCACCACAGCTCTATCGCGGTGTCGGCCGGCAGGCCACATTGGATGGCGTCGATCTGTTCCGGGAAGCTTTTTTTTTAAAATGCTCTGCCTGCAGCTCGTTCTGGGCATGATGGTGTGGCCGGGCCGACAGCTTGCGGTAGCCCATCGCCTTCAACATCCGCCCCAACGTGCTTTCATCAATGGAGATGCGGTACTCCCGGTACACCCACTGGACCAGGTCCTTCAGGCGCCAGCGCACCACCTCGTCAATCGCCGGGATTGGGCCACGCTCAATCAGCTCAACCAGCGCCTGCCGCTGTGCCTCGTTCAGCTTTGGCACCCGCCCGGGCGCCTTGCCATCCAGCAGGCCATCGGGACCTCTGGCATTGAACCGCACCACCCAGTCACGGATGATCTGCGCCGTGACGCCGCCAACCTTGGCGGCAGCCCGGCGTGAGCCGCCATCATAAATACTCGCCAAGGCCAACAGACGCCGGGTCTGGTTGGCATCCTTCGATGCCCGGGCCAGAACCCTCATATCCGTGGCAGAGAAGTCAGAGCGAAGGGGTGTCGCAGCAACCATGGCAAACCTCCTGTTTGCCACATCGAGTCAGACAATCGCTGATTTGCCTACCCACTTGAGTCAACCACTACGCCGGTTGGTATAATGGGCTCTTTGATCGGCTGTAGGATGGGCGCAACGCTTGACCGTAAGCGTCGCGGGACCGGAGCGGGCTACCAGATCGACAAAAAGCCCTTGATGATGAACGCGTTCGCGAGGTCCACGAGAAAGGCCGACACGAGAGGCAGGACAATGAGTGCGACGGGCGACGGGCCATAGCGCTGTGTCACGGCCGTCATATTCGCGATAGCGGTCGGTGTTGCGCCCAGTGTGAAACCGGTAAAGCCTGCGGATATGACACTGGCGAGGTAGTTACGTCCCATCGCCCGGAACACCACAAACACAACAAACACGGTCGCGACGAGCGCCTGCAGGGTCATGGTTACAATCAGCACACCGGCGCTTGAGGCCAGTGTCCAGAGCTGCATGCTCATCAGAGACATGGACAGAAAGACCGAAAGGCTGAACTCTGATATCAGCTCAGTCGATTTGCTGCGTGGATCGAGCTTGGCCTTAGGGAAGATTATGGGCAACACATTGGCAATGAGTATCGCACTCAGAAGGCACGGCACGAAAAGCGGAAGCTTCACGCCAAGAGCCTGCAGCGCCTCGAACGCCAGATATCCAGGTCCAATGGCGATATGTATCCACAAAATGCTGCGCATGATGGTGACTTTGTTGATCTCGTCACCAGTGTCTTTTGGACCGGCGCTCTCGTCTTCGTGGTCTGCCATGGTCGGAACGTAGTCGGCTGGATGCTTAACCGGGGTCAGCCTGTGCCGGTCAATCAGGAATTTTGCGATCGGTCCGCCAAGAAGGCTTGCCATGATCAATCCGATGGTCGCCGACGCGATACCCAATTCGGCCGCCCCGACGACGCCGTAATCCGTCTGGATGGTCGGACCCCAGGCAATGGCGGTTCCGTGGCCGCCGATCAGCGACGCAGTTCCTAGCAGAACGCCAGCTTGCGGTGGCAAGCTGAACAGCGATGCGCCGATCACGCCGATTACGTTCTGGATGAACATGTACCCGATTGTCAGCCCCAGCAAAATCGCCAGGATCGGACCGCCCTTGACCAGATCCGAAACCCGCGCGTTCAATCCAATCGTTGTGAAGAAGTAGACCAGCAGGAAATCTCGTGCTGCGAGGTCATATTCGATCGATCGGCCTGTGATAAGAACGATCACTAGCGCGACCAAGGCTGCAAACAATCCACCGCTGACCGGTTCGGGGATGCTGTATCTCTGCAAGATCGAATACTTGCGGGTCAGCCGTGCGCCAGCAAAGTAAACGAGGATACCAAGCGTAAACGCTCCGAAGCTTTGAATAACAATGGGGTCAACTAGGTCCGTTTGATCCATTCACACATTCCAATCTCAAGGCCTGTCGGCATTTCGCGAGCACAAGCAAATTCATCTGACCCAACGGGGGATAACCGTCCCGTCGTTTGAGCCATCTCACTATAGCCGACATTCCCCAAGTGGCCTGCCGTTCGACATCAAAATCGACTGACAAAGCCCTAAGTTCAAGCTTTCTTCGCGCCGGATGGCGTTTTTCCTCGCGCAGACGTGCGGTTTTGGGCGGCTGAGGTCAAGGGGCGGGGTCAGCTGGTAGTGTCGCAAAGTTTGGGATTTGAGCTGCGTTACCTGGCGCGTCGAGCCAGACCCACACTTTCCCGAGACTCAGTCAGGATTGAAGAGTTGATCAGTTTCAAAGGCGCGCAGTACCCGAAATCGGTGATCCTATATGCCGTGTATTTCTACGTTCGCTTACCCGTTTCGTATCGCGATCTCGAAGAGATTATGGCCGAACGTGGCGTCGATTTGGATCATGCAACGCTCAATCGTTGGGTCGAGAAATATGCGGGTGCCATTGCCGAAGAGGTACATCGCCGGAAGTCACCGACAGACTGCTCGTGGCGAATGGACGAAACGTATGTCAAAGTTAAGGGCAAGTGGACATACTTGTACCGAGCAATCGACAAGAAAGGGAAAACCCTTGATTTCATGCTGTCTGAGCGCCGCGACGAGGCCGCAGCGACTGCATTTTTCGTGAAAGCCATCGGCAATAACGGCTGGCCGGACAAGGTTGTTATCGACAAGAGCGGATCGAATACGGCGGGTCTGTTCAACATGAACTGCCTGCTGGTAATGCATAACTGGTGCTGGCTGATCAAGGTCCTGCAAGTGAAATATCTCAATAACATAATCGAACAGGACCACAGGTTCATAAAGAAACTCACTCGGCCGATGCAGACCTTCAAATCGTTCAATTCAGTCGCAGCCACCTTGGCAGGCATCGAGGTCGCGCATATGATCCGCAAAGGTCAGTTTGACCAGTCAGAGCAGTCTGGCTTTGCGCAGTTCGCAGCACTCGCTGGGTAGGTGTGGCCGCTAGAAAAGCTATCTTCGCTGCGGCGGAATCTTTGCGACACTACCCCCTCGTTCTCTCTACGCGGCATTGGTGGCGGCGAGCTTTGCGATCCTGTTGCCCGAGGGACGCCTGTCCGAATGGACCGTTGTCTTGAAGATGCCGGGAGCCTTTGCTATACGATGCTCAATTGGCGGTGTTGCCGGCTGGTGGAAGAAAAAACGGCAAGGGGTGACTTCATGGGCTGGTCTGACATTTTTGTACTTCTATTAGTCACGATCGGTTTGGTCGCTGCCCTCAGCACGATGCGCAGACGCCTCGACCACGTCGCCTGTTGCTCTTGTCTGAGAGCCGAGCGAAACGCCCAGCACCTCCCTGCGCACCGTTGCTTCGCGGCAGACGCCCTGTTGTCACCAAGGCTGACAGTCGCGGCACTGGCTGTGCTCTCATTCTTTATGTGCTGGCAAACTGCCTTCGCGGAGAACGCAGTGCAGGGCGCCTCCCGCACCGGGGCGCCGGTGCAAAATGCTTTTGACCATGACCCTCTGAACGGCCCCCAAGCGGGGACCACGATCCTGCGCGATAATCGCGATGAGAAGGCGGATCTACTCAATCTCAATGTCCTCAAAGAGTGGGAAGGATGGAAGGCCGGTATCGCCGAGAGCACAGGGTTCAGCTTCGGCGGCGATTACCTCGCAGTGGGTTTCGCCGCGACCGACAGCCTCGGCGACGACACCTCGGCCTCTGGGGTCGCGCGCTTCTTTGGCTCCTGGGAGTTGCTGAACCGCGGCGCGGCGAACACCGGCAGCGTTGAGTTCAAGATCGAACACCGGCACGCCTACACCGACATCACGCCGTCTACCTTCGGCTTCGAAGTCGGGTTCGTCGGTACGCCAGAACCCGTCTTCAACGACGACGGCTTTCGCGCGACCACTCTCTATTGGAAGCAGAACTTCGCCGACGACCGCGCTGTCTTGCGTGTCGGCTTTCTTGATATGAAGGAATATTTCGATGGTTACGCGTTGGCCAGTCCTTGGACCGGCTTTCACAATCTCGCCTTTACGGTCGGCTCAAACACGATGATCACGTTGCCGGACGCCGCGCTTGGCGCGATGGTCGGCGGCTATCTGACCGACAACATTTATGCGGCAGCCAGCATCATCGACGCCGGTTTCCAGCCGACATCCATGTTTGAGGGCTTCGAGACTTTCTTCGGTGACTTCAACACCTTCAAGACCGCGGAGATCGGGATCACCGGAGGTGGCAAGCGATTTTTGTTCGACAATGCGCATATCGCGGTCTGGCAGCAGGATGAGAGTGACGTTAGCGGCGTGCAGAGCGGATGGGGCGTCAATGCGTCTGTCTCCCATGTTGTGGACGAGCACTGGTTGCTGTTCTTGCGTGCCGCTTGGGCCCATAAAGGCGGGGGCCTTTACGATAGGTCGGTGAGCGGCGGTTTTGGATACCAGAACGAGCCCGGCGGCAACCAGCTCGGCGTCGGCCTCAACTGGGGCCGCCCCAATTCGGATACGTTCGGCGACCTCAACGAACAGTGGATAAGCGAGGTCTACTACAGGGTCCAGGTTACCGAGAACTTTCAGATCACGCCCAGCCTGCAAATCATTGGGAATCCGGCCCTCAACCCCGACAGGGATGTTGTCGGCTTGTTCGGATTGCGAGCCCGAGGGACATTCTGATCCCGACAGAGGCACGGATGCGCCCAAATTCTCCCAAGGGCCGAGTGATGGCGCCGCGTGAGACGGGGCAATACCGACTTCCACCAAGTTTGATTGTCGAAGGGGGTGCCGCTGAAGATCGTGGCGTGGCTAAACATGGCTAGAAGGAGGGTGTTCTCCATGGCCGCATCAATCCCGCTCCGATCCGACTTCGACAGGTAGCATAGGGAGTCGCGGGACGCCAAAAACACGGCGCGAGCGAGCCGACTGCTGGCGCGGGAGACGATCGATGATGGCGCCTACTTTTGGACATCTAAGAGAGGGGAGCGGCCATTTCGTCCGCACCTCGGCAAATTGCGGGTGCCGCAGTGAACGGCAGTTGTGGGAAAGAGCGCTCGAAACGAGGTCGACCTTTGGACCCCAAGGAGGCCCGCGATGGCTGGCGGACGTTCGACCAGTGTTCCATCTCGGCGAACGCCACTGCCGTCGAAGTGTTCAGGGCGACCTCGGAAAAACGTCGCGTTGCCAGCGGCTTGCAAGCTATTCACCGAAATGGCGCAGTCATGAGGTCCGGAGAATATCGGCTCTCAGAGAGCGCTTCCGGGCCTCCTGCTGCCCGGTTCGGTGCTCATGAATGCGCATCTTGTCGAGATCAGTGCCCAGGTCGATATCGGCGCCCATGCCGTCCTCATCCTTGATCAGGCTGGGTGGCATGCCTCGAAGCAACTCAAGGTCCCCTGCAACATCACGCTGCTGTTCCTGCCGCCGAAGTCGCCGGAACTCAATCCGGTCGAGAACGTCTGGCAGTACCTGCGTGACAACTGGCTGTCCAACCGGGTCTTCCGCTCCTACGACGATATTGTCGCCATGTCAAGTCAGGCCTGGAACAACCTCATCGACTAGCCCTGGAAGATCATGTCCATCGGCTTGCGTGACTGGGCGCATCGGTACTGATCAATGCCGGTTAGTATCAATCGGGACTTGACCGCGGCAAAAGATGATTTATTGTATGACAATCTCCGAAGAGGCTGAATTATCTGATCGGATCAAATTACTTGATTCCAAAGTGCAAGAGCAACTTCAGCCGTTCCAAGTGAACGGCTGTTGCTCTAGCAGACAATAACCCCCTAAAAAAGAAAATTCTAATCAGCCGGGACTTGACCGCAGCGTAGGATAATTTCGCCTTGGCAGCGAACCCAACTAACATCGAAAACAGGAGAAAGACAACATGGCAAATAAAATCGTACCTAAAGAAGAACTCGTCAATTTTGTAGGGAAGAAGATTGAACCAACCGAATGGTATGAAGTTACGCAGGAACGCATCAACGAATTCGCCCACTGCACAGGCGATGACTACTTCATGCATGTTGATCCCGAAAAAGCGAAAAAAACCGATATGGGTGGAACCATTGCTCACGGCTTACTGACGCTGGGGTTGACACCTTACATTATGGCTAACTTTCCAGTGCCTGAGAACATGCCACATGGGTTCAACTATGGTTATGACAAGGTTCGTTTCCTGGCCCCGGTACACACTGGTAAGCGGGTACGCATACACGGCGAGGTTAAGGACGTTCAGTGGAAGGATGAGCACAACTGCAAGTTCATCACTGCTTTGACCGTTGAAATTGAAGGTGAGGAAAAGCCGGCACTCTACGCCGAATGGATTCTTTACTACGAAACCACCGACTAAGTTTACCGCCGAATGTGTTCGCTCACCCGATGTTACAGGGTGAGCGAACCATCATCTAACTGTCATCCAAGGAGACGTACATGACAGATACTTCCAATCTTCCGTTAGACGGAATTCGCGTAATTGATTTCACCCAGGCCGAGCAGGGCCCCGTTGGCACTCTAATGCTCGCTGATTTCGGTGCCGATGTTATCAAGATCGAGCGCCCGGGCGTGGGTGATCTGAGTCGGCATACCGTTGGCGGGACTTCTATAGAGGCGACGAACAATCCGACGTATGTCGCCATGAATCGCAACAAGCGTTCGATGGAACTTGATACGAGAACCGAAGCCGGAAAGCAGGTTATTTATGAGCTTGTTAAAAAGTCAGATGTGGTCGTAAACAATTTTCGCCCTGGTGTGATGGATAAGCTCGGCTTCAGCTATGAGAAGCTTAAAGAGATTAATCCACGCATTATTTTTGCGTCCGCAACAGGCTACGGACCTGTTGGACCAAATGCCAAAAAACCTGGGCAGGACATGGTGGCCCAAGCTGTAACGGGCTTTATGTATGAGACTGCGGACCCGTCAGTTCCACAATCGATAGTTCCAACAGCTGTCTGCGATTATACCGGCGGAATGCATCTCTGTCAGGGCATTATGGCCGCGTTGATTGGGCGTCAAAAAACCGGCCTTGGTAGAAAAGTAGATGTGTGTCTTTATGATTCGATGTTTCATACGCAACTTCAGGAAGTGGCCTACTGGAGCAAATACAAACAAGTTCTGAACTGGGCGGCAATGCCACTCGCTATTCACGCCGAGGCCAAGGATGGACCAATTGTAGTGATTGGTGCGTTTATGCCCAACCCGCTACAGAATATGTGTGCTGCATTGGAAATAGATGATCTTACCATACCTTACCCAGATATGGCTTCACAGATCAAAAACAAAAAGCTTATACAAGATACACTGCGCAAGGAAATTGCCAAATATACCATGGAAGAAGCATTGGCACGATTTGAAGGGCAGGATGTACTTTGTTCCAAGGTCCGTAAATTGAGTGAAGTAATGGATGACCCGCAAACGAAGATTAACAATATGCTAATAGATATAGATCACCCGATTCTTGGTAAAATTACAACCGTTGGTTGCCCTGTTCATATCAGTGACGCTCCTGTTACTACGAGAATAATGGCGCCACAGCTCGGTGAACACACCGAAGAGATCCTTCGCGAATTAGGGTTGGCCGCGGGTGACGTTAAGTAAGAGCGCCGGATGAGTGTCCTGTTTGACACAAGTGACGGCTTACTCGGGTTGCGATTGATCGTCCAACGAGGATGAATGCAATTGATACCTCCAGCCGCAGACGCGGCTGGAGGAAATCCGGGATCAGATCAAGCTAGCAGAAACGCAAACACTATAAGAAAGTGATGAAGACATGGCTACTACTTATGAAACCATCAACACATATGCAAAAGACGATATTTTCTATCTGGAAGTAAACAGGCCCGACAAGCTGAATGCATTGAATAAAATGGTGTTGGATGAGATGTCGGATGCGATAAAAAGTATCGATGTTTCAAAATATAAAGGCGTTATTCTAACAAGTGTTGGAGAAAAAGCTTTTATGGCAGGTGCAGACATAGAAGCCATGTCTGAAATGACTCCGCAAGAAACAAAAGTCTTTGCCGAAACAGGACAGGCCGTCACCTTGGCAATGGAAGACTTGGCCCTGCCTATGATTGCCTGTGTTCATGGCTTTGCACTTGGAGGTGGATGTGAAATGGCAATGTCTTGCGATTTCATTTATGCTTCGAAGCAAGCAGTTTTTGGACAGCCTGAGGTTAAATGGGGTGTGTTGCCTGCTTTTGGTGGAACCCAAAGGCTTCCAAAGTACATTGGTCGGAACCGGGCTAAAGAGCTTATCTATTCGGGCACTTTCATAGATGTTGATAAAGCCTATGAGTGGGGATTGGTGAATAAAGTAACAGAAGATAAAGCAAGCTGCCTGGAAGCAGCAGTTGAGTGTTTGAAAGTTATAGGAAGAAATGGTCCACTTGCCGTTGCAAGTGCAAAACAGGTTATGATTGCTGGAAATGATATGTCAAATAAAGATGGCATACATCAGGAAGCAACAGTCTTTGGAGTAGTTGCTAATTCTAATGATAAGGCAGAAGGAACCAAAGCATTTGTTGAGAAAAGACACCCGGTGTTCACAAGAACCTAAAATGATCAGCGTGTAACTCTGACCTGCCCCCCGAAACTTCCCTCGTTCTGATGAGTAGTTTGCTCCTTCGAAAGGTTGAGCAAACACTCCTTATGAAGGAGGGGGCCTCGGGGGGCAGGTCAACTCACATACGAATATTAGCTACTAAAGGATGAAAAAAATGAGTGACCAAAAAGTACGCGTGGAGATCGATGGCGGCGTGGCGACCGTGTTCCTGGTCAACCCGCCGATGAACGTCATGACACTGGATATGAGGCGCGAGTTGGACGCGGCCCTGACCAGCCTGGAGGCTGACCCGGCGATAGGAGCGATTGTACTCACAGGCGACGGTGACCGCGCTTTCGGCACCGGCTCCGACATCAAGGAATTTCCCGGACTCTTGGCGGACGGTTCCGTCGTGTCTCGCAAGCTCGCTCCTGAGAACGAAACATTCTCCAAATTCGCCAATTTCCCGAAACCCACAGTCGTGGCCATTGAAGGCTATGCGCTGGGCGGCGGCATGGAGCTCGCAGCCGGCGCCGACATCATCGTGGTTGCCGAAAATTCAAAATTCGGCGTACCCGAAATAAACCTTGGCGCCATACCCGGCAGTGGAGGCTCAGTGCGTATAACACGGCGTATCGGTCTTGGCCGCGCCAGTGAGTTGTTTTTGCTGGGCGATATGATAGATGCGCAGCAAGCGCTCGCGTGGGGCTACGCCAATCACATTAAGCCTAAGGGCGAGGTGCTCGCACACGCGCAAAAACTTGCTGCAAGGCTTGCAAGCGCTCCGAAGCAGGCCATTTGTGCCGTCAAGCAGGCGTTGCGGTATGGCATTTACTTGCCCGAGGAGCAGGCAATCGCGAAGCTGCTTAACGTGCTCGATGTGCTACAGCGTACGCAGGACCTCCGCGAGGGAGCCGACGCCTTCATGAATAAGCGCAAAGCGAATTTCAGCGACCCGCTGGACACCTCGAAATTTGTTGGATGCATGTTTCCAGAATAAGCTCGCGCCCCGTACGAAGCGGGGCTCGATCACGCTGGAAACCGTTTTTTGCATAGAAGCCGGTAGAGGAGGCATTGGCGCGTCACGGCAAGGGAGCCTGGCGCGTCAACGTCTTTATCGAGAGGCTATGGAGAACCATCAAATATGAGGAGGTCTACTACCAGAGGTGGTTCGGTTTGTTTGAACAGGTTCCGGGCGTTTTCTAAGTGGATTTCCGCCTCGGTTATGCCGCCGCCGCTTCGGGCATCGGCTGGATGAAGTAGGCCTGATCGGGGGTTTTCCCGTCAAGCGATGAATGCGGCCGTCGGCTGTTGTAGAAGCTCAGGTACCGGCCGATCCCAGCCCTGGCCTCGGACACGCTGGCATAGGCGCGCAGGTAGACTTCCTCGTATTTGATGGTCCGCCACAGGCGCTCGACAAAGACGTTGTCCCGCCATGCGCCCTTACCATCCATACTGATCTTGATCTCACGAGCCGCCAGCACCTTGATGAACTCGGTCGAGGTGAACTGGCTACCCTGATCCGTGTTGAAGATTTCGGGGTTGCCATGTTTCGCCAGCGCTTCCTCCACAGCTTCTATACAAAAATCCGCCTCCAGCGTGATCGACACCCGCCAGGCCAGGACGCGCCGCGTGAGCCAGTCCAGAACGGCCGCCAGATAGATGAACCCGCGCGCCATCGGAATGTAGGTGATGTCCATCGCCCAGACCTGGTTGGGCCGGGTGATGGGCAGCTTCCGCAGCAGATATGGGTAGATCTTGTGCCCAGGCGCCGGCTTCGAGGTGTTGGGCTTGCGGTACAGGGCTTCGATGCCCATGCGCTTCATCAGCGTGGCAACGTGCAGCCGCCCAACCTTGAAGCCTTCCTGGACCAGCAGCCCCTGCAGCATCCGGCTGCCCGCGAACGGGAATTCCATATGCAGCTTATCGATCCGGTGCATCAGCTTCAGATCGGCGTCCGACACCGGGCGCGGCTTGTAGTAGACACTGCCCCGGCTGATCCCCAGCACGATGGCCTGACGGCTGACGCTGAGCTTCGCGGTGGGATCGATCATCTTTTTGCGCTCGGCAGCAGACCCGCCTTGCCGAGCGCACCAGCGTCAACATAACCACCAACCTCAGCTTCAGCGAATGAGCCAGCTTCTTCGGCGATGCCAAGATGACCACCGCGCTCCTCGATCGCCTCACCCATCGCTGCCACATTCTGGAGACTGGAAACGACAGCTTCCGCTTCAAGGCCAGCGCCGCCGCAGCTGCACGAACAAAGAAGGAGACAACCCATGCCTTGACCACTGAATGACCCAATGTCCATAATCAGAGCCGGGTCAGTTCTCGATGGAAAACCCGGGTCAATTCTGAGTGGAAATCAACAGATACTCATTTGCACCGAGAATTTTCTGGATTCGGAGTGTACGAAAGGTACGACCAAAGCCTTACTTGCTTTAATTTCATACTCACAAAGCTATTTTCTCAAACCATCTCCAGCACCCTCAGCGAGGAAATTGCAATCTGCAGGCCCAGAGCCACCTGGATTACCCCAAGAACAACGCCGAGAATCTGCAGCAAAGTACCGAGAAGTAGTGGAATTTTCGGCGTCAGGATCATGACTATCAGGTTCAAAATCATGATCGCCAACACAACTACTCCTACCATTAGTTGACCCTGCAGATCTTGAGAGAATGCTAGGAAAACGACTAGCGCTGCTATTCCATACGGCGTAACGATCGTAGGGAAAGCCAGCGGCGTCAGCGCCATACTCATTGTAGGTTTGGGATCAGTGACAGTGTCACTCTGAACAGGCGTGAACTGTTGGACAATGTTCAGTAGCGCCACCAGGAAAAGAATGATGCCAGCAGCAAGACTTAAAACTGGCAGCGGAATACCATACCTGCCCAGAAGGAAGTCACCCAATATGGCCGCTAACAAGAGGGCGAGGCTCGAATACAGTGTCGCCCGCAGAGCCAATTGCCGGACGAAATTGGCATCCGCATTCTTTGTCATTTTTGAAAAGGGGCCAATTATTTTGAACGGCCCTATCATAATGAACATAAAGGTGAAAATTTGAGCCAAAGGAAATGGCTCGATCTTGAACGGTTTAATGCCTGATTCAGCGGCCAGCACCACACTTGCATCAGTCAGAATGACCATGCCGGCGATAAGCACAGCTAGCAGTCCAGCCTTCTGTCGGAAGCAATTGTTTCCATACCTTTTGACAGGGGCGCTATTTCGCATCATGTGAAAACCTCTGTTTTATGGCCAATGTCATTCATTGCCGGAAATCCATAGCAGTCCGGGCTGGACTTCATAGGTCCAAGGAGATCCAGAGTTCTTCCAACCATTTTTCGTTCGTTTTCCATGGTTAGGATTTCCCGGATCTTTCACCATGTCGCCCTCCATGCCATCAACAATACTGTAGGCTTGCTCAAAACCCGCCTTGGCAAGCACGTTTACCGCCAGAGCGCTGCGCCCTCCGGACCGGCACATCACATAAACCGATATTCCCCATTTGAACTTCACAATTGGTGTGATTCTGCATAAGTTGTACCGTCTTGCAAAGATATGTTTTCTTCAATCGCCTGACACCTCAGATTTTGACGAATTAGCGACGTTCTGCATGTCAATTCTGGATAATTCCCACCATCCTGACGCACCTTTCCTGTCTGTTTCACCTTTTCATCAATTCTCCCGGCCTACGCCAGTACGGGTCTTCGTCGCAAATCGTTGATCAAGCCCAGGATTTCCCGGAACAGGTTTTCCGGTACTGCTACCTCGGCCAGTTGGAGCGTGACATAGCGGCCATGGTGGACGACCTTGGCATCGATCTTGACCAGTTTCTCCCGCAGCGTGGTCAGCGACCAGTGCTCGACCTCCTTCGGCAATGCAAGCGTCCGCATGAATTTGCCCAGATTGTAAGCCAGGGCATGAAGCTGGAGGCGAACCTCGTTGTTGCGGAACTTGCTGCATAACAGCCGGGGCTGGATTCACATTTCAAGTGCAACACCGAGGTGTTGAGCGAAGGCCTCGATTGGTGTCTGGAAGGCGAGGCATTTTCGCGGGGTTGAGTTGAGCATCCAGACGATGTCGTCGAGGTCTGCATCACTGTAGTCGGACAGCGATGTCTTGCGCGGTAACTCACGTCGCAGCCGTCCGTTGGTGTTCTCGATGGAGCCACGCTGCCAGGGGCTGTGAGGGTCACAGAAATAGGCTGGCATGGCGATCTTTTGCCGGACCTTTTCATGCCGGGCGAACTCTCCGCCATTGTCATGAGTGATGCTGCGACGCGCAATGCCGGGCAAGCCTTGCAGTTCGGTGACGATGGCCTCGGCAGTATCGCCTGCATCCTTGCTGTGAAGCCGGCGGACCAGCGTCAGTCGGGTGGTGCGCTCGTGCAGGGTGAGCAGGATGTCGCGCTGGCGGCGGAAGTGCACGAGATCGCCCTCCCAATGACCAAACTCGCATCTTTGAGCAACGCTTTCAGGGCGTTGACTGATCGGCACACGATCAGGAATGGCCGGCTCCCGCTTGCCGTTGCGCACCCGGCGGCCTCGTTCCGACTTGCGCTGGGCCAGGTATCGCGGCAGCCCCGTGCGGCGGCCTGCCGGACTGTAGACATACCGGTAGATGGACTCCGTCGATACCGTGTGGTCGACTTCATCGAGCTCCATCCGCCCGGCGATCTGTTCCGGAGACCATCCCATGGCAAGGCGGTCTTCGACATAGTCGCGAAGGTGGGTGGAGCGCTCAATGCGTGACCCCCGCAGCTTCCTCGCCCAGGCACGGCGTTCCGCGCTGATGGGGTTGTAGCCATCAACCCGTCGGTTACGCCCCAACTCCCGGTAGATACTGCTGCGGTTCCGGCCAAGCCGTTGCGCAATCTCGGTCTTCGAAAGCCCCAACTCCATCAGGCTGAACAGCTGACAGCGGGCTTCAAGTGTGAAGTGATCATAATGTGTTCCCATGGCGATCCCGGATATACCCGGTGTCGCACTTGGTTTGCGAATCTAGCGGGTTCACTTGATGGCGTACTTACCTTCCTTGATGTACTGCTCCGCTGTCCCACGATGATTGTAGAAGGCGACAACCCGTTCGGCAGGACGAGACAGGTTGGTGACGATGAAGCCAACACGAGGGTACAATTCGCCGGGATGCCATTCCAACTTGGCAACGACACGGCGTTTTGTGTCCCACGATCCCGCCTTATAGCTGAAGTTGGCATAATAGCGCCGGACATGATTTGGCGGACGACCGACCGGACGGATCAGCAGATGGGCAATGCGCCCTTGGAGAATATTGTTGGCCTTAAGGCGAATTGCGTAGAGGAAACCCGCATCCTCCAGGAACTCGTAGATGTCTGACGAAGCGAATGCAGCGTCTCCTCGAAAGTAGCAGCGCAGGTTCCGTTCCCGGTAACGCTCAACGACAGGTTCCAGAACATCCCTCCAACAGTGGGCACTATGAACATTGCCGCTACGCAGCGAACACCGTTCCAGATCGCCGAACTGGTTGAACAGGAATAGTGGATGATAGCAGCTGCAGCCAAAGTGACCATTGTAGGCTGTGCCCTCTTGTTCGCCATGGGTCGGACTGACACTGGAGTCCATGTCGAGAATGATCTTCTTCGGCGGGTGGCGGTCATGCACACGGTCGATCCAAATGCCGGAAAGGTTGACCAAAGCGGCAAAGTCATCGTCGCTGGCCAGAAGCTCCGTCTCGAAGCGCCCCATCTCGCTGGAGGATGCGGCCTGTCTTTCGATCGCCTTGCCGCCAACAATCCAGCGCATGGCAGGATCACGTCCCAGGAGGTCGGCATCGTTTACGTCTTCATAACCGCCAACGCGTCCAAACATTGACTGACGAAGCAACCCCGCCAATTCATGCCATCCGTTTTTTGCCGGTGCGGCTGTCCTGCAAAACAGTTCCGGCAATCTCGCTCAGGCCTAACGGGGAGGCGCTATACCAAAGAGTTCGGTCGGTTCAGTTCAACTTGATAGATGCGCCCATCACCGGACCGTATTGCGGCACATACCAGACGAAGCTGCCAGACTTATAGTCTGTTCCAGCGCCGCGGAAGCCTGCATAAAGATCCAGCCAATTGTTCCACTGATACCCGAGATTGGCAGACACGTCCCACACAAAATCTGAAGCGCCAATCTTGCGGTTGCGAGTTGCTCGGGTATGGCCAGTGCCGCCAATGTCAGTGCCGCGACGAGATCGTTTCGTGGCGAACCTTCTCGCAAGGTTGGAAAGAACTTCACCTCTTTCGTTTCCGCAATTTGTGAAAGCGACGCCGGATGTCAGCCAGTTCAACGTTGACCGACGGCGTCTTGAGATTCATTGCGCCCATCCTATCCGCAATGATCCGAGCCACGGCCAGATTGCGCACCCACTTGTGATCCGACGGAATGACATACCAAGGCGCTTGCTCAGATGACGTTCTGAGAATTGCCTCTTCGTACGCCGTGATGTAGTCGGGCCAGAAATCCCGTTCGATATAGTCGCTTTCGCTGATCTTCCATTGCCGCGTTGGATCATCCAGACGCTTCTTGAAACGCTTCAGCTGCTCCTCTGGACTGAGGTGCAGAAAAAACTTCAGGATGACCGTTCCGCTCGCAGCCAGCAGCGCCTCGAACTCGTTGATCTGATCGTATCGCTGCCGCCAGATATTTTCGGGCACCAGCTTGTGGACCCTCGTGACCAGAACGTCTTCATAGTGCGATCGATTGAAGATGGCGACCTGACCGGTCCTCGGTGCTGCCCGGTGCGCACGCCACAGGAAATCGTGGGCCGCTTCTTCTGTAGAGGGCTGCTTGAAGGCAGCAACACGCACCCCTTGAGGGTTCATTCCGGTCATGACATGCCGGATTGTTCCGTCCTTGCCCGCTGCATCGAGACCCTGCAGCACAATAAGCAGTGAAGCGCTGTTGCCTGCATAAAGCAGGTACTGGAGCCGGTCGATTTCCGCTATCGCGGCGGCGGTCGATTTATCAGCTTCATGACGCGATATGGTCTCAGGGCGGCAACCGGGTTGCCGATCCTGCAACCCTGGCTCGCTGGCCGGCAGGACTTTCAGATTGTCGAGCCAAGTGTTCAACCCAGAGCAACCCATTAGACAGCCTCACAAACGGGTTAGAGTGCAGCTTCTGGAAATCCAGTCTGTACACCACAGCGGATCAAGAAAATTCCCGACGGCCAATGACTTGGGTCAACCGATTGCTTCTCGTTGATTTGTAAACCGGCGTTCCCCATTTGACCGGTCTCCTGTGAGGTTACGACGGCCCGAAGCGACTTTCCAAGCATTTTCTGTCTCGGTTGGTTGTCGGGTTGTAGGAGCTGGGCCTGACGAGCGACCAAAAAGTCCGTGCCGGACGATGTTGGCATCGTTTCGCCGGTTGGCAGACGCACCTGTCCCGCTACCGCGGCCCGTCGCTGATTCTCGCCTACTCGCACTACATCGCCCACGGCATCGATATGCGATACGGCATGAAGCAGCAGGCGCGAGCGGTCGCGAGCGGGTACTGGCCGCTGTTTCGCTTCGACCCGACCCAGCGTCAAGCTGGATTGAACCCATTCCGCATCGACTCGCCGCGGCCTCGGATCCCGCTCGAGGATTACGTGTACCAAGAGCAGCGCTACAAGACCCTGACGCGCACGAACCCGGAAGGCGCCGAGGAGATGCTCAAGCAGGCCCAGGCCGCGGTCAACGAGAAGTACCGAGTGTACGAGGATCTGGCCGGCCGCGACGGCAGCCGCTTCCTGCCGCACTGGGAGGATGCCGCGCAATGAAGGCACGGTCGGCTTGCCACCCGCATGATGGAGATCAGCTATGGATCTGACCATACGCTATCTCGGGCTCGAGTTGAAGCACCCGATCGTCGCTGCGGCGTCGCCACTGACCGGCAACATTGACGGCATCCGGCGCTTGGCTGAAGCGGGTGCCGCCGCCATCGTCATGGAATCGGTGTACGAGGAGCAGGTGCGTGCCGAAGAGTTGCGGCACGTGGCCCTGCTGGAAGAAGGTGCCGAATCGCAGCCGGAGGCGACGGCGTATTTTCCCGAGAGTCCCGACGACCGGGGCGTCCTGGAAGCGCATCTCGAGACGCTGCGCCACGCTTCGGGCGACGTCGGCGTGCCGATCATCGCCAGCCTCAACGGTTCATCGCGCCAAGGGTGGGTCGACTTCGCGGTTCAACTGGAACAGGCGGGCGCCAGTGCCATCGAGCTCAACGTCTACCGGGTGCCGGCGGACCCTCTGGAAACCGGGCAAGCCGTCGAGCAGAGCTACGTGGACGTCCTGCGCGCGGTCAAGGCGCGCGTGAAGATCCCTGTGGCGGTCAAGCTCGGCCCCTACTTCAGCTCGCCGGGCAACATGGCGAAGCAACTGGTCGACGCCGGGGCGGATGGCCTCGTACTGTTCAGCCGCTTCTTCGAGCCCGACGTCGATCTCGCGACGCTGACGGCAAGGTCCGATCTGGAGCCGAGCACGCGCTACGAAATGCGCCTTCCGCTCATGTGGACCGCCCTGCTTTCCGGAAAGCTGAACGCGTCGCTCGCCGCCGGCACGGGCGTCTCAACTCACGAAGAAGTTGTGAAGTACCTATTAGTGGGGGCCGACGTCGTGACGACGGCCTCGTCGCTGCTCGAACATGGTCCCGGTCACTTCGAAACGCTGTCGAACGGTCTGCAAGAGTGGATGGCCAGCCACGGCTTCGGTTCGATCGATGCGCTCAGGGGCCGGCTCGCGGTCTCGCGCCGCCATGCCGACCCCGCAGCGTTCATGCGGGCGCAGTACTACCAGATTCAGACAGCGGGTCACTTCACCTCGCGGCGATAGCCCCGCATACAGAAAGGTGCAAGGAACGTGCAAATCACGCTATACAAGCTCCAATTCTACCATCGTGGAAGTTTCGACCAAGTCAATCGGCAGCACAGGCACGAGATCGCCTACCGCGAGGAGTTGCTGACCGCCGACAGCGTCCGCTTGGCGAAAGGCAGTGGAGGGGTCTGCATCTACGTCAACGACCGTGCCGATGCGGCGGTGATCGAGTCGCTGAAGGTGAACGGCTGTCGTATGATCGTGACGCGCTCGATGGGCTTCAACCAGATTGATCTCGCTGCGGCCAAACGCAACGCCCTTCCGGTGGCGCGCGTCCCGCATTACTCCCCGAATTCGGTCTCCGAATTCACCGTCGGCCTGGTTCTCACGCTCACGCGTAAGATTCATCGCGCGTATCTGAGGTGCCGTGAGTTCAACTTCAACCTGACAGGGTTGTCGGGGACCCGGCTGTCGGACAAGACCATCGGCGTGATCGGCGCCGGCCAGATTGGCACCTTGGTGCTCAACGCACTTGCGGGTTTCGGCTGCAGGCTGGTGTACCACGACTTGCAACCGCGTGCCGATCTCGAAGGCATCGCGCAGTTCGTTTCGATCGCCGACTTGGCCCGCGACAGTGACATCGTCGTGTTCAACGTGCCGCTGACCGAGGAAACCAGACATATGGTGAACATGGAAACGATCCCCCGGATCAAACGCGGCGCGCTGATCGTCAATACCGGTCGCGGCGGGCTGATCGACGCACGGGCGCTTGTCGAGGGCATCAAGAGCGGACAAATCGGCGGCGCCGCGCTCGACGTCTACGAGGACGAGGGGCCGATCTTCTACAGTGACCGTTCCGCCGACGTGCTGCAGGACGACGCGTTCTGTCGCCTGATGACGTTTCCCAACGTCATCGTGACGTCGCACATGGCGTACCTGACCGATCACGCGCTGAGCGATATTGCGCAGACCGCGCTGCAGGCGTTCAGTGATTTCGAGAAAGGCCGGCCGCTCGCGACCAGAGTGGTCGCATCAGGACCAACCTAGAAGGAGCCGGGGCGACGAAGGCGCATCAATCGCGCTTGGCGCCCGGCACGCCGCGTACACGATTTCCCTGAACCGTTGCAGGAACCTTTTCATGACTACCGTCACGACCCCGTCAGGCTTCACCGACGACGCCGCCGAGTCCCACATCACGCACCCCGAGCGCAAGCACGAGAAGTACGAGCGCCTGATCGCGCGGGCGAAGAGCGTCCCGCCGATCCGGACCGCGGTCGCCTGGCCCTGCGAAGTCCACGCCCTCGAAGGGTCGATCGAGGCCGCCCAGGAGAAGATCATCAAGCCCGTACTGGTGGGCAGCGAAGCGCTCATCCGGGATGTGGCCGGGAAGGCGAACCTCGACCTGGCCGGCTGCGACATCGTCGATTTTCCCACCGAGGAGTCGGCCGCGGCGGGCGCGGTCAGCCTGGTCCGGGAAGGTAAGGCCCACGGGATCATGAAGGGCAGCCTGCATACCGACATCTTGATGCATGCCGTGGTGTCCAAGGAGGGCGGCCTGCGAACCAGCCGGCGCATCAGCCATGTCTTTTTGATCGACGTGCCGACCTATCCCGACGTGCTGTTCGTCACCGATGCCGCGATCAACATCTTTCCCGACATCGATTGCAAGCGCGACATCGTGCAGAACGCGATCGACCTGCATATCGGCCTCGGGCTGGGCGAGCCGCGGGTGGCGATCCTGTCGGCGGTGGAAGTGGTCAATCCGAAGATCCCGGGAACCATCGACGCGGCGAGTCTCTGCAAGATGGCCGACCGAGGTCAGATCAAGGGCGGCGTTCTGGATGGCCCGCTCGCGCTGGACAACGCGATCAACCTGGAGGCCGCGAAGATCAAGGGCATCTCCTCGCCGGTGGCAGGCCGCGCCCAGATCCTGGTGGTGCCGGATCTCGAAGCGGGCAACATGCTGGCGAAGAACCTGATCTTCCTCGCCGACGCCGATGCCGCGGGGATCGTTCTCGGGGCCGCGGTGCCCGTCATCCTCACGAGCCGCGCCGACAGCGTGCGCACGCGCCTGGCATCGACGGCAGTGGGAACCCTCTATGCCCACTATTTGATGCAGCAAAAGGAAAAGGCGGGGAAAGCTCGATGACGGACACCGTTCTTTGCATCAACGCCGGCAGCTCGAGCCTCAAATTCAAGCTGTTCGAGGCACTCGCCGACGGCGGGCTGTCGGTCTCGATCGAGGGTCAGTTGGATGGTATCGGCGTCAAGCCGCATCTGAAGGCGACCGACGGCGCCGCTCGATCGCTTGCCGACCGGCAACTGAGCCCCGCGCAGGCGCCCGACACCGGCGCGGCGGTGCCGATGTTGCTGCAATGGTTGCGCGACCAGCTCAACGGTGTCGTGCCGGTGGTGATCGGCCATCGCGTGGTGTTCGGCGGCACGCGTTACGCTGCGCCCGTCCGGATCGACGACGCGGTGCTCGCCGAGCTGCGCGCGCTGGTGCCGATGATGCCGCTGCACCTGCCGCCCGAGCTGGCGCCGATCGAAACGATTCGCGCGCGTCTGCCCGATCTGCCGCAGGTCGCGGTCTTCGATACCGGCTTTCACCGGGGGCACGACGAAGTCGTCGAGCGGCTGGCGCTGCCCGATACGTACTACCGGGAAGGCCTGCGCCGCTACGGCTACCACGGCATCTCCTACGAGTACATCGCACAGCGCCTGCCCGCGGCCGCGCCCGACATCGCCGACGGGAGGGTCGTTGTCGCTCACCTCGGCAACGGCTGCTCGATGGCCGCGTTGGTCGGTGGGCGCAGCGTCGAGACCACGATGAGCTTCACCACCCTGGACGGTCTGACCATGGGTACGCGGCCCGGTCGACTCGATCCCGGCGTCGTGCTGTATCTGTTTCAGGTCAAAGGCATGTCGGCGAAAGCCGTGGAAGACCTACTGTACAAGGAATCCGGCCTGAAGGGCCTGTCCGGGATCAGCAACGACGTGCGCGCGCTCCTCGAGAGCGACGATGCCCGCGCGAAGATAGCGTTGGACTATTTCAGCCTGAGCTGCGCCCGCGCAGTCGCGGAGCTGGCGACCGTGATGGGAGGGATCGACGGGCTGGTGTTCACGGCAGGGGTCGGCGAGCACGCTGCGCCGATACGCGGTGCCATCGGGGCCAGGCTCGCGTGGCTGGGTCTCGAGATCGACGCGGCCGCGAATGCCCGGCATGGCCCGCGGATCTCCGCCGCACAGAGCCGGATTGCCTGCTATGTCATCCCTACCAATGAGGAACTGATGATGGCACGTCACGCGCTGGCATTGGTCCGCTCACGTGCCTGAACGAAGCCACCCTGTCGGTTGCCGGGCAATCGACCACTGATGCGGCGAGGATTTGCCAATTCAAGTACCAATGAGGCGCAACATGTCTCCCGATCAGATTTTGAACAAGACTTTTCCCGTGCTGTTCGATCTGCCTGTCCCTTCGGCTGATTTCACGCGCCCTGGCGGAAAGGACGCAATCGACTACGCCACCGACTACTGGCAACGGTCCATCCTGTTCCTGGACATCCTGCGGCAACGTGGCAACCAGCAGGCGGAGATGACCTCCAGGCCGATCAACGCCGTGTTGATCTACGACTACGAGATCATAATGCGCGGACATCCGTCTGGTCGACGGCACGGATCTGCCCGTGCAGGTGACGCTCAGTTCCGCGGAGCACGTTCTACGGCTGGTATCAGCCGTACCTCGAGCACGGCTTCGATGGCCTCGAAGACAAGAAGCCGGCTCGAAGAGCCGGCTGGAACCGGATCCCGCAGAATATCAAAGATCAGGTGCTCGAGCTAGCACTCGAACGAACGGACCTCTCACCTCGCGAGCTCGCCTGCCGGTTCACGAACGAGAGGCGCTACTTCGTCTCTGAATCGAGCGTCTATCGCCTGCTCAAGGTCGCCGATCTCATCACCAGTCCTGCCTACGTCCTGCTGTCGGCCTCGGAAGCGTCCAGAACCCGACGACGCGCGTCCACGAGATGTGGCAGGCCCTCAACGTCGATGTCCTGATCGATTATCTTCCTGACCTAGCCAACCGGGTCAGCGAGAAGGTCTTCGTGACGGTGCCGATGTCCTGATCGATTATCTTCGTGGGTAGGCGATTCAAGCCCCGTCCCAGGCTCCAAGTCCGATAAGCACTCGCTATGGCAAGTCAGCGGGCGGGGGAAGAGGGCCCCGTTCCTGAGCCTGGCTCGCGAGCCTGCCTTTCAAGAGCCTGCAGGTCGGTTTTCCCGGTCCCCAAGAGCGGCATCTCGTCGATGAAGTAGATATGGCGCGGATGAGAATACGCGGGTCCGCGTGTCATGTAGTAGTCAATGAGTTCCTTCTCGCCGAGCTTCGACCCGACGTTGCGCACGACGAAGGCCACCGGAACCTGGCCCTTCACCTCGTGGGGGACGGGAACGACACAGACGTCCCGCACTTCCGGATGAGTGGCGAGGATGTTCTCGACTTCGGCCGGGAAGACGTTCTCGCCTCCCACTTGCATCTGGTCATCGACGCGCCCCCTGAAGGTGTACCAGCCGTCGGGGTCGCACGCCACGATATCCCCGGTATAGACCCAGCCGTCCCGGAAGCGCTCTGCCTGGGCGTCCGGCCGGTTGTAATAGCCGAGGGCGTTGCACTCGCTCCGCACGACAAGTTCCCCCGCCTCTCCCTGTGGCAAAATATTCCCGTCGGAGTTGATGACCTTGCACTCGAAGCCCGGAAGAGCGGGACCGATCGTGCCCAGTTTGTTTCGGCCGCGTGGGTTCATGGTGATGATGGGCCCAGACTCCGTCAGCCCGTACCCCTCGATCACATCGACACCAGGCAAGGTCTGGACCAGTTCATCCAGAAGCGCGCGTGTCATGGGAGCAGACCCCACTGCGATGAACTCGAGGCTGGAGACATCCACGTGCGTTCTTTGCCGCGCGGCATCCAGAATCAGCTTGTACGTGGCCGGTACACCGGTGGTGTAGGTGCAACCGTGCGTCTCAATCGCATCGATCACGCGCTCCGCGTCGAACTCCTTGAGAATGACCACCGAGCCGCCCTGGCTCAGGCACGGGAGGAGCCCCGCGCCAGTGGCGTTCATGTGGAAGAGCGG
This sequence comes from uncultured Alphaproteobacteria bacterium, assembly GCA_963700885.1. Classification (GTDB taxonomy): domain Bacteria; phylum Pseudomonadota; class Alphaproteobacteria; order Rhizobiales; family Aestuariivirgaceae; genus Anderseniella. The sequence goes on from CAVOZJ010000016.1 coordinate 87,069, forward strand.
CGTCGACAACAAGACCCGTGAGTTCTCGTCGATCCGGTTGGACTCCGCCAGGAGCTGAGCGTTACGCAGTAGCCCACGGTGCGCGAGAAGAACCCCCTTGGGCCGTCCGGTCGAGCCCGAGGTGTACGCCTGGATGCAGACGTCGCTGCCGGCCGACCCATGATCGCAGCGTTCGGGCGAAGCTGAGGCCAGCCAGTCCTCATAGCTTCGAAGCGGACCTCGGTCGGCATCGACGACGATACCGACCTCGGCAACCCCGTCGGCCAGGCAGGCGAGGACGGATTCGGCCATCCCGGCACTGCCGAAGACAATGCGACTCCCGCAATCTCGAGCCAGATCGATGTGCTGCGGCGGCGGGAACTTGAAGTTGACCGGGACCGCTACGGCGCCGGCCCTGACGATACCGAGCAGGACTTCGGGGAAGCGGATGTCGTTCTCGAAGATGACGAGGACGCGCTCGAACCGCTCGACTCCAAGCGAGATCAGCCCATTGGCGACCCGATTGATGCGCTGCTCGAGCTCTGCATACGTCATCGACCGCATGCCCTGGATGAGGGCGACTCGCTGCGAGTTTAGGGATAGGCCGGTGTCGCACAGCCGCCCGAGGCTGGACGCATCGTCATCGAACATATTCGTCATCTCCATTTCACTCGCCCAAAACCACGCCGAGGCCTTCTGCGCCGAGTCGAGCCTAGGCAATAAGTGATAATGACGTCAACGTTGGCAACAGCGGAGCAATTCTGGGCCAGTTTGGCGGAGCAAAAGTAGGCCATTGGAGCTCGGCACAGGCCGCTCGCGAAGCGCGCCTTCGATAGCGCTGTAGCGAGCGAGCGGCCGTCTGAGTCGGGCTGTCTGTCTGTCAGCGGGTTTGTGGATTGGTCGGGGGAGCGTCGGACTGGTCGCCTGTTTTGGTGGCGGCCGGGTTCTGTTTTTCTTCTGCGACAGTGATGGCCGACTGGCGCCTGGTGACGGATTGCTTCAGCCGGTCTCAAAGTCTGCTTGGCAATGCTGATCCGGAACTCTTCCCAGATCCACTGACACAGGTCGACCAGGCGCCAGCGTACCACCCCATGGGCTGCCGGAACCGGCCCGCTCTCCAGCATCTGCACCAGTGCAGCCCGGTGTGCATCATTGAGCTTCGAGGGCTGGCCAGGCGCCTTGCGGCTGACCAGTCCTTCCGGCCCCTCGGCATTGAACCGCACCACCCAGTCCCGCACGATCTGCAGCGTCACTCCACCAAGCTCAGCGGCCTGTGTCCGTGTTGCTCCATCATAGATCGCCACTTCCATGCCCCTGCGCCGAACAAACTCTGGGTCTCGGACTTCACATATGTGAGCACCTGGGGCGGCTTCGTCTATGTCGCTTTCGTCATCGACGTCTACGCCCGCCGCATCGTCGGCTGGCGAGTCAGCAGGAACCCAACCGCCACGTTCGTTCTCGATGCACTGGAGCAGGCGCTGCACGCCCGCCGGGTAACCGAGAGCCTCGTCCTTCATTCGGACCGCGGCTCGCAATATGTCAGCATCCGATACACCGAGCGGCTGGCTGAGGCCGGGATCGAGCCGTCTGTCGGCAGCGTCGGCGACAGCTATGACAATGCGCTCGCCGAGAGCGTCATAGGGCTTTTCAAGACGGAAGTCATTCACCGGCTCGGGCCATGGAAATCGTTCGAGGCCGTGGAATACAAGACCCTCGAATGGGTCGATTGGTTCAACCATCAGCGCCTGCTGGAACCGATCGGCAATATCCCGCCTGCAGAGGCGGAAGCAAACTACTACGCGGCCCTTGAGAACGTCAAAATGGCAGCGTAGAACTCAAGCAATCCGCCCTTCGGCAAACCCAGTGCGGTTCAGTCGCGTGCGGACAATGCGCTTCTTTTCACCTGCAGATCTGGTCTGCGGATGGGTGTTGATCAGCATTTTGTGGTTTCATCAGTCAAGTCACGAGTGCCGATTGGAACGTCGAGGGCTGTGAACTTTTTCGACCCGCTCTCTTGCCGCATCTTTAGACAAGGGACGCTGCATTACCGGTCATGTCGGCCTGTGATCATGGTGTACTTGCAACTTTTAGGTGCAGTCTCTCACTCCTAGTTTATCAGGGTGCTGGTCGGCAGTTTTTTCGGCGTCTTCGACACAAGACACCTCCGCCAACTGATTAAATGGCACCAAAAAGCAAACCTCGCTCGAATGGGTGCTTTAGAGTTCCGTTCAGGAGTTCGGCTATGTGGAGGAGTTGGAGATGCAGTTCAGGCTTGTCACCTAGGTACAGGCAAGCGTTTGAGCAAAGGCTCGACCGGCGGACTTGAGTTTTGAAGTGCATGCATCTGGCCGAGCGGCCAAGCCGAACGCTGCCAGGAGACCAGAGAATATCATTTTTCTGCGTCGGGCCGTGTATCGCGCCAGGTCAACGGCTGAGCGCCGGGAACCAGCAGGAGAGAAAAATGAAGAAAACGTACAAGGCAAGTCATCTGGTGATGATGGCACTTGGTGCGGCCCTTGTGGCTTCACCTGCGTCTGCGCAGGATGAAGCCGCCATGGCCCTGTTCAAGGACATGTCTGACTACCTGACATCCCAACAGGCTATATCCACCAGCTATGATGCCACGCTGGAAATTGTTTCGCGCGATTTCGAGAAGATCAGCCTGGCCAGTTCCGGTTCGATCACCGCCAACCGGCCTGACAAGGTTCAGATGACCCGCACCGGGCTGGCCGATGTCGAGATGGTGTTCGATGGAAAAACGCTGTCCTTCCATGGCAAGAATTTGAATGTCACCGCCAAGGAGGATTTCGAGGGCAGCATTGATGACCTGATCGACACGCTGCGGCTGGACTACGGCCTGGACATTCCGGCGGCCGACCTTCTGTCGTCCAACCCTTACGAGATCATGACGTCCAACGTGGTGGACGCGAAGACCCTCGGGTCTGGCGTCATTCGCGGCGAATCCTGCTCCCACCTGCTGTTCCGTACCGATGAGTTGGACTGGGAGATCTGGATCTCGGATGGGGATACGCCGAGGCCATGCCGGTTCACGATCACCAGCAAGATGATGGTCATGGCGCCGTCCTACACCATCGAGTTCACCGGCTGGAAAACCGGCGGTGACGTCGCTGCCAATGAATTCAAGCTCAAGACCGACGCTGACACGAAGGAGATCGCCATCGGCGATCTGCAGGCCGCAATTGACGAGATTGCGATCATCGGCGCCGCCAAGGGAGGTGCACAATGAACGCGTTCAAACTCAAGGTCCTGCTTGCAACTTCCGCATGTCTGTTGCTGGCAGGCGGTGTCGAGATCGGTGGACACAAGACTGTCTCCTTGACCAGTGATGCCGAAGCACGGGTCGGTCGTCCGCTTACGCCTGTAAGCGTGGCTGGCGTTGCACGAAGAACGACCCGTCGCACCATTCGCCGTGGCGCCTACATTGCGGCAATACCTCCAGGCTGTGCATACGGTTCCTACTATGGCTACCAGCTCTATTCCTGCGGCGGTTCCTACTACCAGAGATCTGGCGGTGGATACGTTGTCGTCTATTTCTAATCCGTCAGGAGGACGTGATATGAGGTTTTCTCAAATCTTGGGTGCGATCGCGGTTTCCGGAATTGCCGCGACTAACGGCCTTGTTCCAGTCCTGGCACAACAATTACCCAAAGGCAGTAGCGTCGGGATTTCGAGCTCTTTGAGTGAGGAGCAGGCCGTGCGAGCGCAGAAGCGGCCTCCCATCTATTCGCCTTATGCCGATCGCAGCTTCCCAACGCGGCCATTCTTCGGAGATACCCATCTCCACACGGCCTATTCCATGGACGCAGGGGCGTTTGGAGCTCGTCTTGATCCGCGTGATGCTTATCGTTTTGCCAGCGGTGAGCAGATCAATTCGTCGAGCGGTCAGCCAGTCAAGCTCTCGCGGCCGCTCGACTTTCTTGTCGTTGCGGATCACTCCGACAATATGGGGTTCTTTCCTGACCTGTTTGCTGGCAAAGCCAACGTAATGGCCGATCCGACAGGCAAGAAATGGTACGAGATGATCAAGGGCGGCAAAGGTAACGATGCTGCCATCGAGATTATAGTAGCCTTCTCACAAAACAAGTTTCCCAAAGATTTATTCTATTCCTCGACCTCCCTTGCTTACAAAAACGCCTGGCAGGAAACGATCGACGCCGCCGAAGAATACTATAAGCCAGGTACATTCACAGCTTTCATTGGTTATGAATGGACATCCAATACGGGCGGCAACAATCTGCATCGCAATGTCATCTTCCGTGACAATGGCGACAGGGCCAGCCAGGTTGTGCCCTTCACTGTCTACCCGCCTGGCAGCGACAACCCCGTTCACCTGTGGGAGTGGATGGCCGCCTATGAACAGAAGACCGGCGGTAACGTCTTGGCAATTGCTCATAACGGCAACCTGAGTAACGGTATCATGTTCCCGGTCGAGGAAGCCTTCGGTAAGAAACTCGACAAGGAATACGTTGAGACACGGGCCAAGTGGGAACGCCTCTACGAGACCACCCAAACCAAGGGCACAGGTGAGGCCCACCCGTTCCTGTCCCCAAACGACGAATTTGCCGACTTTGAGCTTTGGGACAAAGGCAACCTGGACGGCAGCGTCGCCAAGACAAAGAACATGTTGCAGTTTGAGTATGCCCGCTCAGCGTTGAAGAATGGTTTGAAGCTCGAAAAGCAGTTCGGGACCAATCCTTATGCATTCGGTTTGATTGGGAGTAGCGACGCGCACACCGGTCTTGCTGCCATGGAGGAGGATAACTTCTTTGGCAAGACCACACCGCAAGAACCGAGCCCCGAACGGATAACGGCTACGTTTGTTGCCAATCAACAAACGGGTGTCAAGGTCATGGACTGGGAAGTTGGTGCTTCCGGTTACGCTGCTGTGTGGGCAGAGGAAAATTCGCGCGCGTCCATCTGGGATGCCATGCAGCGCAAGGAAACCTACGCCACCACCGGTCCCCGCATGATCGTGCGCTTTTTCGGCGGCTGGGACTTTGTGGAGTTCTGATGCCGGGGAACGCCTGCCTGCCGCTGTTGGGTATGGCAAGGGTGTGCCGATGGGTGGTGAGCTTGCTCAGGCGCCGGAAGGAAAGTCTCCGACGTTCCTGGTTGCTGCCTTGAAAGATCCGATCGGGGCTAATCTCGATCGCTATCAGATCGTGAAGGGCTGGATGGACGCAAACGGGGAGCTTCACGAGAAGGTCTACGATGTGGCATGGGGGGGCGACAGAGCCCCGGATGCCAATGGCAAACTGCCAAGCGTCGGTTCGACCGTTGATGTGGATAATGCGTCATTGTCCAACACGATCGGTGCACCTGAGCTAATAGCCGTATGGAAGGACCCTGATTTCGATCCGGCTCAATCTGCTTTCTACTATGGCCGCGTTATAGAAATTCCGACGCCTCGATGGACCGCCTATGATGCAAAGCGGTTTGGTGTGAAGCCTCTCGAAGGGACACGGATGACTATCCAGGAGCGCGCCTACACTTCGCCAATCTGGTACAAGCCGGAAGGTTAAGCGGTAAGTTTGCTTAGGTAAGGCGGTGGCCTGACCATCCCGTTGCAATTTTGGCAAGCCTCATTGAGCAAATGAAACTGCAACCCACTCTATCGAACCCGCTGCTCCAGTTCTTTGTTACCGGGGCTATGATATTTGGACTGTATGCTTTGCATGGTCAGACATCCGAGCAGGGTGAGCAGGACCGAATCGTCATCACACAGGCAGAACAGAAGAATCTGGATTCCCTGTTCGAAAAGACGTGGCAGCGACTTCCCACGGACGAAGAGCGAAGGGGGCTGGTCGAAGAGCGGTTGCAGCAGGAACTGCTCTACCGCGAAGCGCTTGCCTTGGGCCTGGACAGGGATGACGTCGTCATTCGTCGGCGACTGGCCCAGAAGATCGAGTTCATTGTCGATGACATGGCGGCTGGCCGCTCGCCAACGGATGAGGAACTGACTGCATTCCTCAAACAGAACCATGAGCGCTATGCGACAGAACCGAAGGTATCGTTCCGACAGGTGTTTCTCAGTGCCGAACGGCGCGGACCTGCCCTGATCGAGGATGCAAAGCGGATCCTGCCAGAGCTGCAAACGGGCGCTGATCCTCTATCGTTCGGCGATCCAACCGTACTGCCCCAAAGCATGCGGGCGTCATACCTGTCTTCGGTGGAGCGGGTCTTTGGAAAAGAGTTTTCGACTGCACTCGCCGAGGCTCCAACGGAAAGCTGGATTGGTCCAGTGCAATCCACGTTTGGCGCGCACCTGGTTCAAATTCTGGAAAGGCAGGCGGGGCGAGCCGCCACGTTGGAAACTGCAAGGGCCCAGCTTGAGCGCGACTGGCGTGAGGCAGAACGGCAGCGGGCGAAAGACGCTTACATCAAGACCCTGAAGGATAAGTACTTGATCGCCATCGAACCGGCACCAGGGGGAGGTGAATGATCCGCATCTGCCTTATCCTCTGGCTACAAATCTTCATTGCCTCGTTAGCATATGGGCACGAGGTGCGGCCTGCATACCTCGAGATCCGCAAAACTGAACCTTCCCAATATGAGATATTCTGGAAGACACCGGCGCGTGGCGATGCCACGATCCGGCTTGAAGTACGGCTTCCTGGCAACTGCACTGACATGTCACCGAAGAGCGTTGTGAATGACGGCGCAGCGCAGGCTGTTCGCTGGCAGGTGAAATGTGAGGGTGGGCTAGCTGGCGAGACTGTCGCGATTGATGCACTGGATAGCACGCTGGTTGAAGCTATTGTGCGGTTTGAGCGGGCTAATGGAGCCACCCAGAGCGCCCGGCTGAAAGCCGGCGAAACCTCCTTTGTTGTCGACAAACCGTCCACGCTCTGGGGTGTTGCTTCAGTCTATCTGCCTCTCGGCATCGACCACATCTTGTTCGGCTTCGACCACCTATGCTTCGTGCTGGTGTTGCTGTTGCTGATCAGGGATGTGCGACGGCTCATCTGGTCCATTACAGCGTTTACGGTGGCCCACTCAATCACGCTGGCGTCTGCATCGCTTGGGTGGGTGACTGCACCGTCGGGGCCGATCGAAGCCTTGATCGCCTTCAGTATCGCTGTCGTTGCGGCTGAGGTTATCAGTGTCAATCGCGGACAGGATGTGCCTGGCTCCACTCAGCCATGGATTATTGCCTTTGCGTTCGGCCTGTTGCACGGCTTCGGATTTGCGGGTGCACTGAGCGAGACCGGTCTTCCTGCCGATGCCGTCCCCAGTGCACTGTTGTTCTTTAACGTTGGGGTCGAAGTGGGTCAGTTGATCTTTGTCGGATGCGTGCTGGCGCTGGCATTCTTGATCAAGCGGTCGTGGCCAAAATTGACCCTACCTGCCTCAGCAGCGACGGCCTACGCAGTCGGGGCACTGGCTGCCTATTGGACCATCGACAGGGTTGTCTCGATCATCTAGCCCCGCAGACCGTCCTGGAGCATAGGTTGGCGCAACTGAACGGATTGGCTACCTGATCGATCGTACGGTTGATGGCATCGCACAGATATGTCCGCTGTGGGTCAAGTCCGGGCGGTTTGGCCCTGCCCTTAGAATGTTTGCGGTTACTCCAATGGCGGACTATCTGCCCGAGGGCCCAAACCAGCAGATTTGTGCCGCAAGTTTGCATTGACCGTGAAGTTGGATAATGAATAGCCTCGAGTTTTCTAGACACCCTCGGTTCTCATTCCCTGCTGCCGTTCGAATTCGACGGGTGACAGCATCCCGTTCTTGACGTGCTTGCGCTTCGGGTTATCCGATCAGATGATTCAATCTGATCGGCTGATGCTCTAGTCGAACACATCCTGCCGGGCCTCGGTACGGGTTTTGTAGACTCGGCGCCGTATGAGCTGTTCATGGCGGTTCCTCAGATAACACAGCAAACTTGGCACATCCGGATGCCGGCGGAAGACCCGTCCAAAGCATCAAGAACGGACGCCCAGGATGGATACATCGGCTGGAAAGGATCGTAAGACCGAAGGCCACTAGGATGCGACTTGCTTTCGCCAGCTCGAAGGTGACATGCCGCTCCATCGTTGGAATGCTCTGCTGAAAGAGCCCGGTGACTCAAAAGCAAGGAACCCACCGATTTCTCCGACCGGGATTTTCGTAAGCTCGAGCAGTTCCCGCGCAACCGCATAATGCACCGTGTCGCGGAGTTCCTCAAACGTTGTTCCCTCTGCTGCCAGCCGGCGCCGCAAGGTGCGGGTTTGCATGCCCAACTCGTTCGCGATTGCTGGCATTGTGGGTCTATCATAGTGCATGAGGTGTCTGATAGCGTGGCTCACCCTTGCCGCTAAATCAGGCTCAGTCTTCCATATCACCTTCTTGATGCTATCAAGCAGTTTTTGCCGTGTTTCAGGGTTCGCCCGAGGGGGGTTGATCCGCATCGCCGACGCTTTCATGATAACGCACGTCCGGTCCTGATTAAAACGCACAGGCAGGTCTAGCAGTTTCCTGTACGTCGCACTGTCAGCGTCCTCGCCATGCGCAAGGTGAACCTCGACAGGTTTGACTGTTCCATTCGAGAGTTCATGCACCATTTGGATTCCGATGCAGACAATTGCGTCATAAAGCACTCGTGTGCCCGGCGAGGACACCTCGTAGGTGCCGTATCCGAAAGCGTATTCGTCGCCCAGTTGATTCAGATAGACAATTGCGCCGCTCGAATAGCCCAACTGCCATGTCACGCAATCGATGAGTGCCTGCTTGAGCGTCGGTGCAGTATGCATCAATTCACCAATGATGCCGTGATGCTTTACCAACTCAAAGCGCTGCCCAAACAACAATCCAAGGTGCGGGCAATCCGACATCCGTGCCGCACGCGCGAGCAACTCCAGCAAGTCGTTGAATGGCAAACGCAGGTCAGGTGTAATCGCCGAGGGGTCAACGCCACTGCCTTCGAAAATCACATCTATATCTGCGCCAAGTTCTCGCAGCACTGAAGGCAGTTCGGAAAGGGGGCCTATCCGCTGTGATGTGATTTCACGCAAGACATGTCCTCGGAAGTTTGTCCTCTAAAGCGAAGCGCGCCTCTTTCTGCCCGTGTACAGTGGATCAAACAAGTTTGGAAGCAGCAAGTGCAGTCTCGTGACTAGGCTCAGGACAAGCAAGTCAACTCGGCTTTGTCGGCCGTTAGAAGACGAGCGGTTTTTTGGAGCGGCAGAACAACGTGAGAGCTTCAATTCCTGCAATTCTGAGATGTTGCTGCCCTTTTCGACGGCCTGCTCAATTGGCGCAATGGTCAATATAATTGGTGCCATTTCAGCAACTTAATCATATCTGGCGATTCCAGGGAGAAACCAAATGAAATTGACGCGTCGCACCTTCACCCAGACCGCAACCTCCGCAATAGCGCTAACAGCTGCAGGGGCCTTCGGGTTGCCAGCTCGCGCCACGATTGCCGTCTCCCCAGACGAGGCCCGTGCCATCGCGAAGGAGGCCTATATCTATGGTTTCCCGATGGTGGATTACTACCGCATCATGTGGGCTTACTTCGTCAATGAGAAGGACAAGCAATACAAGGGGCCGCCGAACGGTCTCTACAGCGAGGCCAACGTCTACACACCTGCCGACACGGCCGTGCAGACCCCCAACTCGGACACGCCGTATTCCTTTTGCTGGCTTGATTTGCGCGCCGAACCGATTGTCCTGACCTTGCCGAAGATCGAAGCGGATCGCTACTTCTCGGTTCAGTTGGTCGACTCCTATACGTATAACTTTGATTATCTTGGCACCCGTGCCACCGGAAATGATGGCGGCAGCTTTATGATCACTGGTCCGGGCTGGACGGGTGAGACGCCAGCCGGCATCACCAAAGTCATTCAGGCCGAGACGGACTTCGTGCTGGCGATCTATCGCACACAGCTGTTTGGCCCGAAAGACATCGACAAGGTCCGCGCGATTCAAGCGGAATACAAACTCGCACCGCTTTCCACCTTTGCGGGAACTCCGGCCCCGGCCGCCGCGACGCCCGTGAACTTCGCAACACCTCTGTCTGCCGCCGATGAACGGACCTCGCTTGAACTTTTCAATCTGCTGTCCTTCATACTTCAGTACGTCCCGGTTCTTCCCGATGAAAAGGATCTGCGGGACCGCTTTGCCCAGATCGGCATCGTTCCGGGCGAAAAGATCGACATCGCCTCCTTGTCGAGCGAAATGGCTGAGGCGCTGAAGGCTGGAATGGCCGACGGGCAGGCAGAGATTGACGCGCGCCGAAAGACAACTGAGACTTCGGAGAATCTGTTCGGGACCCGGGCTTTCATCAACGGTGACTATGTGAACCGGGCAGTGGGCGCCCAGATGGGAATTCTCGGGAATTCAAAGGAAGAAGCCTACTATGGCCTTTTCGGAACGTCTGCGGATGGCAAGCCCCTCTCGGGTGACAAGCGCTATGTGATCCGATTTGAAAAGGGTCAGCTTCCGCCCGCGAGAGCGTTCTGGTCAATCACCATGTACGACATGCCGCAGCAGCTTCTCGTGGCCAACCCGATAGACCGGTATCTGATCAACTCCCCCATGGTGCCCGATCTGGTGACGGAGGCCGATGGCAGCATATCGATCTACCTCTCAGCAACGAAACCCGAAGGAGATAAGGCCAAGAACTGGCTGCCCGCACCAAAGGGGCCCTTCATGGCGGTGATGCGGGTCTACTATCCAGAGGCTTCCGTGCTCGATGGCACATGGAAGCAGCCGGAAGTTCAGGTCGAAGATTGAATCAGCCGGACAACAGGACACTACCGAGACCTTCTGGATGGACTTCCTGCGTAGCCTGAAGGCCCGCGGGCTCGATGGCGTGAAGCTTGTGGTCAGCGACGCTCACACCGGCCTGAAAGGGGCGATCTCGCGCGTCTTCGAGGCAACCTGGTGCCGATGTCGTCGGGATCTTCCCGAACGAGGCATCGATCATGCGTCTGATAGGCGCCGGGCTGTTCGAGCAGAACGACGAATGGCAGACCTCGAGCCGCTACATGATGGTCGAGGCGTTCGCCCAGATCGACAAGGAGGAGATCGACCCCATTCTCAGCATAACAACGAAAGCTGCCTGATCATGACCTCAGGCCATCCGGGAGTTTGCACCACCTTGACGGACGCTACCCTCCGGTGCCGGGGGGGCGGTAGCCAAGGTCGCCGTTCACTGAAACAGCGGTGTAATCCGAAGGCGTTGTGAAAAGGCTTATGGTGTCAAACGCTTGTTTATTACGGTGTCAGTATGAAGATCAACATTCCACTCATTAGAGCCGGTGCACTCTCTCCCATCATCCGATGGGCGAGTGATACTGGAAAGCCGATTGATGAGATCTTGTCCGAGGCTGACATGGAGTATGTCTCCCTCGCGGACATTGATACGCCGGTGCCTATGCGCAATGCTGGGTTGCTTCTGTCAATCCTTGCGCGGCTTGAAGGACCGAATGTGTGTTGCCGCATTGCCTTTGACTCGGACATCATGGAACTGGGCCCAATTGGGGCAATCGCACTGGCGGCACCAACTCCCCGGCTGGCTCTTGAAGCGGTCAGCATGAACATGGCAAGCCATAGCACGCATGAGGTGATTTCTGTTGAATCAACCAGTGCATGCATAACGGTGGGGTATGGGTGTTCTGTACGCTTCGAACCGATAGTGCTGCATCTGATACAGCAATATACCGCGTCACTGATCTATCGCTTGATCAGCGTGACGGCTAACGACGAACCCCCGTTTACCAGCGTTTCGATGTTTCCGCATCCGGAACACGGTTTGACTCACTTGTCAAAGTGGTTTCAGGTCCAACCTCGTACTGAGCTAGATGGCTATATGCGCATTGAAGTGCCTGCCAGATTGGCGAACAAAGCATTTCGAATCTCCGGTGATCGGGTCGTCGGAGCCTATGGAAAACTAAACCTTGACCGGATCGATACAAGCCTCGAAGGAACTATCGAATCTATCTTGCAACTGCACCTGGGCACAGGCAAGCCGTCTATAGATCGTCTGGCCATAGCGGCAGGCTGCTCGCGCCGCACGCTGCAACGTGCTCTGGCCGAGCGCAACCTAACATTTTCCGATCTGCTTGATGACGTTCGGCGGCAAATTGCAACGAAAGAACTCGCGAACCAATCAGTATCTCGAACTGACCTTGCCAGAGCACTCGGATACTCCCGGCAATCAACATTGTCCCACGCTATGCGGCGATGGAAACCATCATCCGATAGCAAGAAGTGGTGAAAGCTCAAATCTTGTGCAGATTTATTGTGCGATGTCAGACCAACCTCGTTCTGTCTTCTAAGCTGGTCCATGCGGCAATTTGAACCCGACTCGCTTGTGATCCCAGTACTTGGCCAAGTTGGCACGAAAAAGCAACGCCTTCCCAATTGCCTGAGTTAGTTTCCGTCGAGATCTGGGGCGATTGATGATGGACATCTTTGATGCCTGTCAAAGCTTCCCGCAGCGTCGGTCATTGCCTACTGGAACTTGTCCCGCCCGCTCGCGGGCAGCGTCTGATAGGAGTGCAGCGTCTAACAGGAGTGATATCAATGAAGTTCCGCCATGCCGCAGGTCTTTGGGTGACCTTTGGTTGCCTCTTGTTCGCCCCGCGTTGCGGATACTACCCCTATCCACCGTGCTACTGATGAATCAAGCATCATTATGCAGATGTTGAGTGATCGTACCCACATCGAGATGAAAGAGAAATCATGACTATTGCTAAACGTAGCGCGAAAATCCTGGCTCTGGCCGCTGCCATGTTTTCTGTCATCCTGCGTCAGGCTGATGAAGGAGCGCCGGTGGCAGAGGTGTGCCGCAAGGCCGGTATCAGCGACGCGACATTCTACAACTGGCGCAAACGCTATGGCGGGCTGACGCCATACTCTGCCAACCGAGCCCGGCTGGTGTCCTGCTCACCGGTCGATGCGCACGAGTTCGACGCGGCGGTTCTGCTTGCGGCCTTGCAGGGTGTCGTTGCGGCCCTTGGGTTGCGAAGAGCCGAGGCCTTGCGTTTCCAGCCGGCCGGGATCAATGCCATGGCGGTTGACCAGCGCAGCCTTCACCGCGTCGGCGCGGCGTTGCGACAGCTCCACATTGTAGCCGGCCTTGCCGATGGAGTCGGTGTGACCGTTGATCATTAGCCGCCAGCCCGGATTGAGCCGCAGGGTTTCTCCGATATCGGCAATGGTGTCGGCAGCCTCGGGGCGGATCGTCGCCTTGTCGAAGTCGAAGTGAATGCCGTACAGGTCGACCCGGCGGATGGTATTGAGCGTCTGCTCCATGGCTGAGCGCTGGGAGGCGCCCGACGTCACCCGGACGATGCGTTCGGTGCGCGCCCGGCCTTCGCCGCTGATGCTCACCGTCGATTGCAGGATGATCGGGTTGTTGCGGTCATCGTAGATGTAGAACTCGGCTTCCGCCCGCTTGTTGCCCCGGCCGAACACGCCTCTCGCCAACACTGCCGGCAGGCTCACCAGCTGATCTTCTATCAGGATCGACACGCGCAGCTGCTTCACAAGGTCAAGACGTCCGTCGAGCCGTGACAGGTTGGCGTCATATATCAGCGCGTACGGCACGCTGCCTGTCGAGCGCAGCTGCTCCAGCGCCGCCGTCGACAACCCCATGGCGGTCGAACCAGGGATCACACGCGGCATCTTGTTGGCATAACCCATCACGAAGGTGGGGGCCGACACCATGTCGCCGCGCAGCACGCGGCGTTGCGAGACGACGCCGCGCGAGCTCGTATAGCTCAGGTCAACCCCCTCGGGATCGACGCCGGTCATCACCGTGTTGCTCTATGCATCCGGACCAAAGCCGCTTTCAAATGCCGTGGTCACCTCAAGCCCCGGATGGGCGGCGAACGGCCCGCGGTTCTGGGCCTGCACCTCCATGGCGAACAACACCATGAGCATTGCGCCGGCAACTGCACACAACATTCTTGCGATCGTCATTTTTTCCGCCCTCTCAGGTTCAATCGGACACAGCGATAGCTGCATCGTGTCTTGCAACGGTCCTCACTGAAGCCCTTCAGGCTCAGGGGTTGTTCTTCATGAACACATCCACCGCTTCCTGGCATGGCTCCGACACCTTTGCCTTGTTGTCGATCAAGCACTGAGCCAGTCGGCCTTCGCCCGGTTCAACACTGCCGCAAATGGCTTCGATGTCCGCACTGCAGGCCTCGACCGCCAACTGCATGTTGTTGATGGTGCCACCCAGTTCGGCGATGGCATCGAACACGGCGCCCGCGCAGTTGTCGCTCAGCTGGTCGCCATGGGCGAGCGCACACATGAGCAGGCGGCCCTCGCCGGGCGTCACTGTCGCGCAAAACTTTTCCGATTCGCTCTTGCAGGACTCCGCCAGATCATCGACGACCTCGTCGGCCCGATCCATGAAGCGCGCCATAGCTTCGTTTTCGGCAGATGCCTGAACAGGTGCAAGAAGGGTAATGGCGGCAAGCCCAGCCAGAGCCGGGATCGTGTACTTCATGCTGTTTCTCCTTCTGAACATTTCCGCACCCACCACGGGCAGGGACAAATCAGCCTGCCGGCTGCACAGGCGCCGGCCGTTCATAAGCCGCCAGCTTTCTTTCGCGCGCTCGCCTTCCTGGCAACGACACTGCGGGCAGCACCGCCGCCATCACTGTCGGAACCGGAGACCCTGACCGTTGGCCGTGCGAACTCGATACCGTTCTCTTCGAAAAGCTGCTTGATCATCGGATAAAGCTTCTTCCGGACCTCCCATTGACCATTGGGGATGCAAGTCACCTTGGTCTTTATCTCGATGCCATATTCGCCAAAGTTTTCCACGCGCTGCATCTTCAACGGCTCGATGATTTTCGGGCCAATTTCCGGATCGGCGGCCAGTTCCTGGCCTGCCTTCTTGATCAGTTTGCGAGCTTTATCCAGATCTGTGTCATAGGTGACCTGGAAGCTCAGCTTGTCGATGACGAAGTCGCGGCTGAGGTTCTGGACAGCACCCAGGTCGCCGAACGGGATGGTGTAGATCGGACCGCGATGGTGGCGCAGCCGGACCGAGCGCAGGCTGAATGACTCCACCGTGCCCTTGTAGCTGCCGGCTATGATGTACTCGCCAACCCGGAAGGCATCGTCGAACAGGTAGAACATGCCGCTGATGATGTCCTTGACCAGCGTCTGTGCGCCAAAGCCGATGGCCACGCCGACAATGCCCGCGCTGGCGATCAAGGGGCCGATCTCTATGCCGACTGCCGACAACCCCATGAAGACGGTCAGCGTCAGCAGGAACACCATCGCCGCATTGCGCACGATCGGCAGCAGCGTCCTCAGCTTGGCCGCGCGAACGGTCTCGGCCTGACCGGATTCGCCAAGATCTGGCATGCTGGCAAGCTTGGAGTCGATAAGTGTCCTGATCAGCTGCCAGGCAAGATCCCCGATCAGGAAAATCGTCAATACACTGATGCCACTGCGCGACAGCCGGCTCAGCAGATCCTTGTTGTCGGCCAGTCCGGTGAGGCTCAGGTTCCAGCCCCAGGCCAGAACCACGATGGCCCCGAAGAACAGCGCGGCGCGTACCGCGCGTTCTACGACCGTTGCCCACACGCTGGCCGGTTGTTCAACCGGAATGGCATCGCCGACGTGTGCATCGGCATTGGCGGCAGCGGGCATCCCGGGCCTGAACAGCGCCTCAACCGAAAGCCGCGCATAGCGCACGGCAAGCGGCAACGCCAGCACCACGGCCAGCAGCCAGAACAGCTTCATGGCGCTGAGCGCCCACAGCAGCCACAGCGTGCAGAAACCCAGTGCGTAGCCCCAGCCGGCCCGCAAACGCAGGCCGATGGCCAACAGACCGAGGCCCAGCACATAGGCGAACAGCTGCGACACCTTGAAATCGATGCCGAGCGTCCTGATCAACAGGACTACTGCATACCCCATGGCGTACCAGCCTATTGCCAGGGTAGTGATGCGGACCATGTGTCCGGCCTGCCGGTCATCTACCGGCACAATGCGCAAGACTTCCCGGCCGGGCGCGAACAGCACCTGCAGCAGGTTCCACGCTGCCCACGTCACCACCACCACAAGCAGCAAGGCAACGATGGCCGCCTCCGGCAAGGCCGGCCACTGCAGCAGTGCAAACAACACGACGCTGCCGAGGGTGAAAGCCACAACGTTGCCGGCCCTGAGCACCAGGTGCTGGCCGATCAGACCGACCCTCTCGGACGGCTCTGCGGGCAAGGCCGTTTCGAGCGCGCGCCAAGCACCGGAACTCAGCAGCTTGAACGCCCAAACCGCAACTGCACCAAGTGCGGCAAAGCCCGTCACCAGCAGCACGATCCAGCCCGGCCCGTAGCCGGGCGCGCGTTCGGCAAAGCTGTCCATAGTCCGGCCAAGCTCGCCAGGCAGGCGCGGCACTGCCCTGACGATGTCGATGACGTGGGACTGGATTGCCCCCAGCCGGTTGACCAGCGTAATGCCTGGTGACGGCCGGTCCGGCTCAGGCTGTTTCTCGGTCGCCTGCTGGCGCTGCTGCTTGACCCAGGACTGCACGTCCTGGTCCTCCAGCAAGTCCAGCAGCAGCAGGATCTTGGGAGACTGACTGGTTCCGCCTGCCGTGTTGCCACCCGCCGTCTGCGCAGCCGCAGCCCCTGCAATAAGGCACAGGCCAAGGGCCAGCGGCATGAGCAGCGATAAGATAAGGCGACACTGGATAACGAACCGACGGTCAGCAGACTGCCAGCAAACTGCAGCTGGCAAGTGTTTTTTCCGCATGCAGGACCTCAAGATTGACAACCGAGCAGTCAATGGGCTGCCCCACTGAGTGATCCTAGTTGAATGCTAGTGCATGGTGGGGATTTAATCCATGGGGATCACGCTCTCCGGTGCAGGGACGGCGATAGCCTAGTGCGCTCTTTAAACAACGAAGCCAATCTTGCCGATCTACAATTGAATACCACAATTCATCCTCGCCTCAACATGCCTGATATACGTGATATTTTGGCACCGGCTATTTAGTTTGGTTCCTTTTTCTCCATTCACCGGGCGACAAACCTGACCATCTCTTAAATGCACGCACAAAAGAAGGCGGATCTGAATACGCTGTAGCCTCTGCTATCGTAGGGATTTTGGCATACGAGTCTCGGAGCAGTTCCGACGCAATAGCAAAGCGAACGTTGTCCAGTATCTCGTGAAAAGCTGTTCCCTCCTTGGCGAGGCGGCGATTGAGCGTTCGTCGATGCATTCCAAGCGACTGTGCGACTGCTTCGGCCGATGCATTGCCAACTAGAAGCAATGCACGCAATGAACGGGACGCCTGCTCGACTACATTGGCTTCGCCAAGTGCTCTTATCTGCTTTCGGTAGAGCTCAAGTCGTTCTGGTTTTGCATCTTTTATTGGTGTCTTAAGGATAGCATTGATCGACGGCTGTCAACGTTCACCTGCCGAACTGTGGGTCGACACGATGCTTCATCCGTTCGCTTGGTTTACTGAAGAGACTGCCGCCACAAATATTCTCGATAATACAACCGAATCCCAACTGGCATTGAACAGTGCCGGTGGACCCTTGTTCAATTGAGACGCTGCACCTTCTCAGGGCTCGATTGAAGCCATTCGCTGTGCCCTCACCTGAGATCGATGGATCCTGGCTTGTGCCGGTTGGTACAGAAAGGATTCGCCATGGCTGTGGCCAGCGATGTGATTGATAAATCTAGAAGAAGGTAACTTTTGAACCGGGCATATGTCCGCAATTGCCAATTTTTATGTCTTCTATAGCTAATGAAAATGTCTCGTACTGCTAATGATCTGCGGATGAAAATTGACTCCGATCAAACAACATTTCCCTGAAGCCAATATGGTCAGTTCCTCTCGGGACCTATTTATTTTCGCAAAGCTGAGCCTTGCTGAGAATTTATTGGCAAAATGATGACAAATCAAAAATTCGACCATGAAATATTGCTATTGCAGGGTGGGGGCGCGCTTGGCGCTTATCACGCCGGGGTTTACGAGGGCCTAGCCGAGGCAGGACATACTCCAACTTGGATATCCGCCATGACCCTTGGCTGCAAGCGGCGGCCCACTGGCTGGTAGATTGCGAGAACCCGGTCTTGGTCAACTGGGCGGTACTAGATCTTGGAAGCGCACGGTGCTTGGCCAGGAACCCACGTTGTACCGAATGTGAGCTTCATCGCTGGTGCAACACAGGGAAATCTAACCGTTAAGAGTACCGGTCGCAGAAGAACGAGAAGTGGCTGGCGTCGAAGATGCTGGTCAGCCGGATCCATCGCCGCAAGCCGGCAGGACGCCCGATGCCGAAGCACATCGCACGGGCCAATGCCGGCAAGTCATCGATCCGTGCGGCGGTCGAGCATGTCTTTGCGCACCAGAAGAACCGCTTCGGGTTGTTTATCCGCACCATCGGGATCGCCCGCGCCGAGGCGAAACTGATCCTGGCCAACATCGCCTACAACTTCGACCGCCTGATCTTCCATGAGCGGGCCTGCGCCACAGGATGAGTCTGCCCGCACCTGCGAAAATCGACGTTGAGAACACCCCAGGGCATCGCTCCCGGGGCCATAAAGGCCATCAAGACCGCAGAAAGGCATCAATCAACCGAACTTGTGACGCCGCCGCCTCGAAAATCACCGGTTAATGCGGGTGTCCAGCTGCAACTGCACGACCAACGCCATCAGGCACTCATGCGCTGCAGCCGGGATACGTTCATCACCTTCCTTGGCAATCAGCTCAAGCAAGGCTTCCAGACCGTTGCGCCCGGTACCGGCCACGATGCCGAACTCGGCCAGGTGGGCACGGATCGCATTGGTCAAGGTAACCCGCTGGCGCACGAACAGCTGGCGGGTCCGGTGCAGCATCAACACCGACTGCTGCTCCGGTGTCTTGATCGCGACGAACCGCATGGTTGGCCGTGTCACGGCCTCGCAGATGGCTTCAGCGTCAGCCGCATCGTTCTTGTTACGCTTCACGTAAGGCTTCACATATCGAGGCGGCATCAGCTTGACCTCGTGACCAAGCTTGACCAGTTCCCGCGCCCAGTAATGCGATGTCGCGCATGCTTCCATGCCAACCAGACAGGGCGACTGGCGTTCAAAGAACGGCAGCACTTGCCGCCGCCTCAGCTGCCGCTGCACAACAATGTTGCCGGCCTCATCGATGCCGTGCACCTGGAACACGTTCTTCGCGATGTCCAGACCAATCGTGCTAATCTTTTCGATGGATGGCTCCTCCTTGGCGGTTCCTCGAATGACACCACAAGTTTGGCACATCGCGATGCCGGTGGAGAAGCCGTCCACAGCATCAATACCAGCCGTCGGCTCAACTTCATTAGAGGACATTGGCGGAATCAATGTGTTCATTAGACGCTGGCAGCAGACAGGCAGTTCGAGAGGCAGATGTTGCGTGTAGATCGCCTCTACGCTCATAAAGCAGCTTGACAGCGGGCGAGCGAATCTTAACAAGCTGATAATTAAAGGCAATTCATGGTGAAAGTAGGTGTCAATGATGTTGGAAGATCAGCGTTCCCATCTGAATAACTTGATCCAGTTGGCCGCCAGCCTCGCAATCGCCACCACCACGATGGCAACGGTAGCAAAAGCTGACGAAAGCGAGGACCTTGCCAAGCAGTTGGCCAACCCGATCGCCTCGCTGATCAGCGTGCCAATTCAGGGTAACTATAATACCAACATCGGTTCGGCGGAAACCGGCGATAGGTTGACTGTCAATGTTCAACCGGTGATCCCGATTTCCCTCGGTGAAGACTGGAACATGATCTCGCGCACCATTGTGCCGATCACTTACCAGGATGAAATTTTCCCTGGTGCGGGAGATCAGTTTGGCCTCGGCGATACAGTGCAGAGCCTGTTTTTCTCACCGCAAGAGGTTGGACCCAGTGGTATAATCTGGGGTGTAGGTCCTGCCTTCCTGGTGCCCACGGGCACAGATTCACTCATGAGTGCGGGCAGATGGGGCGCCGGCCCAACCGGTGTTATCCTGAAACAGACCGGGCCTCTCACGGTTGGGGCACTGGCCAATCACATCTGGTCGTTTACCGACAACGACCGAACTGAAGAGGTCAGCGCGACCTTCTTGCAGCCGTTCATTTCCTATACCCAGATGGGCTGGACGTTCTCGCTCAACACCGAGACCAGCTACAACTGGACCACGGACGAGTGGACTGTTCCGATCAACGCTGTTGTGAACAAGCTGTCGAGTATCGGCAACCAGCCGGTGCAGTACTTCATGGGCGGACGGTATTGGGCGGTCAGCCCTGATGCCAGCCCGCATGATTTCGGGTTCCGGTTCGGCATCACCTTCCTGTTCCCGGCCGGCGGCCTCTAGCAGCAACCGACTTCGACGATGTCCGTCTAATGTCTGGACCGGGTCAAAAGCGGCCGGTTTTGATCTCGCCTCAGACTGTCTGCTTTACCCCCGAAAGCTGCCGTCTTTTCGCTCTCGCAGTGAATGACCGCTTTCCGCCCTTTGCCGTAGTTGCTACGCACGGTGTTGCTGAATGCTGCCGGGTTTACGTCAACTGAGACACGCAGATTTGCGACTGGACTTTGCAGGCGGAACGAGCGTCAGTGTCCTTGCTGAGGCGCTTGATCCAGTTGCCTGCATACCGCCCGCCGCTTGAGTGTGGGCTCGTGGCAGTACAGGGACCGGAGTTAGCCGGTCCCGCAAGTCAGGGGAGGCAGTCATGCCCAGCAAGAAACAACCAGGAACGCCAATCTCACCCAGTCGCACCGAGAAGAAGCCGGTCGCCAGCATCAAGCGCACGTCTCAGGTGGCCAGGCCCGCCACCAAGAAACAACGCCTGATCGACCTGTTGTCGGGGGCGAAGCCGGTAGCAGCTGAGAAGGTCAGCAAGACGCTAGACTGGCAACCGCACACGGTGAGGGCGGCAATCACTGGCCTTCGCAAGGCGGGCTTTGTCATCGACACGACGAAGGGGTCAGATTGTGGCGGTACGTGCTACCGCATTGTCGGCAGCTCCAAGTCAGTCAGTGCGGCTGCCTGATGACCGGGACGGTGAGCAGCAAGCAGCAGCGGGTCGCGCAGGAACTGGCGCGACTCGCCGTGCTGGACAGGGCAGGGTGTCTTGATCTCTGGCGAACGTGGCTCGGTTGCGAGGCGCCGCGCTATCTCTCTGCCGTGTTCATGCGAAAGGCACTGGCCCATGAAGTCCAGTGCTGGTTGCTTGGCGGGCTGCAAACTGCTGATGTCAGAGCACTACGGTCCATCGCCAGTGGAACGAGGTCGACTGTTCGTGCAGCGTCAGTGCTGTCTGCAGGCACGCATCTTGTTCGCGAGTGGAACGGCCGGACCCACCAGGTCGAGGTTACCAAGTCCGGCTACGTGATGGACGGCAAGACGCCCGTACGAACAGCAAGCACAGGGAGGAAATCAGGTGGCGTGCCGTTCGATATCGGCCACCTGCATTACATCCTGTCCAACCCGGTCTATGCCGGCAGCATCCGGCACAAGGACAAGGTCTACGAGGGTCAGCACGAGGCCATCATAGACGAGGAGACCTGGGGCAGGGTCCAACAGCTTCTTGAAGGAAAGGCGTGGAATGGTTCGATCAGGAAGCGGCGAGCAAAGCACCCATCTCCGCTGGTCGGAAAACTGTTCGACGAGACAGGCGACAGGCTGACACCGAGCCATGCCAGCAAACGGGGTGCGCGCTACCGATATTACGTCTCCAACCGATTGCTCAAGATGCCGAAGCGCCGGGCAACAGATGGCTGGCGCTTGCCGGCTCCGGAGCTGGAGAGGACCATCAGCGATGCGGTTGCGGATCATCTCCAGACAGCAACGGTGGCGGGCCTGGTCGAGCAGCCATCGACTGCGGAGTTTGCCGCACTCACGGAACGGCTGGATTTGGTTGTCACGAAGACAACCGGCGATGCAGATGCTCAACAGCTGCTCCAGCTCGTTAACAGGGCCGATATCAAGCCGGGCCAGATGGCGATCCGGCTGTCGCCCGAAGCGCTGGCGTCCGCTCTCCACACAAAGTTGGACTGCATCAGGACTGATGCGCTGCACTTCACCATCCCGTTCCGCATTCGCAGGAAGGGAGTGGAGGCGAAGTTCGACACGGGCAAGGAAGCGCCCGAAGTCGACATGGTGCTCCTGCGCAATGTTGCCAAGGCGCACCGCTGGTTCGAGATGCTGAAGCAGGGACAATCGTTCGCGGAGATCGCCGAGCAGGAGAAGCTCTCGGCGAGGCGTATCCAGCAGTTGATGGATCACGCCGTCCTCGCGCCCGACATTACCAGGTCGATCATCGCCGGAAAGCAGCCGCACGGTCTGACCACCGAGTACCTCCAGCGATCAGAAATCCCGGAAAACTGGGCAGAACAGCGCCAGTTGTTCGCGATGCTCACCGATTGACGTCGGTTCAACCGCCTTCTCAAATCCAAAACTGCTAGCGTCGGAATGGCAAACCGAGACCGGCCTCCCATTTGGTGCAATATTCGGTTCGATCTCGGGTCTCTGCAGAGACCATGTCCCGCTAACCGTCGGTAATGACGCACTAATTGCGAGGCCAAAGTGTCAGGGGAGGTTTGCGTGCAGTGGCTGGCTGTGTGCGAAGTCCTTGGCGAACGGGTCTCAGGTCCCAAATTCCCTGATATACGGGAATTTACAGGGAATTTTGGCATTGTGGCCCAGATTTGCAGATATCTGGCTGGAATAAACCTAACGATTACAGGTGCTTAAGGCTGGGTTTCCCTAGAGAACGGAACAGGGAAATTTTTCGAGGTAACAGGGAAATTTTCCGGCGTATCAGGGAACTCGTTCATCTGATCTGGGAAACGCCAACTCAGGCGCATCCGGAGTCATTTTGGGAATCATGTTGGTGGTAGGTGACCACCAGGTTCACATCAAAAAATTTCGCCTTAGCTATCTTGATTGTTTCTCATAGGACATTTGCCGGCGAGTAGGGCTGCTAAGTGACCGTTTATGATCGCCTTTCACATAATGCAACTGTCAGCTCGTATGGGCTTGCAGCTCATTGGTGATAATAATGGAGATGCACTTTGCAACAGAAATCCAAAATCAAGATTTTCGCCGGACTTGGCATAGTCGTTGCTAGCTTGATCGCTCCAGCAGCCATGGCTGCGGATCTCGCGCCCTACACCAGTTACGAGCCTTCCGGCCCAGAGCTTCATGGGTCGGCGACGATATACGGCTGGATGCCGTGGGTAGATGGTGACATCACCATTGGCGGCGATACCATTGAGATCGGTAACGGCGATGGGGATAGCAACATATTCGAGATTCTCGATGGGTTTTTCATGGCGAATGGAGACCTTCGTTATGGCCGATACGGGGTGTATGCCGATGTGTTGTATGCAGGCTTCAGCAATGACCGGGCCAACAGTGGCTGGTCGCTGGACGCCACGACTGTCACCGGTCTGTTGACCTATGATGTCTTGCGGTCCGACACCGGCTGGCTGCAGGTCGGAGCCGGGGCACGATACTGGTCCATCAATGCCAATATCTATCTGGATTCGGATATTAACGTGTTTGATTTTGACGTTGGCGCCAGTCCGGATTGGGTCGACTTCATCGGTGGCGTCCGTGGCCAGCAATACTTGTCAGATGCCTTGTTCGTTGAGGGAACGGCACTTGCCGGTACGGGCAAATCGGACTTCATCTGGGACGTCTACGGCGGTCTGGGCTACAGCTTCTCGTCGAACTTTTCCGCCAGTGTCGGATATCGCGGTATGGGCTTGGATTATGGAAACGACAACAATGGCCTGGATCTGATTTTCCATGGACCGGTGGCAGGGCTAACCTTGCGGTTTTGATGTGAATATTCCGACCGTGATCCTGTTGGGGGCAAAGGAACAAGGCAGGTTGGTACTCGTGCGTTGGCCGTACAAGGGGGTGATAGTTGCCGCTTTGGTTCTATAGGCGTGAACCATATCCCGATTGGTCTTGCCGACATAGAAGTGGGGCTTTGGCCAGAATTCCTTCCCGGTTCTTCAGCAATGTCCGGTGCGCGACATTTTATCGGAAAACTGAGTGTAAGCTGTTGTTGATGGCGTCGGAGACGATTTTCTCGGGCGTTGTGGATCAGTGAGATGGGTTAGGTCTGATTGGAACAAAAGACCGAAACCCTGGCACTGCTTGGAGGCCACAACTCTGGCATCATTCTCGGAGTTGCAAACAGTCATTGAAGACGGGAGGTCGGAATCAAAATGAAAAGTCTGATGCAAAATCTACTGCTTACAACTGCAATTGCTGCTGGTTGCATGTCGGGTGTCGGCTACTCACAGGCCGCTGAAGGCAAAAAACCGAACATATTGGTGATGTTTGGTGATGACGTTGGGTACTGGAATATCAGTGCTTACAACCGCGGTATGATGGGGTTCCGGACGCCGAACATTGACAGCATTGCGAAGGATGGCGCGCTGTTTACGGATGCGTATGCCCAGCAGAGCTGTACTGCCGGCAGAGCGGCGTTTATTACCGGTCAGTCTCCGATCCGCACGGGTTTGCTGAAAGTCGGCCTTCCCGGGGCGCCTGAAGGACTTAGGGCTGAGGATCCCACGACGGCGGAGTTGCTGAAAAGCGAAGGTTATGCCACCGGCCAGTTTGGCAAGAACCACCTCGGCGACCGTAATGAATTCTTCCCGACGGTGCATGGGTTCGACGAATTCTTCGGCAATTTCTACCATTTGAATGCGGAAGAAGAGCCGGAAAATGCCGACTACCCGAAGGATCCGGAGTTCAAGAAGAAATTTGGACCACGTGGCGTTTTCCATTGTTTTGCCACCGAGGAGGTCAGTTCCGAGCCGAGCGACGAGCGGTTCGGCGCGTGGGGCAAGCAGCGGTGTGAGGATACTGGTCCGCTGACGAAAAAGCGCATGGAGACCTTCGACACCGAGGTTGCTGACAAGGCTGAGAAGTTCATCCGGGAAAAGACGGAAGCTGGCGAGCCGTGGTTTGTCTGGTTCAATACCTCCCGCATGCACGTCTGGACCCACCTTGCACCGGAGTCGGAGGGCAAGACGGGACTGGGGATCTATGCGGACGGCCTGACCGAGCATGATTCCCACATCGGGCGCATGCTTAGTCTGCTGGACACGCTGAATATCGATGAGGAGACCATCGTTGTCTGGACGTCTGACAACGGTGCTGAGGTGATGACCTGGCCGGACGGCGGCATGACGCCGTTCCGGGGTGAGAAGAACACCAACTGGGAAGGTGGCTACCGTGTGCCTCTCGTTGTGCGCTGGCCGGGTGTGATCAAGCCTGGCAGCGAGATCAACGAGATTATCTCACATGAAGACTGGCTTCCGACGCTGTTGGCGGCGGCGGGTGATCCGGACATCAAGCAGAAATTGCTTGCCGGACATGAGGCAGATGGAAAGTCGTTCAAGGTTCACCTCGATGGCTATAACCTGATGCCGTACTTCCAGGGTGAAACCTCGGAGTGGCCGCGCAAGGAGTTCTTGTACTGGACCGATGACGGTGGCTTGGCCGGACTTCGTTACGGCCGCTGGAAGGCTGTCTTCCAGGAGCAGCGTAGTCATGGCTTTGATGTGTGGCAGGATCCAATGGTGACGCTGCGCCTGCCGAAGCTTTTCGACCTTCGCGCAGACCCGTTCGAACGCGCACCGCACGAGGCCATGGGCTATCAGAGGTGGCGGTTTGATCGTGTGTATGCACTGGCGCCGGCTCAGGCCTATGTCGGCAAATGGCTGCAGAGCTTCAAGGACTATCCGCCTCGCCAGAAGCCAGGCAGCTTCAACATGGAGGCCGTCATGGAAAGCCTGACGTCGAACTCCGCACAGTAAGCCAATCAACAGCAACGCACTCAAAAGGCGGCAAGGAGTACCTTGCCGCCTCTATGTTTGGCTTGCGCAAATAGAAAAAGCTTTTTTGCTGTCGGCTTTTTCCTGTAATCCTTGGTGAATTTGCTTCTTGGGAGCAACGTTGTGTCAAAAAAACTCTTAGTCGAATTTTTGGGAACATTCTGGCTCGTGCTCGGCGGGTGCGGAAGCGCTGTTCTGGCGGGAGGAGTGGCCGATGTGGGGATTGGATGGCTTGGCGTCAGCTTTGCGTTTGGGCTAACGGTTTTAACAATGGCATATGCGGTAGGTCACATCTCTGGCGGGCATTTCAATCCCGCTGTTTCGCTCGGACTAATGATTGCCGGCAAATTCAGTGCCAAGGAGCTTCTTCCTTATTGGGTTTCTCAGGTGATCGGAGCCACTGTCGCGGCAACGGTACTGTATGTCATTGTGTCTGGCGCTCCAAGTTTCGCAGGTCCAGGAGGTTTTGCGTCAAATGGGTATGACGCAGCATCGCCTGGGGGGTATTCACTTTTTGCAGGGCTAGTGACTGAGATTGTTCTTACCGCTTTCTTCTTGCTTATTATCCTCGGTGCGACATCGAAAAGCGCACCTCTCGGGTTGGCGCCTATCGCGATTGGACTTGGGTTGACCCTTATTCATCTGATCTCGATACCGGTAACAAACACGTCGGTTAATCCCGCCCGATCCACAGGTGTGGCTCTATTCGCCGATGGCCCCGCACTCGCTCAGCTCTGGCTGTTCTGGGTCGCGCCGCTTCTCGGTGGCGCTGTGGGCGGCCTGCTCTGGAAGCTGCTACTGGCAGACGACTGACCGATCAAAGCTATAAGCAGACAACTGAGTTCATTATCGTCAAAACCTCAAGCCCACGGTTACGACATTCGAACCATTGCTGGTATCCCAGAACAGCCAGTAGCCAGTAGAACGGTTATGGATGCGTACCAAGAGTTCATCTTTTGGCTTGTCTGGCCACGAGAAGGCAATTTTCGGCAACAGGTAGTGCTGCTCCCATCCGCCAGCCTAGTGGTTAAAACGTAACGGATGAGTCCTGCAGAACTGCCCATAAGCCCTAGGATTTTCGCCATTCTCAAGCGGAACCATCAGTCTGAATCAGTCCACTAGTTTATGCACTCTTCGAAGTGGTCCTCAATGCTCTTGGAAAAGACCTGACGATCCGCTTCAATACCCCTGTTGCACTTCGCGGCTGAATCCACCGTCTATTTTACGTTGAAACTATAGACGCCGTCCCAATCGTCGGCTGGCGGGTTAGCAATAAACTCTCGGCAACGCTTTATATAAGTCTCAGCAAGAACTGGATTGCTCGCAGTGTGCTGATAAGCCGTGAGGGACTCTATGGCGGCAGCCCACGACCTTGCGCGGTAGAGCGCGTAGCACGCGTTCCAGTCCTCCACCTCCCGTTTCCTAGTCGCACTGACCGGGAACCTGCCGGTATCATCTGCCTCGCCGATAAGCTCAAATAGTCTTGTGGGTTTACTGGTCCCGACAGGTGAAACAGTATCGACTTCCCGAAAGAGAAAGATGTCGGAAACCTTTTGAGCTAAATCGTCTGATACGAGAATTCTCGTGCCATAAGCCTTGTTTAGGCTTTCGGTGCGTGAGGCCAGGTTCACAACGGCGCCCAACGCCGTATACTGCATCCGCGAAAGTGAACCCACATTTCCCACTATAACCCGTCCGGTATGCAGACCGAAGCGCGTATGCAGTGGCACGAGCGGCGATGAGTTCACATTTGTATTATTAAGGCCTTCTTCGGCGTGTAGACACGCCAACGCAGCTCGGCATGCATGCTCAGCGTGTTTTGGATCATCAAGCGGTGCATTCCACATCGCCATGATCGCGTCACCGATGTATTTGTCGACACTTCCGGCGTTAACCGCAATTTCCTTTTCCATCGCTTCGAAATATTGTGAGAGAGCGGGCATCAGTTCTTCAGGCTCCAGACTTTCCGTACGCGAGGTGAAACCCCGCAGGTCTGAAAATAGGAGTGTGACCTCGCGTGATGTTCCACCGACCCCGATCATTTCTCCCCTCGATACAATCGAGCGCACGAGGTCTTTGGGAACGTAGGCGCCGAAACTAGCCAGTCCAGCCTTCATGCTGGACATCGCGGTTTCGAGTTCAGATACCTCCTGGATCATTGTTCTGAGATTTAGATCACCGCCCAGCTCAAAGTTGCTGATGCGGCGTGCCTCCTCCGCCACTCGTCTCAGACTGTTGCTGAGCAGGCGTGCTACGATAATAGTGCTCACAATAGCGATTATGAGTACAAAGCCGCTGATCTGCAGGGCACGCGCGGTGGTTTGTTTGATTGGCCCTACGAATTCGTCTTCCGGCACAACAAAGCCGAGCGTGGGTCGCACCCCGAAGATCTCGGGAATTGGTGCGACTGATGCAATATAGATTTCGCCGTCGGCGGAAGGTGCGAAATCAAAGAAGGCTTCCCGATCTTCTCTCCAGCGCGATATCGCCGTCTCAACAACCTCACTTTCGATCTCAACTTTCTCATCGGTATCCGAAGTCACGAAACGTGTCCCTTGGCCGCTGGATCGCGTCCCGGTGTAGGACATCAGTTTGCCATCGCGATCCAGCATGAAGACCAGCCCATGCTCCCCAATACGGATATCTTCCAGGATCCGGGACAGGGTCGACATCGTCATGTCAATGCCGATCACGCCTATAACAGCTCCGGTCTCGTCACTGACACGTTGCGCGAACGTGACGCCCGGACGGCCAGTGCTCTCAAACCGATAGGGCTGGGTGATGAAAACCTCATTACTTTCCATCGCCCCGCGATACCAAGGACGTTCGCGAGGATCGTAAGTTGGTGATTTCTCGAAAAAGGCAGTGGCATCACCGGCTTCGTTTGACCAAAAGTACGTCTCCTTGCGCTGTTCCAAAGAGCCATCGATGATGCGCAATACGCGGGTAGCTGTCTCAGGCACTTGCGTCGAGTTGGGGCCGAAAGTTTTCGTTTCGCGGGAAAGAAGGACGTTTTGATAGAATGCGCCGGTCGCCTCGACGCCAAAGTACAGGCCATAGTAATGTTCATTACCGCGCGCGATCCCGTGGAGAACATCAAGTCCACCAAGCGATTTCGCCTGTTCTGGAAATTCGCCAATAAAGCTGGCTGCCGAGGTCACCGCACGCGCGGTCCCGCGAATGGTGGCTAGCATGTTCTCGACGGACTGGGTTCTGGACTTGGTCATCTCATTCTGCGCTGTGCGCAGGGCCAGTTCCCGATTGCCGAAATAGAGAAAGGATACAACGATGCCGAGCAAAACCGCAGTGAGAAGAGTAAACACTGTGGCGAGGCCGATCTGAAGACGTACTTTCATGGTTGGCTCCTTCCACCATATGGTCATCAAGGTCTGAAACCGCCCCAGATCGCGGTGGCCCCAACAACAATCTATCGAAATCGGTCGACTTTGCCATTGCAAGGTTTGCAGTGTCATTCAGCTGGTCGGAAAGAAGGCTGAGGGCAGCTAATGATGCTGTGGACGGCTCCTCCGCCGGCATCGCGATGTGCCAAGTTTGCGGTGTCATTAGAGGAACCGCCAAGGAGGAGCCATCCATGGAAAAGATTAGCACGATTGGTCTGGACATCGCGAAGAACGTGTTCCAGGTGCACGGCATCGATGAGGCCGGCAACATTGTTGTGCAGCGCCAGTTGAGGCGGCGGCAAGTGCTGCCGTTCTTTGAACGCCAGTCGCCCTGTCTGGTTGGCATGGAAGCATGCGCAACATCGCATTACTGGGCGCGTGAACTGGTCAGGCTTGGTCACGAGGTCAAGCTCATGCCGCCTCGATATGTGAAGCCCTACGTGAAGCGGAACAAGAACGATGCGGCTGATGCTGAAGCCATCTGCGAGGCCGTGACACGGCCAACAATGCGGTTCGTCGCGATCAAGACACCGGAGCAGCAGTCGGTGTTGATGCTGCACCGGACCCGCCAGCTGTTCGTGCGCCAGCGGGTTACCTTGACCAATGCGATCCGTGCCCATCTGGCCGAGTTCGGCATCGTGGCCGGGATCGGGCGCAACGGTCTGGAAGCCTTGCTTGAGCTGATTGGCAAGGAGGGGGATGAACGTATCCCGGCTGCAGCGCATGAGTGCCTGATGGCGTTGGTCATGCAGTTGCAGCTCGTCAAGTGCCAGATCCTGGAAGCTGACCGGCGCATCCTTGCCTGTCACAAGGCCAGCCCGGTCTCCCGTCGCCTTGAAGCAATCCCCGGTGTCGGCCCGCTGATTGCTACCGCCCTTGTGGCCAGCATTCCCGATCCCCAGGCGTTCCGATCTGGCCGGGACCTGAGTGCGTGGATCGGACTGGTGCCCAAACAGAACTCGACCGGCGGCAAGGAGAAGCTCGGTTCGATCTCCAAGGCGGGCAATCGGTATTTGCGCCAGCTGCTGGTGGTCGGTGCCATGTCGCTGATCCTGCGCGCCAGGCAACTTGGTTATACGCGTCACCCCTGGCTGGCGCGTCTCATGGAGCGTCGATCAGCCAAGGTCGCTGCCGTAGCCCTGGCCAACAAGATTGCCCGAACCGCATGGGCCATGATGGCTCGTGGCGAGGCCTATCGGGCACCAGTGCAACAGGCTGCCTGACAGACATACACGATACACGCGGGCCACGCAGTCCGCGAAACGAGGTTGGAAAGGGCAATGATCCGATAACGCACCCGAGCCAGTCGGCCCACGAGGCGGGACAACCCATTTGTGCCATGGCGCTGCAAAGCACGTGTTTTTGACCGGGACCCGTCCTCGCGGAGAGCATTATGGCCAGCGGTCATGAACAGTGCCGCATCAACAGGCCGAACACATGGCAGCTAGTCGCCTGTGAAGAATCCGGTTTTGTCAGGCCAGTCGGATATGTGCCTGACTTTGCGGGAACAGGATGGCGGCCAGGATGAGTAACAAAAGTTGCTTGAACCACGCCAGCAGGAGCCGGAAGTTGTGGCCGATTGCGCAGAGCAGGACGTTGATGGCATCTCCCCCGGCGCCCTTGAGGGCGTTTCGTTCGAGATGGCCGTCCTGCTTCATGTGACCGATCACCGGCTCGATGGCGTTTCGCCGTCGCAGTTCGCGCCTGATGGTGGGTGAGGTTATGCCGCGGGTGTGGGAGACATGGACCTGCAGCCCCTGGCGGTCGACCCCGTGGCCACGGTAGCCACGATCGACATAGGCGCGGGTGGGCTTTCTTGTGGTGATACGGGCGACCTGGTCAAGTTGGGCGCCGAGCGTGTGGCCGTCATACGGATTGCCGGGCAGCGACATGGCACCGAGCACGAACTGTCCGCCCTTGCAGCGCTCGTTGGTGGTGGCGAATGAGGCCTTCACGCCAAACTCGTACCGGTTACGGGCCTTGCCCTTGCCGATGCACTCGACCTCCGGGGCATGGAAGGCATAGAGCTTCCCGGTGTCGCCGGGTTGCTGGCCGTGGATCGTCCGGGCCCGCTCCAGGACGCTGGCAAGCGCCTTCAGGCGCACCGGGTCATCTGCGATCTTGCGCTCGATGTCGCGGATCAGCCGGCCCAGACGCGTGCGCATGAAGCGTAGATGCGCCTTGGCCTGCTTGTGGCCACGGCCATGCATCAGGCGGGCCGCCTCGGTCCTGGCCCGGCGTGCCACCCGCAGGTAGGACTGGCGCAGCCGCACGCCATGGGTCCCGGCAGCCCGGTTCAGCCACTCGATCGCGCGCAGCATGAGATGGCTGTCGGTGGGATGGGCCACCGCCTTGGTCTGCACCGTGGTGTCGACCGTGACACGTTCGAGCTGGCGCTCGCTGACGGCTCCGCTTGCCATGGCAATCGAGATCGTCTCGGCCAGAAGCGCTTCGAGCCTGTCACCATCCATGCGCTTGCGCCAGCGCGTCATTGATGACCGGTCGGCGGGTTAGGACATGCTGGAAATGGGTCTCGCCGCAGAACGCCTGGTAGTACGGGTTCTCGACCCAGGCCGCGGACACAGCCTCGTCCGACAGACCCTTGATGTGCTTGATCAGGTGCAGCCCCACCATCAGCCGTGTCGGAAGCCCGGGACGGCCGACATGCTCCACGAAGGTGGCGCCGTAGAGCGCATCAAGCCGGTCCCAGTCGATGCGGTCCGCCAGCTGCAGCAGTTCGTGCCGGCGATCCAGGATCGCCGCAAGGCTTTCGCGGAACATGTCGGTCTGCAGCGTCGGGTCAGGCTTCCTGGGGCGCATCGGAGGGGCTCCTCTTTAATCTCCCGACAGTGAATCAGAGTATGCCCGCAATGCCCAGACCCCACCTGCACGGCTGCGCAAAAACGCAAGAAAATGCTGCCAAATCGTCACAACCTTGCAAAACTGGATACTTCAACACCCGCCGAAAACACCGTAATCTCAACCAATTGCGAGTTGATCACAGGCGACTAGCTCCGACCAGCAGCGCGTCATCAATCAGATCCCTTGACAGCACGGAGCCGTTCTCTAATCGCACCTCCCTTGTCAATGGATGATTGCCAGCTGCGGGGTCGTGGTTCTCTCCGCGGTCGGTCTCCCGCCGCAACATCCGGTTCGAAGCGCAGGCCCTGCAAGGTCCACAACGGGTTCGACGCGATACGCCCGTCCCATCGGCTCGCGACGCAGTGACCCACACCTTCGCCCCGCAAGGCAACCCATCACGCCAAACGGCGTATCCCGGCGACGGCGCTGGTTATCATGTGGCGCTGGCTGATGATGACCAACGGAACGGTTCACCGGATCGCCAGATCGTGTGAAGGATAACCGAGAGTTTGCGGGCCAATGCGACACGCGCCTTGCCGAAGCCGGACCGGTGGGCGATGGCCAACGCCCAATCCTTAAGGCTGGATGGTCGCTTCACCCGTGTAAGAACAACTACGGCTGCCTCGTACATCAATGTACGGGCCAGACTGTCGCCGCACCGTGATATTCGACCGCTGCGATCGATCTCGCCAGACTGGTATTGCCTGGGAGTTAAACCGAGATGGGCTCCTACAGCACGGGAATTGCCGAACCGCGCAGGGTCTTCGACGGTGCTCACATAAGCAAGCACGGTCAGGGGACCGATACCCGGCACGCTCATCAGCAAACGACATTCTGGATTATTGCGCACGAGTGTCCGGATGATCTCATCGAACGCGGTAATTTGCTGGCGAAGTTGGCGCCAGCTTGCCAGCATGGGCGCTATGACGACTTCAAGTTCGGGTCGGTCGACGAGCTGTGCTTCAACACGGCGGTCAAACCTAGTCCCGCGAACACCGCCTGGTAACACACCGAAGGTCTTGAGAATACCGCGGATATGGTTGGACAGGCGCGTCCTCATGCCGACCAGCTGGGCCCGAGCGCCCAGCAAGGCCCGGGCGCGATGGGCATCCAGCGACTTTACATGGACACTACGGTACCAACCCGTTCGAACGATCTGGGCCAAACCTTCAGCATCGTTTTGGTCGGTCTTGTTGATCTGCATCTTGAGGGCCGCACGGGCATGCCGCGCATCCAGACAAATCACGTCGAGACCCCGCCCGCGCAGCTCATGGACAAGCCACGGCGTCATTGCACCAGTCTCAACGCCAATACGAGCCTCGTCGCCCGCATGCCTGCGAATCTTGGCCTCGATCTGATCAGGTGACGAAGCGCAAACGCCGCGCCAGATCGTCTTACCAGCAGCATCAACGACACAAATCGCCGTTGTCTTCTGAGATACGTCCAAACCTACCGAATGGGACATCGGAAATCCTCCAATAATACCAAAGGCCCTCACAACTGACCTGTATGCGCCCATTTGCGCATTCCAATTGATGTGATGACGTGGGGCTGCGAGATCAGGCTGTTCCAGGCGTCACATGCGGCATCGATGATGTCCTGGTAATTGTCGAAGACACGGTTCGAAAGGAAGTTGGCCCGCAGGTACTGCCAGACCTGCTCGACGGGATTGAGTTCCGGTGAGCGCGATGGCAGCAGGATCGGGGTGATGTTCTTCGGCCAGCGGAGATTGCCGGTCGTGTGCCATCCGGCGCGATCGAGCAGAAGCACCGCATGCGCGTCCTTGGCAATGTGCCGGGCAATCTCGTCGAGATGCAGTTGCATTGCTCCAGTATCGGCGAAGGGCAACGCCAGCGCTGCTCCTGTGCCCCTGGCTGGGCAGATGGCGCCGAACAGGTAGGCGCTTTCATAGCGCTGGTCGGCGGGCTGGATGGGTCTTGTGCCACGCTTGGCCCACTGACGAACGAGGCCGTTCTTCTGGCCGATGCGAGCTTCGTCCTGGAACCAGATCTCGATCTTTTTCCTGCGCGTCACGCCGTCAAGGTGGGCCGCGAGCGTGCGCGGGAAGTTTTTTTGAACGCCTGGATGACCTCGCCATCCTGCTTGGGGTGCCGGGGTCTGGCGCTGACATGGGAGAAGCCGAGGTGCTGCAGCAGCTTGCCGACGCTGCGCTCGTGGTAGTTGATCCCGAACCGCTCGACGATCACCCGCTGAAGATCGATGCGCCGCCATCGCACGACGCCGTCGACTGTGCGGTCGGGGCCGGTCTCAACGATCTCGGACAGTTCCTTGAGCTGTGCCGGCGACAAGCGTCGCGGATTGCCGCGGCGGCGATTGTCTTTCAGCCCGGCCGGACCAAGTGCATTGTAGCGGTGCACCCAGTCCCTCAGCGTCTGCCGGTCCATGCCGCCGATCCTGGCGGCTTCGGTCCGGCTCATCCCGTCCAGCACCGCCGCGATCGACAGCAGGCGACGGCTCTGGTTCGCATCCTTTGTTCGTGCAGCAAGCCGACGAAGCTCCGTCGGCGTGCGTATCTGATTCACAGCTACGGTTCTTGGCATGACAGGAATCCTCCCTGCCACCTTGAATCACCAAGCGCTTGATTTGGGAAGCTCCAGCGAGTCAGATCAGAAGGCCGTTGGTATAATACGAGATCAACCGGGCTCATGCCCGGATCACGGCATTATCAGACTGTCATACGGCTGCCGCGATTACCCGATGTCCACACATGGCACTAAACGGAGTCTCCAAAACTCTGCAATTAGAGCCCGCTTTTAGAGGGGTAAAGCCGACACTCTCGGGAACCCGTCAGAGAGTCCGCCAATGACCCAGCCTGTGTGAAAACTCGCTTTCCACGACTTTTAGCGGCTATTCGCTGAATGCGCTCAATCGTAACCCATTGATTTTGTTGGTGCTGAATTTTCAGAACAGGCAAGAAAATCAGATTTGGGCTGGATTTTCGGAGTTTTCACAGAGCCAAGACGCCAAGCAGACAACTGAGTTCATTATCGTCGAAACCTCAAACCCACGGTGACAACATTCGAGCCCGTGCTGGTGTCCCAGAAAAGTCCATAGCCTGTAGAACGGTGATGGATGCGTATGAACAGTTCGTCTTCTGGTTTATCTGGCAACGAAAAGGCAATCTCAGGCGACAGGTAGTGCTGGAGGATCGCCCCGCTCGGTATGTCGTTTTGTCCATAGTTTGTTTCACTCGGAGGAAGCTCTGCGACCACATTCAAGCCGGTCGAGATGCCAACTGAGGTCCGCAGGACGTCATTCCAGGGAAAACCATCAAACCTGAGGTAAATGGCTCCCCAAGCCTCCGGGCTGTAGTAGTCCCGCCCAGGTTCGAACCGAAAGCCGGCACCGGTTTCGGCTTCAAGCCAGAAGTAATCCCAGAACCGAACAAGCTGGCGGGACATTGCGGCGCCGACGAAGCCGCCTTTGCCAACTTCATCACCTTCGATATCACCGTGGTTTATGATCAGATCGCTGATGCTACTGTCACCTACAGTCAGACCTCCCAACACACTGATGCTCCCAGGAACATCAGAGATCGCAGACAGCCCCAGTGCTGCCAAATCATCAGCCTTCGCAGCACTGATTGACATCCAACCAGTCAATACGATACCGATGGCAGTTATGCGTGCCCCAAGAAGCATGCCATGACGTCCCCATTTAGTTCCCAACCGGGATCCTGCCCGCGACTGCGTATCACCCAGCTGCAAGTTCAAGGAACCTCCAGAAACAGACATCGCATTAACCCAAGAAATTCTTGGAACAGCGCCTTTCTGACAGCGAGAACCTTATCAGTATAGAATCAAGTTTTGCCCTAGAATGTTTCAAAGTGCACATTTGTTAAATGCACCCGGTTGATCGACACAACATTCCCGATCCAATGGGCTGGCTTGGTTCGCTAGCTGGACACCCGCATTAACCGGTAATTTTCGACGCGGCGGCGTCACAAGTTCGGTTGATTGATGCCTTTCTGCGGTCTTGATGGTCTTTGTGGCCCCGGGAGCGATGCTCCGGGGTGGTTTTAGCGTCGTTTCTGTCACTTCCGGACGGACTCATCCTGTGGCGCTGGTCCGCTCATGGAAGATCAGGCGGTCGAAGTTGTAGGCGATGTTGGCCAGGATCAGTTTCGCCTCGGCGCGGGCGATCCCGATGGTGCGGATAAACAACCCGAAGCGGTTCTTCTGGTGCGCAAAGACATGCTCGACCGCCGCACGGATCGATGACTTGCCGGCATTGGCCCGTGCGATGTGCTTCGGCATCGGGCGTCCTGCCGGCTTGCGGCGATGGATCCGGCTGACCAGCATCTTCGACACCAGCCACTTCTCGTTCTTCTGCGAGCGGTAGGCGCTGTCGGCCCAGACCTCAGACGAGGTGTTCTTTGTCGTCACCAGTTTCGGCAACATGCGACCGTCGGCATGCGAGGCCGAGGTGACAGCACATGCCCGGATGAATCCGAACCGCCGGTCGATCACAATATGCGACTTGTAGCCGAACACCGGCAGGGCGATCTGCGGCAGGGCTGTTCCATCCGGTCGATAACGGACCTTGCCGCCGATCTTCAGCGTCCAGCGTGC
The DNA here is from genome assembly GCA_963700885.1 of uncultured Alphaproteobacteria bacterium. Taxonomy (GTDB): domain Bacteria; phylum Pseudomonadota; class Alphaproteobacteria; order Rhizobiales; family Aestuariivirgaceae; genus Anderseniella. The sequence goes on from CAVOZJ010000016.1 coordinate 123,700, forward strand.
ATCGGTGTCCTTCTGTGCCGCCTTGTTCGGCTCATCCGGCCAGATCTCAGACGCTGCCTTTCCGTCCTTGATCGCCGCCTTTTCGGCATCGCTGTTGCGCTGCTTCGGCGCCGGCACCAGCGAGGCATCGACGATCTGGCCCGACATCGGGATGTAGCCCTTCTTCTGCAATTGCCAGTCGAAGGCTTTCATCACCCGCTTCAGCGTGCCGGTCTCGGTGAGCTTGTTGCGGAACAGCCGGATGGTGTTTTCGTCCGGCGTCGGACCGCCAAGATCAAGGCGCAGGAACCGCATCCAGGACAGCCGGTCGCGGATCATGAACTCCATCTTCGCGTCGCTCAGATTGTGTTGCGCCTGCAGGATCAGCGCCTTGAACATCGAAACCGGGTCGAACGGAGGCCGACCACCCCTGGCGCCATCGCCATATCCCAGGCCTTCGACAAGCCAGCCCCGGAAATGTTCGAAATCCACCGTCTTCTCCAGAACCTCCAGCGGATCGCCGTTCTGACTCAGCCGCTCAAGGTGTTCCGAAAGTCCGAAAAACGACCGATGTTCCATCGCCCTGCCTCCACATCACGACAGGACAAGTGAATCATAAAATCCAGAATCCGAACAGGTTTTTGCGGGTGTCCAGCTCCTGACGCGCGCCGCTCGCCGACCTGGCGCTGAACGTCAGTATGATCAGCCGTGGTAATGTGGTCAGTTTTGGTGTGAGGGCCGATGGTCGCCAACCATAAACAGGCGCACCTCGCGCTTCGTGCCACAGATGCCGGGTCACACGTTGTAGGCCAGGCTGGCGATGGTGCGTTCCTGCTTCTTGCCAAGGCTAAACCAATCAGGCGTATGAGCCAACCCATCCAGCTTCTCCTGGGAGGTTGGTCCCATCGATTTGACAGCCTGCTCCTAACCAGCCCGACTGCGCAAATGTTTCACAGCAATAGTAGTTTCTTCGCGACAGACCAGATCTCCTTGAATGGAAACATGGTTGCTCCACCTGCGACTAGGGGCAGGAGTGCGGCCGCACCAACCGGAACGATTGCGCGTCGGTTCAACAGGACAACGGACAACTTTTTGGCGGCATCATAGAGCTTGGTTGGGTCTGCCAGGTTATCGGTTTGGTTGTCTGCATTGGCTTCTGAACTGGTACGCCCAAGCGTGTTGTCTTCACTTCGGCGAAAGAAGCGTGTCGCTAGGATGCCTGTCTGTGCAAGGGTTGATCGCTTTAGCATGGCGAGCGGGCGATAGAAAACGGCCAGAGGCGACGTGAACACGATCAGCACGATGGCGAGCCAAAAGGCCATAACCAGGCCATAGGTTTGCAGCGAAAAACCAAGGTCGTTGATCAGATACGCGATCGCTGCCCCAAGAATGCAGCTCACACCGAAGACAAACAGCGAGTATGCATTCGGGTATTCACCGATAAAGCCCAGCCCAGCATTTTTGTCCGGATGACTGACCGCAAGCTGCATGTCAAGACGCGCAAGTTTGCCCAAAAGAATCGCCCATATTAGATGGCGCCATAAGCCGCGCAAAAACAGGAAATAGAGCATCGGGCTGCTGACGAGTAGGCACCACCATGCCGCGGGCATTAGGGTTCTGGTGTCACCCTGCACCGTGACACCCCAAACAGGGGCAGCCGCATCAGTTAGACTCCACTTCCACAGAGTGAACCCACTTGCGATCACCGCTAGCAGCACGCAGATCATTTCGGCAATTGCGGAATCTCGCTGCCTCAATGCGGAGGCAACGGCTTGCGCCGCATGTGGAATGGCGGAGGGGGCCAACACGGCTTTTAGCTGGATGAGTTTTCGCCGTAAGGTTACCTCTACCAGTGGTTCGACAAGGATGAAGGCTGCGATGGCGATTACAAAACGCGCCCAGACACCAAGGTCGAGCAGAAATGGCCGATCCCGAAATTCACCAAACGCATGTCCGGAGATTAACGATAGCAATAGCGGGACACCCCAAGCTATTGCGACGGCGATGAGGGCTCTGCGCCCGGTATTTAATGCACTCTCGTGAAGGAGCCTGAGCCGGTGCTGGAGATTGTAAAATGGCCCCCCTCTCGCCGAAAGGTAATCTTCGATGTTAGGGTATTCCATTCTTAGACCTCTTTTGTTCCACTGGCGGCTATTGTCGGCAGGTTCGCCTGGATCAAAAACAAACAAGACCTAGATACCAGCCAGGCTGAAGAAATGTTGCGTAGTGCCGCGTCTACTAAAATGCGAGTCTGCCTGCAAACTGATGGCGCACTGCGCGCGGCCAGGAAGTCAGAGGTCACTTCGCGTACAGCTATTGCGCTTTCCCTTGGAGCTCATCGTCAAGTCAGCCTTACTCGATCAAAGGTGAACTGAATGTCTTCGACACTACAATCATAATAATTTGATGGGCATCACATCTCGAGCGGCCGTCAGCCGGAAGGCAATGATGCAAGGTAGAGTTGTTGCGGATCTTGTATCCTACAGATCGCTTGCGCGTGAGGCATCAAAAACGATTTGATCGTACCACCACAGTTGCTGGAATAGGGTGCGGGCATCGCTTTCACTAGCGATCTGGTCAGCAATTTTCCTTATAGTTCTAGTTCCATCGATCCGTTCCACCATACTTTTTTGGGCAGCGTTTATGGCGAGATAGATGTCAGTTTCGGTGTGGGCCCGATTGATCAGAACTGCTGCAGCATTGCTGGGTAGCTTTTCTTCCACGTTTATAGTTTCAGAAAGCCGGATGGGGATATAGTCAAGCCAGGAATCATCTTTAAAAGAGACTGACCGCATCCGATCTTCATCGTGCCTGGAAGAAACGATGGCGCTATGACGAAGCATGTTGCCTCGAAACAGCTCCATCGCCGCAAATTGTTGCCGCTCCCGCAAGCGATCCAGCAATGCGGCATGCGGAACGCGGGCGATGGCCCCGCAGTAGGGCAGGTAAGGGGCTTGCCGCACCCAGCGATCGAACTGCAGGCCAGAGTCCTCCATTAAATCCATAAACTGATCAACAGTGTAAGATCGGTCTCGTGGATTCAGCAGCGCATCAGCCAAGCCCGCCTCATTGCGGAAGTCCGGAGAATTTTGCAACAGCGGAAAGAGAGAATGGTTGGGTGGCAGGGCTCGAAGGCTTAGGGCGAGATCGCGAATGTCGTCTGAGCTTGTTCCAATCTTCAGCCGCCGGCAATAGTCTTGAAGCATATAGATTCCTGATCGGCCATAAGGTGCATAAACCATCACATGCATGCAGCCGTCGGGGGACAAGCAAGCACCTAGACTCGATAGGCCGGCAACTGGATCGGGAAGGTGATGCAACACTCCGGTTGACACGATCAGGTCAAATTGTCGCCCAAGGGTCGCTGTCTGCTCGATCGGCATTTGTCGGACCTCAAGATTTGAAAGAGCATATTTCCGTTTGAGCTTCTGTGTGCATTCGATGCTGTTCGAACTCAAATCGATGCCGACAACATGGGCGGCTGGCCAACGGATCGCATATTTGGCGGCCTGAGAAGTTCCGCAGCCAGCAATCAAAATCGCAATATCTTCACGAAACGGTTTGTCCAACCAGAAGCGATAAAACTCGGCTCGCCGCTTGTTCGGATTTTTCCATGCCTCTCTGTGCGAATCCAGATCTTCAATTGGAAGGGGATAAGGATGCTTTTCGTAGAATTCTTGAATTGCATCGGCATTCTTACGTTTCCTTTTTGCGGAAGCTTGCATTATTTAACTATCCTATTTGGCTTGCCATAATCAATGCTGGCGAATTGACACCAGTTGTATGAATGCGTTGCTGTTATCAGCGCAGGAATTTTAATTCTTTTGATGAAAATAGGGTTCATTTTTTGAATTCAGAATATCTGCGATGTAAAAGCTGTTGGTAAAATAAAATGCAGGTTTTAATATTATATAATAAATAATTTATAATATTAAGATTAATCATTATCGAAATAATGTATGAATTCATTTAATCTACACAAATCTAAAATATGAATTCGCCCATATGAATTTTTTGCAAGCTCTTCTTCTTCCAGATATTGGAGGGCATTTATTACCCCGCCTCTGGATATCATACACATCGATGCCAGTTCGATTTGGGTAATCGGGATATGTCCATTCCATGACTGTCCGCTCGTGTTAAGTCTTGAGAGGGCAGACGCAACTCTTTTGCGCGGGTCGTCTAATGAGCGGGATTCAATGATGTCAGCACATAATCTGACGGTTGCCGCCATCATAGTTAGAAGGGCGAAGTGTATCTCGGGAACGGTTTCAGCTATTCGTAAAAGTTGAGCGCGACTTAGACGCAAGATTTCGCTATCGAGACCCGCTGTCAATTCGACACGTCTTGGCATGCCCGTAACAACAGATAGATCTCCTATCCACCAGCCAGGACCAACGGCATGAACTAATGTTCGCCCGGCGGCCAAGTGCGGCCAGTGTGCGTCAAGCCGACCAGATAAAGTTGTGAAGATCCCCCCGGCTGGATCTTCTGCATGATAGATGGTTTCGCCTGCCTTGAGAGGCATTACATCGCAGCTCTGGAGGACCTGTAACCTGGTGGATTCATTTAATCGAGATAGCCAGCCCATTGGGTCAGGCAGTTCGAACCTGCTTATGTTCATTTCAGTCATTCTATAAATTACACTTGCGCGTTCCAGATTGCGACCTCTTAACACGCATATTTTCATCAGACTGTCTGATTTTGAACAGTTTCATGGAGATGAATGTGCGTACCTTAAGCGGAGGTATAAAAGGACCAAATCATTAGATTCCTTGTAGGTAGCGCTCATAAGCTCTGTGGAGCCACGTCGATTTGGTGGACGCGCCTTGCAGATCGCGCTGCAAAATTAGGGGGGCGATTAACATTCTACGACTGACAAGACGCACTCTAGTTTCCTTGGTGTCTGCGGCAATGCTGTTGCCAACATCGACCCTAACTTTGGCTGCGCAGGAGGCATTACCATCTTGGAATGATGGGGCAGTGAAGTCTTCAATTATTGACTTCGTATCCGCAGTCACGAGCGAGGGCAGCCCCGACTACGTCGCTCCAGCCGACCGGATAGCAACGTTCGACAATGACGGGACGCTGTGGAGCGAGCAGCCTTTCTACTTCCAGCTTGCCTTTGCGCTAGACCGAGTTAAAGCCCTGGCGCCAGATCATCCTGAGTGGAAGGATACTGAACCTTTCAAGTCGGTTCTTGCTGGTGATCTGAAGGCGGTTCTCGCTTCAGGCGAAAAAGGTCTCGTACAAATTTTAGCGGCTACCCATGCAGGAACAACTACTGACGAATTCGCCGTGATCGTTAACCATTGGATCTCTACCGCAACGCATCCGAAAACCGGCAAGCTTTACACCTCAATGGTGTTTAAGCCTATGCTGGAGCTTCTTGATTATCTGCGGACAAATCAGTTCAACGTCTACATTGTGTCAGGTGGCGGCATCGAATTTATGCGTCCATGGACGACGGCGACCTATGGAATTTCACCTGAAAATGTTGTCGGCTCTTCGATCAAAACAAAGTATGAGGTGCGTGACGGCGTGCCGGTGATCATTCGCTTGCCTGAGATTGATTTTATTGATGACAAGGCGGGCAAGCCTGTCGGCATCCACAAATTCATTGGCAAGCGGCCGATCGCAGCGTTTGGCAATTCGGACGGCGACTTCGAGATGTTAGAATGGGTGACGTCAGGGCCGGGGCGCAGGTTAGGTGTGATTATTCATCACAACGATGCAGACCGCGAATATGCTTACGACCGAGACTCTCATATCGGGCAGCTCTCTCGTGGTCTAGATGAAGGTCCGAGTCGGGGTTGGGTTATTCTTAGCATGAAGGACGACTGGAAGACTATCTATCCCGACTGATTCACAAACAGGCTCGCCAGCAAGCGTCATGTGTCGCATTTCAAGGCGGGAGCCGGCGGCGCCACAGAGGAGGAACGAACAATGAGTATCAAGTCTGCCGGAAGGTTCCTTGCGGTTTTGGGAGCGGGTGTTTCGCTGTGGACTTTACCGGCCATTGCGCGGGATGAGAGTGCGATGTCTCTGTTCAAGGAGATGTCCGACTACCTCACCACGCAAAAATTAATCTCGACGAGTTACGATGCAACGCTCGAAATCGTGACGGCCGAACTGCAGAAAGTCAGTCTGGCAAGCTCCGGCTCGCTGACCGCCAACCGCCCTGACAAGGTGAAAATGACCCGCAGGGGCCTGGCTGATGTTGAGATGGTCTTCGACGGGAAGAAGCTGTCTTTCTACGGCAAGAACCTGAATGTCTATACCTCGCAGGAGTTTGAGGGAACCATCAACGACCTTATTGATACCCTTCGCCTTGATTACGGCTTGGACATCCCTGCGGCGGACCTGCTGTCGACGTCTCCCTACGACATCATGACATCGGATGTCATTGACGCGAAAAGCATGGGAAGTGGCGTTATTCGCGGCCAGTACTGCAGCCACCTGTTGTTCCGCACACCCCAGGTTGACTGGGAAGTCTGGGTATCCGAGGGCGAGAAGCCTTATCCTTGTCGGTTCACCATTACCAGCAAGATGATGGCCATGGCGCCGTCCTACACCATTGAGTTCTCCGACTGGAAAGCCGGTGCAGATGTTGCTGCAGCCGACTTCACCTTGAAGACGGATCCGGATGCGAAAGAGGTCCCGGTCAGCGATCTTCAGGACGCAATCGATGAAATCGCCCTGATTGGCGGCAAAGGAGGTTCACAATGAGGAAGGTAGCAATTCTGGGTGGGCTCGCCGTTTGTCTTCTGGCGCTGGGTGGTCTGGAGATCGGGGGGCACAAGGCCGTCTCGCTGGTGAGTGACGCCGAAGCCCGTGTTGGCCGGCCACTTACGCCGGTAAGTGTCGCTGGTGTGGCGCGCCGTACGACCCGACGTGCCATTCGTCGCGGAGCCTATATTGGAGCCATCCCGGCCGGCTGCCCTTATGGCAGCTACTACGGATACAGCCTCTACTACTGCGGTGGCACCTACTATCAGCGCTCCGGCAGCGGCTATGTTGTCGTGTACTTCTAATCCGAGCGAATGGTGACGCCAAAAGCCTCGAGACTGCTGAAGGCGTTCCTGGTTAACTGAGCTTCTGTTTTGACTCTAACAGACCTAGGCATTCAGCAGCTCATGTGCTGTTGGGAGAAATTAGTCTGCGAGCGCGCCGATGCTGGAAGGTAGATGACGTGGCTCAGGGCAGGGGGCGTAAGCCTGTTTCTGGAGAGCGGACGACGGAAGCAGGCATCTCGGCAAGCGGTGAAATCCAAATTTGGCCAGGCTCAGATGATTCATAACTGTAGTTAGCAACAAGGGAAACTGCCTTCCCCAAAAGGTCCGTGACACGGCCGCTCACTACATCACCGTCTTTCCGGCGCGCATTGCCGGCAAGACGCAGCGCATTTTTGTTTGGTTGGTCATCCTAACTTGCTTGCTTCTGGATGTATTGATGTCCGCGCTGCAGGGCCGCATTGCTGAGCGATGATCCTGTTACCAACGTCCATCAATTATCCTCTCGATCATGCCCAATACGGCTGCACCAATTTTTGCGCTAACAGCTCCCCGAAATGTGTGAGCAAGAACATTTCACTCGCAGAGCTTCGCGTATCCTCAACCCAAAAAATGGTCCATGGGCGATTTTTATTCTAAGTAAACAAAGCTTGGGAGGGTAAGCCGACATGAAAAACACTATGCAGATTTTGATGCTTTCAACCGCGATAACAGTTGGCTGCATGTCGGGGGTCGCGCGCTCTCAGACTGCTGAAGAGTTGATCGCGGAATATAAGCGAGAAAAGATGGAACAAGCGCTCGAAACAAAAGAACGCTACCAGCTGTACGGTCTGCATTTTGCGTCCGACCAGGCCGCGATCGAAGAGAAGTCGATGTCACTCATCGACGACATAGCGACAGCTATGAAAAACTTTCCCAATTGGATGCTACGAATCGTGGGGCATACGGATTCAACAGCTGACGATGCCTATAATCAGAAGCTCTCTTTGGAGCGTGCTGAGGCAATCAAGGCGGCTCTCGTTGAAAGAGGGGTAGACTCCTCAAGATTGAAGACAGCAGGTGCCGGTGAAAGTCAACCGGTAGCAACTAATGAAACTGAGGAGGGTAAAGCACTCAATCGAAGGGTTGAGTTGGTTCGGATTAAGCCGAACATATTGGTGATGTTTGGTGATGACGTTGGGTACTGGAATATCAGTGCTTACAACCGCGGTATGATGGGGTTCCGGACGCCGAACATTGACAGCATTGCGAAGGATGGCGCGCTGTTTACGGATGCGTATGCCCAGCAGAGCTGTACTGCCGGCAGAGCGGCGTTTATTACCGGTCAGTCTCCGATCCGCACGGGTTTGCTGAAAGTCGGCCTTCCCGGGGCGCCTGAAGGACTTAGGGCTGAGGATCCCACGACGGCGGAGTTGCTGAAAAGCGAAGGTTATGCCACCGGCCAGTTTGGCAAGAACCACCTCGGCGACCGTAATGAATTCTTCCCGACGGTGCATGGGTTCGACGAATTCTTCGGCAATTTCTACCATTTGAATGCGGAAGAAGAGCCGGAAAATGCCGACTACCCGAAGGATCCGGAGTTCAAGAAGAAATTTGGACCACGTGGCGTTTTCCATTGTTTTGCCACCGAGGAGGTCAGTTCCGAGCCGAGCGACGAGCGGTTCGGCGCGTGGGGCAAGCAGCGGTGTGAGGATACTGGTCCGCTGACGAAAAAGCGCATGGAGACCTTCGACACCGAGGTTGCTGACAAGGCTGAGAAGTTCATCCGGGAAAAGACGGAAGCTGGCGAGCCGTGGTTTGTCTGGTTCAATACCTCCCGCATGCACGTCTGGACCCACCTTGCACCGGAGTCGGAGGGCAAGACGGGACTGGGGATCTATGCGGACGGCCTGACCGAGCATGATTCCCACATCGGGCGCATGCTTAGTCTGCTGGACACGCTGAATATCGATGAGGAGACCATCGTTGTCTGGACGTCTGACAACGGTGCTGAGGTGATGACCTGGCCGGACGGCGGCATGACGCCGTTCCGGGGTGAGAAGAACACCAACTGGGAAGGTGGCTACCGTGTGCCTCTCGTTGTGCGCTGGCCGGGTGTGATCAAGCCTGGCAGCGAGATCAACGAGATTATCTCACATGAAGACTGGCTTCCGACGCTGTTGGCGGCGGCGGGTGATCCGGACATCAAGCAGAAATTGCTTGCCGGACATGAGGCAGATGGAAAGTCGTTCAAGGTTCACCTCGATGGCTATAACCTGATGCCGTACTTCCAGGGTGAAACCTCGGAGTGGCCGCGCAAGGAGTTCTTGTACTGGACCGATGACGGTGGCTTGGCCGGACTTCGTTACGGCCGCTGGAAGGCTGTCTTCCAGGAGCAGCGTAGTCATGGCTTTGATGTGTGGCAGGATCCAATGGTGACGCTGCGCCTGCCGAAGCTTTTCGACCTTCGCGCAGACCCGTTCGAACGCGCACCGCACGAGGCCATGGGCTATCAGAGGTGGCGGTTTGATCGTGTGTATGCACTGGCGCCGGCTCAGGCCTATGTCGGCAAATGGCTGCAGAGCTTCAAGGACTATCCGCCTCGCCAGAAGCCAGGCAGCTTCAACATGGAAGCCGTCATGGAAAGCCTCCAGTCAAACGCTGCGCAATAAGCCAATCAACACCAACAAACTCCCAAGGCGGCAAGGAGTACCTTGCCGCCTTTGATGGGGGAACTTCAGTTCAGTTGGAAGTTTCTGTATTGGGTGGAGCACGGGGTGGTAATGACGTTTTAGGGAACGCCAGCGCAGTCGCTGGTTCGCACTTACAATGACACAGTGATCGGACGAATGCCCATCCTCAATGAGCGTGATAAGCCCATAAAAATATGATGCGAACGCCTAAAAGACTAGCCGCCGATATCGGTTTTGTCCGATTTCGAAAGTTTCTTATGCGCGCGGCTTCGGGGTTCCCACCAAACAAGGAAAATTGGTTAACATGAACGTGTTTTTGCTTATGCGGCAGCTTCTGGTTGCCATTTGCTTTATTGTCATCACGATCTCGGCGGCAAAAGCACAAGATGCGAGCCCGCCTACGCAAGTTCCTCATCAGGTAACGTCACCTTCGATAAGATTCCGAGGAATTGCAGCTTCGGCTGTCCCCATTGACCAAAGCTGAGCTGGAGGTTGCGGCCATTGCCTGGCTCGACATCGCCAAGGCGAAAGCCAGCGAGGTCGTGGATGCGATAGTCAGTCTCAAGGCAGCAGAAGGAGAGGAGGCCGACAAATTGCGTGAGCAGGTAGTCGCGCTGACAGCGGAGCGTAACGCAATGCTGGACAATCTGGCGCTGGTGGCCAATGCCTGGGAAGCGAAGGGCGGACAAGCGGAAGCAGTTGCTGATATTCGTGCCTATCGCAATTCGATGCGTGTGGACGAGGTCAAGCAATCGGACTGGAAGACGTTGGTGAAGCGGGCGCTGAACTGGTTGACCGCATCAGACGGTGGGTTGGGCTGGATTGTCCAGATCGGCATCTTCCTGGCCGCACTTACGGGTCTGTTTTTCTTGGCGCGCATGGTCAAGCGGGCCGCCAGCTCAGCCATCAGCAGAGTTCCAAACCTGTCCCAGCTGCTGCAGTCCTTCCTGATTGTCGTTGCGTATTGGGTGACGATCGCCATTGGCCTTATGGTGGTTTTGACAGCACTTGGGTTTGACATTACGCCCCTGTTCGCGGTGATTGGCGGTGCGTCCTTCATCGCAGCCTTTGCCCTGCAGGATACGCTTGGCAATCTTGCCGCCGGTCTGATGATCATGATCAACCGGCCGTTCGACGAGGGCGACTATGTCGACATTGCTGGAACGGCCGGCACCGTAAAGTCGGTTAGCATCGTAGCGACGACCGTGGTAACGCCGGACAATCAGGTCATCGTTATCCCGAACAACAAGGTGTGGGGCAACATCATCACCAATGTGACCACCAGTCCGACCCGGCGGGTGGACCTGATGTTTGGCATTGGCTACGGCGACTCCATCCCGAAGGCGCAGGCAGCTCTGGCCGACGTGGTAAGCTCGCACCCGCTGGTACTGGCTGATCCGCAACCGGTCATCCGGCTGCATGAACTGGCAGACTCGTCGGTGAACTTCGTTGTCAGGCCATGGGTGAACAATGCCGACTACTGGACGGTGTACTGGGACCTCACCCAGCAGGTGAAGGAACGTTTCGATGCCGATGGCATTTCAATACCGTACCCCCAGAGGGATGTTCACCTACACGGTAGTGCCGTCGGGTCTTGAGGTGGTGTGTTGCGGTCAGCAACGGGCTTGAAGTGTCTATAACAGACTGAACCGGAGGAAGACTTCAATGTTGAACCGTCGCACATTTGCAAACGCCGGTCTCGGTTTAGCCGTGACCAGTATGTTTGCCCCCTCCCTTCTGGCGCGGCCTGCCGGGCAAAGTTTCTTTGCAACGCCAGATGATCCTTATCCCATTACACCGATTGGCCCGGGTGTCATTTCCGACAAGTACATGCGCCAGATTGTGCCCTACGCCAACAATCTTACTCCGGGCGCCATCGTGGTTGATACCCACAATCGCTTTCTCTACGTGAAGCTCGATCAGGGTCAGGCTATGCGGTTTGGCGTGTCTGTCGGCAAAGAAGGTTTTGGCTGGTCCGGTCATGCCAAGATTATGCGCAAGGTGATGTGGCCTAAGTGGACGCCACCAAGAGAGATGATCGCCCGTAACAAGAAGCTGGCCAAGTACGCCAATGGCATGCCGGGAGGCCCTGAAAATCCACTCGGCGCTCGGGCGCTGTACCTCTACAAGGATGGCAAGGATACGCTGTATCGCATTCATGGGACCAATGCCCCGACCAGCATTGGAAAGGCCGAGTCTTCCGGTTGCATTCGCATGCTCAATCAGGATGTTGTTGACGTCTATAACGCTGCAATCATCGGCACTGATGTGTATGTGCTTGGGAACAGAAGGGACGGCTGAAACGCTTCCGCATTTGCGATGAGCAACAACGTTACGTCGAAGCACATTCAAGGCCATTATGGGGGCGGGTGATTTTACGGCAACGTCCCCACCGAAGAGCGCCGTCTCCCAAAATCAATATCCTATCATGTACTGCCATAGACTCTTGGCCTTATCGCCATCAGCGAATTGCAAGCCCCCGCTGTTGCGTGACCAGCGGGGGCTTCAGTCAACCCGCCTCTAGAGACACGGGGCAACCGACCGGATATTCTCCAGCTTTATGAATGTAGCGATCTCGTTGAAAGAAAATTGTTCTGCTGTGGACTTTTGGTCTGACCACTAACCGGCCCGCACCAGATCATTAGCGCTTATCGATGGCTGACCGAAGGGCTTCTGTTGCGCTCTAGGCATCAGCGCTCGCTCTGCATATTACAATCTATTGCAGGCGCCTTCGTAAGGCTCAGCCGGCTCTTGAAGACACTGCGAAGTCAGCTAGGCAAATGTCCAAAAGCGGACAATTTCTGTCGTGAAGTGATGCTAGACGTTACCATTATAAGAACTAGCAGGGAGTGAAGCGCGTGAAGCGGATGATCCTTTCGGCATTTGCAGGCGCGGCCGTTATTTGCACAGCTGTGAGTACGGCGCAGGCCAACGAGTTACTTGATGCAAGCCAGATCAAGTCCTTTGTGCCGGGTCGGGCAAAGGCGCAGATCAGTGGCGACACAGTCACCATCAGCCTGAGCCGGCGTGGCACGCTGTCTGGCAAGTGGGCAGGCGAGCGTGATCATGGCAGGTGGCACGTCAGCGGTGACAGGCTTTGTATCAAGTTTGATAACTGGCTGGGGGGTGCAACGCGTTGCTCTCCAGTGGCACGCGCGGGCAACGCCTATCGCGTATCTGGCGTGACATTCGTCAAGTATTGAGACGGCTGTAACGCCGCGCGACGCGGTGATCGAGGATATTGGTGTGTTCAGACGGCTGACATTTTTGCTGGCGTTCTTACTGCCCACGACGGCTGCCGGCACAGTCCATCCGGAGTTTGCCGGGGCCGCCATGAGTTGGCCTGAGACGGTGGTATCGGTTGATAAGGCTGATCGATATCAACCCGTCCATTCTGACGACGAGAATGCCATCTCGATCAGAAAGACGAACCCGCGTTGGCCGGCCAAGGGCATGATCACAGTTGAACCCTGTCGCTACCGCTTTTGTGTGGATGTTTAAGTCGAAAACCGACCAGTTCTGGGGACTGACCCAACTGCGATCGGGAAGGATGAGGTAAAATGAGATTGTATGGTGCTGGTCTTTCGATGATGGCCACTGGAAGGTTTGTCTTATTTCAGTTGGCCTTTCTGCTCTGCTGCGCGTTTGCTCTGATCACGTCTGCGGCACATGCTCAAAACCGGGGACCCTTCAAGGCTCACCCTGGGATGGAGATCACGACGGCATTTGCCAGCGCCTATGGCGCTGACGCTGAAAGCCGCACGGTAGTGACGGGCGTCGATGGCCGGGGCGTTGCCCTGAGCTATACCAGCTCTCGCGGGGTTGTGTCGCGACGCCTGGTCCCGGCCGGTGACGCGCTGCAAGCCCAGACCTTCGTGATGGGCTATGCGAACAACATGCCCGAGGTAATCCCGGGCACCACGGCGATGGGGCTTTCGACTGCCGCGCTCGAGCAACTGCGTGCAACCGGCAGTGTTCCCTACAGCCTGATCTACGATGCAAGGCTCTCGCGCATCGACGGTCAGTTGAGCGTGGTCAAGAAACTGTTGTTCCCGACGCTGATCGAGGACCAGCTGGTCAGCCTGAATGCCCTGTACCTGACAGGGCAGTTCAACGGCGGCGGCGGCCGGCGCGGAACCGTGGAGTTCTACGTCTACGATGACCGGGAAAGCCCGGTCATCCTGCAGTCGACAGTGAACTTCAGCTGGGAGTCGGCGCCCCGGACGGAGCGGATTGTGCGGGTGACCGCGGGTGCGTCGCAGCGCTCTGCCATGGAGCAGACGCTAAACACCATTCGCAAAATGGACCTATATGGCATTCACTTCGATTTCGACAAGGCGACGATCCGGCCTGAAGCGGCCTCGACCATTGCCGATATCGCCGAGACGCTGCGCGTCAATCCCGGCTGGCGGCTGATGATCAACGGGCATACCGACTCAACTGGTAAGGAATCCTATAACCTCGCCTTGTCCCAGCGGCGGGCGGAAGCCGTGAAGTCGGCTTTGGTGAATCAGTACGGCATCTCGCCAGACCGCCTGGAAACTCAGGGCCTGGGATCGTCCGTGCGGAAGGGCCGCAACGATACCCTGCAAGGCCGGAAGCTCAACCGGCGCGTAGAACTGGTGAGGATCGATAGGTGAGAATAAAGACAAAAGGCTTCCTCGCCGCTCGGTTCAATTCGTTTGTCGGAGTTATGCTGGCAGCGGGTCTGGTGATTTCCGGTTCTGCATTGGCTGCTGATCTCGATCTAGATCAGGGCGAGGAGTTTCTTGAATACCGTCACCACATTGCTGTCAGTCTCGGGAATACCCATACGGAGGAAGATGAGGACGCTTTTACCGTAGGTGTCGATTACGAGTACCGGCTGTCCTCACTTATTGGCGTGGGTGTTCTTGGCGAATACGCAACCGGGGGTCTTGATACCTGGGTCGTTGGTGTTCCATTCGCCCTGCATCCCGGGGCCGGATGGCGGCTTGTTGCCATGCCGGGTATGGAAATAGCCGATGATGAAACCGCATTCCTGTTCAGGGTGGGGGCCGGCTACGAGTTCGAAATAGAGCGTTTCACGCTCATGCCCGAAGTCAATGCCGACTTCGTCGACGGCGAGACCAATCTGTTCTTTGGCGTGAGTCTCGGTGTTAAATTTTGACCTGCCTCACTGATTTGGACAATTGGCTTATATTGCTGCGCTGAAACACCAACGTCGAATTGTTCAACTGAGAAAGATAAGATTATGCGTTCTTCAAGGTTTCTGCTGGTTCCCAGCCTTCTCTCTCTCTTTGCATTAAGCGGGCCTAACCCGGTTATTGTTCCTGTTCACGCCCAGCAGGCCCAACCAGCGGCGGAAGTAGCTGCTGATGCCGGTGATGTAGCAGTAGCTGATGCGCCTGAGCCGCTCACTGAAGAAGAACTGGAAATTCTGGTCGCGCGGATTGCGCTCTATCCTGATGAGTTGGTAGCGCTGATTTCGGCAGCCTCGCTGTATCCGCTGCAGATCATCGAGGCGCACCGGTTCCTGGAACAGCGCAAGACCAAGCCAGACCTCCAGCCCAAGTCTGACTGGGATGGCAGCGTTGTCTCGCTGCTGAACTACCCAGAAATCGTCAAGATGATGAGTGATGACCTGGACTGGACCCAGGCATTTGGGGACGCATTGATCAACCAGCAGGAAGATGTGTTGATTGCTATCCAGCAGCTTCGTGAGCGTGCGGTGGCACAAGGGGTGATCAAGACCGACGACAAGGTCAAGGTGGTCAAGGAAGAAGACAACATCATCATCCAGCCGGCCAGCACGGAAGTGATCTACGTGCCGCAGTATGAGCCGGAGATGCTGTATGTACCGAACTATGTCGCAGCACCCATCTCTTATTATCCTGATCCATACCCGTACTACTACAGCCCTGCTGCACCGTTCTTTGCCGGGTTCGTGACCGGTTCAATCTTTGCTGCAGCAGTTGACTGGAACGATTGGGGTGTGTGGGGCGGCAGCAGGTGGGGCAACGATGTCAACATCGATTGTAACAACTGCTTCAATAACCGGGACTTCACCGGCAAGGTCAACATCAACGATGTCGACTGGCGCAATGTTGACCGGAACAAGATCAATTTTGACAAGAACCAGATTGGTAAGATTGATCGCAAGGAGTTCAAGAACAACCTGAAGTCCAATGATCGCAACAGCCTGAAGAACAAGGCACAAACCCGCGATCGGGCAGGCGCGTCAAACCGCGCCGCCAAGGCGGGCAAACCGGTCAAGGATGTCCGGGCCAGTACACTTGAGGGATTGAAGGCAAAGCCGGGTGACAGGAAGGCCAAGCTGCCGGATAAGGCTGCTCGTCCCTCGAGCATGCAGAAACCTGCGGCTAAACCCGCTGCAAGACCTGCGGACAAGGCAGCCAAACGCCCGACCAAAGACACCGTAAAGCGGCCGGCGAGCAAGCCGAAGCCAGCGGCCAAGCGGGATACGCGGCCTAAAAACCCATCACCGGTTGGCAAGGTGAGTCACGGCAAGAAAACCCAAGTGCAGTCCAAGCGTGGCGCAAAGAGCATGGGCGGGGGCGCAAAGGCTCGCCCACAAGCCAATCGCGGCGGCGGCGGGCATAAGCAAGTCAAACGTGGTGGTGGCGGTAAGCGTCGTCGTTAATTGCTCAGACAAAGAGATACTCAGATGAACATGTATAGAAAAATCTGTTCCGCGCTGCTTGGGGTTGGTCTGTTGCTTGGTTCGACTTCGCTGTCGCCGGCGACATCTTGGGCCGCGGATGCCCGCTTTGAGCAGTTTGTTGGCGCCGAGCCCACCGTGTTCGAGACGCCGGGGGATGCGGTGACCGCATTCAAGGCCGCTATAGCAGCCAACGACTATGACGGCCTTGCGCTTTTGCTCGGCCTGGACGCTGACGCGCTGAAGAAGGCTGAAGGGATCGACGAGCGCATTACGGAGATCCGCGAAGGGGCTGCCAAACTGCTGAGCGTCGAGGAAGACGGCGACCAGCGAATGCTCAAGATCGGCTACGAGGTGTGGCCGTTCCCGTTCCCGCTACGCAAGAACGACGATGGTAATTGGGCCTTTGATACCTACGCCGGCCTGGAGGAGATCATCAACCGCCGCGTGGGTGAGAACGAGCTACAGGCTATTGCCACCATGAAGGCTTATGTGGAAGCGCAGCGCGAATATGTCAGCGCCGATCATGACGGAGACGGTGTACTTGAGTATGCACAGAAGCTGATCAGCAGCGAGGGAGCGACCAACGGTCTTTACTGGCCCATGGAACAGGGCGACGGTGAAAGCCCGGCGGGCCCGTTTGTCGACCAGGCGGCCTTGGAAAAGGCCGAAGCCGGTGATGGGTACTTCGGCTACAGGTTCCGCATCTTGAGGGCCCAGGGCAACCAGGTTGCCGGTGGGCGCTATCACTATGTGATCAATGACAACATGATTGCCGGGTTCGGCCTTGTCGCCTGGCCGGTGAAATATGCAGAAACCGGCGTGCACACATTCGTCGTGAACCACGCCGGCATCGTATACGAGGCAGACCTGGGCAAGGACACTGAGCGCCTGGCAAGCAAGATCCGCCGCTTCAATCCCAACAAGTCGTGGTCCGTCGTGAGCGAGTGACAGACCGAGAACTTGCAACGACAACTGCAGTTTCAGACGCCTTAAGTTGGGACTGGCGGCTGCCTATTCGGCAACAGGATTGTGCCATGGCTGGTTGCAGTTCCATCTTAGCCTATTGTGTGCTGTGCTGTGCTGGATAGGCGAGCAGGAGCCCTTCATCATACCGAGGGTCTGAGACTGTGAGAATTTTTAGTCTGATATTCGCAGGTCTCTGTCTTGCGTTGATGGCAACGTTCAGTCAGGCAAGCGATACCAAGCCTTATCCGGCATTTGTAGGTTCAGAGAGCTGTACCGACTGTCACAAGGATGCCGCGGAGGCATGGAAGACGTCGCATCATGCCTGGGCCTGGAAGCAGCCTGACAGCAACAGTGTTCTGGGTGACTTTGACGGGGCCGAGTTCGAGCACAAGGGCGTCACTTCGAAGTTTTACCAGAAGGATGGGCGGTATTTCATTTCGACTGATGGCCCGGATGGCAAACTCACTGAATTTGAAGTCCATTCCACCGTCGGCATAACCCCTCTGCAGCAGTATCTCGTTGAGCTCAAAGGCGGGCGACTGCAAGCCCTGGACTTGAGCTGGGATACGCAAGCCAAGCGCTGGTATCACCTCTATCCCGATCAGGATCTCAAGGCCGGAGACGGCATGCACTGGAGTGGACCGTACAAGAGCTGGAACGCGCGATGTGCCGAATGCCACGCGACCAACTATGACAAGAACTATGATCCGAAGACCCGAACCTATAACAGCACCCAGTCCGAGATCGGTGTGGGCTGCGAGGCGTGCCATGGTCCAGGAGAGGCACATGTCGCATGGGCTCGTAGCCCAAGCATAAGTCTGGACGAACGCTGGCCTGGTCTCACAAAACAGGGTTTCACTGTTAATTTGTCAGACCCATCGCCCGAAACTGAAATCCAGCAATGTGCAGGCTGCCATTCAAGGCGAGAGGCCTTTGGCGACGGAAATCCGCTACCTGGCACGCCATATCATGATGCGTACAGCTTGGCCCTGCTGAGAAACGGGCAGTATCATGCCGATGGATCGATCAGAGACGAGGTCTATGTCTACGGCTCGTTTCTGCAGTCGAAGATGTACGCCAAGGGGGTGAGGTGCAGCAACTGCCATGAACCGCACGCAGGCCGGCTGAAGGCTGAAGGCAATGCCCTCTGCACCCAATGCCATTCCCCGGCAGGCAATGAACGGTTTCCGTCGTTGCGAAAGGCTGTCTATGACGACCCGGCACATCATTTCCATGAACAGGGAACAGACGGGGCGCAGTGCAAGTCCTGCCACATGATCGAGCGGACCTACATGCAGGTCGATGGCCGCCGCGACCACAGTTTCCGCATCCCGCGTCCAGACCTGTCTGACGAAACAGGCGCCCCCAATGCCTGTTCAGATTGCCACGCAGACAAGCCAGCTTCCTGGGCGACAGAAGAATTGGCCCGCCGCTTTCCGCAGAGCACGCTCAGGGAACCGCATTTCGCTCAGACATTTGCCGCCGCCTGGGTTGACCCGGCCCCGCGGCTGGAAGAGCTGCTAAAGATTGCAAGCGACCCGAAGCAGGCTGCAATCGTCAGGGCCACTGCCACAGAACTGCTGCGCGCCGGCGGTGCCGATGCGGCCACAAGAACTGTGGCGCTGCTGTCTGACGGCAGTGCGCTGGTACGTGAAGCCGCCGCGGGCGTTCAGACGGCCGCTGCGCCTCAGGACCGGGTGCAGCTGCTGTGGCCATTGCTGACAGATGAATACAGGTCAGTCCGGATTGCCGCCGCAAGAGCCCTGCTCGGCGTGCAGTTGAATACCATGGGCAAGGCTGCTTCAGAGAAGTTCAGGTCCGCATTCGGGGAATGGCAGAACTCACTTAACAATAAGGCCGACTTTCCCGAAACTCACCTGATCCTTGGTGGGGTCGCGCTGACCCTTCGAAATTTTCAGGCGGCGGAACAGGCTTTTCGCGAAGTGACGCGGCAAGACCCACAACTGGTGGATGCATGGGTTATGCTGGTACGGATCCGTGCCGCCTTTGGGGACGTGCCCGGCGCCCGTTCCATTCTCAAGGAGGCGATGGTCAGCAATCCGAACAATGAGTTGCTCGACTCGCTATCGACTCAACTTCCGTAATCAGTTGCCCCTCCGAAACTCAACTCAACCCCGCGAAAATGTCTCGGCTTCCAGTCCCCAATCGAGGCCTTCGCTCAACAACTCGGTGTTGCACTTGAAATGTGAATCCAGCTCGCGCCTTTCAATGGGATTTCTAAACACGCTCTTCGGTTTGGGGGTGATCTTTAGTGCGTCCTCGATCGCAGAGGAGAACCAAAGACCGCGACTGGTCTTGCAGATTACGGTTGACCAACTGCGCGGTGATCTTCTGGAACGAAACCAGGCTCATTTCGGTGAAGGTGGTTTTCGCTACCTGTTGGATCATGGCGCGAGGTTTGCCGATGCCCACCATCGGCACGCGAATACCGAGACAATCGTTGGGCATACGACGCTGGCGACAGGTACCGACCCGGCTGTTCATGGAATGGTCGCCAACCTCTGGTTCGATCGCAAAACAGGACAGCCATATTATAATGTTCAGGATGGCAAGTATCCGCTTCTGAGCAAGGGCGGGATCGACCAGTCAACAGAAATTGATCCCACCCAGAGAGCGGCTACCACGGACGGGCGGTCACCACGCGCCATCCTGTCGTCCACCATCGCAGATGAGATTGCTATCGGGGTGGAGGGTGCCAAGGTCTTCGGCATATCCGTCAAAGATCGGGGTGCTATCGCTATGGCGGGTCAAGCTGGGAAGGCCTACTGGTTTTCCAAGAGTGAAGGCCGCTTTGTGTCATCTACCTATTACATGGATGCATATCCCGACTGGGTAACAACTTGGAATGAGGCAGGACACGCAGCTCGATATGGCAACACGAGTTGGCAATTGTCGGGTCCGGTTGAGACGTATCGCTTCGGTTCTGCTGATGATGCCGAGTGGGAAACGGACTTCCCAGGCTGGGGGCGCGTGTTTCCGCACTCGTATGGCTCAGCCGATGGCAAGTACTATACAACCCTTCTCACTCTAAGCCCTGCCGGCGACGAATTAACCGCCGATTTTGCCAAGGCGCTGATCGAAGCTGAAGAGCTGGGGGCAGATGAAAAGACGGACTATTTGGCTGTCAGTTTCTCGTCGACGGACTACGTCGGCCACCTCTTTGGCCCCTCGAGTCTGGAGTCAGAGGACAATCTTCGCCGCCTCGATCAGACACTGGCAAAATTTCTGGGCTTTATTGACGACACAGTTGGTCTGGATCGGACACTTGTTGTCTTGTCGGCAGACCACGGTTCTGCTGAAGTTCCAGGGTACTTGAAGTCGATTGGTGTTGAGGCTGGGAACTTCAACTTTGATGATGTCGATAAACGTCCTGCAATTGAAGCGCTGAAGGCGAAATTTGGCGTTGCGAAAGAATTGGTTGGCAGTTTTTCCCAGCCCTACGTCTATCTCAATGATGAGGTTATAAAAGCCGGCAATCTCGACAAGCAGCTTGTGGCCCGCGAACTCGCGAAAGAGCTTCAGAAAATGCCAGGCATCGCCTATGCCATTTCAAGCGCTGATTTACGAGATGGGCGTGTTGCCCAAACCTCGGTCAGTCAGGCTGTCCTCGCCAATTTTCACCCCGATAGGTCGGGAGACATCTATGTGGTGTTTGAACCGCACTGGTTCGTGGCAGATTTTGATGGACTGACCGTGGCCTCAAGCCACGGATCTCCTTGGAGTTATGACAGCTACGTTCCTGTAATCTTTGCAGGTCCTGACATTTCGCCTGCAACAGTTTACCGACGCGTTGAGACAGTAGATGTTGCTCCGACCATTTCTGCTTACCTTGGCATAAAGCCGCCTAGCGGTGCGCGTGGGCGTGTGCTCGATGAAGTCATGCGTTAAGGTAGCGCGAGAACCTCTAGAGAGTGGTTCAACTGGTTCGAGGTGATGGGTGCGCGTCTACGAAGTGGTGTCCTCACGGGAGGATGCGGGCACTGGCGGTGGTATCTCCGGCTTGCTCCGGCTCACTTCGCCCAGGATGCGTGGTGAAGCCGTGCGCGAGGTCCAGGAAGCACTGGTCGCAGCAGGCTATGATGTCGGTGGAGTAGACGCTGTCTTCGGACCAGGCACTGACGCGGCCTTGCGGCAGTTCCAGAGTGATTACGGCCTCGAAGCTGATGGCGTTGTGGGTGACCAAACCGCGTCAGCGCTTGGGTTATGAAGCAGGTGGCTGTAGGATGAAAATGTTTGTGGTAGGGATTCGCATTCTTCACGAATGAGGAAGTAGAATAGAGGGAGAAGACGAGATGACTGCAGGGGTCTATGCAAAGCTCGCCAGCGTGGCGCTGGTCGGAGCAGGTTTGCTGGGGTCGATACCAGCGATGGCAGCCGAGAGTGGCAAAGGGGTGTATCTTCTAGGGTTCCGATCCCAGTACGCGGGCGTTTTGCCTGGGCCGGGAGCCTTCTATCAAAACGACGTCTATATCTATAGCGGTTCTGCAGGAGGAAATCGTGAACTTGAAATTGGTGGGGTCCTCGCCACCAATGTCGATGCCACAGCCATCCTGGAATTACCGACCTTTTCCTACTTTACCCCTGCATTTGGCGGTCTCTTCGGGATCACCTACACGCAGCCGATGGGATGGCAAGAGGTGAGCGCATCAGTTACCGGGCCGCAGAACAACACGTTTAATTTAACTCAAGACGATTTCCTGTTCGGTGACCCCTTCGTGAACGCCTTTGTAGGCTGGAACGAGGGGAACTGGCACTGGAACATCTCTACAGGGGTCAACGTGCCGATCGGTGAGTGGGAAGAGGCGACCTTTCCCAATCCCAACCTTGTTAATTTAGGCTTTAATCGCTGGGCCGTCGATGTCACAGGGTCTGTGACTTATCTGGACATGACCCGTGGGCTTGAGGCCTCGGCCGCCCTCGGCTTTACCTTCAACGGCGACAACCTTGATCTCGACTATAAGACTGGCACCGAGATGCATATTGAATGGTCGCTAACCCAGATTACACAGAGCGGCTTTTCGTTCGGCGTGGCGGGGTATCACTACCAGCAGCTGACTGGAGATAGCGGTTCCGACGTGCCGGCCGCTCTGGGTGGATTCAAAGGGCGGGTGACCGCTATCGGCCCGGCGATGGGGCTGACCGTACCGATGGCAGATCGCGCGCTAACAGCAAAGTTCCGCGGCTACTACGAGTTCAATGTGGAGAACAGGGTGGAAGGCTTCGCCGCTATGGGGACGTTGGCCATTCCACTGCAGGCGGCAACACAATAATCGGCCAAACTGTCCGGAACGGGATATTCTAGATGGAGAATGCACTTTCCCATCGGTGGAGCGCTTGAACTGACAGTGACATCGACAAGACGTAGTGGCCATAGCACCGCGTGCGAAGGCTGACAGCGGTCTTCAAGTGTGCAGTGATCATAATGTGTTCCCATGGCGATCCCGGATATACCCGGGGTAGTGTCCAGAATCTTTCGCACATTTTGTCAGGCGACGGCTCCGTGGGTTGAGGTTTGCTCCGCATAGAGCGGCGCCATGTTCATGTACTTGCGGGTCGACCATTGGCTGCTTGCGATGTGCCGCAACCGCGCTGCTGCCAGGTTCAGGCAGCTTTGGCCGTCCGGGAAGGCGCCGACCACGCGGGTGCGTCGGCGGATTTCCTTCATGATGCGCTCCAAC
The DNA here is from genome assembly GCA_963700885.1 of uncultured Alphaproteobacteria bacterium. GTDB lineage: Bacteria > Pseudomonadota > Alphaproteobacteria > Rhizobiales > Aestuariivirgaceae > Anderseniella. Next base: position 146,693 of record CAVOZJ010000016.1, read on the forward strand.
GGATTGTTGGTCCTGATCTTCAGCCAATGGCTGTCGGGGAAACTGTAGTAGCTCAGCGTCTCATCAATGTGCGCCTCGACGAGATCGGCAGCTTTGCCCAGCTTCTGGCGGCGCAGCTCGTCGATGACCGCAGCGGCCTTCTCCTGCGCCGCCTCCCGGCTTTCCTGAGCATGGATCGCCTTCAGCATATGGCTGATCTCCCGCACCTTCGTCGTCGGTACATGGCTGAACACATTGCGGTAGAAATGTACCATGCAGCGCTGCCAGCGGGCGTCGGGCAGGTAGTCAGCGATGCTTTCGATCAGGCCGCGGCAGGCGTCCGAGATGATCAGCTGCACGCCGCACAGACCCCGGTCGACCAGGTGGCGCAGAAAGGCCGCCCAGCCGGACTTATCCTCCTTGGCCCCCTCGCAGATGCCGAGGATCTCGCGATAGCCCTCAGAATTGACCGCGCTGGCCACCAGCAGCGACACATTGCGCACCTCGCCAGCCCAGGTCCGCTTCATCACGATCCCGTCGAGATACAGGTAGGGATGCTCACCCTCGATCGGACGGTTCCGCCATTCCTCGATCTTGACGTAGATCTTCTTGTTGAGGTTCGACACCGTGCCGGGACTTACCCGTGTGCCCCACAGCGCCTCGGTGATGTCCTCGACCCGCCGCACCGACACACCGGCCAGATACATCTCGATCAAGGCTTCCTCGACCGAACTCTCCCGGCGCCGATAACGCTCGATGATGGCTGTCTCAAACGTCTGACGTCGCAGCTTCGGAACCTTCAGCTTGACCTCGCCAGCCTTGGTATGCAGCGCCCGCTCATAACTGCCGGCCCGTGTGTCCTGACGGCCCTCGCTGCGCTCATAACGCCCGGCACCACAAAGCTGATCGGCTTCCGCGTCGAGCATCGCGTTCAGCGCCTCTTCGACCGTGCCACGCACCATCTCGCCAAGGTGATCCCTGATCCGCGCTTCGTCGATCCGGATCACCTGACCCATACCTGCGTCCTTCTCTTCATCCATCTCGTCGCTCCTTCCATCACTGTAGAAGAAGCCGTCAATCCTGAAAGTGCGAAAGATTCTTTGCGTTATCATACCCGGTGTCGCACTTGGTTTGCGAATCTAGCATGCACCCAGTCGCGAAGGGTCTGGCGATCCATCCCGCCAATCCGTGCCGCCTCCGTTCGGTTCATGCCGTCCATCAATGCCGCAAGGGACAAAAGCCTGCGACTTTGAGCTGTGTTTTTCGACCACCTCGCAAGCTTGCGAAGCTCATCTGCTGAATAGTCCGTACGAACTGCTACCGGTGTGGCCATGAGCGAATCTCCTCTCAAAAGAGGGAATCACGCTTTGCCCTTCAAGGGAATCGCAACGAGTCAGATCGGCAGGCCGTTGGTATTAGCTGGGCTGCGCTTTTGGCCTGAGCGTCAATGCAATTGGCACCAATATAAGAAACTGGACCACAAAAATCACAGTACCAAAAGTCGCCATTTCGATCATACCAAAGACGTTCGCTGCCAACAATGCGGTAAGGCCCAGATTGCGGGCTGGAAAGCCGAACATGATCGCTGACCAATGGGGTTGATTCAGCGCGGGTGCCGCTAACCGAGCCATCGTCCAACCGAATGCCGACAAAACAATTGTTAATAGGATTGCCATCACAGTGGCGGATCCCAGAATCGCAGGTGTGAGAAGATCATACCTTGAAGCAAGAATTGCCATGATGAGTAGCCCAATTGCCACGAAACTCAGCCGTTCCGCTAATTGCTGATGCCTCAATGTCCAAGCGGGGTAGAGATGCCGAATTGCTATGCCAAGAACTACGGGCAGCAATACCGTTGGAATTGTCTGGGATACCATCTGGCCAAACGGAACGGCACGGATGGGTTCGATCATTAGAAACTCACCAATGACCAAACAGCTCAAAGGAGCGGTCACAAATGAAAGAATACTTGTTACGCCGCATAGCGTGACAGACATTGCGGCATTTCCTCTGGCTAGAGTGACATAGTAATTTGAGATCGCTCCAGTGGGAGACGCAGCGATCAATATCATCCCCGTTGCCATCCAGGCATCCAGAGGAATCATCTGGACAATGCCGATAACGATGACGGGAACAATAAAAAGATGCGACAGGGTAACTAAGGCGATGACATTTGGGTGTGCAATGATGAGCTTGAAGTCAGCGATGCTGACCGTGGCCCCGACTACCAGGAGCAGATAAAACACGGTGGCTGCTATGTAGACCTCAATCATTTCATGGCCTGGACTCAATACTCGATAATAAATCTATCCCGATTGGCGGGCCACGTCAGAGGGGCGCCCCACCTTTGATCTGCCCCGACTGAGTGGTTCAGGTTGAATGTTAGTGCATGGTGGGGATTTGATCCATGGGGATGATGCTCTCCGGTGCCGGGGGTCGATAGCCAAGGGCGCTGTGCGGTCTCACCGTGTTGTAGTGCCGACGCCACTGCTCGATGACAATGCGGGCTTCCTTAAGGGTGTAGAAGACCTCGCCATTGAGCAGTTCGTCCCTGAAGCGGGCATTGAAGCTCTCGCAGTATCCGTTCTCCCAAGGCGAGCCTGGCTCGATGTAGGCGGTCTTTGCGCCAACTGCGGTGATCCAGTCCCGGACGTTCTGAGCGATGAACTCGGGGCCATTGTTCTCAGCGTCGATTTTCGCACTTGCGGGCAGACTCATCCTGTGGCGCAGGCCCGCTCATGGAAGATCAGGCGGTCGAAGTTGTAGGCGATGTTGACCAGGATCAGTTTCGCCTCCATGCGCTTGCGCCAGTTGGTCATCGAGGAGCGGTCGGCCGGCAGCTTGTGCTGGAAATGGGTCTCGCCGCAGAACGCCTGGTAGTACGGGTTCTCGACCCAGGCCGCGGACACAGCCTCGTCCGACAGACCCTTGATGTGCTTGATCAGGTGCAGCCCCACCATCAGCCGTGTCGGAAACCCGGGACGGCCGACATGCTCCACGAAGGTGGCGCCGTAGAGCGCATCAAGCCGCTCCCAGTCGATGCGGTCCGCCAGCTGCAGCAGTTCGTGCCGACTATCCAGGATCGCCGCAAGGCTTTCGCGGAACATGTCGGTCTGCAGCGTGGGGCAGGCTTCCTGGGGCGCATCGGAGGGGCTCCTCTTCAATCTCCCGACAGTGAATCAGAGTATGCCCGCAATGCCCAGACCCCACCTGCACGGCCGCGCAAAAACGCAAGAAAATGCTGCCAAATCGTCACAACCTTGCAAAACTGGATACTTCAAAACCGCCGAAAACACCGTAATCTCAACCAATTGCGAGTTCATCACAGGCGACCATCAGGAGTCAGCCGCTTTCTGAATGCCATCAACGCTGAGGTTCCCGTCGACAAGGCCGTGCATGTCGTCCTCGACAACTATGCTGCCCACAAGCACCCCAAAGTGCGCGCCTGGCTCGAGCGCCATAAGCGCTTCACCTTCCACTTCACGCCAACCTCGTGTTCCTGGCTCAGCGCGGTGGAGGGCTTCTTCGCCAAACTGTCGAAGCGCCGCCTGAAACGCGGTGTGTTCCACTCCATCGTCGACCTCCAGGCTGCCATCAACCGCTTCCTCGCCGAGCATAACCAGCAGCCAAAGCCATTCAAATGGACCAAGGACCCCGACAAGATCATCGCAGCAGTCAAGCGCGGGCACCAAGTGTTGGAATCCCTCCACTAGCAGCGTGCATCTTGCGGCTCCATGCTGCCGGCAAGGAGTGGAACGGAAATCTTCCATTTTCTTAGGCCGAGCTAGCAAGTATTGCAAAAATTTCACGAGGCACATCCATAGAGTCATTGAAACAGTTGAGATATGAAGGGGCCATAAAACATGCCTATGGAGTAATAAAAATCTGTGATGTGACCAAAATAAGGATCTTTGCATTCAACACTTCTTAATAGCTCATAGAATCGTAAACGCCTTCTTCCTTAATTTTGATGCAAGGAGGCCATGATGGGCAGAGCCAATTTCAGTGCAGAGTTCAAGTCGAACGCGGTGGCACAGATCACTGAGCGAGGCCATCCGGTTGCGGAGGTTTCTCAACAGCTGCGCTATAAGCAGTTACAGTCTTTGGGGGGCAAACTTCATGATCAGACGGGCACGAGCTTTGGGAACACCAAATCTGGGGACCTCTGATATGTGTTGCCGCTCGTGCAGTCCGTGATTGATACTTGCATGTGCCGGGTGTTTCTTCCGGTCGATTCGCGGTAAGTTAGAGAGCGTAAAGGCGCATCGCTGGCTCGAGATGCTGAGGCTGGGGCAATCGTTCGGGGAGATCGCAGTACATGCGAAGGTCTCGGCGCGCCGTGTCCAGCAGCTGATGGATCATGCCTTCCTCGCGCCCGACATTACCAGGTCGATCATCGCTGGAAAGCAGTCTCATGGACTGACCACCGAGTACCTTCAGCGATCGGAAACCCCGGCAAACTGGGCTGAACAGCGCAAGCTGTTCGCCTCGCAGAATGACTGACTTCAGTCCACCCAATTACCCAAAACCAAGACTGCTAGCGTTGGAACGGCAAACCGAGACCGGCCGCCCGTTCGGCGCGACATTCGGTTCGATCTCGGGTCTCTGCGGAGATCATGTCCCGCTAACCGCCGGGGATGACGGGTGAATTGCTAGGCCAAAGTGTCAGGGGAGGTTTGCGTGTAGTGGCTGGCTGTGTGCGAAGTCCCTAGCGAACGGGTCTCAGGTGCCAAATTCCCTGATCCATGGGAATTTACAGGGAATTTTGCGAAATCTGTTGGCTTTTTGGTCTTCTTTGACCTGTTTATCCCAGTTAATTCAAAGGGATATGCGGCAATTTCCCTAAGCAATTGAACAGGGAATTTTTTCTGCCGAACAGGGAATTTCAGTTCGCTATCAGGGAATGGCCTGGGGAGAACAGGGAGAGCCCAATCCGTGAATACGTCTGCCTGTTTCCAATCGCTCATTGAGTAGTATGATTAACAGCCTTGATGGCCGCCCGGTACCTACCCACCGAACTGCTTTAGTGGGTTGCATATCGGCCAGTATTGCCGATTAATATTCCAAATGGATACTCGCCGTTTGATGTTCGCCATAATCGGTTGGTCTGTTGTTGTCGCTTTCATCGTGACGACGGGTGAATTCAGACGTGAAGTGCAACACCGTTTGCGGATGTGATATCCGCTTGTCGTCAAACAAGAAAGCGATGTTGCCATGCCAGGATATAACCACCTCGACCGATCCGAAAGAGACCAGATTGCCGAACTGAGGGCCCAGGGGCTCGGCGCCACGGCTATTGCCGAAGTCATCGGGCGCGACAAGTCCACCGTCAGCCGAGAGCTCGGGCGCAATGCTCATGGAGATGGGACGTACCGCCCGGTTTTTGCCGAAGGTTCATATCTGTTCCGCCGCCAACGCCAGGCCATCCTTGAAACCGACGTGGGCCTGCGCGGCTTCGTCATTGACCGGCTGGCCGAAGGCTGGGCGCCAGAGCAGGTCGCCGGCTGGCTCCGCCGCGGGATCGAGATCGGCCTGCGGGTTGTCAGCACCGAGACGATCTACGCGTTCATCTTCCGACCGGCGCAGAAGGCCGAGAAGCTCTGGCGCTACCTCACCCGGCGCAAGGCCAGCCGCGGCCGGCGCGCCCGCCGGTCGAGGGATCGGATCACAGGAAAAACTCATATATCCCAGCGCCCTGCAGCGGCCAATGACCGTACCGAGGTTGGGCACTGGGAAGCCGACCTGGTAATCTGCAAACGCTCAAGGCCACTTCTCGTCCTGCACGAGCGCAGGACCCGCCTGACCCTGATGACCCGACTTGCCAGCAAAACTGCTGCCGAAACCGTCACCGCGATCACTGGCATCCTGGCAAAGCTCAGCCCGAAACTGCGCCAGACGATGACTTTTGACAACGGCGGCGAATTCGCTCGGCATTCCTTCCTCAAGCACGCCTTCACCATGGCCACCTACTTCTGCGACGCCTACGCGTCCTGGCAAAAGGGCGTCATCGAGAACATCAACGGCAGGATCAGACGCTGGCTCCCGCGCTCAACCAATCTCGACGACCTCAGTGACGAAGACATTCAGGACATCTCCATGACATTGAACCTCACGCCCAGAAAATGCCTCGGCTTCAAATCTCCCGCGGAGGCCTTCCTCAATGCTCTTGGAAAAGACCTGACAATCCGCTTCAATACCCCTGTTGCACTTCGCGGCTGAAGCCACCCCTGCTTCCCTTAAGCCGATTCAGTGTATCTGAACGAACCGTATTGCTTGCCTTGCTCGCATTAACCCTTCGAAAGCTTGCCAAAGAACCCTCATGCGCATTCTTGTCCTTCAACATGCAGCGGTCGATCACCCTGGTAGTTTTCGCCAGTTCCTCGAAGAGGACGGCCACGAATGGGTGGCTGTCGAACTCGACGAAGGCGAGAAGCTGCCTAATCCGGATCACTTTGACGCGTTGTGGGTTCTGGGCGGGCCCATGGACGTGTGGGAAGAGGATCGCTACCCGTGGCTTGCAGAAGAGAAGGCGTTCATTCGTGAGAATATTGGAAATCGAGGTATGCCGTTTCTTGGGCTGTGCCTCGGGCATCAGCTGTTAGCGGCCTCACTTGGCGGCGAAGTAGGGCCGTCAGAGAAGCCCGAAGTCGGCGTTATGCCAGTGCAGTTGACAGAAGCCGGCGCAACGGGGGTCCTTTTCGATGGTTTACCAGAAAGTTTCAACGCCCTTCAGTGGCATAGTGCAGAAGTGAAGCGTATGCCCGAGGGTGCAAGGTGCCTAGCCACTTCTCAAGACTGTGCTGTGCAGGCAATGGCTTGGCACACTCGGGCTTATTCGGCGCAATTTCACATAGAAGTTGAAGCAGATACCGTACGAAACTGGAACAAGATTTTGCAGTATTCTGATGCGTTAGAAAAGGCGCTTGGTGAGAACGGAGCTATTCAGCTTCAAGCAGCCTGTGCAGGAGAGATGCAGAATTTTAGTGTCATGGCCGAACGCTTCTACATCAACTGGTTGCAGGCAACGTCAGCAGCTTAGCGATCGACTATCACGTGGCTACCGAGCGGGTGAGAGACAATCGTGCTGCTTCTAGGTGCTCCTTCATGAGCTGAGCTGCTCGTTCTGGCTCCCTCGCTCTAATGGCGTTTACGATCTCTCGGTGTTGCGTGTTGTAGGTCTGGATCGTACTGGCATTAAGTGTCAGATGCCGCATCATTTTCCATTGTTCCTGATTTCGGACCGAATTGATCTGCGAAACGATCCAGATCAGCAGGTGGTTGCCTGTTGTCTGGGCTAGATAGCTATGCCACTCGGTGTCGAGTTCGGAAAAACGGACCGGATCATTCTCGGCTGCATCCATCTGGACTAGCAATTCGTCCAACCGCTCAAAGTCTGCGGTCTTTGCATTGAGGACCGCAAGCCGGCACATATGAGGCTCTAGGGCGAAGCGTGCATCGATTAGTTCTAGTGGGCTTGCATTGCTAATGACGTCGTTGGTCATCTCTTTCGGTTTGCCGGCGACATAGGTGCCGCTGCCCGCCCTGGTTTCAACCAGCCCTTCGTCCTCGAGCTGCCTGATTGCGCTGCGAACGGTGCCCCGAGCTACCATGAATTGGTCTGCCAGCACCCGCTCAGGAGGCAACCGGTCACCCGGCATCAGGCTACCTTGAGACATGCTGCGCCGCAGCTCGCTGGCAATGGTATTCGCTCCGACTGTCTTCATCTCAGTTCTGTTTTCCATTTGATAGACCAAATCTATACCAATACCGATGCTTGACGCAAGGAATTATGGAATTGGTGCAATTTCTGTTGATTTTTGGTCCGTTCTAGAAAACAGTTCCGTTCATAAAAATCCCTGCTGTAATTCCAGAGTGAGCGGGCATACGAGAGAAAAACCGCGCAATATAATAGATGGGAGGAAACGACGTGGCTGAGACGGATATTGAGCGCTTCGTGGAAGCGAAAGGCCGAGATGAGAAAATTAAACAAGTTCGCGCCAAGATCGATGAACTAGGCATCGAATACCTCTACCTTCAGTTCGTGTCCGTAACTGGCAAGATTATGGGCAAAGGTATTCCCGCCGACCATTGGGAAAGCGTTGCTAAGAAGGGGTTTCAGCTCGTCTACGGCGCCACTGTGAACCTTTTTACCAATCGCGCCGGCGAATACCTCGGTTTCGGTCCTGAAGCAGCTGAACTTGTGGGTATCCCCGAGCCAGAGACTTTCATGCAGTTGCCCTGGGCGCCGCAGATCGGTCGGTTCTACTGCACACTGTTCCGGAACCGTGAAGAAAAGCAGAACCCGGGTGGGTATTTGACAGCTGACTGTCGTGGCAACCTGCGACGGTTGCACGAGCAGTTTACCAAGAAACATGGAGCTCAACTCAGGATCGGCACTGAGCCCGAGATGATGTGGCTGAAGTTCGATGAGAACGGCAAGCCTCGCGATGGCTTTTCAAAGCCGTATTGCTACCACATTGATCAATTCGAAAGCCTGCGTCCTGTGTCGCTACAGGTGATCCGCTATGCCCGCAAAATGGGTCTGGATATGATCCAGGGCGACCACGAAGACGCACCGGGGCAGCTTGAGCTAAACTGGATGTTCGATGATGTGCTTCGGAACGCTGACAGATTAACAACGTATCGGCAGATCTGCGCTCAGGTCGCTCGCGAGAACGGTATCTTTGCCTGCTTTATGACAAAGCCATTCATGGGCGTATCGGCCTCCGGTTGCCACCACAATATGTCGCTCTGGCGAGGCGGCGAAGACCAATTTGTGGCTTGTGGTAACGATAAAAAAAATCTGCCCGGGATGATTGACAACTACATGTATGTCAAGGGTGGAGAAAACACATTTATGCCCGACACGGACGACCCCCAGATGCCTGGCAAAGAGGGCCTCAAAGCTATCGGAGGTGTGGTTCATCATCTTCAGGCGCTCACTGCCGTTGGCGCCTCTACGGTGAACTCTTATCGTCGTCTATGGGATACCGGGTTTTGGGCTCCGGTGTTTGCCGACTGGGGCTTCCAGAACCGCACCACAGGATTGCGTGTGTCGGCGCCGGGCAGGTTCGAGTATCGTTCGGTGGACTCGATGGTAAACCCGTACTTGATGGGCTCCTGTCTGCTGGCCGTCATGGACGATGGTCTCGACAATAACCTTGATCCGGGGCAGCCCGAAGAGCGCAACATCTATGAAGCTATGGAAGCTGGCAAACAGGTAAAGAAACTACCGATGTCGCTCGGAGAAGCACTTGGTCATCTCGCCAAGGACGAGGTTGTCCAGCGCGGCCTGCCAGGCGAAATGTACCGGCTTTATGACGAGTACAAGCAGGACGAATGGGCCCGCTTTATGTCCACGGTTACTGAGTGGGATAAGGAGCGCTACATGGATTGCCTGCCATAAGGCAGAGCTGCGTTTAACTCGAGATCACGGCAGGTGCTTTAGCAGCTGCCGCACCTAAACCACCAACTTCTGGAGGCGCATGGAAATGTGCGGAATTGCAGGACTGATACACAGGGGCAAGAGCTCGAACGTGGGGGCGGAAATGACCTCCATGCTCATGGCGCTAAAGCACCGAGGTCCAGATTCGACTGGCTATGCTCTGTATGGTGAACCACAAGATGGCGACTACGTCATGCGATTGAAGGTGGCCGAGGCCGAAGACATGGGCCGGGGCCGCGGCATTCACAAGGTAATTGCAGACAGGATCGAACTCGTTGAGGGTATCCTCAGGGATCACGGTGCGACAGTGAAGTCTAAGCAGAACGCGACTGAGTATGCTTTGCGTTACGTGCTGACCCACGACGGCGATACAGCCGACCTCGCCAAGCACATTGAGGAAACTGACGGAGTTGAAATCCTGTCGCTTGGGAATGGATTGGAGTTAATCAAGGATCTCGGCGACGCGAGTGATGTATCTTCAGCCTACAATCTGACTAGCTTCGAAGGCACTCATGGCATTGGCCACACTCGCATGGCCACCGAGTTGGATGTGGATATCCGTTCGGCTCACCCGTATTGGGCCTTCCCATACAATGACGTTTCTGTGGTGCACAACGGCCAGATCACTAACTACTGGATCATGCGCCGCGAAATGGAGCGCAAGGGACATCGCTTCATGTCCAACTGCGACTCCGAGTTGCTGGCCGTGTACACCGCCCATAATCTGGCAAATGGCGTCTCACTCGAAGAGAGTCTGCGCCGTTCAATCTCGGAGATCGACGGCGTTTTTACCTATTTGGTCGCCACAAAGGACCAGCTTGGGATGGCCAAGGATACCATGGCTGCCAAGCCGCTGGTTCTCTACGAAAGCGACGACTTAATCGCAATGGCGTCGGAAGAAGTCGCTATTCGTGCCATCCTGCCGCAGGAAATCGACACATATGATCCGTACGACGAGGAGGTTCGGGTATGGCAAGCGTGAGCGACGCAGAACTCAAGAAGATGTCACAAGACGAGCGCGTCAAAGCGCTCGGCATGACGACCGAACAGTTAACGGGCAAAACACTCTACATTGAGTTCGACCCCGGCGCCGAAGAGCGCTTCACCTATCCGTGGGCGCCTGAAGTGGATTTCAACAAGCGCGTGGAACTGGATACCGATAAACTGACCACTCGCGAAGTGAACAAAAAGATCCGGGAACTGATGAGCGAAGGTTACGGCACTATTGTGCTCCAGAACCCTCGCGGCAAGCATTCTTTAGGCGTGGGGATCCTGTCAAAGCTCAACCTCATTGTCGAAGGTTCGCTGGGTTACTTCGGCGTGGGTCTGATCGATGGTCCGAACGTGCGCATCAAAGGCCGTGTGGGCTGGTCATGCGGTGAGAACATGATGGCAGGCACAATCGTGGTCGAGAAGAACGCTGGGTCCACGTTTGGCGCTGCCATACGCGGTGGAGACTTGGTGTGCAAGGGATCCGTCGGCTCTCGTACCGGTATCGACATGAAGGGCGGGACCATCATTGTCGGTGGCGACACCGGTGCCCTGTCCGGCTTCATGATGCAGCGTGGTCGCATGGTAGTGTGCGGCAATGCCGGCAAGAACCTGGGTGACTCGATGTACGACGGCACCATTTACGTTGGTGGGGATATCAAGTCGCTGGGCGTTGATGCGGTGGAGAAACCGCTCACTGATCTCGACAAGGCCTGGTTGACCCGCAAGCTTAAGCAGTATGAGCTGTTGCCCTCCAAGGGCGTCGACCATTTCAAGAAGATTGTGGCCGGCAAGCAATTGTGGAACTACGACAACCTCGAGCCGACTGAAAAGAAGCTCATTCTGTAGGCGGTTCAGGAAAGGATTTATGTAATGGACCAGATAAGAAAGAAGCCGCTAGAACGTGATGTCTACAGGCTGGGGAAGTCGTTCATTTTCCCGCCGCATGTTATCGACGATATACACATAAAGTCCGAACTTGGTCGCTACCGCATGCGCGGTTTCTCGCTCTTCAAGAAAATTCCGCATTGGGATGACTTGACATTTTTGCCTGGTACACTCACCCGTTTTGTGATCGAGGGGTACCGCGAGAAGTGCGAGACGAAGACGGTTATCGGGCCTCGTGCTGGTCGGCCGCTGGAGCTTGATATTCCCGTCTACATCACCGGTATGAGCTTTGGCGCTCTGAGCTACGAAGCCAAAACCGCGCTTGCCCGTGGGGCGACAATGGCGGGTACGGCAACCTGCTCGGGTGAGGGTGGCATGATCCCGGACGAGCGGCGTTTCTCGTCCAAGTGGTTCTATCAGTGCATCCAGTCGCGGTACGGCTTCAACCCAAACCACCTGGTTCTGGCTGACGGTTGCGAGTTCTTCATCGGGCAAGGTTGTAAGGTTGGCCTTGGTGGCCACTTGATGGGCCAAAAGGTGACCGACCAAGTTGCCGAGATGCGTTCTCTTCCGGCCGGAATCGACCAGCGTTCACCGGCTCGTCACCCTGACTGGCTGGGCCCTGATGATTTGGCGCTCAAGATCCAAGAAATCCGCGAAGTGACCAACCACATGATCCCAATCCAGTTAAAACTGGGTGCCGCACGCGTCTATGACGACGTGCGCATGGCGGTGAAATGTGATCCGGACTCCATTTATATAGATGGCATGGAGGGCGGCACGGGCGCAGGCCCGCACCTGGCGACCGAAGACACCGGCGTACCCGGCATTGCAGCCATCCGCCAGGCGCGCAAGGCGATCGATGATCTTGGCAAACGGGGCGAGATCACGCTGGTTTATGCCGGCGGCATCCGCAACGGGGCAGACGTGGCCAAGGCCATTGCCCTCGGTGCCGACGCAATTGCCATTGGTCACTCGGCTATGATGGCGCTGAATTGCAATAAGGACATCCCGGAAGCCAACTACGAAGAGGAAATGGGTGTGGAACCCGGCCATTGCTACCACTGCCACACGGGTCGCTGCCCGGTAGGCGTGGCAACTCAGGATCCGAAACTGCGTGCGCGCCTTGACCCCGATGCTGCTGCAGAGCGCGTCTACAACTTCCTTCATACGTTGACTGTGGAAGCTCAGCTCTTCGCCCGCGCCTGTGGTAAAACCAATATTCACAGCCTCGAGCCGGAAGATCTTGCGGCACTCACCATGGAAGCATCTGCGATGGCTGGTGTTCCGCTGGCTGGTACCAACTACACGGTTGGCGTCGAAGATTATCACCACCTCTAAGGAGACGACGTTATGGCAGGTAAACAGTACCGCGGATCGGAGATAAAAGACGTCGACCAGTTTCTGAAGGACTCTGCAGGGCTTGAATCCGAACGTGAAAAGGAGATTGGACAGCACATTGGTTACCGGTACGACGTGAACCTGGTGCCCGATTATGGTCGACTTACCCCTTATCTAAAGAAGTACATGGAGGTAATGGGTTGGGACGACCTCAACTGGCTCGAGGACGTACATATGGGCTACGAGGAAGGCTCACCAGCTGTTTTTGACCGCAATAATAACGGCTGGGTGCGCATTCCCGATAGTATTGAATTGCCAGATAATCAGCAAGATAGGGATATGATTGCCCGTGAGCTGTTGCTGAAGTTCCAGATGTCGGACCGCCACCCGCTGGTAACCCTGCGGAAGGCCTATATGAAGTTCTGAAAGATGCCAAAGCAAGTTCAGATAGCCTGCCTCCAAACGAGGCCCATGCCCACGCAGGAAGCCGCACTGGCGGAGGCTGTCGAACTAGGAGACCGGGCAGTCAGTTCAGGAGCAGACTTACTCGCTCTACCGGAATACTGCGGTGGCCTGAGGACGCAAGGCAGCGCTTTCCGGCCGCCGGCCGCGCCTGAGGCCGGTCATGCTGTGCTAACCGGGTTGCGGCACTTCGCTAGAACACGACGGACTTGGATGGTTGTGGGGTCCATCGCCGTTCAGACATCCAGCGGCAAGGTTGGCAACCGCAGCTATGTCATCAACGACTATGGCGAGATTGTTGCCCGCTATGACAAGCTGCACATGTTCGATATCCAGTTGTCGGAGAGTGAATACTACCGAGAAAGCGATACGATCGAACCTGGCAAGAAAGCCATCCTGGTTGATACGCCATTCGGCAAGCTCGGCCTGACGATCTGCTACGATCTACGCTTCCCGCAGCTATACCGAGATTTAGCCCAGGCAGGTGCGGAAATCCTGCTGACGCCGGCTGCTTTCACCAAGAAGACGGGTGAGGCGCATTGGCACGTATTGAACCGCGCACGTGCCATCGAGAACGGGGCATTCGTCGTTGCGCCCTGCGCCATAGGCGCTGTCGATGGAGGCGGCGAAAGCTACGGGCATTCGCTCATCATCAGTCCGTGGGGTGAGGTACTGGCTGATGGTGGCACGTCGCCCGGGATCGTGCAGGCATCCATTAACCTGGAAGAGGTCGCTGCCGCCAGGGCGCGGATACCGAGCCTTACTCACGACCGGCCCTATGCGCTTTTGGTAGCCTCGCGCGAGGCGGCGGCATGATGGAACTGGACCACGTGCTAGGGGCGAGCCAACAACCAGCCAGCCCACTGAGGGCTGCGTTTCTGCGGTGGCAGTGCCGCGTGCGCCAGTTAGCTATGCGCGACAACAACGGCCGGCCTGATGACTCAATCATGCCTACGCTCAGGCTGCCCGGCGAAACTACTCCGATGGGACAAATCATTACCGTGCTCAACAAGTCGCCGTTGTATTCAAAGACACCTGAGCTGAAGCACCTCGTGATGCGGACCAATGATCCGGCGCAACGCCGTGACAAGGCGCTGCAGATGATGTCCGAGACCTATTACCAGAAGTGGAATGAGTTCAGTGACCTGCTCACGGCAACCTTCCCTCCGAGATCAAGAGGGGCAAGCACCATCATCGAAGCGGGTGGCTGCACATTGACCTTCGACGCGTACAACCAGCGTTTCGATCTCAATTGCCGGGTGCGGCAGCTTGGTCAGGGCGAGCCGCTTCGGGAAGCCACTTGGTGGCATAATGTCTTGTTCAATCCCAATCTGGGTCCGGATGTAGTGGTTCTTTGCTTTGCACCTGATTGGGCCACTAGTTCGGCAGATCCGCAGCCAGCCGGAAGCTGATGAGGTGAATTCCGGTCAAATCGAGTAAAGTAGAGCGGTAACCCCGCCACTTGGGAGGAAAATTATATGATCAAGAAGTTTACGAAAGTCCTTGGAGCAACGGCAGCTGCCGTATCGCTTTCTATATGTGCCTCCGCACCTTCGTTTGCAGAAGATAGCTCTGACCCTATTGTTATCCCCATTCACAACTGGTCGAGCCAGATCGTGATGAGCAATGCAGTCGGGCAGATCTACCAGTCGATGGGCAATAACGTCGAATACGTCACCACCGACAGTCAAGCTGTCTACGAGTCGGTTCGGCTCGGTGATGTGCATCTGGAGCTCGAAGTTTGGGAAGGCGCCTTCGGCAAGTCGTTCCGCGAAGCGCTCGAGAAGGGGGGGCTGCACGATGCCGGGGACCATGACGCGGTAACCCGTGAGGACTGGTGGTATCCCATGTGGACAAAGGAAGCCTGTCCCGGTCTGCCGGACTGGAAGGCACTCAACGAGTGTGCGCACCTGTTCAAAACAGCTGAGAGCGGGGACAAGGGCCGTTATCTCGATGGTCCGGTCGACTGGTTGAAGCACGGCAAAGAACGCGCCGAAGCACTCGGCATGAATTTCGTCGTGGTCAACGCGGGTTCTGCTGCTGCGTTATGGGCTGAAATCGGTGCCGCTGAGAAAGACAAGCGTCCTGTCGTGGTGTTCAATTGGACACCGAACTTTGCTGAGGCCGTCTGGCCAGGCGAGTTTGTCGAGTTTCCGGAATGGGAAGAAGGCTGCGACAAGGACCCGACCAAGGGCCCGATTCCGGATAAGCTCTATGACTGCGGCAATCCGGCCAAGGGCTACCTCAAAAAAGCCGCTTGGGACGGCATGAAGGACAAGTGGCCTAAGGCATATTGCGTACTGACCAAGATCAACTTCACCAACCCGCAGATCGCCGAAATGGCCAAGCTGGTCGACACCGACGAGCAGGAACCGGAAGAAGCCGCGACCAACTGGCTGAAGGCCAATGAAAGCGTCTGGAAGCCATGGGTAGAGGCCTGTTCGGGCTGATAGTCAAATCGCAACAAGCTGTTATCATCTCGGTACTGCACGTACCGGGGTGATAACGTTGATTGTTTGGGACTCATGGACAAGAATGCACCAGTCATCAGTTGCCGCAATGTCTGGAAGCTCTTCGGGCCAGACCCGAAGCAGTTCTTGGCCACACTTAAGCCGAATGCGAGCTACGAAAGCATTCGCGCGCAGGGCTACATCGCCGGCGTGCACAACGTTTCGGTGGACGTGGGCCGCGGCGAGATGTTGGTGATCATGGGGCTCTCCGGCTCAGGCAAGTCCACGCTAGTGCGCTGCATGGGCCGGCTGCACGAAGTCACTGGCGGAGAGGTCCTTATCGAAGGTGAGGACATCGGCAAGCTCGACGAGGACGCGCTGATCAACCTGCGACGCCGGAAGATGGGCATGGTGTTCCAGAGCTTCGGGCTGCTGCCGCACAGGACCGTGCTGGAGAACGTTGCCTTTCCGCTCGAGATGCGCGGGCAGGACAGGCATGAGCGCCGTGCCCGTGCTCTCGAGGTGATCGAACTGGTAGGACTGGCCGGTCGCGAAGATTATTTTCCGCGTGAACTCTCGGGTGGTCAGCAACAGCGCGTCGGCATCGCGCGCTCACTCGCCATCGAGCCAGATATCTGGTTTCTCGATGAGCCGTTTTCCGCGCTTGACCCGTTGATCCGGCGCGAGATGCAGGATGAGTTCTTGCGCCTTCAGAACATGCTGGGGAAAACCATTGTGTTCATCACGCACGACTTCGACGAGGCTTTGAGGCTGGCAGACCGCATCGCCATCATGAAGGACGGAGCTATCGAGCAGTGTGACACGCCGGATCAGATCGTGCTCAATCCGGCCACCAGCTACGTGGCAAAGTTCACCGAGGAAATCGACAAGGCGCGTGTCGTGCATGCAGGTGTCCTGGCGCGGCCAGTCAACGGAATCGAGGTGACTGGTGAGCCGGTCAGTGAGGCCTCGACGATCCAGTCGCTGGCCCGCCTATTGATTTCGGACCGGCGAAAGCTCATCCCGGTTGCCAGCAAGTCGGGCAAGCTGATCGGAGTCATGGACAGGCAAGAGGCGCTTGACGTGCTGCTGGGGAGCGACACGTGACATCATTATCCCGCCATACTCTGATCGGGTTGGGGCTGCTGATGCTGGCTGTCGTGCTCACCGTGTTCAAGCCGATGTTGCCGCCACTACTGGACCGTTTGCCTGTCTGGCATCCCATCTGGTCGCACCACCTCGACACATGGTTCGACTGGCTGCAGAACGACCTCGGCCTGATCCGTGTTACTCGCCTGATGGCGAGCGGTCTGGGCTTCTTGATCGATGCAGCCGCGAACATTCTCTATGGCAAGTCACGCTGGCCAAGGTTGGAAGCTGTTCCATGGTCGGCCGTGGCGGCGACGGCTGCAGTCACTGGCTTCTATCTGGGTGGGTGGCGTTTGGCATTGTTGGCCGGTGGCACATTTACTTGGTGTGCCCTGATGGGGCAGTGGAAATGGACGATGGAGACTATGTCAGTCATCGTTATTGCTGCTCCATTCGGCTTCCTGCTAGGCCTGCTGCTTGGGATATGGTCATGGAAGTCGAGGCGCGTAGAAAGCGTACTCCGACCCGTTCTCGCAGTCCTCCAAACCCTGCCATTTTTTACCTACCTGCTGCCTGCGGTAATTTTCTTCAAGGTCGGGCCCACGGCGGCTTCGGTGGCCACTATCGTGTATGCCATGCCGCCAATGATCCTCATGACAGCCGTGGGGCTCAAGAAAGTATCCTCCGACGTGGTGGAAGCAGGCAAGATGTCTGGCTGCACGCAGTGGCAGATGTTGACCCGTGTCTATCTGCCCGCGGCCCGCACCGAGATACTGATCGGGCTAAACCAGGTCATTATGCTATCGTTGGCGATGGTGGTACTTACCGCGTTTATTGGAATGCCAGGCCTGGGTGCCAAGCTTCTTGCTATGATGAACAGCTTCAAGCTTGGCCGTAGTGTCGAAATCGGTATTACGATCGTGTTGCTGGCCGTCACCCTTGATCGACTGTCTAAGGCACTAGTGGTTAAGCAGCCCGAACACTTCGAGAAAGGAACACCTTGGTGGATCCGGCATCAGGCATGGCTCATCGCTGGTGGCTTGTTTGCATTTTTTACGGCTCTCGGCAGGGTCGTTCCGCTCTTCAATGATGTGTCCCGAAGCCAGTCGCTGTCGGTTGGCAGCGAGATTGATGATATCATGAAGGCCATTCTGGATTGGGATCCTATACAGGCCGCAACTGGGTTCCTAAGGTACTTCTTGAATGTGTGGGTGCTGGTGCCGACTGAGAATGCGCTGCTCTACGTGCCCACATTCGGTTTTATTGCCGCAGTGACGGGCTTCTGCTGGCTGATTGGTGGCGTTCGGCCGGCAATTGTCGGTTTTGTGTTCTTCACTGCGGTTGCCATACTAGGATGGTGGGACCGGGCAATGTTGACGCTGCATTCCACGGTAACGGCCACCTTGCTTGCGGTTATCATCGGCATGCCGATCGCCATCTGGGCATCGCGCTCCGAAAAAGCTACTCGGCGAATGCTCTATGCCTGTGATACGGCCCAAACATTTCCGAGCTTTATCTATCTGCTGCCCGCAATCATGCTGTTTGGGATCACGCCAGTTACGGTCATCTTGGCGATCCTAATCTACACAATGGTACCGGTCGTGCGTTACACTATTGAGGGGTTGCGTGGCGTTCCGGTAGAGACGACCGAGGCAGCGGACATGTCAGGCGCGACTCGCTGGCAGAAGCTCGTCAACGTGCAACTACCCTTGGCAATGCCAACCATTGCCGTTGGCCTGAATCAGGCACTGATGTTTTCGTTTTTCATGGTCATCATTGCGGCTTTCATCGGGACGCGGGACCTTGGCCAGGAAATGCAGCGCACGCTGGCGGGAACGGACCTAGGAAAGAACTTCACGCTAGGCTTCTCCGTCGTCCTTATGGCCATTACATTTGATGTTGCAATCAATGCGTGGGCTGAGAAAAAGCGAAAACTGTTGGGACTATGACTGTCAAACCCGTATTCGAAACTCCCTATGAACGCCGTGGCATTATAACGCCGGGCCTGCCGATCCTGCCGCACGGGGTAGAACGCCACCCTGTGCCAGGTGGTGGTTCGCGCGCGGTCAGGATCGACAAGGGCGACGAGGTCTCGGTTCTCGACCGCGAGGGATTGCAGACGGCAGAGCTCGTATTCTTTGCGCCTGACGGCACCTCAGATGCCGGGCTGATGGGCGCCAAGGGTAAGGGTAAAGCCAAGGGCATCCATCATGCTCTGACCAGCGATGCCAGCGGCGCGAAGGTCATCCGCGCACTGGAAGCGGCAGGCTTCGACCTCGGCAAGGCGGACGCGTTCACGGCCCTGGGCAATGGTTCTCGGCCCGGCGACATGGAATTTTTTCTCGCGGCCAGCGACGGACTGCTGATCGTCTGCGCGCCCGGCGGCCCGATGCTCCCAGAGGCGAGTGACGCGCCCAGCGAGATTATTCTCTACATCCGCCGTGCCAACCCGGGCGAAGGCAAGGGAGGAATGGCGCCGCCGCCACCGTTGGCAGACCCTGTGAGCGACTTCAACATCCAGCCTGGCTATGCCACGGCCTACGAGGTGAAGAAGGGCCAGTACATCCAGGTTCTAGATGTGCAGGGGCGGGAATGTTCGGACTTTCAGGCGTTTTCCACACGAGCGCTGGACAAAGGGCTGGAGCGAGAGATTGATCCGACCACGACGCGCTCTCTGATGGGCTCGCTTTATCCGGCACCGGGCGTCTTCTCGAAGTATTTCAGTGTCGACCACGAGCCACTTGTCGAGATCGTGCAGGATACTTGCGGGCGACACGACACGTTCGGCCTTGCCTGCACTGCCCGGTACTACGAGGACCTGGGCTATCCTGGCCATGTCAATTGCTCCGATAACATGAACCGCGACCTAGCGCGATTCAGCGTGCGCCCGCGCGGCGGCTGGCCAGCGATCAACTTCTTTTTCAACACGTTGCTGGATAGCGCCAACGCCATTGGCATAGATGACCCTTGGTCGCGCCCTGGTGATTTCGTGCTGCTGCGGGCGCTCACCGACCTGGTCTGCATCTCGTCGGCATGCCCGTGTGATATCGACCCGGCAAATGGCTGGAACCCGACCGACATCCAGGTGCGGGTATACAGGGAGAACGAGGATTTCCAGCGTTCTATCGGCTGGCGCAGAACTCCGGAGGCGGATGTGGAAGAAACCAGGAAGACGGCATTCCATGAGTGCTTCGCCCGGCATACTCGGGACTTCGTCGAGTACAACGGCTATTGGCTGCCCAATAAGATGACTAATCACGGCACCATTGCGGAGTACTGGGCGTGCCGCGAGAAGGCAGCCATCATGGACCTGTCGCCGTTGCGCAAATACGAGGTGACCGGACCGGACGCCGAAGCGCTGATGAATTTATCTGTGACCCGAGACATTTCGAAACTGTCGGTTGGGCAGGTGGTCTACACGGCCATGTGCTATCAGCACGGCGGGATGATTGATGACGGTACAGTCTTCCGCCTGGCCGAGAACAACTTCCGCTGGATTGGCGGCAACGATGACAGCGGCGTGTGGTTGCGTAAGCAGGTCGAGGATCGCGGGCTCAATGCTTGGGTGCGCTCCTCGACCGACCAGTTGCACAATGTGGCGGTGCAGGGCCCACGCTCGCGCGATATCCTGAAGAAGGTGATCTGGACGGCGCCGACGCAGCCCAACATGGATGAACTGGAGTGGTTCCGTTTTGCGGTTGGCCGCGTCGGGGATTTCTACGGGCCATCCGTCGTGGTGTCGCGGACCGGCTATTCAGGTGAACTGGGCTATGAGGTCTTTTGCCACCCGAAGGATGCGGTCAAGGTGTTTGATGCCATCTGGGCGGCTGGAGAACCTGAAGGCATGGTGCCGCTTGGATTTGAGGCGCTGAACATGCTGCGCGTCGAGGCCGGGTTGATCTTTGCCGGCTACGAGTTTTCCGACCAGACCAATCCCATCGAGGCGGGAATCGGCTTTACGGTGCCGTTGAAGTCCAAGCATGCGGACTTTATCGGGCGCGCGGCAATCGAGGAGCGCAAGGCACACCCACAGAAGAAGCTGGTTGGTCTTGACATCGAAAGCGGCCTGGTGCCATCAACCGGCGACTGTATCAGGATCGGCAAGGCACAAGTTGGCGAAATAACTTCCGCAATAAAATCCCCAATCCTCGAAAAGGTGATCGCACTGGCCCGGCTAGATGTGACCCACGCCGAACCGGGAACCGCTGTCGAGGTGGGGCAACTGGACGGCCAACAGAAACGGCTGAAAGCAACCGTGGTGAAGTTCCCGCACTTCGATCCGACCAAGGAACGGGTGAAGGGCAACTACTGAGGCTACAAGTCAGTCGCCGGAGCGTGTCAGTTGGATGGCATTGCCGGTGTTGCTGGCCTCAAAGACTGCTTTGTCGCGCGGGATGGGGTCGGCGGATACGTCAAAACGTGCCCAGCGGCTGTCGAAGTCAGCCACTTCGAGCAGCCTGGCGTCCTTGAAGAAGCCGAACATGGTCAGGTGCCCGTCCTTTGCCACAGCGGCGCGCTCTTCATTGCTCCAGTGCCAGCCGAACGGGCAAGACATTGCGTTGGCCGGGGCCTGTGCGGCGGTCGCAATTCTGACCTCGTCCCAGTCGCTCCCTACAGCCTGCGAGAGCGGCGTAGCGATTTTTGCTTGCAGTATGCCCTCGGTCCATTGCTTAAGCGAAGCGCTGAGGTCGGCCCTGCTCGTGCAAATCCGGTGCAACGTGTAGCCGTGCCAGCCGGCAGCCATAAGGGTAACGGTAAGGGCCGTGGCTATGATCGGCTTTGCCGGTACCGCATTTATTGCTACCTTGATGTCTCTCACGCCCATAATGCGCTGGCTCTCCCCAAATGGCGAGACCGACCGGGAAGACCCGGTCGGTCCAATGAGTGTTACAACTATCAAGCTTGATCGCTAGTATCGATCAATTGCCGTCTTGGCTTCCGCCCCGGATGCATCGGCACCCATTTCGTGGCGGATTTCAGTGGCTTCCATGCGCATCTGGGCCCAGTGCCACCATAGCCAGAATGCGAGACCTGCTATGAACATAATGAACTCGGCACCCTGAAACGGGTAGACGGCTGCCACGTCCTTCAGGTCAACGGCCCAGCTTGTCATTCCATTTGTCGACATCTGTTTGTCCTTTCTCGTGTCAGTTACTTGACCATGGCCAGTTCAGCCTTGATCACATCAGCCTTGGCTGCCTCGAAGGCCTGGTTCGACTCGAAGTCGAGACCTTCCAGTTCAACCTTGCGCGGAATGCGCAAAAGGCCCATGCCATTGAGGATCTTCGCAACAATCCATGCCGGCAGGAAGCCCAGCAGGCCAAACATGATGAGTGCGCCGATGAACTGTCCAATCGGGTTGATGGTCGCGTAGCCCTCGAACGGCGAGGACGGCTGTCCCCATAGAACGAAACCGGCGATTACCAAGCCGATGAAGCCCGCATACCCATGCACGGCGACGGCTCCGACCGCATCGTCGATTTTGAACTTGCGCTCCACCCAGTAGTGCAGCTTGTAGGCCGCCCAGGCACCAACGCCGGCAATCAGCATGGCCTGGATCGGATGATACAGGTCATTGCCCGCAGACGCCGTGATGATGCCGGCGAGACCGCCAGAGTAGGTCCAGAACGGATCACCCTTGGATATGATGTAGGCCACCATCAGGCCGCCCGACAGCGACATCAGGAAGTTGAAAGTGATGGCCGACAACGTGGTCGGAGCCAGGTAGATGTTGGTGGCAGTCCAGGTTTCACCGGTTATCTGGCCGCCGATGGTTTCAGGCGAGATGATCGGGACGTTGCAGGCTGCATAGAAGCCCCAGAAGCCTGTATAGATCAGGAACAGGCCGAGCGTCACCAGCCATACATTATGTGGCGGAATATCACGAGGCGTGCCATCAGCGGCAAACTTTCCGAGACGAGGGCCGAGAACTACCAGCACGCCAAGTGCGAAACCACCGGCGATGCCGTGGATCACACCCGATGCGTAGGCATCATGATAGCCGAGTAGCTTGACCATCCAGCCGCCATAGTGCCAGCCCCAGGCGGCATCGATGATCCAAGTTCCCGAGCCAATGATGACAGCCAGGATCCAGAATGCACCCGACTGGATGCGCTCGATGACGGCACCTGACACGATCGATGCAGCGGTCCAAGAGAACAGCAGGAACGCTGCCCAGAACACACCATTGATTCGGTCGGACAGGTTAGTGCCCATGTTGTCATCCCATGGCCGAGCACCCTGCGCGGCATCCCATTCAATGCCACCGGTGATGAACGGGCCGTTCGGGAAGGCGAAATAGATCCACCAGCCGAAGAAGAAGAATGTCACGGTGACCAAAGGGATCACCATGGTGTTCTTCATCAACGTGTGAAGGTGATTGCGGCGGCGGCTTGCAGCAACCTCATAAAGGCAAAAGCCTACGTGAATCAAGAACATGAATACGACAGTGACCCAGTAATAGAACTCGGTGAACACCGTCGTGATGGCGTCCAAATTGTTTCCCATCGGGTTGTTCCCTCCTTTAAGTGCCAACTGGCCGCTTGCTACGGCTCTTGGCGTTGATCAGGATCAGGATTGATGGGCCTCCCCCTGCGAAGAGCTTGAAATGTTTGGCCCCAAAGCCTGTCCCCATGGGAACTGTACTCCCAAGCCAAAACAAAACCAAATACAAAGCTTCAACGAACCAATTATGTACCAAAAAGATTTTTCGACAACTGAAGATTGGTGTGGGAAGGGTATCCATCTTGCCCATAAGCGAACCAAGTCTGCCGCAAGTGGCGTGTTAAGACTGCTTGGCTGTGGGGTTAGATAACGGATACGCCAGGTAACAACAGATAGGCCGCAGCAAGCAGTTTGCGGGTGTCGTTAAGCATTGCCGGGCGTTCTCGCTGCCAGCGTGCAAGCGCCTCTCTTGCAGCAGCAGGGTCGCGCGGTGTTTGCAGATTAGCGGCGCCGAGCCGACCTTTCGCATAGGCCGCAATATTGCGCCATTTAACGCGCCAGTTGTCTTCGTAGGCCGCGCGATGTTTTTGCTCCATCCGCATATGGAATAGCGATGAGCGCGCCACACGTGGCGCCTGCATTTGTTCGATCCACTGATGAGTGGCATTCCAAGTCTGGCACGCCTCATCGAGGAGCTGTTTAGCAGTTTCGCTTCTTGAGGCCGATACGCACATGGCCTGATTAGCAATAGCGGTAGCAAGCCTCGGATCGCCGTCAGCAAAGTGCTCGCGCGCTAGCCTGAGGGCGCTGGCGGCAGCGGTTTTTGCCGCAGCTTCGTCGTCTTGGGCAATTGCAATCGCCAAATCCTCGCACGTCTGTTCCCACTCGAGTTCTTGTTCGCTCCAACCCGCAGCAATGAGTTCTTTCAAGGTCCAGTTATCAGACACCAAGATAGGCCCTTTTGACATGTTCGTTCTCGTGCAGATCAGTTGCCGCTCCTTCAACCGACACAGTGCCTGTTTCCAGCACGTAGGCAAAGTTGGCCAGCCCGAGCGCCAGTTCGGCATTCTGTTCAACGAGCACCACAGGTACCCCCTGTTTGACGATGGCCTTGATGATGCGGGCAATTTCTTGGATTATCACTGGCGCTAGGCCCATAGAAGGCTCGTCCATCAACAGTAATTTAGGTTTCGACATCAACGCCCGACCGATTGCCACCATTTGCTGCTCGCCACCAGAGAGGGTTTTTGCCCATTGCCGGCGACGCTCTGCAAGGCGAGGAAACCGGCCGAACACCTCCTGAATGTCGCTTTCAATACCGCTTTTCTCTTTGCGAAGGAACGCGCCTGTGCGCAAGTTTTCCTCCACGGTCAGTTCGGGGAAAATACGCCGACCCTCCGGCACCTGGGCTATACCACGTGCAACAATCTTGTCCGGCGGAAGGTGATCGATACGCTCTCCATTGAAGCGGATCTCGCCGCTGGAAATGCGGGTCAGGCCAGAAATTGCTCTCAAAGTGGTAGTCTTGCCGGCCCCATTTGCGCCTATGATTGTAACTATCCCGTTCTCGGGCACCCTCATTGAAATGCCCTTGAGTGCGGCAACCTTGTTATAATGTACGTGCACGTCTTGCAGCTCAAGCAGCATCGATGGCACTCCCGAGATAGGCCTCGATCACCTTCGGATTCGTGCGCACCTGCTGCGGCGTCCCTTCGGTTAGAAGTGAACCGAAATTCATCACGGTGATCTTGTCGCAAAGCCCCATGATGGCGTGCATGTCATGCTCCACTAGCATGATGGTGACACCCCGGTCGCGGACCGACCGTACAAGTGTCATCATTCGCGATGTTTCTTCTGGGTTCATGCCGGTGAACGGCTCGTCGAGGAGAAGGACCTTGGGCTGAGCGGCGAGCGCCACGGCGATGCCTAATGCCCGCTGGTGGCCGTGTGACAGGTTTGCGGCTAGTTCGTTTCTTAAGTCGGTAAGACCGAAGAATTCGATCAACTCGTCAGCCTGCTTTTCAATTGCCGCTAGTTCTTCGCGGTCGGCACCTAAAACCTGGGCGATCAGTGTCGACCGTACCGACCCGTGGAATCCGATTTTCACGTTGTCGAGTACGGTGAACTCCTTGAAAAGGGTCGTACCCTGGAACGTTCTGATTAGGCCGATCCGCGCCAGGCTGACCGTTGTCATGCCCGAGACGTTCTTCCCTTGGTAAATGACCTGACCGGTGGTTGGTGGGTAGAAGCCGCTAATGACATTGAAGGTGGTCGTTTTTCCCGCGCCGTTTGGGCCAATCAGCCCATGGACACTTCCGGGACTTACAGAAAAACTGAGCCTGTTTACAGCCGTGAGGCCTCCGAAAGTGCGGGTCAGATCACGAACCTCGAGGATCGCTTGGCTCATGCTTTTTCCTCGCTCGCCTGCGTGCCTTCGGGGGCGGTGCGACGACTGGTTATCCATGCTTGCAGTTTCGGTACGAGGCTCTCCAATCCATTAGGCAGGAATAACACCGAGGCAATCAAGATGAAGCCGTAGATCATCGGGCGTGCAGTATCAAAACCGAGGGCACGCAAAATCACCTCGTTGATGACTGTTAGCACCACGACGCCGACGATTGGGCCATAGAATGTTGTCGTGCCACCAACAATCGCCCAGATCAGCACGAACACCATCTCTTCAACATCAAATCGGTTCGGATTTATGGTACCTATGTAATGGACATACAACGCGCCGCACAAACCGGCAAAGGTCGACGCCAGCACGAAAGCTAACATGCGATAGCTGAAGGTGTTGACCCCTACCGATTCAGCCAGCTTGTCTTGCCAATGAATCGCATGAAACGTGAGACCTATGCGTGAGCGCTCGATACGATACAGGAAGAAAAGGCTCATCCCGACAACAATGAGGCACAGATAGTAGTAGGGCAGGGGCTCGAAGAAAGATATCGGACCAATATCTGGAAAGCCTGGGATCAGTTTGAGGCCCTTGGGCCCGCCAAACGGATTGCTAAAATACTTCCAGATCAGCCTGATGACCTCACCAGCAGCAAATGAGCCGATTAAGAAGTAGAACCCCTTCATGCGAAACAGCGGGAAACTGAGTAGAGCAGCAACAGCCCCTGCCGTTACTGCGCCTAGCAACATAGATATGGGTACCGGCACGCCAAGGCGCTTGCTAAAAAGTGCGCTAGCGTAGGCACCAACACCCATGATTACCACGTGGCCCAACGACCATTCACCGGTGAGCGTCATCAAGCGATACGAACTCACCAGCAACACGTTAATCACCAGCAAGACCGCAACTTCCCGCTGCGAGAAACTCAAACCAAAAGGTAGCGCGATAAGCGCCACCAGCAGCACAATCCCCGCCACCCACAGCCAAGGATTCACTTTGCCTCTAGACACGGTCCTTCGCTCCAAAGAGGCCAGTTGGCTTGATCACCAGAACCATGAGCATCAGCAGTAAACCGGTGATGTCGGCAATGACGCCATCGAAGAAGGTGGTGACGAACGTGTGCACGAATGCATACAGAATTGCAGCCACAATGGCACCCTCAAGCTGGCCGATACCGCCTACGATGATGATAATGAAGGCGGTCACAATAACCGAATGTCCCATGTAGGGCGTTGGTGAAACCAATGGTGCCGTGAGCGCCCCGGCTACGCCTGCCAGTCCGGCACCAATGAACATTGCAAGCCGGCTGACTTGCGACAGCGAGATCCCCTGAAGCGCGGCGGCTTCCCGGTCCTGCGCGCAGGCGCGCATCGCCCAGCCATACTTGGTTCGGTGAAGAAACAGGTAAAGCAAGCTGAGCAGAGCCGCCGAGGCAATGATTACCAGTAGGCGCTGGTGGGTCAGGACCACGCCATTTAACAGCTCAATCTTCTCCTGAGTTGGCGGAGGAATATGCGCCATCCGCACGCCGAAGCCGAGCACCGCAGTCGTTTGGAGGATCAGTAGGAAGCCAATCGATGCTATCAGTCCGCCCAAGGGATTGTCTCGCAATGGTCTGAATAGCGAGATCTCCATAAGCAGGCCGAGCAGTCCAACAAAAACAAGCCCTAGCACCACCGCGACTAGAAACGGCATGCCCGACTCTGCATACAAGGCAACGACCACGTACGCACCAGCCATGTAGAGCTCACCATGGGCGAAGTTAATGACCCCCATGACGCCGAAGATCAGCACTAGGCCAACGGCTATGAGCGACATGTAGCTCGCTGCATATACCGCGTTGACGATGGTTTGCAGAATAAGGTCGCTCATCCGCTCGGCGTTGTCCGCAAATGTTGTGAGGCGTGAAGCAAAGACCTGCTGTAAGTATTGGACGCAAACTTTTGTCTATTCAAAACCGCCTTCTCCCCGACAAGGCATCGGGAAGAAGCATAGTCGTTTGCGAGTTTAGGCTTTGGCTCCAGTATGTATTGGAGGCCTGCTAGCCGCGCTGGTTCCACATCTGCCCCAGAGCGGTCATGTGTTTTACCATAAGGTCCTTATGCTTGTCCCACCAGTCAGGAATTGACCGAAATTCTTTGATCACGGCCTTACCATTCTCAATCACCACAACAGGCCAGTTGCCGACCAGCGCATTATCGATGCCGAATAACTCCGTTCCCCACCACTTCGCGTCGCCAAAGGCGTGCTTGCCAGTTCCCCCTTCTTTCATGGCCTTGAGGACGTCGGCGGGTTCAACTGATCCAGCCTTGCCTGCCGCATCGGCCCACAAGTCCATGATAGAAGCATATTCCCAAGATACGGCGCCCCATTCGGCTTCGCCATAGCGCTTTGCGTACTCGGCATAGAATTCGTTAGGTTTCGGGAAGTTAACACCAGGCTGGTTTAGAGCTGGGTCGTCGAAGTCTGGGAACTGGAAGATGAAACCTTCCATGAACTCTTTCGATGTCTTCTCGACGATCTTTGGATAAAAGTCGGCGGTACACGAAATTATTGTACCCTTAAAGCCTTGCTGGAAGGCCTGCTCACATAGTGGGTGTACATAGTCTGCATAGCAGGTGTCTAGGCACAAGATATCTGGGTTTGTTGAAAGAAGCCGTGTCATTACTGGAGCGAAGTCAGTGGTAGCCGGATCGAAGAATAGCGGGTCGTCGACGACCTCTATTCCAGCCGCCTCAAAAGCAGCCAGATATGTCGCCACCGACGGCTTACCAAGTGCGTCGTCCTGGGCGCAAATCACAGCCTTCTTTGCATCCGGCTTGTTGGCTGCGAGCCACTCGACACCGGTTACGTTGTAGATCGGATGTACTTCACAAGGAGCAATCAGCGTCTTGGTGTCCGGAGTCAGGTCAGACGGCAGCAGGGTGGAGACCAGCATGCCCTCATTCTCCGCAATCGGTTGGACGCCCGGCCAGGTGTCACCACCCAACATCATTATGAACTTGACGCCATCCTCCTTGATCAGCTTGGCCGCACCAGCACGCGCCTTGCCAGGGTCGTACTCGTTATCGTAGCTGATAAACTCCACCTTGTAGGCGTCATCCCCGACCTTGATGCCGCCGGCGTCATTAACCCAATCGGCCCAGATCTGGCACCCGTCAAGACCAGGCTTGCCCCAAGCGGCAACTGCACCAGTTAATGGTGCGAGGAATCCAATCTTGACTGTCTTTTCAGCGCCGAAAGCCACTTTTGGCACTACGCCGGTGGCAGCTACCGACATTGCCGCAGCGCTTGCCGAGAGAAAATCGCGGCGGTCCAGGTGAGTTCTTGCGAGAAGATCCTTCATTCTTTCCTCCCTTGCTGCGGTTGGTCGCGGCAGCATCAATGGTTCGCGGCGATCCGGCCTTTCACGTATGATGAATCGCGGCCGGAATGATGAGGACAGCTTCTTCAAAAGGCTGCATTGAAAAAAGACTAGACCGCCGTGAAACCAATTTGCAACATAGATTCCGGGAACGGTACCATTTTCTCAAAATTGGCACGCTCAACACGGAACTGGTATATACCGCAACAAAAAACAAACATGGCCTCGACTTGAGCGGGGCGTCTATGAGGAGGATCGCATGTCAAAGAGAGTGGCAGTTATCGGAGCGGGTCCGTCTGGAACCGCGGCTTTGCGGGCCTTTCAATCGGCAAAGGAAAAGGGCGCCGATATTCCAGAGATTGTCTGTTTCGAAAAACAGGATGATTGGGGAGGTCTGTGGAATTATACGTGGCGCACTGGTCTCGACGAGTATGGCGAACCCGTACATTGCTCGATGTACCGCTATCTTTGGTCCAATGGCCCAAAAGAAGGGCTAGAGTTTGCAGACTACACCTTTGAAGAACACTTCGGTAAGCCCATCGCTTCCTATCCGCCTCGCGCTGTGCTGTTCGATTACATTAAGGGTCGAATGGACAAGGCGGGTGTTCGTGACTGGATCAAATTTCGCCACGTGGTGCGTCGCGTCACTTTCGATGATAGCACTAAGAAATTCACAGTGGTCGTTCAGGACCTGACGAACGACAAGGAAATAATCGAGGAGTTTGATTATGTGATTTGCGCTTCCGGGCACTTTTCAACTCCAAATGTTCCAGAGTTTCCGGGCTTTGACGTCTTTGGCGGACGCGTACTTCACGCGCATGATTTTCGTGACGCACTCGAATTCAAGGGCAAGGACATATTGATAATTGGCACTTCCTATTCGGCAGAGGATATCGGTTCGCAATGCTGGAAGTATGGTTGTAAGTCGGTAACCGTTGCTCACCGCACAGCGCCGATGGGCTTCAAGTGGCCGGATAACTGGCAGGAGGTGCCACTTCTTGAACGGGTTGACGCAACCACGGCATACTTCAAGGATGGCAGCTCGAAGAAGATTGACGCCATAATCTTATGCACCGGCTACCTACACCACTTCCCCTTCATGGAAGAAAAGCTAAGGTTGAGGACGGCCAACCGGCTGGCAACTGCAGATCTCTACAAGGGTGTAGTCTGGGTTGACAACCCACAACTGTTCTACCTTGGCATGCAGGACCAATGGTTCACATTTAATATGTTCGATGCCCAGGCTTGGTACGTGCGTGACATCATTCTGGGCCGCATCTCTGTGCCGGACCGCGCAGCACGCGCCAAGGATGTCGGGGAGCGCGTAGCCGCTGAAGACAGGTGCGAGGACGCCCACGATGCGATCGTATATCAGGGCGATTACGTAAAGGAGCTGATTGCCGAAACCGATTATCCAAGTTTTGACGTTGATGGTGCCTGCGAGGCCTTCTTCCAGTGGAAGGATCATAAGAAGAAGGACATCATGGGTTTCCGCAACAATGGCTATAGGTCGGTTATGACTGGCACCATGGCGCCTGCTCATCATACTCCGTGGAAAGACGCTTTGGACGATTCACTCGAGAGTTATCTTCAGACTAAGCCGGGAGCAGCTGCAGAATAATCTTGGGACTGCGGGTAGTGCAGAGTGCTGGTTCTCGCGTTTTGGCTGGCAGTGTGCCATTTTAGCGGATACGCAGCTGCGGGTTCGCTCGCGATGCTACCAAGTTCCTTTGGCCAACGTAATCAGCGGCCTCGCAATGTAAGCGGGCGTGGGGGTGTTCGGTGGCATTGCCATCCCGCACGCTGTCGGAATGGTGGGGAAAGCCTGTGCGAGCGTGCATTGAATGGGTATTCGCTTGGCTCGCGGCTGACTCCGTAGCGCCAAGAGGTGGAAGCACTTGGCATTATCGGTAACACCCGACTGGAGGCGCTTGACCCACCACTACATCGCTTGGTCATCAACCGAGGAGAAAGCAGCGGCAGCTCTACTACCTTTGAGGGTGAGAGGAGACCCGGGATCGATCCGGCAATTGAAGGCCAACCAAAGTTACGGATTGCTGCGCCCGCATGTCGGTAATACTTAACTATTCAGAGCCTTTTGAAGAATAAGAATGCCGCGAAATTCACCAAGCTGCACCTGATTGATCAGCTGTATAGACTTGCATCGGGGAGAGGATTGATGGGGCAGTATAGTGACAATTTTGTCGAGCGCCTTCACCTTGTGTGGGGACCGGGTTTCATGTCTCCCGGGGGGGCGGAGGAAGTGGCGGAAATTGTGAGCGGGCTCGAACTCGAGGGTGCCTTGGTTCTCGACATCGGATGTGGCACTGGCGGCCCATCGA
The DNA here is from genome assembly GCA_963700885.1 of uncultured Alphaproteobacteria bacterium. Lineage (GTDB taxonomy): Bacteria > Pseudomonadota > Alphaproteobacteria > Rhizobiales > Aestuariivirgaceae > Anderseniella. The sequence goes on from CAVOZJ010000016.1 coordinate 177,885, forward strand.
TTGCGCTGGCAAGGGACATGGGCGCGCACCTAATTTGCATCGATGTAGAGCAGCACCTACTCGACCGGGCAAAGGCTTTGGCACAGCGGGAAGGAGTGGGTGATCGCATCGAGTTCAAGCTCGTTGAACCGGGTCTGCTGCCGTTTCAGTCAGAAACGTTTGACGCCGTCTTCAGTAAGGACGCGCTTATACACGTGCCAAACAAGCTGGAGATTTACCGGGAAATTTTACGAGTGCTTCGCCCTGGCGGTGCAATCGCTGCCAGCGACTGGTTAGCCGGCGAACACGCTGTTACAGACGAGGCGTTTCAGGAGTATCTCAGGATTGCCAACCTCGATTTCATCATGGCAACGGCCGAACAGATCGTGCAGGTAATGCGTGATGCCGGCTTTGAGCGTATTGGGACAACCGATCGCAACGCGTGGTATGCGGCACTGTCAACGATTGAGGTTGAGCAAATTGAAGGGCCTCTCCGTGAGCAGATTATTTCGGTATCCGATCTCGAAACTTACAATAGTTGGCTTTCTGTTCGGTGTGCGCTGGCCAATGCTGCCAAATCGGGTAGCTTGCGTCCTACACATTTGCGTGGCTACAGGCCGATGGCATTAAGTTAGTGCTGGGTGACTGGCATCTTTCTGCGCCGAAATCTATAAGCCCATTTACGGATCGCAGTAAAAGGGGTGTTGCACTGTTATGAAGTCCATCAAGTCTCACGAGCGACGTGTCGCCAGTATCTATGATGAATCGGCTTATGAGCCCTATGATCCCGAGGGTAAGTCCGAACGCGGGACAAGCTTCATAAAACTTAACAGCGATACCCAGCGGGACGTTGGCTTCTACATCTACCGCATGGAACCAGGTGCTCGAAGTACACCGCACAGGCACGGTGGCGTCGAAGAGTTCCTGATCGTGGAGGGTGAATTGATCGATAATGACGGGACTGTCTATAAGGCTGGAGATGTTGTTTGGCTGGCCGGTGGCACTGAACATACGTCACACACAGTGACCGGATGCATCATCGCGGTTTATGCCGAAGCTGCTGAACAATCCCCGGTCGGCAACGAGGAACTATTTGAAGGGTCTGCTTGATGGGCGATGATCATTCTAAATCTGTCGAATGTTTGAAGAAAGGAACTACACTAGATTGAGCAGAAGATCTGAAGATTGAGAAGAAGATCTGACTGGGGACCGAAGTGGCTTTGTCAATCCTCCAAACATTGCCACCCTGCTCAAATGGATAGATCCGAGTGAACATGACTGCTGGGGTGGTGGACAAAGGCTTCTTGATCGCACCATGCCAAGAGAATAATCGCATAAATTGTGACCTTTGAAACCACCTTTGACATTCTTGGGCTTATTCTTGGGACAAACTATCCATAGAGGAGACTGGGCGATGAGTCGACCTGACACGTTCTTCAACCTTTCTGATCTCAGCCGGGGAATTGCACGCAACCTTGCCCCAGGTATCGATACCCGGGTCTTTCCTGGTGAACAGTCGATGTTTTCTATCGTCAGTTTTGAGCCTGGGAGCGAAGGTTCAATCCACTCGCACCCAGAAGAGCAATGGGGCGTCTTGCTAGAAGGCAGCGGTGTTCGAATTCAGGATGGCGCAGAGGTGCCGGTTGGAACCGGAGACTTTTGGCGCACCCCGGGTGGAGTCGCGCACGGTTTCCGCGCCGGACCAGAGGGCGCAAAGGTCCTAGATATTTTTGCACCACCTCGAAATTCCTATCGAGAATCGGGCTCGGGATTTGCCGCTTAGGGGCGGGGGCATTGCGATGAAGAAATTGACCAGAGATGATCTGGTCGAAGCGGTGCGGGAGGAGATTGATCTATGCAAAATTGAAAGCCGTCAACTCGTCGGATTGGTTCTGTAGAGCGTTGCTCAAATAGCTGGAGCGTAGCGAAGACGTTAAGCTCACCAACTTTGGCGCATTCGAGATCCGACACAAGGGGGAGCGAATAGGCAGAAACCCTAAAACAGGAGAGACAGCAATCACTCGCAGCTGCACGACCGAACCGGCTTCATCGACTGGCCGCAACCGGAAAGGCGCCGCCACCTGCTTCGGCTCTGGCTGTCGATCGAGGGAGACCGCGAACTGCCTGACTGTTTCAGGCAGCGCTATGGCAGCATCGAGATCGGCAATCGCGGCGGCATCATCACGAAGAACACGAGGCTGCATGCGCCGCTCGACTGATCGCTCGGCGAGAGCGCTCCGCGCCGCAATCGCAATTCTGCAATCCACCCTTCTTCCCTGAAAGGCACCCTTCCATGCGCACCAATGCTCAGGCCGTGGTAATCGGTGGCGGCCTCATCGGCTGCTCGATCCTCTATCATCTAGCCAAGCTTGGCTGGACCGACGTGGTTCTGCTCGAGCGCGACGAACTGACGTCCGGCTCGACCTGGCATGCAGCAGCCGGCATCCATGGCCTGCATGACAACAACAACATCACCCGCATCCAGAACTACACCATGGACCTGTACAAGTCGCTGGAGGCCGAGACCGGCCAGGGCTGCGGCGTGTTTCAGCCCGGCTCGCTGTATCTGGCGCAGACCGAGGCACGCGAACACCAGCTGCGGCTGCAGGCTGCCAAGGCAAAACACTATGGGCTGAACTTCTACGAGGTGAGCCGCGATGAGGCGGAGCGCCTGCACCCGCTGGTCAACTTCGACGGCATCCGCTGCATCATGTTCGAACAGTCAGGCGGCAATGTCGACCCGTCGGGCGTGACCCATGCCTACGCCATCGGCGCACGCCAGCGTGGCGCCGAGATCCACCGCTTCACGCCTGTCACCGCTACCGAGCAACAACCTGACGGCACCTGGATCGTGCGCACGCCAAAGGGCGATATCCGTACGCAGTGGGTGGTCAACGCCGCCGGTCTGTGGGGCCGCGAGGTGGCCGCCATGGCCGGAATCGAGCTGCCGCTGCAACCCACAGAGCACCAGTATTTCGTGACCGAGACGATCCCCGAAATCGCCGCATTGGACCGCCGCCTGCCGTCGGTCGCCGACCGCGACGGCGAATACTACATGCGCCAGGAAGGCAAGGGCCTGCTGGTCGGCGCCTATGAGCGCGACATGCGGTTCTGGGCCGAGGACGGCACGCCGCTCGATTTTGGCCACGACCTGTTCCCCGACGATCTGGAACGCATCGAGGAGAACATGATGCGCGCGATCGACCGCGTGCCGGTGGCCGGCATGACCGGAATCAAGCGCGTCATCAACGGACCGATGATCTGGTCGCCTGATTCCAACGTGCTCTATGGGCCGCGTCCCGGACCTGAAGAACTATTTCTGCTGCAACGGCATCATTCCCGGCTTCTCGCAGTCGGGCGGCATGGGCCTGATGGCGGCGCAATGGATAATCGAGGGCGAGAGCCAGTACGACATGTTCGCCTGGGACGTGGCGCGCTTCGGCGAGTGGGCGGACAAGGCCTTCACCAAAGCGCGGGTTCGCGACCAGTATGCCCACCGCTTCAAGATCCACTTCCCCAACGAGGAACGCGAGGCGGGCCGGCCGGTGCGCGCCCGTCCCGTCTACGAGATACAGAAGCAGATGGGCGCCGTGTTTGGCCTGAACTACGGCTGGGAGCATCCGCTGTGGTTCGCCGAGACAAGCCCGGCGTTTCGGATACCAACGGCTTCACGCGCCAGAACTGGTGGGAGCCCGTCGGCAGCGAGTGCAGGATGCTGCGCGACAAGGCGGGCATCATCGACATTTCGAACTTCGCCAAGTATCGCGTCACCGGTCAGGGAGCAGCTGACTGGCTCGACGCGATCTTCGCCAACCGGATGCCAAAGCTCACCGGGCGGTCGTGCCTGACGCCGCTGATCGGCATGCGCGGCGGCATCGCCGGAGACTTCACCGTCACCAAGCTCGGCGACGAGGACTTCCTCATCGTCGGCTCCGGCATGGCCGAGCGCTATCACAAGCGGTTCTTCGATGCGGTGCCGCTGCCCTGACACCGTGCTCTTCGAGAGCCGGACTGAAGCCATGTGCGGCTTCAACGTGGCGGGCCCGCAGTCACGCGAGCTGCTGCAGGGCCTCACCAACGCCTCGCTGGCAACGGCGGAGTTCCCGTTCATGCGGTCTGCCCGCATCAGCGTGGCCGGCGTGGAGGTTGTCGCGATCAGAGTCTCGTTCACCGGCGACCTGGGCTGGGAACTGCACTGCGACGCAGGCGACCAGCCGAAGCTATATTCAGCCCTGCTCGAGGCGGGCAAGGAGTTCGGTGCCGGTCCCGTCGGCTCGCGCGCGCTGATGAGCCTGCGGGTCGAAAAGGGTTACGGCTCGTGGAGCCGCGAATACAGCCCCGAATACTGGCCGCAGGAAACCGGGCTCGCCCGGCTCATCAAGATGGACAAGGAGTTCCTTAACAAGGCCGCCTATGCGGCACTCATGGACCGCGCGCCGCGCGAAACCCTGGGCATGGTCGAGGTGCTCGAGACGGACAACGCGGATGCAACCGGCGGCGAGCCGATCTTCCGGCCTGACGGTGCGCCGGTGGGCCGCGTCATCTCGGGGGCCTATGGCTACTCGGTCGGCAAGTCGCTGGCCCTGTGCTACCTGCGCAACGCCGCGCCGGGAGACGAGGTTCATGTGATGATCCTCGGGCGTCCGCATCGCGCAGTCGTGCTCGACAAGCCGCCGTTCGATCCGGACGGAGCACGGCTGCGGGCCTGACGACACTGCCCCGGCAATTCGTCCTAGTGGAACGAGTCGACGTCAGGGCTGAGGAGATTGCTTCCATCCATCCCCGGCGACCCCATAACCCGACTGGTCATTCCGGCCTTCATTATGTCAGAGACAGGAATTGCAGTTTTCAAGACCGATCATCACAAGCACTTCAGAAACGATCATGCGGCCCAGATGTGGAAGGTGGCGCGGTCACCAGTCAGTGTGCGCATCGAGAGTGGCGACCTTCTGTTGCCCGAAGACGCTCCATGGCTTGATCTGCTGGAACGCGAGTTACTGGGCCTCCCGACCTTTGCCGCAGTTGCTGTGTACCGTGATGCTGAAAGTCGTTGGTTTCAAATCACCTGAGGCACATAGATTTCCCACTGGACTTCGCTCGCGGAACGAGCGTCAGTGTCCTTGCTGAGGCGCCTGATCCAGGTGCCAGTATGCTGCCCGCCGGTTGAGCGCGGGCTCGTGGCAGTACAGGGGACCGGGTTGGCCGGTCCCGTAAGCCACGGGAGGCAGTCATGCCCACGAAGAAACTACCAGCAACGACAAGTTCACCCAGACGCGCCCAGAAGTCGGCCGCCAGCATCAAGGTCACCACTCAGGCGATCAGGCCCGCCACCAAGAAACAGCAGCTGATCGACCTGTTGTCGGGGGCGAAGCCAGTGACAGCTGACAAGGCAAGCAAGACGCTCGACTGGCAACCACACACGCTAAGGGCGGCAATCACCGGCCTGCGCAAGGCCGGTTTTGTTGTCGACACCACGAAGGGCCCAGATGGCGGTGGGACTTGCTACCGCATTGTCAATCACCCGCAATCAACGGGGGCGGCCGCCTGATGGCTGGTGTGGTCAGCAGCGATGAGCAGCGGGTCTTGCAGGAACTGGCACGGCTCGCAGCGCTGGACAGGGCAGGGTGCCTTGATCTCTGGAAGACCCGGTTCGATTGCGAGGCGCCGCGCTACCTGTCCGCCGTGTTCATGCGAAAGGCGCTTGCCCACGAAGCCCAGTGCCGGTTGCTTGGCGGTTTGCCGGCAGCCGACGTCCGTGCACTGCGATCCATTGCCAGCGGAAAGACGTCGGCTGTCCGAGTGGCACCAGCCTTGTCCGCCGGGACGCACCTGGTGCGGGAATGGAATGGCCGGACCTACCAAGTCGAGGTCACCAGGTCCGGCTTCGTGATGGACGGCAAGAGCTACGGATCGCTGACGGCCATCGCGAGGCGGATCACCGGGGCCAACTGGTCTGGTCCCCGGTTCTTCGGGCTGGTGGACCGGTGTGACAGGCAGCGGGAATGTGACAAGCCCCGGTCTGTACCGGGTCGGATCGGTAAGCAGACGGATAGCTTGGCTTCAGCATCGAATTCGGTTGACTCTGTGCCTCCAGAAGTTGGGCTAACCGATTCAGATGACTCACGCTTTTCCGGATCGCCTCGGGCCGGACTCGCCGGTTCGAGTCCTGCTGATGCTCAGAGCCCTCGGCCATGACCAGGCGCACCATCCGCTGTGCCATCTATACCCGCAAGTCCTCGGAGGACGGGCTGGAGCAGGAGTTCAACTCGCTGCATGCCCAGCGCGAAGCCTGTGCCGCGTACGTCACCAGCCAGAAAGGCGAAGGCTGGATACTGTTGCCGAGCCACTATGACGACGGTGGCATTTCGGGTGGCACGCTGGAACGTCCAGCCCTGCAACGCTTGCTGGTCGACATTGATGAGGGCCGCGTCGACCAGGTGGTCGTCTACAAGGTCGATCGGCTTACGAGGTCACTGGCTGACTTTGCCAAGCTGGTGGAACGGCTGGACAGGGCAGGGGCCTCGTTTGTGTCCGTGACGCAGTCCTTCAACACTGCCACCAGCATGGGCAGGCTGACGCTGAACGTGCTGCTGAGTTTCGCCCAGTTCGAGCGCGAGGTAACGGCCGAGCGCATCCGGGACAAAATCGCGGCCTCCAAGAAGAAGGGACTGTGGATGGGTGGCAATGTCCCGCTGGGCTACGAAGCAGATGGCCGGACCCTGAAGATCAACGAGGAGGAAGCAGAGACCATCCGGCTGATCTATGACTTGTACCTACTGAGAGGGCCGGTCCGAGCGGTAAAGCAGGTACTGGACCAGCGCGGATTGAAGACGCCCGTACGAACGGCAAGCACTGGCAGGCGATCAGGCGGATTGCCGTTCGGCATCGGCCACCTGCACTACATCCTGTCGAACCCGGTCTATGCCGGCAAGACCAGGCACAAGGACAAGGTCTATGATGGACAGCACGAGGCAATCATCGACGAGGACACATGGACAAAGGTCCAGCAGCTGCTGGCTGGTAAGGCGTGGAATGGTTCGATCAGAACACGGCGAGCAAAGCATCCATCCCCGCTGGTCGGAAAGCTGTTTGACGAGATCGGAGATCGCCTGACACCCAGCCATGCCAACAAGAAAGGTGTTCGCTATCGGTATTACGTCTCCAACCGATTGCTCAAGATGCCGAAGCGCCGGGCTACAGATGGCTGGCGCTTGCCGGCTCCCGAACTGGAGAAAACCATCAGTAGTGCAGTCAAGGATCATCTCCAGACAGCAACGTTTGCGGGCCTGATCGAGCAGCCATCGGCTGCGGAGTTTGCTGCACTCACGGACCAGTTGGACCTGCTTGTCACCAACAAAACCGGCGATGCAGATGCTGAACAGCTGCTCCAGTTCGTTGGCAAGGTCGACATCAAGCCTGGCCAGATGGCGGTCAGACTGTCCCCTGAAGTGCTGGCCTCAGCTCTCCACATCAAGGAGGAACGCATCAGGACTGATGCGTTGCGCCTCACCATCCCGTTCCGCATCCGCAGGAAGGGGGTGGAGGCAAAGTTCGATACGGGTAAAGAAACGCCCTACGTCGACAGGGTGCTGCTGCGCAATGTTGCCAAGGCGCATCGCTGGTTCGAGATGCTGAAGCAGGGACAATCGTTTGCAGAAATTGCCGAACAGGAGAAGCTCTCAGCTAGAGCATCCGCCGATCATGATGGATCATATCCTGCGGCATTGAAGTACTTCCGGCATTCCTCCGGCTTGAAGAGATCGAGAAGGTTGCCGATGGTGTCCCATAGGCCGCCGATGGTTCGCTCGGCCGCTTTGCGCAGCAATGCCTTCAGCTTCGAGAAGGCCATCTCGATGGGGTTGAAGTCGGGGCTGTAGGGCGGGAGGTAGCGCAACTCGGCGCCGGCTGCTTCAATCATCGCCCGCACTGCCGACCCTTTGTGGCTGGAGAGATTGTCCATGATCACGACGTCGCCAGGGCGCAGTTCCGGGATCAGCACCTTTGCGATGTAGGTCTCGAATGCGTCACGGTTGATCGGCCCGTCGAGTACCCACGGTGCGATGAAGCCGCGCGTGGTGAGGGCGCCGACGAAGGTTGTGGTCTTCCAGTGCCCATGCGGGATGCCGGCCCTGAGCCGCTCGCCGCGCCGGCAGCGCCCGTAGCGGCGCGCCATGTTGGTCGAGGCCCAGGTCTCGTCGATAAAGACCAGCCGCTCCGGGTCGAGGTCGAGCTGATCCTCGAACCACTGCTCGCGTCGCTTCAGAATGTCGGGCCGGTCTTGTTCGGTGGCGTGCGCGGTCTTTTTTTGCGCGTGATCTTGTGGCGCTTGAGGAAGCGGCGGACCGTGCCGTCGCCGAAGACCAGACCCTTGTCGGCCAACTGGCGACGCAGTTCCTCCAGCGTGATGTCCGAGGTCTCCTCCAGCAGGGCCAGGATCGTCGCGCCATTCGCCTCGATCCGTCCCGAACGCCGGTCTCCGCCCAGCGCCTTCGGCTTCGGATTGCCCTGCTCGCGTTCCAGTTTGCCCCAACGGCTGACGCTGGCGGCGCCGACACCGAACCGCTCCGCCGCCTGGCGATGCGTCAGACCTGCGGCAACTGCCGCCAGAACCCGAACCCGAAGATCAACCGAAAGCGCTTTCGACATGCCTGCCGCCTCCATCCGGCAGACAGTCTGAATCAGATCAGAGCTGATTTGGGAACCCTCAGCGATTCATTCAGATGGGCGAACGCTCTAGACGTGTCCAGCAGCTGATGGCTCACGCTTTCCTCGCGCCTGACATCACCAGGTCGATCATCGCCGGAAAGCAACCACCAGCGCTAACCACCGAGTACCTGCAGCGATCAGAAATCTTGGAAAACTGGGTTGAACAGCGCAAGTTGCTCGCGACGCTCAACGCCTGATGTCAGTCCAACCAATCACCCAAAACCAAGACTGCTAGCGTCTGAATGGCAAACCGAGACCAGCCTCCCATTTGGTGCAATATTCGGTTCGATCTCGGGTCTCTGCAGAGACCATGTCCCACTAACCGTCGGGAATGACGCACTAATTGCGAGGCCAAAGTGTCAGGGGAGGTTTGCTTGTAGTGGCTGGCTGGGCAAACTGGGTGCAAACCAACACTTACAAAGCGAACCGGTCTCCGTTTTGGAGAATCTTGTCCCATCAGAGGGGTTGTGGACGCACCTCCGATCTGGTGATTTGCAAACTGCTAGCGTCGGAAATGCAAACCGAGACTATCGGCCATGTGCAGGCGATATTACCTGAGGTTGTGCGGTCTCTGTTTCTCCAGAGGGCGCACATGCCTTTGAATTCGCGCGAGATTTTTGAGGAAAGTAGAGTTATATCAATAACTTAGCTTTGGCTGGCTGGGGAACCTGGATTCGAACCAGGACTAACGGAGTCAGAGTGAGGCATTGATAGTGAACATGGTTGAACATAAACGCACAAAATAGTCTTTAAAAACAATTGATTAATTCGATTTTTGGCAATATAGTTGAACATACAACACCACCCCTATGCACCAGATTTGCGTGCCTAATGCGTGCCTAAAATGCCTAAAACAATCCTGACAGACATTGTCGTTCGCAACCTGCCTGTTCCCTCATCGGGTCAAAGTACCTACTGGGATGAGAAGCTTCCGGGTTTTGGTTGTCGTGTTTCTCAAGGAGGGCAGAAGACGTTTGTTGTGATGTACGGTCCGCGAGAGGCGCGACGTAGAAAGGCTGTTGGAAAATACCCGCTGAGATCACTAAAGGAAGCCCGCGATCTTGCTAGAAAGCTACAAGCCGAAATTGCTCTTGGAGTAGTACCTGAAATACAAAAGCGCTCTTGTTCGTTTGACGAGGCGCTGGATAGCTTCTTAGACGCAGCAGAGCAACGACTTAGACCTAGGACTTTCAACGATTACAACCGCTTCCTTAAACGGTATTTCTCATTTGGAAAGAAGAGAATTGCGGAAATATCAAAGCAAGATATTCAACAGCGGTTGTCCAGACTTCGTTCGGTGCCTTCTGAGCAGATGCATGCTGATACGATCATCAGAATTTTTTTCAATTGGGCTTATCGTGAAGAGTTGATCGAGAAAAACCCAACTTTGCGGCTTCAAAGGTTTGCCAAAACAGCAACCAGAGAGCGGGTGTTGAGCGACGTCGAGCTGAAGAAGGTTTTCCTTGCCGCTAGTCAGTTTTCTTGGCCATTTGGACCGATAGTACAGCTTTGCATTCTTACAGGTCAACGTCGCGGTGAGATCGGGATGCTCAAGTGGGAGTGGATCAAACTCGATGAGCGTTTAATAACTTTGCCTGGAGAAAAGGTGAAGAATGGCAGATCCCATGTTTTTCCGATTGGGGATACTACAATCGATCTTTTAAGGAACCTTCCTCAGGCTGGTGAGTTTTTGTTCCCAGGGCGTACGCAAAACAATGCTATTTTTAATGGATGGGCAAAATCCAAGAAGGAATTCGATTTAACTCTTGCCGACGTTGACCACTACACACTTCACGATTTGCGCCGAACCTACAGCACTTTGCATGCTAGACTTGGAACGCCTATTCACATCACCGAGCGGCTACTAAACCACGCTTCCGGTTCGATCTCCGGTGTGGCCGCAATATACAATCGTCACAACTACATAGAGGAAATGCGACACGCAGTTGAAGCATACGAAAGCCATCTAAGTGGATTGTGCGAATGAGCAAGGAGCGAGGGCAGGGGCGGAATCGAACACTAACCGCAAAGCATTGAAAATAAATTATAAAAAATAAGTTTACGTAAGGTGATAACCTCGAGGCTCCAGTCTAGAGCCAAGCAGAAATTATGCCTGCCGACACAAATGCCGATTATCAATGCCGCTGAGCCGATTGACATGAAAGGAAACCAATCTCGATGAGGTCTCGGACGAGGACATCCAGGACATCGTCATGACCTACAATCTCACGCCGAGAAAGTGCCTTGGCTACATCACACCAATCCAGGCTCTCTTTCAAAACCTTGGCAGAGATGTCAGATTGAAGTTCGCTTGAAAACGTTGCACTTCGCGTTGGAACTCAGGCCCTCTTTATTCAGAAGCTTCATTTGAGTTTTCTGGCACTTCCCAAAACTTCATTGCAGATGCTAGCCTCCATGTGTCCCAAGGGAATTTGTCAAACCTGGGCATCTCGAGATGCTCCCAAATCGGGAGAAATCGAGATGAGGATCTTGTCGAAACGGCAATTGAAGGAACTTGTTCTGTATTCGCCACAACACGTCGCTCGCCTGGAGGCGGCAGGCCAATTCCCCAAGCGGGTACAGCTGGGCCCCAACAGGGTGGGATGGATTGAGGATGAAATACTGGATTGGCTTCGCCAACGAATTGACCGTCGCGTCTGACTTGCACGACACTCCTGCATAGGAGCTGAGGCGGCTTGGGTGCACACCAAGTCGCCTCTTTCGTCAAGAAGGCCAGAAAAACTAACTGTGATAGAATTGAGCAATGACAAACAACCTTGCCGTTACTCAAGAGTGTACCGAGCCATCGCAGGATATTGACCTGGTGTGGGAACCAGTCAGCTTGGCGGAACAACACCTCGTTTCGCTGGCTACGTTTCCAAGTTCGCCAGAGCTCCAGACAATTGAGTGGTGATTGCGCCGCCCTTTCGGTCGAGTTTTTCAACAATATCTTTCGATCAAGTGTTGGCTAACTCAGCTTGTGCGCTGGTCGAAAATCACATGCTCCTTCCTCAGAGCCCAAGCGCTGCCGCTGTTTCGTCACCGACAACACCGTCCGATACCAGACTGCTGTCGATTTGGAACTGCCGCAAGGCCTCGTCGGTGCCTCGACCAAAGATGGCGTCGATCCCGCCGACATCATAGCCGGCTGCAACAAGCGCCTCCTGCACTTCCCGCACCGCTTCACCCCGCATTGGGGGTGAGGTCAGCCGCAGAAGGCCAGAGATGCCTTCCCCACTGGCCGCGTCCTCTTGCGAGGAAACAACCTCGTAGACGCGTTCGTCTCGATACACCGTCGGGCGATAGAGAATGCCGTCACAGATGTAGAGCGTCTCGCCATCAACGATGACCTGGTCGCACGGATCGGTGTCAGGCAGATTGACAACGTAGGCGAGCGTTCCACCGGCAACAGCCGCTGTGTAATACCAGCCCCAACGAGGATACCAGTAGTATCCACCCCATATCGGATGCGGTGGCCTTATGTAGGGCGGCCGAAAGTAGGGTGGACGCCAGCTGGGCGGCCGCCAATGCGGCGGACGGTAGTGCGGCGGGCGCCAGCCCGGCGGACGGTTGATCGGCGGGCGCACATGAGGTGGACGACCGGGACGGTTGCCGGCGCCAGGGCGGTTCGGTCTGCCGGGGCGAACGCCTGCAATAGGCTGTTGAGGGCGTTGGCCAACGTCAGGCCTGCCCGGACGATTGCCAGCGCCGGGTCTTTCCGGACGAATGCCGCTCTCAGGCCGGGTCGGGCGGCCTGCCACGGGGCGTTCCGGCCGGGTTGGCTTGGTACCTGGAGGGCGCGGTCGATTAACCGCCGGGCGAGTGGTCGGTTTGGCTGACGGTCTTGTGGGACGAGTCGCTGGCTTGGCTGGCCGTGTAGACGGCCTTGCAGGACGGGTCGCTGGCCTGCTTGGCCGTGTTGCAGGCCGCGCACTGCGGTTCGGTCTTGGTCGGGCCTTGGCACCGCTCATCCGACCGCCGCCGCCTCGCCCCTTCATGCCGCCGCCCATGGGACTGCGTGCCTGCGCTTCACCGTCGTAGTTGTCGAAACGCAACACATGACCGGGGTTGAACAGGGCAATAGAGAAGGCCAGCAGGGCCAGTACGAGCAACCGTTTCATTGTTGCACCTCCTGGCCGGCGGCCTTCTGTTTCAGTTCCGGAAAGCTGATTTTCACATCGCCTTCTGCCGGCACGTATTTGAACTGGCCAACATCGTAGTCGGGTTCGAAATTCCAGTCGGTGAGATAGGCCCGGTATTGCGGCCATCCGGTCTTTTTAGGTTCGGTGCCAATGATGGCAACCGGCACAGGTAGGTTCTCGTCTGTTGATATCCAGACCTGCCAATCCTCTTCATCATCCGAGAAAGCCAGGTGATAAACCTCCTGGTCGGCGATCTTGGTGGTGCCAAGGTAAGCGGCCGCCTTCAACCCCTTTTCAAGCCGCTCGGCTAGGCCGCGCTGCATGATGGAATACAAAGGGATTTCGCTGCCGACGTCTTCACGTGCGGCATCAACAAGGGCATCGAACCCATTCTTGAACTCACTGGTAGCGTAATACTTTTCAAGCGGCGCTGCGTAGGTGACCTGTGTCCCGTCATAGTGCCACTCCCGCAGTCCGTTCTCGCCCTCGGCACTGGAGAAAAACCCCTTGTCGCGCACCAGCAGGTTGGAGCCGCTGCGCATCAGTGTGATCTTTTCGCGGTCATCAATCACCTCGTCATAGCTGACGAACCAGTTGAACGACATGGCGTTCTGATCAGCCAGGAACTGGGCCGAACGAAGAATTAGGTCCATTGCCTGCGGGTCTATCTGTGCCGGTTGTTCTGCCTGACCGTTATCGCTCGACTGGGCGACAGTTAGGTCTGCTGGACCGCAGAGTAGCGCCGCAAAAGCCAGAATGCCCGCAGCAGCAGATTTGCGCAACTCTGTGAACATCGGTCGTCTCTCCCACTTTTCCAGGCTGGGCCGCTGTCTGCCTCACACCAATTTTTCAACCCCATTTTACATGATATACAAGTCTAGTAAACCCGCGGTCCAACAGGACCAAAGAACCTTACGATGACCGCAAAACACTAAATCCATTTACACCGAACAGACGATGCTCAATGTTGGCGTCCCTTGGGATTTTTCTTGTCCAACGCCCGGTAGGGAGCTGCCGAGCGGCATGAGTTGGCCGATCATCTACCGAGTAAATTGCTATCAGCACCAATGTGAAGTTTAGATTGATTGCATGGGCCTTGATCAAATGAACCCTGCGATCCCAGCTGGCATAACTGGCATAAGAAGATGGCCGAGTTTCCATCTATCGCTGGAAGCCGTAAGGTTTTTGAGCTGGCGATTGATCTGGGTCAGACGTCGTACGGCACTGGCGTCCCTGTCATGACCTTCAATTTGACTCCCGAAACCCAAATCGGCTGCCGGTTAGTTCACCGTGTTCTTGTAGATCTTCCCGTCCTTCATGATCAGGTTGATGTTTTTTTCACGTCCATCAAGATATTGATATCCTTGCTCAGGTCGCCTTTAACAAGGATGATATCGGCATAGGCGCCGGGTTTGATCACGCCGAGCGGTCCGTCCGGATAGGGGAAGTTGCAGCGCAGCATGGCTCGACATCGCGAGAGTCGGCTTTGGGCCGAATTTGAAATCGTCACGGAAGGGGAATGAAGAAACCCGCCCGAGCCATAGCTCGCGCGGATTGTTTTCAGAATAGACATAGCTGATCGTCATTTGGATCGACAATGCCATAGACCTCGCGAGCTTTGGCAATCGTAGCCTTACTGGCGAACAACGGCTTCTCGAGCACGTGATTGACGACGTGCCATCCGCCCCAGATGCGAAGGCCGGCAGCTGCGTAGGTGACGGAATAGGTGTTCGGCCCACCGGAGCCACCAAACTCACCAAGCACCAGTTTCAACGCCTCCTCAAGTTCTGTGTCTATCATGCCTGACTTGAGCTTCTCGCCGCACAACGTCGGCAACCGACGGGTGGCAGTTTTGAACACCTCGGTCTTGTCAGCCTCGGTGGAAGTCCGTTGCTCTGTCGCCATCAGTACTCGTCCGCGCGCATTATGGTAAGAACGCGGATGGTCTGGGCTGTATCAGCAGCATCCTCCGATCCGTGCTGCAAGTCCGGTGCATAGTAGTCGATCTTCCAGAACAGGCGTTGGCCTGCAAAATCGAGTGCGCCGAAGTCGTGCTCATGGTGCGGATCGTTGTCCTCGTCGAAAGCTTCAAAGCTGGCAACCGTCGAAATGAGCAGCGCCTCGTTCGTATCATCATCGATGAGAATTTGAACGCCTGCTGTTATCATCCATGAGCCCGGCACGGCCCCGTCACCTTTGCGGAAGCGATCATTCAGATCGCGGATCGCCGTTGTCGTATCGGTCATTGTCTCGTCCTTTCCCTTGACCGCACCCGAACAATTCAGGCGCGCCTTCGGGGGAAGGACAGGTCGGCAGCAGCAGGGGAGTGATGCGATCACAATTGGGGCTGATCCGTTCGACAAATGAGAAGCGCCTGCCGGAGGGCAGGCGCATTAAGGTGCTGGTTGCAGGCGCTACTCCTGCGGGTTCCAGATGATAACGAACTCGTTGTCGTCATCTGTCTTTGGTGCCCGTCCGAGATTGGCGAACAGCGTCCGGCTGCCGAACTCAGGCGCGGCCAGGGAGATACTCAGATACTCCTTGCCGCTCGAGACGGCGGTGCGCCACCAGGCGGCACCTATCTCGACATCTTGCGACATCACCAGATAGTCCGGCTGGCTTTCGTTGGCTTTGGTGTTGGGCACGAACTGGATGGTCTGCCGGATCGACAAGGTGGCGATTACGCCCTTGTAGGTTCCGTCAGACTGACGGGTTACACGTCCGATGGCGGGCATGGCTTGGTCTCCTTGGACTGTTGGGGGAAGAGGAACGATTGCGTCCGTTGCCAAGAATACCATGCAGAAATCAACCTCACTCACCCGGCAATCGAAACCGGGTCGTGTCAAGTTCCTGCACTTTTTGAAGCCGCTTTGATCGGACAGATCGTGAGGGGTTTGGCAGGCTATTGATCGGGCAATACCGCTGCAATTCCATGGGGATACGGATGTGCCACCTGTATCCCCATGATTGAACAAAACCGATCCCCAGACATAGGGGTTCACTGACACACATTCCGCACCACTAATCGTCAGGCTCACGCCATGACTTCACCAGCCTTATGCTGCCTAAAGGACAGCACTGACACCCACATACGGGGTAAGTCTGATGAAGTCATGTCGCTTGCGCTCCAGACGATCAGTGGGCGGAACCTTTCAGCATAAGGCTGCACTTTCCCCAGAGGTCATTCCAGAACAGACTCATCAATTTGACTCATCTGTATCTGGACTACTTTTCATCACTCACACCATACATGTTCACGCTCATAGAGCGTGACCGTACGCCTGGTTCCCAGTTGCATATGCGATATAATGGACAAGGAACAGTTCTTCATGAATGGCGGCGCTACATGCCTCACGCTCCCACCACGCACAGGGCATGTGCGAGGTCATGGAGCGTCGCCTTTTGTGTCATGCAACTGGGATACATCAACCAGGTCGATGCAGCGACCAGACAGTTCCATCAAGCGCCGGTCTTCAATGACCAGCGGTTTTCTCATAGCTGGGTGATCGGCAAGACCGGAGTGGGGAAGTCAACCGCGCTGGTGCGCTGGGCCATCGACGACATTGTCGCTGGTGACGGGTTGGCGTTCTTCGATCCCCACGGCGATACGGCAGGAGAACTGTTGCGGCGGATGCCGCGCGAGCGGCTTGAGGACGTGGTCTATTTTAATCCGGCTGAGTTTGCCATCGGCTTCAACATCTTTGATACCATTCCCGAGGAGAGGAAGGCGTTTGTAGCCTCAAGTCTCGTCGATAGTCTCAAGTCGGTGTGGGGTTATTCCGATATGGCCACGCCGGTGCTGAGCCAGTTCCTCTACAATGGAGCGCGTGCCATGATGGATATGCCGGGCGGCACGCTGCTGGGGATGAAGTTCCTGCTCACCAGCAAGCGGTATCGAGACCGCGTCATTCGCCACATCAAGGATCCAACCATCGCCGATTTCTGGCGGGTGGATTTTGAAGAACACATGCCTGAGCGCGAACAGCGTCAGCAGACGCTGTCGACGCTCAACAAGATTGGGGCCCTGATCTCAGACCCTGCCATCCGCGCTTGTATCGGCCAGCCCAGATCCAAGCTCGATCTCACGGCCATCATGGCGGACCGCAAGATCCTCATCGTCTCATTGCCGCAAGGCGCGCTTGGCATTGAGAAGTCGGCGATGATCGGGTCACTGATTATGAGTCAACTTCATCTTGCAGCTCTTACTCGTAGTGTTAACCGCACACCGTTTCATATTTATGCGGACGAGTGCCATCACTTTGGCGCGGCGACCCTGGCCGAAATGTTATCCGGCATTCGCAAGTTCGGCGTGTCACTCACTCTGGCGCATCAGTACATTGATCAGCTACCCGACAAGCTTCGCTCGGCCCTGATTGGTACGGCGGGCACCATCGTATCGTTTCGCATCGGCGCCCTCGATGTGCCGTTCATCGAACCGGAGTTTCATCTGACCAACTCGGATTTCTCATTGCGTGAGCTGCAACCGTACACCGCCTATGCCCGTACCGGCTTCCAGACCTGGCGGTTGACCATGCCCGAGTGTGATGTCACCGAGCGCCCGGCCACGGCCCGCAAGATCAAGAACTATTGCCGAAGTCAGTACGGCTCAGACAGTGCCCTTGTGGAAAACCGCATCGCCAAATTCATTGCCAACACTTGACGCAAGGCCAAGTCTGCTTTGGAATGCCGCAAGGGCAATATGGAACAAGGCTGGGAGAGCAAGATGCAACTACTATACAATCGCGAGCAAGTGTCGGGCGCACGCGCGCCAAAGTTCAAACTGATGGCCAAGATCGAACTGGATGAGCAGGAAAAGGCGATCGTTGCTCATTATAGGCTCGACAAGACGCTTCTCATCCGCCAGTCCGATCCAGAGCTGCTCAAGCAGACGGCCATGGTTGTTGCCGCTGCCTTTTTTGTTGGCTTGGCGGTATTCATTTCCTTGTTTGGCTGGACATTTGGAATCTTGCTGGCACTCGCTGCGGCAGCAGGCGGTGGATGGTATTACTGGGATAAGAACCGTGAGTACATCTATGTCAGGGACTTGCTGCAAGGTCGGCATTTTACATGTCATAGTGTGGTGGATTTGGCCAAAAAAGAGGCCTTTCTAAATGACCTTACGATTATCTTGCGCCAGGTCATGGAAAGCGCCCGGCATTGGAACGGCACCGAGTCACAACCCATAATCGTGCTGCCGCCAGATGAGGCCAAACGCCTGATTGTTAGGTTCGCCTGATGTTGCATCTTTCAGCCAGGCTGCATGCCTTCATCAACGAGCTGGGCCGACCAAGCCCGCAGCAGCAGGCGCGCAGGTTACATTCGGAAATCACCCACAAATTCAGGCGGCAACAGCTGCTCAAGAAAGATGACCGTGAACAACTGGCCATCGATATCGCGCAGGAAGTGATTGACTCATTCGACGCCACGCCTGCGCTGCCGGATGTGGACACGCTCGCCGATTTGGTCTGGCGCATCTTCAATTTCGAAGAAATGTTCACACTGCCCAAGTTCGATTGGGACGAGCCGGCATCGACCACTGAGTACTGGGAACTGATCGAACACTTGCGAGAGCAGAAGCGCCAGGTCGATAATTTTGATCACACTCGCCGCATGCTGGTGCGTACGTTGTGTGAAGCAGTGCATCCGATCATCACCAATGCGCCTGAACTGCCCAAAGCCAATCGGAGCGATATTGCCATTCCCACCGATCTGGTTCGGGCCATTTCTGATCTCGACCAGGTGGTTGACGGCATCATCTCAGTACTGTTCGACCCCGAGGTCGAAAAGGCCGGCGTGTTCAAGGAACATCGGCGACGCATTGAATCCAATGGGGTCGCGGCTTCAGGTGGTAATCCGGCTGACCCGGATAGCTACAGGAAGCCAATTACCATGCCGAGCAAGTCGCGCATTCAGGATCCCTACGAGCTGATCGCCGCCTATCTCGGCGGCACACCCATATCGGATCTGTTCGATGGCATGATCAAGATCTCCATTCCAGATCAGGTGCGGTTTGAGCACCATCACATCGTCGCCGGTTCCGGCCACGGCAAAACCCAGACACTACAATATCTCATCGCTGAAGATCTCAAGGCGGTCGAGAGGGGAGAGCGCTCCGTTGTTGTCATCGACAGCCAGGGCGACCTCATCGACAAGATCAAGCAGCTCGAAGTATTCGCACCTGGCCAGCCGTTACATGACCGTATTGTCATCATCGATCCCAAGGATGTCGAATGGCCGGTGTCGCTCAACTTGTTCGACGTCGGCATGGAGCGCATCAATCAATACTCGCAGCTTGATCGTGAACAACTGATCAACTCGATCCTGGAACTTTATGACTTCGTGCTCGGCAAGCTGCTGGCGGCAGAGATGACCCAAAAGCAAAGCGTGATCTTTCGCTATGTCACCCGGCTGATGTTGCACATCCCCGATGCCACCATTCACACCTTGGTTGACCTGATGCAGCCGGGCAGCGAAAAGGTGTTTGCTGAATACATCGCCAAGCTGGAGGGCAGTGCAAGGCGCTTCTTTGAAACGGAGTTTGCATCCAAGGAATTTGCCCAGACCAAGTCCCAGGTGCTCAGGCGCCTGTGGGGCATTCTGGAAAACCAGACCTTTGAGCGGATGTTCTCGCATCCTCGCTCCAAGCTCGACATGTTCACCGAGATGAATGCAGGCAAGGTCATCCTGATCAACACCGCCAAGGATCTGCTGAAAGAAAGCGGCACCGAAATCTTCGGTCGCTTTTTCATTGCTCTGATCGCCCAGGCCGCCCAGGAACGCGCGACGCTGCCTGAGAGTGAGCGCATGCCGACTATGGTCTATATCGACGAGGCGGCGGATTATTTTGATCACAATATCGGTATCATTCTCAGTCAGGCGCGTAAATACAAGGTGGGCATGGTGCTGGCGCACCAATACCTCGGCCAGCTTGATCCCAAACTGCAAGAAGCCTTTTCTGCGAACACGTCGATCAAGTTTGCCGGCGGCGTGTCGGCCAAAGATGCGCGTTCACTCGCATCCATGATGCACACCACGCCAGAGTTCATTGAAGACCAGCCCAAGCTATCGTTTGCCGCGCACATGCGCGGTATCAACCGGCAGGCCTTGCCGCTGAAATTCCCCGCAGGCCATCTTGAAGACTTACCGACCATGGACAGCGAAGACTGGCACGAGCTGCGCCAGCTCATGCGAGACAAATACGCCGTGCATATTTCCGAGTTGCAGGGGCAGGGAGTCAATGGTTCAGATGATCCAAACAGTGACAACGAGCCTGATGGGTCAAATGGATCAGGGGTCAATGACCCCGACACGAGTGTCGATGACACGAGTCTCGACCCCGATCGGCCGAACACCGATCCATCACCGACCTGGTAAGGCATGTTATCATTGACGGATATGCAAGACGGAAGTGGGCAAGACAAGTTAGGGCGACGCCCAAGAGATCGACGTCAGCCGAGTGGCAAGCGAGTAACACCGCAAGAACGGGATTTGCTCTGGTTCCAGAAATTGCGCGAGCACGGGCCATTATCGTCGACCTATTTGCATGCCTTCTCCAAGCACCTGCGTCGCAGTGAAAAACGCGCCCGCGATCGTCTGACTGACCTCTTCCATGAAACCAACACCCCACATAACGGGGCCTATCTCGACCGGCCTTGGCAACAATTTCAAACCTATGATGCCCGCTATCAGAATCTCGTAGCCGACCTAACACCTGCGGGAGAGCAAGCCCTAAAAGATACCGGCCTCTGGAGCGGCCATGGCCACAGCCATGCTGGCCCCTGGATCCACAAGCACATGGTGGCCTGTATCACAGCCTCGATAGAGCTGGCAACATTAGCCGATCCAAACCTCACCTTCATTGCAGGCTCGACTATTTTGGAACGAGCGCAGACGTCACTTCGATACACTGTGCCGTTTGAGAATCCCAAGTCCGGCAAGACTGAAAAGGTTGACCTCATTCCGGACGCGCTGTTTGGATTGGAATACAATAACGAAGGCAAGAAGACTTATCGCTTCTTCCTCGTGGAAGCTGATCGTGCCAGCGAACCATCACGCGCTGCCAAGTTCAATCGCAAGAGTCACTTTCGCAGCATCCTGCAGTACCGAGAATATGTGGGGCTCGGGCTCTACAAGGATCATCTGAATCTCACTGCCGGTATTTTGGTACTCAACGTCACCACCAGCGAACAGACCATGCGCAAGATGATTGAACTGACCAGTGAGGTTTCGCCGCGAGGCAATAGCTACATGCTGTTCCAGGTGGCGGGGGAGTTCGGGCGGTTCTTCAAGCCGCCTAAGCCGATGCTCGACCTTACAATCGATCAATGGCACCGTGCTGGATTGGAAGAAATGCACATTGCCACAGCATAAGTCAGAAACATTCAGGAAACATGTTGCCTGTGTATTTTGTGCCCCCATCTGCGGATTTGATTACGCTCAGAAGGCGGCGGCAAATCGGCCGCCATCGCCTACACTCTGATCGAAACCACCAAGCTCAACGGTGTCGATCAGCAAGCCTGGCTGACCAACGTGCTCGGCCGTATCGCCGAGCACAAGATCACTCGGCTGGACGAACTCATGCCCTGGCGTTACGCTGCCACGGCACCGTAACAGACAACGCCGACCTGCCGTAGGTCGGGCGCGTCGGACGGTCACGCTTAAACGAGCACGTGGGGCGGCACGAAAGCGGGACAGGTCCAGACTGCCTCTGGATCACCATGCCCTTGAGGCTCTTGTCGGAAATCACGCGTCGCGACTTCTGGCAGCGGTTACTTGATTTGTTCGGCGACCGGCGGTTTCCAGTCTGCGAACTTGTCCAAGTCTGGCCCGTGGATGCGCATGATGGGACCAATCTCGTAATCGGCACGCTCGATCGGTAGCCAGTTGTCTTCGTCAATGTCGTCGGGTTTCTCCGCCGCGATTGCGATGGTGATCCCGCCGTCCTTATCCAACGCCATACCGCCATTGAGGCCGATGCTGTATTTCTTTCGGTCGTTGGGAATGAAGAGCCCGTTTTTGACGTCGTAGAGCGTGATTGACCAGAACGCCTTCGCTGGCGGCAGTTCAGGGGAACCGGCCATGAGCCAGATGGGTTTTCCGACATTGCGAAGCGGTGTGGCGGGCTGGACGCCAAGAACGACACTCTGGTGAAGATTGACGCGGTTGTTCGGTGGGAAGACCTACGGCCGTCGCTGGGCTCCCCGGTGGGTGAGCGCAAGCCCTGGGACGCTGTGGTGATATTCAAGGCAATTGTTCTGTGCGCGCTTTACAACTTGTCGGACGATCAGGTGTGGTCAACCAGACCACGGCGGGAACCGTGCCTTGCCAGCAAACGCAGAAAACCGGTCAAACGATTCCATCTAAGTGAAACATGCTCACATCTAACGGACCATCTATCCGAACTCTCAAATCGGCCGCTATGTGCCATCAGGCGAGATCAAACGACTGGCGCAAGTGCAGGTCAGTGCTTAGGCGGGGAACCAAGCAGGATGGAGATCGCCTTGGTGCCTTCTGCATTCTCAAGGATACCCTTCACAACTATCGTCAATGGAACGCTCAACAGCATTCCTACTGGACCGAGCAGCCAGCCCCAGAACACCAGGGAGAGCAAAATAATTAGAGGCGATATGCCAAGCTCGTTGCCAATGAAACGCGGTTCGATGACATTGGATACCCCCACGTTAATTGCCATGTATCCAATTGCCGTTACGATGCCCATGGCAGGGCCAAGAGTAATCAGACCGAGCAGAACTCCGGGAATGGCTGCTACGACTGATCCAATGTTCGGCACGTAGTTCAGAAAGAATGCCAGCAAGCCCATGAACAATGCGTTTTCAATCCCGAGCACCCAAAGCCACAGGCTAACGAGCAGGCCCGTCAGGATGCTCATGATTGTCTTTAACGATACATAGCGCCTAACTGCCTGGACGTTTCGTGTCAGGTGGTTTGCGCCGGCATTCGTGTCGCCGGTAATAGCCTTTACTTTTCTGTCGAAGCTTCCTGCTTCAACGAGCATGAAGGATGTAATGATAAAGATCAGAAGAATCTGACCGAGGGTGCCAGTTAGTGCACGAGCAATCGTGCCTGCATAGCTCATCGCAAATTGCGGATTAAGATACTCTGCAAAAATCGATGCAGGATCTTCTAGACCGTGCCCAGCCAGCCAAGCGATTAAAGTACCGAGTTCCTGGTTCAGACGCTCCTGATAGGTCGGTAGATTTTGAATGAATTGGTCGAGCGAAGCTCTCACTACAGTGATTGCAAGCACACACAGTACTGCCAGTACGGCGATGATTAGCACGAGTGCGAGGGGACTTGGAAGGCCGGCTTGCTTCAACCTGAAAAAGGCCGGTGACAGAAGAATTGTCAGAAATACCGACAACAAGAATGGCACCACGAGCGAGGCGGCAACCTTCAATCCCGCAAAAACGATGACTAGACAGGCAACTATGATCAAAGGACGAAACATGACCAGACCAAGCTATCGCAAGGTACAGGTAGTAGCTAGGGTCAGGACTCATTAATTGAGCCAGAAAATTACGGTTGCTGCGATTGTTACAGCTGCAAAGAATATGTCGGCGCACCAGTCATAGCGTGGCTGCATGCTGGGGTGCAAGCCGCGCATGGTTGCCGCCGTTGCCTTGGCAAACAAAATGGCCCGTACCATCTGGGCCATGACGACGAGGGAAGAAAATTACCGCTTGGCGTGATCCGTGACCATCAACTGATGACACTGCGGTGAACGCCTGGGGCCTCCCTTCTCGAATCGGTGCCAGACAAGAAATCACAACAGATTCCCGACCCGCAAGGCTAAATCCACTAAACGATACCGTTGATTCAAAAAGTCCTCGGACAGACACTTAGACGTGTTGATATCTGCATCTTGGCTGTCCATCCGTCCAGTATAATTCAATCAGGAGTTGTACATTGGGAGATATCCACATGACCTACATCGACTTTGCGACCGTCAAGGAGCAGGTGCCTATCGAGCAGGCAATTGAGCAGCTCGGACTTTCACTGAAAGAACGCAACGGGCAATGGCGCGGTCTATGCCCGATCTGTAAGTCAGGCGGCGAGCGAGCACTGGTGGTGACACCAGCCAAGCGTGCCTTCTATTGCTTTGGGGGACGTGTTGGCGGCGATGTCATTGCCTTTGTCGCGCACATCCGCGATTGCAGCATGAAGGACGCAGCCGAGTTCCTGGCAGAGAGGAACAGTACAAGTACTAGTACTGTTCCTAGGAAGAGTACCAGTTCCGGAACAGTTCCCGAGGAGAGGAGCAAGGAGGACGTCAGAAGCCTTCGGCCTCTAACCTATCTGCAGCCCGGCCACGAAGCGGTGCTGGAGTTGGGGCTCGAGGAAGAAACCTGCGTTTCGTTTGGTGCAGGGTATGCGGCGAAGGGGATTATGCGGGGCAGGCTTGCTATTCCAATCCACGACTGGAATGGCAACCTGGTGGCCTATTGCGGGCGCACCGTTACTCAAGACAGCCCAACCTTGATCTTTCCCAACGGGTTCAGACCGGAAGAGCACATCTTCAACGCCAATCGTATTGGGGAAGGGGAGTTAGTACTGATGCGGGATCCTCTGGACGTTCTGCTTGCCAATCAGAATGGTATCGACAATGCGGTGTGCTTCCTCACTGAGATAGTCACACCGCATCAACTGCAGATCCTGGCTGCCTTCATGGATAGTTCAGGCATCGAAGCCATTGAACTTCACTAGCCCTCTACGGAGGGCTTTTTCTTTAAGTAGGAATGGATGTCGCAATGGTTTTGATGAACTGGTTTTACCAGCTCGTCCGATGGCGGGATTTGCCCAACTATGCTAGAATTCTAATATAATCCCGAACATATGCCATCAGCCACACTCGAACTATACAAAGCTACCTACGATCCTTTAATTGAATTGGGCAGAGGAGTTCCTGATACGCGCAGGACATTCGGCAAGAAGGAAGATGTCGACCAGGTGCGCCACCTTTTAGGCACGGCGTGGGGTTGGGCTGGCCTGCCTGAACAGGAGGCTTACTATCTCAACGTCGAGCCAAATCTCCCAGTTGGCGCTTACCAACTCCAAATCAAAGACGTGCCCGTTGACGCTTTCTGGTCGGTAAGCGTCTACAATCGCGACGATTATTTTGAGAAAAATGAAGTAGGTCTCTACAGCGTCAACAGCGTTACGGGCAAACCAAACACTGACGGCTCTTTTACCATACACTGTCCGGCGTCAGCGCCTATGTCACCAAAATTATGTTGTGATTTAAGGAGTGTTTTGATCTCGTCACGATCAGGAGGGATCGAAGATGAGAACGAAGCATTTGAACAGCAAGAAGTCTGCCGAACAGGTTGTCAAAGACATCCGTCGCGCGACCCGCAAGCAGTACTCGGCTGAGGAGAAGATCCGCATTGTGCTGGATGGTCTTCGTGGTGAAGACACGCTCAAAACCATCTTGCCTGACATCGAGCGGCTCACAGGTGCTAACCTTGATCGCATCCTGGCAGATGCTGGATACAAGGGCCACAATGCCTGCCTCAAGCACAAGTTCAAGGTCTTCACCGCAGGCCAGAAACGCCGCGTCACACCAGCCATCAAACGCCAGATGAAACGCAGGGCCGCTGTCGAACCGGTCATTGGCCATCTCAAGTCCGGCCACAGAATGAACCGCAATTACCTCTCTCACAACCAGGGTGATGCCATCAACCCCATCCTCGCCGCCGCCGGATACAACTTCCGCCTTATCCTCAAGTGGATCAGGGCTCTTTGGCTTCAAATATGCTGGGCACTGATATTCAATCAATCAGCCAAAATCGGGTAGTTCACAGTCGACGATATAACAATGCCTATCTGTTCGGTGCCATATGTCCGGGCCGCGAAACCGGTGCGGCTCTCATGCTGCCATGGGCCGATAGGTTTTACGAAAACAGGCAAGTCCACTCAGTTGCCATCGATTTGCCTGGCCATTATGGCGATGGCCTTTTGGTACACGCTGGCAGCGTTCCAACCCTGGATCGCTCTGAAGTTGTGCTGCCCCGGCTGGTAGCCGGCACCACGCTTCCACCCATGGGCCTTCAGGAAGTTGGCGGTGGAGGCGAGTGCCCCTTCACGAGTATTGAGGTTGCCCACGCCGTACAGAGCGATGCTCTTGGGCATGAACTGGGTCTGGCCAAGTTCACCATGCATGGCACCCTTGGCATTCGCCGATACCCGACCGGAACCCACAAGGCGGAGCATGTGGTAAAGATGTTCAGTGAAGAATTCGGTGCGGCGGCAGTCGTACGCGAGTGTCGCCACAGCGAAGAGCACATTCTGGTTGCCGGTGAAACGCCCGAAGGCCGTTTCCATGCCCCAGATCGCAATGAGCGGCCCCGCCGGCACTCCATACTGAGCCTCAATGCGCTTGAACAACGCCGAATGTTTGCGCTTGAGGGATCTGCCCTGATTCACGATGGTGGCAGCGCCGCGCACCTGCATGAACTTGTCGAACGAGTATTTGAAACTCTTCTGGTTGCGGTCTGCGTGAATCGTCTTCGTTGCGTAGCTTGACTTCATCAAGGCCGAAATCGCCCGGATGTTAATGCCGTTGGCCTTGGCCTCGGCGGCGAATGCCTTCTTCCAACCCTCGAAACCGGCGCCGTTGTTGCCGCATTTCACTGCCAGCACCGGCGCGGCCCCAAACGACACCATCATAGCCAGCGAAATGAAAAGCACCTTGAGTTTACTCATGCGGTCCTTCCGAGAGAAATGTTCAGCCGAATTTAATCTTGCCATCTGGCGGTTGATTTGTCACGGGATGGCAAGCAATGGGCGGCGGTGTTGAGAACGGGTGAACAAATTGTGGATGGACGAGGCAATTGACCGGGCCAGATGGCACGTGCGGTCAATCGGCGAATACGTCGCCGCAAACTCGGGCGATATATCACGCAGGATGTCGTTGACGATCTCGGCTACCCGACATCTATCTACGCCAGCGAGGGCGGAGGGAATAACAGTTACTTGATTTGATTTAGGTCAATGGCAACGAAAAGTTGATAGCGTACAAGTTCAGATCAGCACGTGTTAATATTCACAGGAGGGTTATGTGGTCCGAGTTGCCCCTTCGCTCAACGAACACGAGGAGAGATTGCCATGAACCTCCTTACCCGACTGACTTCACAGTTTGCGCCGATTGCTGCCTTGTTGGCTACTGTGGCGTTTATGTATGCTGCACCTGTACAAGCACAAATGGCCTGCCAGATTAGTTTGCAGTTTACGAAGGGGGGGTTTGTTGTTGGCGGTTCAGGCGGCAGTGGCACTCTTACCTGCGACGGTAAAAATTACCCTGTGAAAATCGGAGGTCTTAGCGCGGGCCTTGTGATTGGAGTGTCCAAAGTAAGTCTCGCGGGAGAAGTTCGAAATCTTAATGAAATCACTGATATCGAGGGGGCATATTCAGGCGTCGGAGCATCGATGGCTATAGGTGGCGGAGCTGACAACCTTGTCGCCAAAAACTCAAAGGGCGTTCAGCTTGTTCTCAGAGGGACCCAAGTTGGCCTAGACGCTTCACTGAATCTTTCAGGGCTGTCGATTAGGCTGAAGTAGTGCCTGACGTGAATGTACCTTGCGGTTTCTCAGGCTTACTGCAGTGCTTGAGTCATTTCAATTCTGAAGGACGAGCAGCAGGAATCATGCGGACAATTTAGGCACCTGACAGCCCGGTTTGCTCGATAATTGCGCGTATTCTGGAAGGCATCGTGGGCCGTCTCTACTCTAAATGAAGAAACCGCTGTATATGAAGGTGTTAGATCATGTGAAGCGGAAAACGAAATAATGACACCCTTGATGATTGGGCTGGCTGTAGTTGTCGCTTTTCTCACGGCGGGCTTAGTGAGTTGGTGCATCGCGATGTATTTTCACGATAAGCATGTACATCCAATGCTTGATAGTCTTTTTAGTATTGTATTCTTGTTTTGCTTTGGTGCGGCCGTCATAATGATTTTGGGAATAGCGTATGTGGACGAAGGCTGTCTGACTGGCGCGTCCGATTGCTTCTCTCTCATCCAATAGTCACCCACCAGAACATGAAATCTCCACAGGCCCTAGTAATGAAGGAAACACAAATGAAACTGCGCGCACTGCTTACAACTTCTGCTCTTTGCCTCACATTGAACGCCGGCACTGGCCAAGCGCAGGATGTCTATGGCACCTACGCGGACCCCGCCGAGACCCACATGGGGGGCAAGGAGTATTCACCCTATCTTGATCAAGGCTACCCCGACCGTGTTTACTTCGGCGATACCCACCTCCACACCTCGTACTCCACCGATGCCGGCATGTTCGGCACCCGGCTGGGGCCTGAAGAGGCCTATCAGTTTGCGCTTGGCAGGGAGGTGATCTCCAATACCGGTGTGCGTGCGCGGTTGCAGCGGCCGCTGGACTTTCTGGTGGTTGCTGATCATTCAGAAAACCTCGGGCTCGCGCCAATGATCAGCGAATCCAGTCCGGATCTGCTGAAAGTAGCGTGGGGTCGCAAGATCCATGACATGGTCAAGAGCGGCGACGGCGCCGGTGCATACTTGGCCTGGGGTGAAGGCATGAATACCCGGAAGGATCCCCTCAAGGGGAATGAAGAACTCACGCGATCCATGTGGGCACGCCTGACTGCCGCTGCGGAGAAATACAACCAGCCGGGTAAGTTTACAGCGCTTATCGGCTTTGAATGGACATCGAGCCCAGACGGTAACAATCTCCATCGCAACATCGTTTTCAGGAATGGCAAGAGCACTGCTGACCAGGTCATACCCATCTCGCAGTATGACACGCAGGATCCTGAGGAACTGTGGCAGTGGATGAGTGATGCCGAGAAGCGGACAGGCGCCCAACTGCTGGCAATCGCGCACAACGGCAACCTGTCCAGCGGGCTGATGTTCGACGATGTGACATTCTCCTCGAAGAAGCCGCTTGACCGCGACTATGCCGAGCGTCGTATGCGCTATGAGCGGCTGTATGAAGTCACCCAGATGAAGGGCGACGGGGAGGCTCATCCGGCATTGTCGCCAAATGACGAGTTTGCGGACTTTGAAACATGGGACAAAGGATCGTTTGGTGTCACAAAGCACACCGCCGAAATGTTGCCGCGCGAGTATGCGCGCGAAGCGCTCAAGCGCGGGTTGGCATATGAAACGAAGCTGGGAGCAAACCCATTCAAGTTTGGCATGATTGGGTCGACGGATTCCCACACCGCACTGTCGACAACGACTGAGGATAATTTCTTCGGCAAGATCAGCCCGCTTGAGCCGTCCGCAAATCCGGACCGCTTCACCGAGGTTATCACTGGCCGGTTTTCCGACGACCCGGCTCAGCAGAACCGAGCTTGGGAAAGCAGTGCTTCCGGCCTCGCCGCCGTATGGGCGACGGACAACACGCGCGAGGCGTTGTGGGATGCCATGGCGCGCAAGGAAGTTTATGCGACCACGGGCACACGCCTGCTGGTGCGGGTCTTCGCTGGCTACGATTTCGTGGCCGATGACGTGCAGCGGCACGACTTTGCCAAGTACGGTTATCAGAAGGGCGTGCCAATGGGTGGCGACCTTTCCCAAGCCCCCAAAGGTCAAGCGCCATCCCTGCTGATCCGCGCCTTGCGCGATGTCGATGGTGCCAATATCGACCGGGTGCAGGTGGTCAAGGGTTGGATGGATGCAAAGGGCGAACTGCAGGAAAAGGTCTACGACGTCGTATGGTCCGGCGATCGTAAGCTGGGAGTTGATGGAAAACTGCCGCCGATCGGTAACACGGTGGATGCTGCCCGCGCCACTTACAAGAACACCATCGGCGCGCCGTTGCTGCTGTCCCATTGGACGGATCCAGACTTCAAGGCAGACGAACGCGCCTTCTACTATGTGCGTGTCATAGAGATCCCAACACCGCGCTGGACCACCTATGACGCCAAGTTCTTTGGTGTAAAACTGCCTGAAGGAGCGCCCGTCTCGATCCAAGACCGCGCCTATACGTCGCCGATCTGGTATACGCCGAAAGGCTGACGGCCGGCTACCCCTGATAATCGGCGGCTTTTGAGCCGAGCCTAGCGGTCAAGTGTCTGCAGGTAGGCCAGCAAGTCCAGAAGGTCGCTGTGCGGCAGAAATCGCAAGGACAACATGTCGGCACCCGGAACGCCGTTCTTGATCTTGTGCAGGGCCTGTTCCGGCCGGTTGTTGGCCACCCATCCCAAGGAGGGTTGATCGCCGGGTTCGCCCTCGATGTAGGCCTTTCCGTCAGCCTGGTGGCAGGACACGCAGGCGCCTTCAAAAATGTCCTTGCCGCGATCGACGTTGCCAGTGGATTTGCCGTTCACCAGGCCTTGCGATGTATCGTGCTGACCGGCGCTGACGAACATGACAAGGGCGTCCAGCTGTTCGGGTGAAAGTGCGGAGAGCATGTCCTTGTGCGTTTCGGATTTGAGTTTCGCCAGAATCGCTTTGTTGGATGCGCCATCGCTCGGGCGCAGGCTCACAAAGCGGGTGCTGTCTTGAAAACCGCGGCCGAGCGTGCCCTGCCAACCACGGTAGTCCCATCCATGGCAGGAAACGCAGCGCCATGTCTGTGGAGACGGCGTATTGCTGCTGTCCGGATACCTCGGGTGCCGCGTGTCGGGTGGGGTGATATTGAGGTCCAACCAGTGATTGTCGTACAGGCGGCCACCAAGGCTTACCATCGACTGCCGGCCTTCGGGTACTTCGCCACCCGTTGCCACGCTACTGGCGATCACCGCGCCCACGGCGCCTGCAAGCCAGCGGCCAGCAACATGTTTCAATGCCATTGCGTGTTCCTCTTCACCCAGGTTTAGCGTTCTGTCAGCCTCAAGGAATTTTACCTCACATCACCATCGATACCGTGCGCTGGATGGTCCAGAAGGCAGCCAGGATTCCAATGCCATAGGTGGCAGCCAGCCTTGCCGGATTCAGCAGAAACGGGCTGAGGCGACCGATGAGAAAGCCAAGCGCCAGGATGCTGGCAACGAAAGTCAGCTGCCCCAACTCCACACCGATGTTGAAGAACAGCAGTGCGGTGGGGATTGCGTCTGACGGAAGGCCGGTTGCAGACAATGCGCCGGCAAAGCCAAACCCGTGCAGCAGTCCGAAACTGAAGGCAATCACCCAAGAGTTTCCAGCCCCGCGACGCGGCCGGTCTTGCTTGTCGAGCAATCCTCGCTGCACCCAGATGACTTCAGCCGCGACAATTGCAATGCTCAAGGCGATCAAGGCTTCTATCAGGCCAGGGGGCGCAGATGCGTAGCCCAGCGTTGCAGCGGCAAGTGTCATTGAGTGGGCCAGCGTGAAGGCCGTTATCGACCAGACCAGCCGGCGCAGATTGTCGATCAGCAGCATCAAGGCGAGCACGAAGCACAGGTGATCGAAGCCGCTAAGGATGTGCTCAATGCCAAGCAGGCCATAAGCAACCGCCACCTGGAACAGGCTGGATGGGCCGGCAACTGTGAAGGTATCGGTGCCGGACATCAGGCGCATTGTCTGGGCATCGCGCTCAAGGGATTTAACGCGCACAATCGTTTCCACAAGTGTGCGGCGCAGGCCGTTAATCCTGATGTCCCGGCCGGAAAGGCCGCCAACGCATTGCACTGTCCGCCGCAGCACCTGGGCGGCAGCGTCCGCTGCGATTAGGGGAGGGCGGGTATCGTTGCAGGTATCCGGCAGGATGACATTCAGCTTCATAATGGCATTGCCGCGTTTGGGTGTCTTCCAGAGCAGGTCAAACATGTCAGTGTCTGTCTGCTTGATCTCGAGATAGGCCGGCCGGGTTTCATGGGCCGGGGCAGGGCTGGCCGCAAATAACCCGAACAACAGTGTCAGAAAAGCTGCCAGGGCTGTCATTTGGTGTCACCGGCCGGCTTTTCGACGTTGATGATGTACTTGTCGGCAAGCGACTTGATGTACTGCTTGCGGGCGAGCTTGCGCTGTTCTTCGCGCCAATCCCGTTCAACTCGTGTCCGGGCCTGTTCTAGCGAGGGAGTGCGCTGCTGCTCTTTGGTACTGATATAGACGAGATGGGCGCCATAACTGGACTTGACCGGGCCGCTCCAGCTGCCGGTCGGCTGATCGTTCAGGGATTTTGAAAATTCCTCGCCAAACGTGCTCGACACACCTGTTAAGGTGCTGCGCTCGATATCCCGCGGCAGCATGCTGACATCGCCGAGGACATCAGGATCGGCGCCACGTTTGAGCTCGGCAAGCATAGCTTGCGCATCTTCGACAAGGTTCGGGCCACGACGGTCCGGACTGAGAAAGACCTGTCTAAAGCTGTAAACAGGTTCGACGACATAGCGATCTTCATTCTGCTTGAGAAAAGCTGCAAGCTCCACGTCCGTCGGTGTCCGCTTGGCTGCCATGTCGTCCACGATGAAGTCGACCTTCTGGGCCAACCTGCGGCGGATGATGACATCATCCTTGTCAAGTTCCATCGCAATTGCTTCACGGTAGAGGAGTTCTTCCTGGATGCGGGCCTCGATAAGGCCGTCGAACTCAGCCTGCGTCGGCGAGCGTTTCCATGTTTTCTGGAACAGCGCGACGATATTGCTCTGCTCGGCAAGGGATACGGTAATGTCATTGGCGGATTGGTTGGTGTCATCTGGAAACAGCAGGTAGACGGCGAAGATCACCGCGCCTGCTGCGAAGAATTGAAACAATGGGTCAAGAAAAAATCTGCGCATGAGGCTCAAGGTCCGCGTGGGGTGTTCACTTCTGGTCGCCGGTCTGAAGGCCGGTCCCATGCCTGCAGCAGGGTGCACAGGCATGAGTAGCTGATGTTACTCGATCTTTTCCGACTGTGTTAGCGTTTACTTTTTGTATGCCTCGATATCCAAGGCATAGATGCGCATTTGCAGATCGATTTCTTCATCCCCGCGATTGATGGGCAACCAGTTCTCCTCTGCTTGAATTCCAGAACGAAGTGCAACACCCCAGACTTGATATGATATCAGGTCGGTTGGAAGAACCAGAGGAGTGTTGCAGTGGAAACATACCGTCATTTGAGCTGTGAAGACAGGGATCAGATTGCCGTTTTACTGGTGGCCGGACATAATAATACATCCATCGCCCGCATTCTCGGGCGGTCCCCTTTAACGATCAGCCGGGAATTGAAACGCAACTCACTGCAAAGCGGCCGATACTCGGCCCGGATTGCCGATGGGGGCTATATGCAGCGCCGTCAGCGCAATGCAGTGATCGAACGCGATGAACGGCTTGCACTGTTCGTACGTGACCGGCTTGCCGAAGGCTGGTCCCCACAACAGATATCCGGTTGGCTTCGTTCCGGCGTCGAGACAGGTTTGCGCGCTGTGGCCATGGAGACCATCTATGGCTTCATCTACCGTGCCGACCAGAAGGCCGATGAGCTGTGGCGTTATCTCAGGGCATCAGGCTTCTCGCGCTTCAACCGTTTGCGCGGCTTGATGCGCATGTTGAGTTCCAATTCCCGATAGATGCGGTACACGCGCTTGTGGTTCCATGCGAACTCAAGCGGAAGGCCTGGCACATCACCAACCTGCCTGCATCGTGCAACCGAAACACCCGCCCTCTCGACTATACGCTCAATACGCACATCGCGCCCGGCCCATGGGTGATAATCGTAAAGAACCCGGCGCTCGCCCGTATTGTGGGTGTTCGGTGATCGAGTTGTACAATCATAAGCGCCCTCATTCAGCGCTTGGCGGCAAACCACCAGCCGTGGTTTATTGGCGGAGAAACGAAACAACCAACCCTGACCAGCAGGAGCGAAGAGTAGCTTAATTTACGCCGAAACCTGTCCAACAAATGGGGAGTAGTTCAAGCTCCAACAACCGCTTGAACCGCTTGGCAGATACAAACCCGTCAGCAACCGGGCGCAGCAACAGACCTTTAGCGCGTGTACAGATCGTTGATGGTAATGCGAAATAGAGCGTGACACCACCCGAAATTCCGACGTATCTGCAACAACTTGCCCCCCCCTTTTTATGAATTTGACGCGATTGGATAGGCAACGATTGACGCAAATCAAATACACCCGGCCCTTCAACACGCATCATTGTGCTGTGATCAAAACAAGACCGATGAGGAGAGTTGTTATGAAGTTGGAGTTTATATCGAAACCCTTATTATTTTTGAAGCGGGTGAGTGTCCCGCTTTTGGGTATCGCTGGATTAATTGGATTGAGTACGGTTAATTTGCCGTCTGTTGCTACTGCAGCTCCGATTAACTTGGGCGTGAGCAGCGTGAACACTACGTTGAGCTCGAATATGTTGGGCGATCTAACATTGGTTCATTGTTGCCATAATCATCCACTTCCTCCGTATGACGCTTACTGCTGTCATTCAGCAGGTGCTTACGTGGTTGGAGGTGCTGTAGCTTATGGAGCCTACCGAGGCGTCAGACGCGCAACAGTACATCATCATCGCAAACACCATAACAGACCAAGACCAACCCCCAGGCGTCGCCGCTGATATCTTCACACCAATAATCGATTGAACAACTAATTGAAGGAATAGCACGATGACCAGTGTTGTGAATTGTAAACAGTCGCGTAAGTCCATTTCGCTTTTTGCTTTAGCCGCAATGCTCATCCCATTGCATACAGCAGCAGGTTTGGCGGCCGACGAAAAAGGTATAATGGATGAAAAGGCGCTCAGCGTTCTGCAGGGGATGTCTGATTATCTCGGAGCCAGTAAGACACTTTCGTTCGAATCCATGACTTTTTTTGATATCGTGTCCAAGTCTGGCGTCAAAATCAAGGCAGGACGCCAAAGTGAGGTCCTTTTGGAGCGACCCAATCGCGTTAATATAAATGCGCATGGGGATGACGGGAGTGGCGTGACGATCTGGTATAATGGAGAGAAACTGACGTACTGGCGACGCGACAAGAACGAAGTTGCGAGCATCGATTTCAAGGGCAGTACCGATGGCATGCTGAACGAGATTGTTAAAGAGTACGACATTACATTGCCGCTTGCCGATCTGTTTTACTCGGATGTCAAAAAGATGTTTGCTGATGACATACTATCTGCTCAGTATGTCGGTATCCGGATTGTCAACGGCGTGCCGTGCCATCAGCTTTCATTCGAAAGCGTCGGTGCAGACTGGCAGATCTGGGTAGAGGCTGACGCAACGCCGGTACCACGACGGTTCGTTATTGACTTCGTTGCAGATGACAACAAACCGCAATACATGGCAAGCCTGAACAACTGGAGCATAGGCGGCGAAATTGGAGAGTTCAATTTCGTTGAGGCTGTTCCAGACTTAGCAAAGCGTGTTGAGTTTAAAAAACCCGAATAAAACAAACCTTGCCTATCCGGTTGTTACCCATACCCACTAAATGTAGGGTGGGTCCATTCTCCCGAGTAGAGCCCGTCGAAGGTCGGCGCTGCGGCCCCGCCGGCGATTCCGAGCAGTGAGCGGAACGAGTTGAACGGATAGAAGCGCCGATTGAAGCGGAACGTGAACTCGTTGAGGTAGGCTTGCAGATGCTTGGCACTGACGCCGTGATGGATGCCATTGATCCAGGTCTTCAGATTGGCGAAGACCAAAACGCTAGATCTAGTGGGTATGGGTAACAACCGGATAGGCAAGAAACAAACAAATTGGGCGGATTGGGAATGCCTCACAATAGCA
The DNA here is from genome assembly GCA_963700885.1 of uncultured Alphaproteobacteria bacterium. GTDB lineage: Bacteria > Pseudomonadota > Alphaproteobacteria > Rhizobiales > Aestuariivirgaceae > Anderseniella. Next base: position 213,340 of record CAVOZJ010000016.1, read on the forward strand.
AAGCGCTCGCTTTCCTGAAACTTGCCTCAATTCGTCTGATGGTAAGAAAACTTTGCAATCAAAGATAAAGTTTTCGGACAGACTCTTAGGGAGATTAATATGAAACCAATTTGTAAAGTTCTTGTCACTACGGCTTTAATTACCTTGGCGTTGCCCGCATTTGCACAGGACGTTGGTACCCTGTCGCCCAGTGCGGATATAGGTGCAGCCGGATTGTTCCAGAAGCTCCATCACTTCAGGGGTGCCGTAATGCCCGTCACCGCGCACCGTAATCGTAACTCGCGGCCAGTTCTGCCGAATGCGCCGGATCACGTGGCGCAGCACCTGAGCCGCTTCCTGTCCGGAAGGACGTTTGCCGGGCCGCAGCACAAAGCACACCGGCTTTTGTGACGCTGCATCGTAAATATGGATTGGCTGGAAGCAGTAACCGCCGGCATGCGTGTTGAATAAGGACAATTGCTGACCGCCATGCGTGCGGTCACTGGTGTCATCAATATCAAGCACGATATGTCCCGGCACAGTGCGGAAGCTGGTGCAGAACAAATCAATCAGTGCCAGTCCCATGCGTGCCAGTTCGCGCCACGATGGGGTGTTCTCCAACCGCGACAAGGTCGGCTGGGAAGCCAGCGCATGACCGGTATCCGGCAGACGCTCGCAAGCCATCTTGAATGCCGGATCACAGCACAATGATGCGTGTTGAAGGGCCGGGTGTATTTGATTTGCGTCAATCGTTGCCTATCCAATCGCGCCAATTTCATAAAAGGCGGGGGCAAGTTGTTGCAGATACGTCGGAATTTCGCGTGGTGTCACGCTCTATTTCGCATTACCATCAACGATCTGTATGCGCGGTAAAGGTCTGTTGCTGCGCCCGGTTGCTGACGGGTTTGTATCTGCCAAGCGGTTCAAGCGGTTGTTGGAGCTTGAACAGCGCAGATATATCTGCAGCTTCTTGATGCCGCGGTTTTCTGTGTCATCATTTACTCCTGGTGGGTGATGATGAGTTAAAAACTCTCCCTTAGGCAATCGCTTTAATTTGTTCCGTAGGCGCTGATGTCAAACAAGTAAATCTGAATTATAATTCTGTCTTATGCAGATGCAAATCGCGCTGGGGGAAGGGGATTGAAATGTTGTTGGCATCAAACTGCTCCTTAACCTGTTGCATCAGGTCCCAATAAACAGTCCAGTAGTTCTCGCTATTGACCCAAGGCCTGACGATAAGGTTAACAGATGATTTAGCCAATTCATGGACGCGGATAACCGGCTCCGGATCACTTAACACCAGTGGATGATTATTTACCACATCCTCCAGTACACTTTGCACCTTTGGGATTGAATCGCCGTATCCGATACCGAAGACCAGGTCGACGCGCCGGGTAGGGCTGGCCGTCACATTCGTAATGATGTTACCCCATACCTTACTGTTCGGGATCACGATCAGCTGATTGTCGGGCGTGCTCACGGTCGTGGCAACGATACTCATGGATTTCACGGTTCCGGCTGTCCCGGCTATGTCAACAAAGTCACCCTGATCAAACGGGCGATTGCTCATGAGCATCAGGCCGGATGCGATATTACCAAGTGTATCCTGCAGAGCAAAAGCGGCGATGAATGATGCGCCACCAAAAATCGCGAACAATGGAGTGATATTAAATCCAAGGAGTGTCAGTGCAACCATCAATCCAACCGCGATCGCTAGCAAGTAAACAACCTGGTCCAGGAAGCTCTGGAGCAACCGGGACAAATTGGGAATGCGACTGAATGAGCGTCTGGCTAACCGCCTCACCAAACGGGCTATGGCGACTACAAACAGTATGGAAACAAGAAACAACCCTGACGTGATAAGCCACTTCATTCCCCCATCCCAGTCCGTTAGCCACGTTTTCAAACGGTTGATTATTGTGCGCCAGTCGGATTGCCTCACTTCAGCAGCCACAAGCGAATTCCCGTAGGCGCGATAGTCCGCAATCAATTCAGCATTGCCTCTTTTGGTTTCCCAGGCATTAACCACGAGGCCGAGTTTCTTAAGGAAGCCGTCTCGCTGGGCCGTCTGTTCAGCGATCTCTTGGCGCAATTTATTTGCTTGATCACCTTTGGCTGACCTCAACCTTATCATCATACCTACAACTTCATTTGTTTTAGTCCTTGCGATCTCGATCCAAGCGGATGCCACCTCCTTGAGTTCCGATTTTGTAAGTGGTTGAAGTCTGAGTTCGAGTTCGGCGGGCACTATTGAAGCCTGCGTCAACTCAGTTGACATAACTCCTATAGCTGGTTCTGATGCAGTCAAAGCGTCCTGAGCCAGTGATGTCTGGATAACCAATGAGCTTGCAAGGCTCAAGCAGATAGCCAAAAGCATGATGCAGAAGCGAAGGGTTGATAGCATTGTTGAGGTATTGTTTCGGGAATGTTTAAACATCAGAATTGTCCAAATATTTACCGGGAAACGGGAGAATGAGCGTTCGTCAATTCCTGATTAGGCGAAGGTCCACACGCAATGTAATACAGGCGGCAGTTGCCTGTTTGAGAGCCCAACCGGAAATTAAGTTGAGTGATTTCAGCGGATTGTAATTCCTTGAGTTGTTACTGATTCTTGGAGACCTACAATGCCGTGGACTGAAATCACCCGACCTGATTATGACAGACGCGGTTTGCGCTATGCAAGCGATTGTACGGACGATGAATGGGCTGTGGTTGCGCCGTTTCTTTTGCCTGCGTCCAGGGTTGGCCGCCCGCGCAAGCACTCGATGCGGCGGATGTGGGACGCGATTTCCTATATAGCAGCAACCGGTTGCCAATGGGCGATGCTGCCGAAGGATTTTCCGCCTTTCACAAGCGTGCAATATCACTTCTACCGCCTGCGTGATTGTGGTGTGTTGGATGTAATCAATGAAGCTCTTGTGGCGGCCTGCCGGCTGGTTGCCGGGCGTGAAGCCGAACCGACGGCAGCCATCATCGACAGCCAGTCGGTGAAAACCACGGAAAGTGGCGGGATATACGGCTTTGATGCCGGCAAACTCGTGAAAGGCCGCAAGCGTCACATCATCACGGATACGCAAGGAAACCTGCTGTTTGGCCTGGTTCATCGCGCCGACATTCAGGACCGCGATGGCGCGCCTTTGGTCATCGAAGCGGCGTGCGAAACCTGGCCCAGCCTGTCGCATCTGTTTGCCGATGGCGGCTATGCCGGGTGGAAACTGGAGCTGGCCTTGCTGAACAGGCTGGACGATCCCCCGGTCCTTGAAATTGTCAAGCGGCCAAACGCGGCGGTAGGGTTTGTCGTCATCGCCAGGCGTTGGGTCGTTGAACGCACCTTTGCCTGGCTCGGGCGCTGCAGAAGATTGGCAAAGGATTGGGAAACCTCAATATCATCCTCAACCGCTTGGCTGACAATCGCAGCAATCAGACGGCAGACCAGATTTGTGGCAAAGACAATGAAATCATGGGCTTAGTTTTGAGTAGAACTCTGACACAAATCAAGGTGCTGAACTTCCACTCATTTATAATATTTCAAGACGAACTTCCCGATGGAGCTGATCAGATGCATAAGAACGCTTCTACGGCATGCTGCAAGCAGAATGGTAATGATTATGGGGTGCTGGGCTATGTCCGCCATGCATACGACGGGGCGCAGAGCTATGCTAGGCAATTACAGGCAATCTATGTGCTTTTGGCGCAAATCTCAGCTTCCCGAAAGATCAAGCGCACTGTGGCAAGGAGCTTTGAGTTTTAATAGGCGCGATCTGGTGCGCCAGAGATAGGGAGGAAATAAAAATTGAAAAATATAGCATTTTTGCTCATGGCCATGGAGTTTACCGCGAGAGCAACCTTTTCTGGTTTTTTCTGTGAGCCGGACGACGTCTCCGAAGCTGGGACCGCCGACAAAGGTCTGTTGGCGAATAAAATGATATGAGCAAACTGGGCCTCGCACTATCTGGTGGTGGTTTTCGTGCTACCCTTTATCACTTGGGGGTTATTCGCTTCCTGAGGGATGCTCAGATTCTTGCTAATACTTCTGAAATTGCATCCGTTTCAGGCGGGAGTATACTTGCAGCCCATCTCGTATTGAACTGGGACCGCTATATTGGTGATGATGAGAGTTTTGACGCAGCAGCAACCGAAATATTAGAATTCGTACGTTTTGATATTCGAAATCATATCGCGCGCAGAATTCCATTGCAGTTGCCTTTGCGATTGCTGGCCCGAACCCCGTTTTTAGAACGCAGAACAATAACCCAAAATGCAATATTGGAGCAGTATTACAAAAAATATCTATTTGGTGAGAAATGTCTTTATGAGCTTCCAGAGCAACCAAATCTGAACATCCTGGCGACGAACATCAGCACAGGCCGCCTGGCTGTTTTTAATCGCCAAGGGTTGTTTATGGAGAGCAGGGATAAAGAGAACGTAAAGCACTTTGATTTTGTCCCGGGTCAATTGGCGCGAATAGCTCAAGTTGTTACGGCGTCTTCTGCCTTTCCAGGTTTTTTTTCTCCGGTTGAGTTCACTGCCGCCGACCTCGGGGTGCACGAGGGTGAATTTGCGCCTGAATTTTTTACAGACGGTGGCGTTTATGACAACCTGGGCATTCGTGCATTCTCATGGTTGAAACAAAATAAGCCAAACTTCGATCGTGTAATTGTAAGCGATGCGGGGAAACCTTTTCAGATTTTGGCAACCGCATCATTAGGTCTTGTTGGTCAATCAGTTCGTGCCTCGGATATACTTTGGGATCGCGTTTGGCAGTTGGAGCATGAGAATTTTGCTAATGAAGAGGGTTTTGTATTTCTATCTATGACCGACATTGTTGACTTGGCCGAAGACCCCAACGCGTTGCACCCGCTGGTCCAATCGGAAGTCCACACAATTCGCACCGATCTAGATCGCTTTTCCGATGCGGAAATTGATGTTCTTGTCCAGCATGGGTATGAGGTCGCGCGTAACACGTGCCGAAAGCAGGGGCTAGTAGGGAAAGCAAAAATACCCGACGGTCCGCCATGGTCTCCTGTCAAGACGGACAAACTGAAGGTGGACAACCAAATTTTGCCGTCAAAGATGCAGCCATCCGTAACGGCCCGTTTGTCCAGGTTGCTACGAAGATCGAGTGCTCGAAGAATAGTCTCTACATTCTTAGACTGGCGAGATTGGCCGAGTTACCTATATATTTTTGCTGCATTTCTAGTTTTTGTTTTAACACCATTACAAGTTTACCAACTCTACAAAAAATCGGAAATTCAATCTGTGGTGATTGATGCTATAAAATTCGGAGATCCCGACATTAGCCGAATACTTTCACTAGCTACTTCGAATCCTGTTTCAAACTGGGCTGGTGAAGAAATTAGACAAAAGAGCGAACCTTCTCTGGTTAATCTGGATGGCGTCGAGATACTTAGCCATAGCCGCATATATGATCTCCGAAACTGGCAACCGGATGAAGATGACCCGAAGCATCGCGGGCAAGTTTACATTCGTGACCGGATTAGCATGAAACTCACCGAGTCATATAATGGAGATGGGGTAGTAGTGTTTACAGCTCCGATGGTGGCTCCGGATGTTTCGTTCAGGCAATCAGAGCATTCGTTTCGGGGCACTATCACTCGTATTGCGCAACCGATAGAATATGAAGGTCAACCTCGCACAGTTTACCAATTTGAATATAATCTGTCGCGCGTGCCCAAGGGGGAAGCTGTCTCTGTGGATGTGGAGCTTATTACCGAATTTCCAACTACTGTGAGGGCTCCATTTAAAACTCACACCAAGACCGACCTGATATCTGTCTGGATGCTGTTTCCTGCGGACCGACCCTATAAAACGTACAGTCTTGTATCCTATCCTGTTGATAGAAGTGCGCCGCCGGCTCTGATGAGCAGTCGGTATCAGATTGATCACCCTTACGGGACCTTTATCGGCTGGTCAGTTATAAATCCCAACCCGAATTTGATCTACGAAACACGATGGACGGTTGAGTGAGTGTTGTCCCCCACGATTTGTGGCGCTAATGAAGGGTTATTACCGCAGCTGCATTGATCACAAATTGAACGCCAGGCAATAACACTGCAGTCCGACCGGATGTCTGGACTTATCCAGCCGGGCTATCTAGTCGACTGTGAACTACCCGATTTTGGCTGATTGATTGTAAGCGCCCGGTGAACCCGCTCTGCCTTTGAACGGTAGTGAGAGATAATGTCCATTAGCGAGTAAATGTAAGCGTCCGCCGAACCCGACCTTGATGGCGCTGCTGCTGGCGTGAGAGTCTGGTCGTGATAGCGGATGATCGTGTCCGCCTAATTTACGTGGACACATCTTTTGGCAAACCGAGGCAAACGCAAGCGGCGAAGCTACTCGACGGCCTTTAAGCGTCGGGTTGTGGCGGAGACTATGGAACCGGGTGCTTCAGTTTCGGAGGTTGCCCGTCGCCATGGTCTCAACGCCAATAGGATGTATTCCTGGCGCTGCGATCCACGGTTTTGTCCTGGCCGGGAAGTTGCGGCATTCCTGCCAGTTGAGATTGAGCCAGATCGATTGCCTCCGGCCCAGGAGCCGTCCGACGGTGCCGGTCAGATTGAGATAGCTCTGGCCTCGGGGCACAGGCTGAGGGTCAGTGGTCTCTTCGATATCGATGCCGTGCTTTGCCTGGCCAAAGGTTTGGCCTCGTGATGATCGCATTACCCGCCCAACCGAACTGTCTCAATTGATTTAACATCAGCGCCTACGGAACAAATTAAAGCGATTGCCCTAGAGCATGTTTCACTTAGATGGAAGCGTTTGATGGAATCAAATCAGTTCACTCGGCTAGGCGCAAAGCGCAGCGCGATGTGGTGCATCGGGCAAGCTTTGCAACAACGCCGATGGGCTGATTTGGTCCACCGAAGGCCGGTTTACTGCGCCCGCTGGACTGCGTTACGGCTCCCTTGTGGTCAACCAGACCACGGCGGCAACCGTGCCTTGCCAGCAAACGCAGAAAACCGGTCAAACGATTCCATCTAAGTGAAACATGCTCTAAGAGTCTGAACTCAAAACTACGCCCATGATTTCATTGTCTTTGCCACAAATCTGGTCTGCCGTCTGATTGCTGCGATTGTCAGCCAAGCGGTTGAGGATGATATTGAGGTTTCCCAATCCTTTGCCAATCTTCTGCAGCGCCCGAGCCAGGCAAAGGTGCGTTCAACGACCCAACGCCTGGCGATGACGACAAACCCTACCGCCGCGTTTGGCCGCTTGACAATTTCAAGGACCGGGGGATCGTCCAGCCTGTTCAGCAAGGCCAGCTCCAGTTTCCACCCGGCATAGCCGCCATCGGCAAACAGATGCGACAGGCTGGGCCAGGTTTCGCACGCCGCTTCGATGACCAAAGGCGCGCCATCGCGGTCCTGAATGTCGGCGCGATGAACCAGGCCAAACAGCAGGTTTCCTTGCGTATCCGTGATGATGTGACGCTTGCGGCCTTTCACGAGTTTGCCGGCATCAAAGCCGTATATCCCGCCACTTTCCGTGGTTTTCACCGACTGGCTGTCGATGATGGCTGCCGTCGGTTCGGCTTCACGCCCGGCAACCAGCCGGCAGGCCGCCACAAGAGCTTCATTGATTACATCCAACACACCACAATCACGCAGGCGGTAGAAGTGATATTGCACGCTTGTGAAAGGCGGAAAATCCTTCGGCAGCATCGCCCATTGGCAACCGGTTGCTGCTATATAGGAAATCGCGTCCCACATCCGCCGCATCGAGTGCTTGCGCGGGCGGCCAACCCTGGACGCAGGCAAAAGAAACGGCGCAACCACAGCCCATTCATCGTCCGTACAATCGCTTGCATAGCGCAAACCGCGTCTGTCATAATCAGGTCGGGTGATTTCAGTCCACGGCATTGTAGGTCTCCAAGAATCAGTAACAACTCAAGGAATCACAATCCGCTGAAATCACTCAACTTAATTTCCGGTTGGGCTCTAAGGGAAAGTTTTTGACTCATCATCACCCACCAGGAGTAAATGATGACACAGAAAACCGCGGCATCAAGAAGCTGCAGATATATCTGCGCTGTTCAAGCTCCAACAACCGCTTGAACCGCTTGGCAGATACAAACCCGTCAGCAACCGGGCGCAGCAACAGACCTTTAGCGCGTGTACAGATCGTTGATGGTAATGCGAAATAGAGCGTGACACCACCCGAAATTCCGACGTATCTGCAACAACTTGCCCCCCCCTTTTTATGAATTTGACGCGATTGGATAGGCAACGATTGACGCAAATCAAATACACCCGGCCCTTCAACACGCATCATTGTGCTGTGATCAAAACAAGACCGATGAGGAGAGTTGTTATGAAGTTGGAGTTTATATCGAAACCCTTATTATTTTTGAAGCGGGTGAGTGTCCCGCTTTTGGGTATCGCTGGATTAATTGGATTGAGTACGGTTAATTTGCCGTCTGTTGCTACTGCAGCTCCGATTAACTTGGGCGTGAGCAGCGTGAACACTACGTTGAGCTCGAATATGTTGGGCGATCTAACATTGGTTCATTGTTGCCATAATCATCCACTTCCTCCGTATGACGCTTACTGCTGTCATTCAGCAGGTGCTTACGTGGTTGGAGGTGCTGTAGCTTATGGAGCCTACCGAGGCGTCAGACGCGCAACAGTACATCATCATCGCAAACACCATAACAGACCAAGACCAACCCCCAGGCGTCGCCGCTGATATCTTCACACCAATAATCGATTGAACAACTAATTGAAGGAATAGCACGATGACCAGTGTTGTGAATTGTAAACAGTCGCGTAAGTCCATTTCGCTTTTTGCTTTAGCCGCAATGCTCATCCCATTGCATACAGCAGCAGGTTTGGCGGCCGACGAAAAAGGTATAATGGATGAAAAGGCGCTCAGCGTTCTGCAGGGGATGTCTGATTATCTCGGAGCCAGTAAGACACTTTCGTTCGAATCCATGACTTTTTTTGATATCGTGTCCAAGTCTGGCGTCAAAATCAAGGCAGGACGCCAAAGTGAGGTCCTTTTGGAGCGACCCAATCGCGTTAATATAAATGCGCATGGGGATGACGGGAGTGGCGTGACGATCTGGTATAATGGAGAGAAACTGACGTACTGGCGACGCGACAAGAACGAAGTTGCGAGCATCGATTTCAAGGGCAGTACCGATGGCATGCTGAACGAGATTGTTAAAGAGTACGACATTACATTGCCGCTTGCCGATCTGTTTTACTCGGATGTCAAAAAGATGTTTGCTGATGACATACTATCTGCTCAGTATGTCGGTATCCGGATTGTCAACGGCGTGCCGTGCCATCAGCTTTCATTCGAAAGCGGCACTTCTAGCGGTCGGATTAACCACGGCGGAGGCAGGGGACCGCCCTGTCCGTCTCGTGCTTCAGATCACTGTCGATCAGTTGCGCTCCGACTTGATTGACCGCTATTCAGCGGGCTACGGCAAGGGTGGTTTCCGCCGCTTGCTGGACGAAGGCGCCTTCTACGTCGATGCGCATCACCGCCACGCCAACACGGAAACGGTTGTGGGTCATACCACCCTGGCCACGGGAACTGATCCCGCCATCCATGGCATGGTTGCCAATGTCTGGCTCGACCGGGCTAAGGGCGAACTCGTCTACAATGTTGAGGATGGCGACTATCCGCTGCTGGGGGACGGCGGTGGTGTCGACGCTTCAACAGAAATCGATCCGACCCAAAAAGTTGCCAAGACACAGGGCCGGTCTCCGCGTGGTATCCGAACTACTACAATTAGCGACGAGATCAGACTGTCTCTTGGTGCCAAGGCCAAAGTTTTCGGTGTGTCGGTCAAGGACCGGGGAGCTATCACTATGGCGGGACACGCAGGCACAGCCTACTGGTTCTCGAAGGCGGCCAGCCAGATGGTAACAAGTAGCTATTACATGGATGCCTACCCCGATTGGGTGAATGACTGGAATGCAAAGGGCCTTCCGCAGTCCTATGCAGGTACTTCCTGGGAGCTTCGAGCAGAGCCCTCCACTTACCTTTTCGGCGACGCTGACGACGCCAAGTGGGAAACTGATTTCCCAGGCTATGGCCGAACCTTTCCACATCCGTTCGGCAAGGTTGATGGGAAGTACTTCACCACCTTCTTAACCCTGTCGCCGGCGGGCGACGAGATCGTTGCGGACTTCGCCAAGGAATTAATTGTGACTGAAGACATCGGCACTGATGACGTGACCGATTATTTGTCAGTCAGCTTCTCATCAACGGACTACGTCGGCCATATCTTTGGTGCCTCCAGTCTTGAGGCAGAGGACAATTTGCACCGCTTGGACCGTACGCTTTCAGACCTCTTGTCATATGTTGACAAGACAGTTGGACTAGACAAAACACTTATAGTGTTGTCGGCTGACCACGGTGCCTCAGAGGCCCCTGGATATCTGAATTCGCATGGGATCGGTGGGCAGTATTTCAACTTTGATGATATCGATCGAACTGAGGCAATTGCTAATCTCAAAACCAAATTCGGAATAGCGGGAGAGCTGGTTGACCAGTTCTTCCAGCCCTACCTCTATCTAAACAGGGACGTCATCGCGGCAAAGGGGCTCGATCTGGCCGAGGTTGCGCGCGGTGTGGCAGAGGAACTGCGCAAAATGCCCGGCATTGCCTACGCTGTGTCCAGTGAGGACTTGCGAGCAGGAGCCGTGGCAAGCACTCCGGTCACTGACGCAGTACTGGCGAATTTCAACGAGGATCGTTCGGGCGACATATACGTGGTGTTTGAGCCGCACTGGTTCGTTGCCGAATTCGATGGTTTATCAGTCACGGGCTCTCACGGCTCACCTTGGCGCTACGACTCTCACGTGCCTGTAATCTGGATGGGCCCAGGCGTTCCCTCAGGCCGCATCGAACGCCGTGTCGAAACTGTGGATGTTGCATTGACGATCGCCGCCTATCTTGGTGTTCGGCAACCCAGTGGAGCACGTGGAAAGGTGATGACCGAAATCACCGAGAACGAGGAAAAGTAAACCACGCTGATGCGTTCGACTAAAAAGCCATAGGCATCACAGAACCAAGTTGTCATGCTGAGTGTATCGCGCAGTACAGTGTGGCGGGCAAAACAGGTGTCGTTGTCGAAGGTGATCGATTGACGCAATATCGGATCAAGTCTTTTGAAGATGGCCATGATTGCACCGGCTGTCTCTGCAGCAGACTTGCCGGTGAGCTTGGCAGCAAGGGTTACACGGGACTTGCGTTCGTGCAGCACCAGCACAGGCCTGGTGCGCTGGCAGATGATCAAATCAGCTTCCCAGTTGCCGATCTGTGAGCGGTTGTTCACGTTTTCCGGGCGTTCGTGGATGGAAGTGCGGTTTTTGATGGTGTCACGAGAAGGCCTGGTACGCAGTGCACGGCGCGTCCTGCGGCGGCGTGTGAGATAACGCCACAGTTCATCGGCCTTCTGGCCGGCACGGTAGATGAAGCCATAGATGGTCTCCATGGCCACAGTGCGCAAACCTGCCTCGACGCCGGAACGAAGCCAACCGGATATCTGTTGTGGGGACCAGCCTTCGGCAAGCCGGTCACGTACGAACAGTGCAAGCCGTTCATCGCGTTCGATCACTGCATTGCGCTGACGGCGATGCATATAGCCCCCATCGGCAATCCGGGCCGAGTACCGGCCGCTTTGCAGTGAGTTGCGTTTCAACTCCCGGCTGATCGTTGAAGGGGACCGCCCGAGAATGCGGGCGATGGATGCATTATTATGTCCGGCCACCAGCCAAACGGCAATCTGATCCCTGTCTTCACAGCTCAAATGACGATATAGGCCCCATCGGCAATCCGGGCCGAGTATCGGCCGCTTTGCAGTGAGTTGCGTTTCAATTCCCGGCTGATCGTTGAAGGGGACCGCCCGAGACTGCGGGCGATGGATGTATTATTATGTCCGGCCACCAGTAAAACGGCAATCTGATCCCTGTCTTCACAGCTCAAATGACGGTATGTTTCCACTGCAACACTCCTCTGGTTCTTCCAACCGACCTGATATCATATCAAGTCTGGGGTGTTGCACTTCGTTCTGGAATTCAAGGGGAACCTCGATGGCATCATATTCACCAACCACATCCCCCGTCAGATCATCGCCAAGTTGGCCGTGGCATTGTGGGCACTCATCAGGCCGATGATCGACAATCTCATCCGGGCTCTCATGCAAACTACGCGAATGGCCCAGATGTCCGGGCTTCGCACCGCCCGGTTTGGCATGCTCCCGGCGGGCCTTACGATCGGTAGAGGGCGGTTTGGAGGACGTGCGAGACGTCTTTGAAGGACGTTGCAATTTCAACACCAAATCAACGAGTGCCTGCTTGCTCAGCTTTTCCAAATCATCACGATCCATGCACACATGGATTTAGAGATTATGGCCGTTGGCAAGGGGGTGAGTAATTACTATCCGGTTGTTACCCACACCCACTAAATGTAGGGTGGGTCCATTCTCCCGAGTAGAGCCCGTCGAAGGTCGGCGCTGCGGCCCCGCCGGCGATTCCGAGCAGTGAGCGGAACGAGTTGAACGGATAGAAGCGGAACGTGAACTCGTTGAGGTAGGCTTGCAGATGCTTGGCACTGACGCCGTGATGGATGCCATTGATCCAAGTCTTCAGATTGGCGAAGACCAAAACGTTAGATCTAGTGGGTATGGGAGTCAACCGGATAGGCAAGGAAGTAGATTTTATTTTCACTATAGCCATCAAAAATTGGCAATTCCAGCAAATTGTCGTGTTTGGATAGGCTGCGATTCTTTAAAGGTATTGTGCTGTTTGGTGCAATCGGTAAGGTTAATTTGATAAACACAGTCGAGCTTGAGCTAGATTCGTTCGGATGCTCGAGCTTATGGGTCATTGCTATAAATATTTGAAAAATAAGATCTCAGGGGAATTTCTGGAGCTGTTTCAGCAAATGGGGCAGGCAGGTTCGACAGGTTTGCAATGTTAATTGAGGGGTGAGAGCATGATTACGAAATGGATGGGCGGCAGCAAGTCAGGTGCAGTGGCAATCGGGGCTGCGATGGCTGGCCTTATGGTTGCGGGTGTCCAGACTGCCTCGGCCATGGAGGGCGGCACGGGATTTTATCTGCTGGGCTCTCGGGCTCACTTGTCAGGCGTAATGCCCGGCCCTGGTGGCTACTTTTCCAACGACCTTCATGTTTATGATGGTTCCGCGTCGGTGAAATTTCCGATCGGCGAGCTCGTCCTGGACGGCGGCTTGGAAGCCACAGCAGTCGTTGATCTGATGACCGCGCTCCAGGTGTTGCCGGTACAATTCCTCGGTGGCACGCTTGCTGTCGGCCTGACCCTTCCCGTCGGTTGGCAGGAAGTCAGCGCGGCGGGTAACGTTCTGGATCCTAATGGCAATCCGATTGTGGGTTTTGCCACCTCTGACGATGACTTTGAGATCGGTGATCCAGTCCTGGTTGCCTCGTTAGGGTGGCACAGCGGGAACTTCCATTGGCAGCTGGGGGGCTTGCTCAATGTGCCGATCGGCTCCTATGGCGAGGATGACCTGGTTAATCTCGGGTTCAACCGCTGGGCCTTCGACCTGACTGGGGCGGGAACCTATCTCGACATGGTAACCGGCTTTGAGATTTCGGCAGCTCTCGGTTTTACCTTCAATGGCGAGAACCTCGACACTGGGTATGAGAGCGGCACCGAGCTACATCTAGAGTTCGCGGCATCGAAGCTGTTCGCCAATGGCATGTCGCTCGGCGTGGTCGGCTATCATTATCAGCAACTGACCGGCGATAGTGGTGGCACACCTGAACAGCAGACGCTGATCAACCAACTGGGAGGCTTCAAAGGGCGCGTCACGGCAATAGGCCCGTCGGCCGGCATGACATTGCCGCTCGGAGACCGTGCCCTGAGCATGAACCTGCGATGGTATCACGAGTTGGATGCCAAATATAGGATGGAAGGCGACGCGGTATTCTTCTCGGCGGCTGTGCCGTTGCAGGCGGACCCCAGGTTTGCGACCTCCAAGTAGGCTGCGACAAAGACGAGAGGTAAACGAGATGTTTAATTCGTTCAACAGGCTTCGAGCCCGACTTGGTTTACGTGCGGCATGGCTTGCTCCAGTGCTTGTGGCAATGTGGGCTGGTGGCCCGGCACTGGCTGACGATGCGCAAGACCTGGCAAAGCAATTGTCAAACCCGATTGCGTCGCTCATCAGCGTTCCGATCCAGGGCAACTACGACACCCATATCGGACCGGGCGAGACCGGAGACAGGCTGCTGTTCAACGTGCAGCCTGTGATGCCCATCTCGTTGAATGATGACTGGAACATGATCTCGCGTACCATCGTGCCGATCGTCTACCAGGACGAGATATTCCCCGGCTCGGGTGAGCAGTTCGGGCTGGGCGATACGGTACAAAGTCTGTTCTTCACGCCGAAGGTAGTCGGGCCGAGCGGCATCATATGGGGGGCTGGACCTGTGGTCTTGCTGCCCACAGGCACCGAGTTGTTGCTGAGTGCAGGTAAGTGGGGCGCAGGCCCGACCGCACTTGTGCTTAAGCAAACGGGGCCACTGACCGTGGGCGCGCTGGCGAACCACATCTGGTCATTTGAAGGCAGCGACAGGACTAAAGACATCAGCAGTACCTTCATGCAGCCATTTGTGGCGTATACCACAGCGACTGCATGGACATTCTCGATAAACACGGAAACCACCTACAACTGGACAAGTGATGAATGGTCTGTGCCGGTCAACCTGGGCGTCAGCAAGGTCGCCGCGATCGGCAATCAACCCATCAGCCTTTTTGGAGGCGCGCGTTGGTGGGCTGTAAGCCCGGACACAGGACCCCATGATTTCGGCTTCCGTTTCGGGATCACATTCATGTTTCCAGCGGGCGGCGGGCAGTAGCTCACAGACCCTGTCAGTAAGGAGACATATGGCTCGCCCCGCATGCATGTTGAATTGTGTGAGGACGGTGTGCCGGTTGGCCGGCACCGTGTAGCGCGGTTGATGCGCGATAACGGGTTGAAAGCCCTGCAAAAGCGGCGCTACAGGAAGACAACGGACAGCGACCATGGTGGGCTTGTTGCACCCAACCTGCTTGAACAGGACTTTGGCTGTAGTGGCCCCGACCAGAAATGGGGTGTCGACATCAGTTACATCTGGACCCGGGAAGGATGGCTCTATCTGGCCATCGTGCTGGACCTGTATTCCAGGCGCATTGTCGGTTGGAGGCGGGTGAATTCAACACCGTTCAGGACCTGGCCGACGCCGAAGGGATTTCAGATCGGTTCATCAGCCGGATGATGCGGTTGAGCTATCTGTCGCCCGATGTCCTGCATCGGCTGGTCACACAGCAAGTGCCGCTGGCATTGTCACTGAATGAGCTGATCGCCGTGACGGAGTTACCGTGGGCCCAGCAGATGAAGCAGGTCTTCGATGGTGGCAAATCGCAGATTGGCTGACTGACCCGAACTGACGCCCAGCAGGCAAACGTCTGGTTGTTTTCGTGGGCCAGAAGAAAGCGGTTGCGATCGCCGTTAAAAACGTATCAGGGCGACGGCGTTGGTCTAAACTCGAGGAGCGGCTGATTGCAGGCAGCTGATCATCTCATGTCTGCTACACACCCGAAAGCGGACTCACTGGGAGAAGGTTCGGGGAGTCTGCTTTGTGCCCAGCCACCCATCCAGTTTCCCGTCAACGGCAGCTATGCGGACAAACCTGCCATCCAAGATATCGAGATGGATGGCGGCTTCTGACCCTGAACCGACCTCACAAACCAAACGCAGGATCTACCCAGATGGCTGTAGAAGGTACGTAGCTTCATCCGCATCCCGTCAATATCCAGGAAACGATCAATCTCGCGGAGCATGTGATTGTCAGGCACATGACACTCCAGATCGAAGTCATAAAACAGCTGCGCCGGTGCCGATTGCGTTCCCATCATGGCCAAGTCCTCCTTTCAGCACCGTGGCGTCGCCACACAACAGCCGGTGTTGGCCAAGCTGCCACAGATCACCGGGTCTGCTCACAGGCTGGGTCGGTACCTCGGGTACATCGTCCTCGTCGGTCAGTCCCTCATGCGTCGCTTCGCGCCGTCATACATGACCCGCGTCCTGCGCCTTACGCTGCTCGCGCCCGAAATCGTCGAGGCGATCCTGGACGGCACGCAGAGGCCGGGGGTGATGCTGGCGTGCGTGCTGGAGACGTTTCCGGTGGAGTGGGGAGGGCAAGTCGAGCAGTTCAGCTAAGATTTGACTCTTCTCTAATTGGGTCCCTTCAGCATCGGCTTCGGCTTCGGCATCGTCCAATCGCCATTTATAATTTCCGGCTCTGGGAGATAATAGCGTGCTGCGACGTCGAACGGCCCGACGGGAACGTCGAGGCAATTCTGGTCGCCGTCTTCGCATTTCACCTTGAACCGAAAGGTGAAGGTGCCGTCCTCATTCTTGACGGCGGTTGTGTTGTTGATGTGGTAGCGGTTGTTGTCGTTGGGGTGCAATCGACCGCTCGTGGAATCATAAACGGTAATCGACCAGAAGGCTTTGACCGGAGGCGCCTCAGTTACCAGCACGTATTCGCCCTTCGAGCCTCCGAGGGTCTCACCGGAATCGGCAGTAAACATCGAATCGTAGGCGCTGTGAGAGGTTGACGGTCCGCCCCAGCCTTCCTTGGTGCCGGCGGAGTGGTAGAGATAGGGGATGTCCTTGCCCGGTTCCTGGCCGGGTCCGACGATCATCTTGGAAAACGGCACGACCCCCTTCAACTCATCCATTCGCCTGTGGGCTTCCTGCGCCACCTGCTCGTCGAAACCACTCAGGAGATCAACCACGGGCATCTCGCTGATGGTCGGCCCTTCAATCGTGATGCCGTCGAAAACCGCTTGTGCACCAGCCATGTCGGCAGCGTCATTCTTGTCCTTTACTTCAATCCGCGTGATGACCGCGGACAGGAGCGACGGCACTTCAACAGCCTCACCTGTGATGGTCTCGGGTTTCTCGCCATGGTAGAGTGTATAGTTACCGTTCGGACCGATGATGTTGCGGTAATTCACGTTCCGGTCATCCTGTAGCTGAAACGAGCTGAATCGCTCCTTCGACGGCGAATCCGAGCGAAGCACCACTGGCCCATCCCCGAGGTAGACGAACGCCGTCTTATAGAGAGTGTCGTTGTTGCTCCGGACGATCTTGTCCTCACCGGCCTTAAGCAACTCCCGTGACGCCTGACCCCATTTATTCAGCTTTTCGGCATCTCCGCCCGTGAGCTGTATGGCGTAGTCATAAGTGTTCTGGTAGGGAAACTTTTGAATGTAGTCCTCCACCTGTTTCTCAAAGTCATCCTTGGCAGTGGACCTTTCCGGCGAAAGGGCGGTGATCATTATGCCGCACATTGTAATCACGAGGGCTCGATATAGGCTCTTCATTGTCAGCATCTTCATCATCCCAATTCTCCTTTTCCGGTTCTGTCGTTCTCACCCGATGATCTGCTACTTTGATGCCACAGGTTTCACCTCCGGGAACTTCCAGCTTCCATCGAGAATCTCTTTTCGCGGCTGGTAAAAGCGCACGGAATAGTTCCAGCCCTCGGCAATCGGCAGATTGTTGACGCTTTCGGGATCACCACCAAAGTGGATGGTATAGGACCCGTCGTCATTGGCAGTCCCGGTCAGGCTGTTCACGCTGTAAGCATCCTGATCGTTGGGATCAATGAAACCGTCCTTATTGTACACGGTGACCGACCAGAACGCATCGACCGGGACATCGCGAAAGGTAAGTTGGTAGGCACCGACCGGGAGATTGGGCTCGACGTTCAGGTAATAGGCTTCTTCTTCCGGCAAGCCCCCCCAGCCCCACGCCGTTCCCAGCAGGTGGCGAATCGGATCTACATCCTCCTTGCGCCCAAAGGTGGCGTCGGCACCTTGTTCTGCAACGCCGCAACTCAGCACAAGCAGGGCGTCGTAGGTGGTCTTGTAGCTTTGCTGGTCATAGTCCGGGTGGGTGTAGGCCTCCGCGGACGCTGCTTCGATCTTCAACTGGTCCTCTAAGGCGTTCGCCTTCCGGATGTCGGCTGGATCGGAGGCATCAACCAGGGTTCGAACGGCCAGGGCCACGTAGGGCGTCCCAAGTTCCTTGACGGTCAACTCATGCTCGCCCGGTCCGTGAATGACCTTGTTGACGTAGTGGTCCTCGTTGACCACCATGATCGACATGTAGCGGTCTCCCGCATCAGGCACGATGAGCGTGGCGCCCTTGCTGATGTCCACCACCGCCCCACTGTAGATCGTGTCCCGGTTCATGCGGATGACGATCTGCTTGTCCAGCGGCGCCGGTTCGCGCAAATGAAAGAAGCGATTGACCTCGCCGGCAGTTTCCACGATCCGATCGAATTGGGCGGCCGTTTCCGCTCTGACGAAGTTTTCTACATTGACGATGACGGTTTCGGCCTGGGCATGGGCGTTTGAGGCGAAAGCAATGGACAAGATTGCAAGGCAAGTCCCGATCGCGCGCCGGGCCATGAGATGAGGCATCATCTTTCTCATTGGTCTTTCTTCTTTCTGGTCTATCATTTGTCGTGCATTGCGGGATCCGGCCTACGGTGTCACCGGCTCCGGTGCCGGAAATTTCCAAGTCCCCTCGAGGATCTCTTTGCGCGGCTGATACATGCGGACGATATAGTTCCAGCCCGGCATGATCGGGATAAAGTTGTCCTGGTCCGGGTCGCCCCCGAAATGGATGGTGACGCTGCCGTCCTCCTTCCTCTTCGCGGTGACACTGTTGTAGGAATAGGCATCGTATTCATTGGCGATGAGCATCCCCTTGTCGTCGTAGACGGTCACTGACCAGAAGGCGTCCACCGGCACATCCTTGACCGTCAGGGCATAGGGGGTCTTGCCATCATTCTTCTCGGGAACACCGTTGTCGTAGGCGACGTCCTGCACCGGTAACCCGCCCCAACCGCCGGCGGCGCCGAGTAGCCAGTAGATCGGGTCGAGGTCTTCCTTACGGCCAAACGTCTTCGTGTTATCCGGTAGCAGGGCGGCGACGACATTGATCTTGTCCCGCATCGCTTCGACCTCCTCCTTGTTCCAGCCGGGATACTCGAACTTGCCGTTGTCAGCCTGCTGCACGGTGACCGCGTCCTGCAGCGCGTGGGCTGCCTTCACGTCCTCCTCGTCGTTTGGATCAAAAAAGGTCCGGAGCAGGAGAAGCGCGTATCGCGTCCCGACGGTCTCCTGATCGAGGACAACCTCCTTCGGTCCGTATTTTGACCATATCGAATGGTCCTGATTGACGATCATCAACGACTGGTAGCGATCTCCCGGGTCGGGCAGGCCGATGGTCAGCGGCGAGGTCACGTCGAAGACCGACCAGGAATAGAGCGTGTCCCGGTTGGGACGAATCGTGTCCCTGCTGGTGACATCGGTAGCCTGCCTAAGGTGAGCGAATCGCCCAAACGCGTCCATGTTCTCGACATAGTTCCGCATCTGGAGGTCGGTCTCCGCACGGACGTAATTCCGAACCGTTACCTCGGGAGAGCCGTCGGCCATCGCCGAGGAACCGAGAGCGATCGCCATTGCGATGATCGCTGCTGTGACAGTCAAAGCTGCTTGGATTCGCATGTTGTCTCTCCGTTCATCTTGATTCGGAAAATCTTCGGAGCGCATCAGCACCACCGGGAAAAATCCTCATCTCTCAGTCCACGCGCACCACACCCGGCATGTCGTAGCTGCCGTCGATCAGCGGCGTGGCTGCGCCGTAAAAGCGGGCGGTGAAGCGGAAGCCGTCCTTTGGTGCGGGCAGCCAGTTCCGGCGCTGGTTGGGATCCGTCGGCTCGTCGTGCTGGACGTAAATCACCAGCTTGTCATTCTCGGTGTGCAGCTTGCCGCGCTCGAGCATGAAGCTGTTGAGCGAATAGCGGTCGATCGGATTATCGTAGAAATAGCCCTCGGTATCGTAGAGCGGCATTTCCCAGAACTCGGTGACCGGAGGCAGGTTGTTCAGGTCGAAGGTAATCGTGTAGCGGTGCTCGCCCGAGAGAGGCCGGCCATCGGAGTCGTCCCAACAGTTTGCGGACGTGTGTGACCGGGACGGAACGGGGGCCAGAACGGCCTGCAACCCGGCCCATGCCCGCCATTGCCAGTTGGTATCCTTGTAGCCAAGGTCGTTGTCGAACTTCCAGCCATTTTGGCCTTCGGTAAAGTTCGCGACCATCCCGTCCAGCACTTCCTTCTTGCCATCCTCTATCCCGGCCTCTACCGCGGCCGCGATCTCGGGTGTCAATCCGGCGGGATCGAAGGGCGTGCCGGACTTGAGTCCAAGGCGCTCGAACCGCGCAAAGGCGGTAACTTCACGATGGCTATCGGTCTGTTTGGTGAAGCTGGGATCGTTCAGCACCAAGCTGACCCATCGCAGAAACTCCACGCCGGTGAGCTTGCCCGGTTCACGGACCTTCTCCATCCCAGGATAGGTGGGATAGTCGGCTTTGGTCAGCGGCACATCCTCAGCCCTCACCTCCTTGCGTCCAGCAGCAATCCACTGGCTTAGCGACATGGCCGTGATGCGGTCCTGGATGCCATTGACAGTCTTGAGTTCTTCCGCGGTGTCGTCGGTGAGGGCGACACGTGCTAGTACCCCGGCGAAGTCGGACTGAGACTGCACGATATCGGCCCCGACGAACCCTTCGGGCAGCTTGCCGCTCCAGTTCGGGCCGATCAGCAAACGCCGAACGGGGCCGGGCGCATTGAACTGGCTGCCGATCATGTGCCACCAGCGGGCGTAGTTATCGTGAAGGTGGATACTCCAATAATGATCCTTTATTTCGGGAACAATAATGACCGCGGGTTCCTGTGATAGGTCAAACATGCCAACGCCATAGAGCGTAGTGGCATTGGGTGTCGTGGCGACGCGCGGCAAAGCTTTCAGCGGTGCGCGGTTCCAGCTCAAGCGGTTAATGCCCGCAGCATGCGGGTTCAGTTCATTCTGCGCGTAGTTGTAGCGCAGATGATAGATCGCGACCGGATGCATGCCCCAAAGGAATGCTTCCTTGGCGATTTCCTTCGCCTCGGCGGCAGTGAGTTTCTCATCGGCACCCGCTACTGCAAGCGGCGTAATAAGGGCTGCCAAGAACAACGCCACCTGGACCAGAGTTGGTATTAAACGCATGGTATCATTCCTTTTGAACTCAATTGCAATCTCAGCTGGCATCTCCCGATGTCCAGGGCTTTGCGCTCGGGAGCGCCTGATTGTCATAGGTAAATTCGGCAGACATAGCGGGGCCGACGCTGACCCCAATCGACAAGGCGAACAGCAAGGTAGAAATGATCCCAGTTCGTTTTGGTATCATCGCAAACTCCAAATACGTTTGAAACTATAAGGAGAAGATAGCAACGCCGATCGGCAGCTAATCTTGACTCAGGTCAAATAACCAAACCAATCACGATCACGACAAATTAACGTCCTTCTTGAAATGAAAGGCCGAATTGTAATACCAACGTCCCTCACAACTGACCTGTATGCGGCCATTTGCGCATTCCAATTGATGTGATGACGGTGGACTGCGAGATCAGGCTTGTTCCAGGCGTTGCAGGCGGCATCAATGATGTCCTGATAACCACCTTGATCTTTATCCCGAGCACTTGGAGGCCCGCAAAAACCTGTCCGGATTTTGGGTTTTATGATTCACTTGTCCTACCTGCGTGACAACTGGTTGTCCAATCGGGTCTTCCGCTCCTACGACGACATTGTCGCCCTGTCATGTCTGGCCTGGAACAACCTCATCGACCAGCCCTGGAAGATCATGTCCATCGGCTTGCGTGACTGGGCACATCGGTACTGATCAATGCCGGCTGGTATTAGGCGCTACTTCAGGCTAATCGACAACCCTGATAAGTCCAGTGAAGCCTCAAGGCCAACTTGGGTTCCTCTTAGAACCAGCTGTACACCCTTTGCATTTTTAGCAACAAGATTGTCAGCTCCACCTCCTATAGACATAGAGGCTCCGACACCTGAATACGCCCCCTCAATATCCGAAATTTCATTGAGGTTTCGCACTTCTCCTGAGAGGTTTACTCTCGACAACCCGATCACCAGGCCCGCTCTAAGACCTCCAATTCTAAGGGGGTAATTCTTTCCGTCGCAGCTAAGAGTGCCGCTGCCACCTGAACCGCCAACGACAAACCCCCCTTTCGTGAACTCCAAACTAATCTGACAGGCCATTTGTGCTTGGGCAGGAGCTGTATACATAAACGCCGCAGCAACCAACAAGGCAGCCTTCAAGGCGCCCGTTGAGGTTAGTCGGCTAAAAAAGTTCATGAAGCTGTTTCCTCATATTTGTTCAAACAAGAGGTAACTCGCAGAGGATCTCCCTTCCACGGATACCACTATGTTGAAGTTTGAGCTGGCAAGGTCTCTCCCCAGCTTATACTCAGTCATTGCCGTCTCACGTTTGGCAACTCCGCCTCCACACTCACCGGATGATAGCGACCCAATGGCAAGATCCGATCGGTCATCTAGCGAGTGCAGGTTTGGGTTTTAGACGCCTAACAATAGTAAATGCCGGCTGCACAACGGCGTACTGTACGCCGGGCTGTACGCCGAGCCACGCCGGCTACGCTAACTGGAGTTAATGGACGACCGACGACAGCGTGTGCTTCTGAAATGAAACCTTGCTTGCCGGATGGCGACACAAACTCAGACGTCTTTGCAAAACCAAAAGCAAGCAACAACGCAACGGCAATTTTAACAGTCCTCGAAACGCTCATTATTTCTCTCCCATCTTGAAATTGTCTGGCAGGTTTTCACGCAATTCGCCTGGTTCGATCTTCGTAGCATTGGTCGAGTTGCTGAACGTGAAGTCGGCATCTGATACCGCTCCGCCAGTCTGCCAGTTCCGTACCTGGATGACGTACTGTGGTGACAACTTCACGTCTTTTGTGCTGATAACATACCGGCAAGGATAGGGCTGTTCGCCCTGGGCGATCCAAATTTGCCAGTCAACTTTCTCAGTTCTGAATGCGAAAGTATTGCACTCAACCCCACCAACGACGCCGCTTCCTATATCCTTGACGTCCGTTACGTCGCTCATCAACTCTTCATAGCTATTTGATATCAGAAAATCAGCGCCTGGGAGTGGTCGGCCATATTTATAACGAAGCTCGTCTACTAGTCTGTCTATGCTTCCAGGTTCTTCAACCTGAGTGTAGAGGTTTTTATTTTTGCCGGATAGTGTCAGCATTTTGCCATCAAACATCATCTCGACATCGACAAATCCTCCAACCCGAGTGGCGCGAAGTTTGTCTGGCCGGCTGAGAATAACTGTGCCGGAACTGGAAAATCCAATTCTTTGATCTTCCTTCGTCACGACTTCCAGATTGGAGTCATAATCGAAAGAAATCACTTGCTGAGACGCAAGGTAATCGGACATTTTCTTGAGCGATTCTTTCGCAAAGGCCTCATCAGCATAAGCCCCCGATGGCGAAAGTGCTGCTATCCCTAGCATCGCCACTGATGTCAGGGCAAATCGCCGGAAATTTAGGTTTCTCACGTCAATCATTATTCATCTCCCTGTAACTTAATCGCTTATCGTCGACAGTTGGTGCAGTTTGAATATTGTTGAAATTGTCTGCATTGATATGAATCAATCAAAACCAATCCGTTCGCGACAAAACGTGTGCTTCGATAGGCAGTAGAAGGTTAGAGCGGTTTTCGACCTGCCTGAATCGCGAGGGAGTCCCTTGGTGAAACGCATCTGATTCAGCATGCTGGCTGGAAATGGGGGCCAGCATGAATGGGTCAGCCACTTTCGATGGATTTGCGCAGGCGGGTGCTTGCTGCTGTTGATGAGGGGATGAGTTGCCGGGCAGCAGCTGGCCGCTTTGGTGTGGCGCCGTCGACCGCGATCCGGTGGGTTGCGCAACGACGCGATACCGGCAGTTTTGCGCCCAAGCCCCAGGGTGGCGACATGCGCTCCCAGCGTGTCGAGCAGCGGCGTGATGAGATTCTGCCCATCTGGGAAGCGCGCAAGGACATCACGCTGGATGAACTGCAGGCAGCATTGATTGAAGTCGGTCTGACGGTCTCGAGAACGTCGCTGAATCGCTTCTTCGTTCGACACGGCATTAAGCGCAAAAGACTGGCCACGCGAGCGAACAGGACCGCCCCGACATCCTGAGGCAGCGTCGAGCCTGGTTCGATGGCCAGCTTGACTTGATCCCGAGCGATTGCTGTTCATCCCCGCTGGGCATTTGCTTGGCAATTGCCTTTCGGGCAAAGGATGAGACGTGGACGGCCACCAACATGACCCACAGCCACGGCCGTTGTCGCAAGGGTGAGCGGTTGCGGATGGGCTTGCCGCACGGCCACCGGAAGACCATTATGCTGGGGGGGTGGCCGCATACAGGTCAGTTGTGAGGGACGTTGGTATTACGATTCGGCCTTTCATTTCAAGAAGGACGGCAGTTTGTCGTGATGTGATTGGTTTGTCTTGACCTGAGTCAAGATTACTGCCGGTCGGCGATGCTATCTTCTACCTATAGTTTCAAACGTATTTGGAGTTTGCGATGATACAAAAACGAACTGGGATCATTTCTACCTTGCTGTTCGCCTTGTCGATTGGGGTCAGCGTCGGCCCCGCTATGTCTGCCGAATTTACCTATGACAATCAGGCGCTCCCGAGCGCAAAGCCCTGGACATCCGAAGAGTTCAAGGATGATGCTGGCAGTTTCCAGTTTGTCGTCATTGGCGATCGTACCGGAGGCGCGAACGTGGAAGGAACGTTCAAGATTGCGATCGATCAGCTTAAGCTGCTGCAGCCGGAGTTCGTCATCAATGTCGGCGATCTCATCGAAGGTTACAGTGATGACAAGTCCGAACTGAATGCCGAGTGGGATGAGGCCGACAGCATGCTGAAGGACTTGGGCATCCCGTTTTTCCGGACACCTGGCAATCACGATATCTCAAACAAGACCGCACAGCAGGTTTGGCGGGAGCGCTATGGATCCACCTACTACCACTTCGTATACAACAATACCTTGTTCCTGGTTCTGGACAGTGAGGATCCCCCCCGCGAACCCCCCCCAGGGATCAAGGAAAAGCTCGATCTTTATAACAAGCTTCAGACGGAAGACCCTGAAAAGGCAAAGGCCATGCTGGCCGAGTTCATGTCCGATGAGTCAGTCGTCGCGGGTCTGGCAAAGCCGGTTGAGTTTGGTAATGGCCAGGTGACATTTATCAAGAATGCACTCGCGCAACATCCCGAGGTGCGCTGGACTTTCGTCTTCCTTCACGAGCCTGCCTGGGAAAAACCATCGGAGAGCTTCAAGTCAGTTCAGGCTCTGCTCAAAGGCCGCAACCATACGTTTATCGCCGGCCATCTGCATTATTATGACTACGACAATATAGATGGCAATGAACACATTACGATGGGACCGGCAGGAGCTTCCTTTCACCAGGAGGGGCCGGGCAACGTAGATCATCTGATGTGGGTGACGATGACGGGTGACGGTCCTCAGATCGCCAACATTGCACTGAAGGGCATCTTTGATCGGAAGGGTCTCGACCCCTCTCTGTTTGGTGCATACGACCGCAAGGGAGCAAAAGCTCAGTAAGCCAAGAGTGAAGGGTTAGAGAAGGCTTCTGGCCAGCCAGCGAAGCTCAATAACGCTCAACCATGGAAGATCACGTCCATCGGCCTGCGCAAATGTGCTCAAAGGTCTGATTAATGGAAGATCTTATAAAAATTCAGACTGAGACTGATAGATCTGATTTATTCAGACGCTTTCTGGAAAAAGAATGGAGACTAAATCATGATATCAAGATTTTTAAAATTGGTGAATATAATTGGATGTATCCTGGCGTTATCAATATTTGCCAGCTCCATCACTGTGAAAGCGGCTGAGATGAACGACGAGCAAATGGAAGATCTTGTCCGCCAATCTTACCGCTTTGTGGCGATGTATAACGTCAACAACAAGATGGTAATGGATGAAAAGAATCCGATGAGTACGGGCGGCTGGAACAAGGTTACGGCCAATACGAAGCTGACCGATCACACGATGAAGGCTATTGCTCGGCCGAATAACGATACGCTCTACATCACTGTGGCAGTCGATGTCACCGAAGAGCCGATTATCGTCGAGATTCCTAAATTCGACTCCGTGTACGTGTCGCTGATGGTGACTGGCTATGATCACTACGTGAACGTACCGCTGTCGACACAAAAAGGGGATTTCGACAAACCGACGACAGTGCTTTTTTACAGTGAACGGACGCCCAATTATGACGGTGAAGCGATCAAAGGGGTTGAGCACACGTTCAAAGCGACGGGCGACTATGTGAGTGCCATTTTCCGCGTGATGCCGCACGCTGATGAGCCGGAGCGGATGGAACGCAACCTAGCGGCGATGAAGGATATAATGGTCCTCCCACTTTCGGAATATCAGGGCAAAGACAAGCCTGAAGCAAAAGACGTTACCTTTCCTGATATCGGTAGCGACTTTGACATATTCGAGAACAACTTGCTCGAAGTGATGCAGTTTGTTTTCAACCATACCACGCTTGATCCCGCAGATCCGATCGACAAGAGCGTGCTGGATATATATGCGGCACTCGGTGTGGTTCCGGGACAAGATTTCGATCCGGACAAGGTCGCCAAGATCGACGGCAAGGCAATTCGCGCAGTTGCAGAACGCGTTGCACAGAGCGAACTCGCACGGGCGACCCAACCCGATTTTCGACCGAACATGCTAAAACTTGTTCAAGACAAAGGGCGAGATTTCTGGCGACCTTCTCACCTTCCAGTCAATCTTCGGGCCTATCGGTCTGCCGGCAACCGAAGTGATCTATCCTGCAATCGCAAGCTCTGATGGTCAGCCCATGACTGCGGAAAATGATTACATCATCCGGATGACTGCAGAAGAATTGCCACCGGCCAAGGCATTCTGGTCAATTACGCTTTATGATGTTGAGAACGGGTTTTTCATTCCTAATGAGAGGAAAAAATACAGCGTAGGACTCAATGGTGGTATGGAACTCGACAAAGATGGTGGGATTACCATCGCAATTGCAGCAGACAAACCTGACGGTATAGCCGAGGACAACTGGCTACCAATTGAACGCGGTAGTTATGAAATCGGTCCCACTATGCGGCTCTATGCTCCCGAGATGAAAAAGTTCGAAAACTGGAAGCCGCCAGTTGCTGAAAAGATTGAGTAGACATCGATGTACCAATGAAAGAGTCAGCACCTGGGATTTAACCGAAAGGAATGCAGCATGTCAGCTAGACCCAACCGGAGAGAAGTGCTTCTCTCATCTGCAGCAGTGGCTGCAATGC
This sequence comes from uncultured Alphaproteobacteria bacterium, assembly GCA_963700885.1. Lineage (GTDB taxonomy): Bacteria > Pseudomonadota > Alphaproteobacteria > Rhizobiales > Aestuariivirgaceae > Anderseniella. The sequence goes on from CAVOZJ010000016.1 coordinate 240,620, forward strand.
CGGCCGCGGGCGGGGATTTGTTTGTTCGCCCGGTTCTTGCTCAAGCTGCAGCCACCAGGGATGTCGCTTCGTCGACAGCGCAGATTGACGCCTATATGGGCGCACCGGTCGAGTTAGTGACCGCGCCGAACGGGGCAATCACCAATAAAAAGCTCCTTGAAGGTGTTGAGAAGGTCGTCTGGCTCAAGCCAACAATCGAAAAGCCCACAGACGGAATATGGGTTTTCGGCGGTTATGGCCTGGCTCCAATGACCATCATCGAAACGGACGAAGGGCTAATCGCTTTCGACACAGGCGACACGAAGCACGACGGCGAGCTGATGTTCGAAGCTCTCCGCACGGTAAGCGACAAGCCGGTGAAGGCAATTATTTATGGTCATTCGCACACCTGTTTTGGGGCTGGCGTCCTAGCGGAAGGCAATACGGATCTTGCGATCATCGGTCATCCAAATTTGAATGCCGTGGTGGAGCAAAATGCCGGCGGCGCCCCTGCTTATTTCCCGGAGATCGGGCCGTACATCACCGCGCGTGCGGTGATACAATTCAATGGTTACATGCCGGACAAGGGTCCCGGATGCCTATGTTGTGCCCACCAACCTGACCAAGCCCGAGTCTGCATTTCTGCCTGTCAACACACCCGTTGAAGACGGACAGGAAATGACAGTGCTAGGCGTGAAGATGCAGTTCTTCACTAAATACGGGTCCGATGACAAAGTTCACACAACGGTCTGGCTTCCCGAACGGAAGATTCTACTCACTACTATGCTTTGGTCAAGTCCGCCGCAGCTGTATTCGTTGCGGGGTGACATCTTCCGCGATCCCCGCGAATGGATTGCAGGTCTGAAACACAACCGTGATCTTCAGCCTGAAGTACTAATCTCCGCCGGATGCCGGCCTGTTGTCGGTAAGGATGAAGTGTACAAAGTTATTGAAGGCTATATGGATGGCGCGAGCTTTGTCCTGGATCAGACGCTACGTGGCATTCTCGGCGGTAAAGGCCCCGATGAACTCAGGCATCTGGTGCGATTTCCGAAGTACCTGGATGAGATTCCTGAACAACCTGCAAAACTACGGGGAAATCTCAACCTATCCGCCAGCGATATACTATCAATGTGTGGGGTGGTACGATAACGACGCTGCCAACCTGAAGCCGGTGTCTCCGCAGGACGAGGCCTCGCGCATTGTACCTCTCTTGGGCGGACGCGATAAGGTTCTGGCAGCCGCCACAGATGCGTTAAACAAAAAGGAGTACGCATGGGCAGCGCAGCTGGTGAATTACCTCTACCGGCTTGATCCGCAGGACGAGGAGGTGCGCAAGACTAAAGCAGAAGCACTGCGCCGGATGGCGTATGTGTCAACCGGTGCGAACGATCGTGGGCACTTGATGTCGCAAGCCCTGGCTCTTGAAGGCAAAGTTACCATCCCACGCCTCATCCCGCCGCCGCCGGAAGCGATCGGCGCATCGCCAACAACCTTCCTAAACTATTTCCGCGTCCGTATCGACCCGGAAAAGAGTGGTAAGACCGACAAGGTCTTACGCTTTGATTTCGCGGACAGCAGTAGCGCCGGTTTGCATATTCGCCGCGCAGTCGCGGAGTTTGTCCTCTCACCTGATGAGCACTACCGTAAACCCGACATAACGCTCGCGATGTCCGGGGAAACTTGGGTAAAGCTCTACTTGAGCCTAGCAACGCCAAACGATTTGATCGCGAGTGGAGAAGTCGAGGTCACCGGCGACCCTGCCGAGGCGGCTCGTTTGATAGACTTGTTCGACCGCTATGTCCCCGAGAAGGCTGTTGTTGTACCTCCGGCTGCGTTCTCGTCCCAGCGCTGATGGGTAGGGACGGGCGGGGCAAGTCAACGCCTGTCTGAACAAGTTTAGGAGACCTACCATACCATTTATGTAAAGCGCGCCTGAAGCTGTTGGGCTCCGTGAAACCCAGGTGCTTGGCTATTTCATTGACTGATACCAACCGGCTTTGATCAGTAGCGATGCGCCCAGTCACGCAAGCCGATGGACACGACCTTGCAGGCTTGGTCGACGAGGTTGTTCCAGGTCTGACATGACAGGGCGACAATGTCCTCAAAGGAGCGGAAGACACGGTTGGACTGGAGTGCCTCCTCTAAAGTAGTCCACCAAACGGGATAGATTTATCCGCCTAACTGGAGGACCAGGAGATGACTGGAAAGCGAGACAAGCCTGAAGAGATCGTATCGAAGCTGCGGCAGGTCGGCCAATAATGAAATTCAGCACACTCCTAAGGTTTTTGGCTATGGGGCTGTTTTGTTGCGTCCTTGCAACAGGGAAACCGGCAGCTGCCCAAGAGACGACTGGCTCACAAACAGATCAAAACTTGTTGGTACGACAACTCAACGATCCTCAATTAAGCAATGACGCATTCACGCTCCGGTTGTGTGATTGAAAACGAACTGCATGACCTCAAGCAGGTTGTTCTTGAATATGTCGAAATCGCTGGCGCCAAAATCAGGAAAGACAACTTCCTTTGCTTCAGGCTTGTCCTTGCCGAGATATTCGGAAAGAGGAACAACCTTTACTGCTTCCATTGCGGCGAGGTTGCGTTCCATCCGCTCCGGTTCATCGGCATGGGGCATGACACGCATTACCGCGCTCAGATAATCACCGGTTGCCTCGAAGATATGCTCAACACCTTCAACAGGCTCTCCGCTGTAGCCAGGGGTGCGCTCAGAATAGAACAGGATTTTGGTCGGTTCCCCGAAATCACCGTTCTGCGTCGATAGAGGTATGTTCACGTAGTGATCGTAGCCGGTCACCATCATCGAAACATACACCGAATCAAAAGCCGGAACGTCCAGAATAATCGGTTCTTTCGTGACGTCGATCATGGCCCCGATATAGAGGGTGTCATTGTTTGGCCGCGCGATGGCTTTCATCGTGTGATCGACAAGCGTGGTGTTTGCCTTGACCCGGTTCCAGCCATCCGTACTCGTTGGATTATTTGGATCCATCGCGAACTTGTTGTTGACATTGTACATCGCAACAAAGCGGTAGGACTGTCGGACCAGGTCTTCTATCTGTTCGTCTGTCAGATCCGCAGCAGCGGCCGAACCTGCAAAAGTAATCATTGAACAAAATCCAATCAGCAAAGCGACTATTCTGGACATCAAGCTTCCTCCCTCTAGGTCGAACGAATTTGAGCAATCAGCGGTTCTTCTCCTACGCTTCCATCACCATGGCGGACGGATTATCGATGCATTAAGGTTAGCGTGGCGCGATTATTTCACATTGATATATGGGCACCTCTAACAATACGGTTCTGACCCGTTAGTTGTAGGCCATTATTAGCCTGGCCATGAAGCGCTTTTACGGCGGTTATCATGATTACCGCGCTCTCGCGGGGTAATCTTTCTTCAAATCCAAACTCCAGACAGACTCCTCCTGCAAAACTCATGGGGAGCCAGCCATGGCGAGACGTTCCAAGTGAACCAGACGGCGCATGTTGTAGGTCAGGTTCTTCAGGCCGATCCTCGCCTTGGCCCGCGCCAGCCCGATGCTGCGCACCAGCGTCCCGCCCATGTCGTTACTCTGAGCACCGAAGACATGCTCCACACGAGCCCGGACCTTCGAACGGGTTTTGTTGCCCTGCATCTCCCGGTTGGTCAGTGGCTTGTTACGGTGGCTCTTGCGGTGAATCCGGCTCTTCAGACCCTTGTCCGCCAACTTTGCCTCGATCTGTGCCGATCGATAGGCGCTGTCTGCCCACACATCTGATGCCGTGTTGTCTGGATCGAGGACATCCTCAATGACCTGACTGTCATGCACTGCCGCGTCCGTCACCTGGTAACGCCGCACCAGCTTGTGACGACGGTCAATATTCACGTGGTTCTTGTATCCGTAGTGGCTCTTGCCGTGCTTCTTTGTCCACCGCGCATCCGTATCCTTCTGGCAACGCCTGGCCGGGTTGTCTTCCCAGCCCTGCGGCGTCTCACCTTGCTTGATCTTTGCGTTCTCATCACGACTGTTACGCTGTTTGGGAACCGCGACGATCGAAGCGTCGATAATCTGGCCACCCATCGCCAGATAACCCTGTTTTTCCAGATGGCCGTCGAAGTCCTCAAACAAGGCTTCGGTCACGCCAGCGTGAGCCAACTGTTCCCGGTACATCCATACCGTCTTGGCGTCCGGGACTTTATCCTCAAGACCCAGACCCAAAAACCGGATGAAGGAAAAGCGGTCGCGAAGTTGATATTCAACCTGGTCATCAGACAGGTTGTAAAGAGCACAAAGAACAATCGCCTTGAACATCACAACAGCGTCCCAGGGCTTGCACCCCGCATTCGACTTGCGCTCCTCGGGCGGCTTGCGCCAGGCCGCTACCAGGCGGACCCGGAAGTCCTCCCACGGAACAACCGCATCGATCTTCACCAACGGGTCGTTCTTGGCGTCCAGACCCGCATATCGGTTGGCGATGTCGAAAAAACCCATCTGTCCCATATCTGATCACCCAAATCACTGCGTCGATGTCGTGATTCTACCTGATCAAAGTTGGAGTGGCTATTTTTAGAGGCGCCCATATGTCAATGCGGTACAAAATCGTTTTGTTGTCAGCAGCTGGGGGTCTGGTTGGTCAGGGCATGACCTGTCACAAATTGAGCAATAGACGCCAAAATGAATGTCTCAAAGATCCGCAGATCCGACACTCGTGCGAATTCCAGCGAGGGTCTGCTTTCCGCCCTGGCTGTTCTCTAATTCCGAGCTTGTAGTCAAGCGCTTCTTCGTTGTACCTGCCGGGTTCACTGTTCTCTTCGCGGTAGTTTTTACTCCGCATTATGGCTTCCAAATGCGTTGGTGGATCAATGTGTGAACCGCGTTTGCCAAATCGGCATCGCAAAGCCTCGGCCGATCTTACCTTCGCCATCGTCCCGGCTGGGACAGCGTCTCCGCACATCCACTTCCCTGAAGCCGCGCAAATCCGGGTCGTGCTCGACAATCTGTCGACCCACAGCGCAGCTTCCCTCTACAACGCCTTTGCCCCGGCTGAAGCCAGACGCGTGCTGCGCCGCCTGGAGTTTCACTACACCCCAAAACATGCAAGCTGGCTCAACATGGTTGAGATCGAGATCGGTGTCCTGCGCAGTCAGTGCCTCGATCGGCGCATCGCAAGCCGCGAGAAACTGGTCGCAGAAATCGCAGCCTGGGAAAAACGCCGAAACAGCAGCGCCGCACGCATCAAGTGGATGTTCACCACAGACCAAGCCAGGCAAAAAATGCAACGTGCGTATCCAAAGCTCAAAACTCTGCACGACATTCAATTCAAAGAGTCATAATCTCTGTGTCGCGCCACTAGTCGGTCTTTTAGTGTCTGATGTCGATCTGAAAGCCAAACTGGAAAAATGGGAGCGTTTCTAAGGCTTCGCCAGACCACATGGCACCTTCAACGGCAGGCCCCTTACGATGACACATTATTATCAATCCGCTGAGTGCCCTGCCAGATCGACTGCCTTACAATCACAGACTTTGGGAGAAACTGATGCACAAAGCTTCAATCCGTAGCCAATACCTGACGCTATTCATTCTCGGACTTTCCCATCCTCTGGCATCGGCGGAGCTTACCATGGCGCAGACAAGCCAGATGAAGGCCGGTCAACAACAACTGAGTGTGGTTGGCTCCGCTGCCTATCGAGAGCGGATCGCATTGCCACCAGATGCCGAACTCGTTGTGGAGTTGCGGGAGCATGCCTTGGGCCTTGGTTCTATAGTGGCTGAACTGAGAACTTCTACGAACGGCGGCCAGGTCCCTCTGCCCTTTAAGCTAGAAGTTGACTGGCAAAAGATTGTCCCGGGCACTGAGTATGCGGTGCGGGCTGCAGTCCAGATTGACGGAGCCGTGCGCTGGCTCAGTGAGACCACTACCATCTCTCCCGAAGAGGTCGGCAAAGTCGAACTGGGTCTGCTGCAGATACATCGGCACAAGCCGATTGATTTTGCCGTCACCTATAAGTGCGGGTTTTCAACAGTCCGGTTAGACGTTCAGGAGGACAAGGCTATCCTGAAGGTCAATGACGAGACCTTTAAACTGGAAAAGGTAGCGGCCGCCTCTGGGATGAAATATCAGGCTGGCAACGATGCGAGTACCTACTTATGGTCAAAGGGCGATAACACAGTGGTCTCAGTCCGTGCAACATCCCTGCCGGAATGCGTTCGGCAGGATGATGAGGCTGACATACCGTCGGGGCGGTCCACCCTGCCAGGAGCCGAATGGGTAGTTCAGGATGTCGGCGGCAAGGGTATCATCGACCGCTCTCGTGCCACGCTGCAGTTTACAGCAGACGGGCAATTGTCAGGTCGCGCCAGCTGCAATCGCTACATTGCCAGCTATGCAACCAATGGCGACCGGATACATGTGGCACCCCAGGCTGCCATAACGCTGATGGCCTGTCCGGAAGCGCTAATGAACCAGGAGCGCAGGTTTATGGATTTGCTCAAGACCACTAAGCGATGGTTGATCGACAACACCGGCGCACTGAGGTTGGAAAAGATGGGCGGCAAGGCAATTCTAGCGCGCAGAGAATAAAGGTCCGCTTTCATCCTGTAACTCTTCACCACACTCCATCTGCCCTTCAAAGACAAATGTGTTGCGTCGATCAATTGATACCAACGAGGCCATCGTGGTAAACCGGTCATGCCATCGGCCTGCTGCTGATGTCAGCAAATGGAAATGTTTGGCTCGGCGTTGCCATTTGCTGTGTTTCATGCCCGACGACCGCTTCCTGCCGCTAGAGGGCTGTCGGTCAGCTTGGTTTGTATGTTTAGTGACTGGGACCTTTACCCGCCATCCCCAAGTTCGCTCATCAAGTCGAATACACGTGCTATCATACCGATATGGATTATGAATTAGGGTTGGGCTCACATCCATCCAAACCGGTGCAAACCAGTGCGAACGGCTTTGGTGAATGGCTCAGTGTTTCTGAAGCAGTAGTTTTCTGTGAGCAAAACGGACTTTCCCGAACGCCGAAGACCGTTCGCAAATGGGCGCTGCGATCTCATCAAGATCCAGACAATAGCGATTTGACCGCTCGCCGTGAGGACGTAGACAATGGGTTTCGCTGGGTCATAGAGCGCACTTCCCTGCTGCGAAAGGTCGATCAGGAATTGGAGTTCGAGGCTCGGCGAACAATCCCGGACGACAATCATCGTGCTTCTGCTGGTTCAGACACTTCCAACCAGGAGCGTATAGGTAGGGTGAAAGAAATTGGCCATATCGAAGAAAGCACATTGGAAGAACCTGTGAGAACGGGTCCGAACCCCTCCGCACAGGTTCACCTAAGTTCGTCTCCAGAAACTCTTGGAAAGACTGACGAGAACCTAGCTGAACCCGTACATACTGGTTCACCCGCCTCCAAACCGGGGCGCTCTGATGCTGCCATTGTTGAGCAACTACAAGCTCGCATTGAAGACCTGAAAAGCGAGGTTGAGTTCTACCGCGACGAGTTGAAGGATCGCCGCCATACGACGCTTGCTCTCACCGATGTGATAGAGGCCTTTCGCTTAACAGCCGCTACCAATGCATCGAAGGCCCAAGAACGCTCAGAACGTCGATCGCATGACATCCGTCCACATGGCGCGGGGGATAGCTGGCCGAGCGAGAATACATCTGATGCGGTATAATTTCATGCATGGGGGAATTCAGGAACGGAGAACTCAAGAACATTGGAGACCTGATCGGCCAGCGCACGATCGTTTTTCAAGGTGCTGATGCCTTCACAGAGAAAGGCTTCACCCAAGTTCCAAATGCCATCCTGAGATCGAAGAAACTGTCTATGGGTGCCAAGCTCACTTATGCCGCGCTGCTCAGTTACGCTTGGTCGAACGACTTTTGCTTTCCCGGTCAGCAGCGCTTGGCAGATGATATCGGTGTCACTCGCCAGACTGCCAACGAGTATATCGGAGAGTTGAAGAAGAAGGGCTTTGTGAATGTGAAGCGCAAGGGCCAGGGCCGTACCAACATCTATGAGTTGAAGGTGAGGAAGGGTTGATCTGCCTCTGCAGCCAATATCCTGATGTCGGAATTCCCGACATCTAGATGTCAGCTATCACGACAACCAGCCGTCGGTTTTCCCGACACTAATAAGATACAGAAAAGAAGATTGAGATATTAAGATTCAGAAGGGTCAGTAAAGAAGGAAATTTGCGCGTGATTGAACCGAACCTTCCAGGCCTGTCTGTTGGGGTTTTATGCAAATTGCCGAGATCAGCAAAGAAAGCGGCCGCGACTGCGAGGCATTGATTGGCTACAATGACATGAGCATTCCGCCCACATTTGCGTGCCTAATGCGTGCCTAAGAATAAATGGTAAATTCTAAGTCTTTGAAAAGGCTGGCTGGGGAACCTGGATTCGAACCAGGACTAACGGAGTCAGAGTCCGTGGGTCTACCGTTAACCTATTCCCCACCGGTCAGCCATGCGAAGTGTGTGAGTGGCTTAGCCAATTCGCACGGCGAGTGTCAAGCCTTGCCGTTGGACGCCCGTGCGTTTGTGTCGCCTGCCAACCGGATCGTGCCGTCTGGCAGTTCCGGCAACATCATTTGAAACCAGATTGACTCACCTGGCTGGATCAGGATGCTTCTGCTCGATGAACCAGGGCAACATCAGCCGTTCATGCCGAACGGCTGATGCTCTAGCCGCGGGGCAGCTTTTGCGGCAGGGAGTTCAGCCGGTATCGCCAGCCTTGGGTGCTGGCTGGGCCTGCGCCGGCGCCATCGCGGCCGCCGTTACGGCTTCCAGGCGATCAGGTCGAGAGGCTTCTTGAGCAGCGAGGAGGAGGTGCCGGCCTATGGTTGCGGCGCGGCAGCCGGCGCTGCGGCGCCGGTTGGGGAGCGGCCTGTGGCCGGGCGCCATCGGCGGTTGCTGCCGCGGTGCGGTCGCTGCGGCGGGCATGGACTGTGGCATTTGCTGTGCATGGGCTGTGGCATGGCCTGCGGTACGGCACCGGCTGCGGCGCGATCTCGGTTGGGCCTGGGGCGTGCAGGGCGGCACGACGGCCGTTGTGCCCACGGCCGGCTCCAGGTGCAGGCCCGCATGGTCCCGGCCCGTGTCCGCGTAGTCGACTTGCGTAGGACTGCATGCGCCAGCGTGCGACGATGGCGTCGAGGAAGCCATCTTCGGCACATCGATCGCCCAGTTGCGGGTAAACGACGCCGTGGAGCTCTTTGGCAGCGCATGCCGAGGCAGCAGGTCGAACTTGATACGGGTCGGCAGTGACACACCTTCACCGAAGGTCACTGCTTCGCCGGTGCCCATCGTCGGCATGAACTCCAGCAGCGAAGCAGCCGCATCCGAGATGCCGGCGCGCAGGATGTCCTGGTCGCGTTCGTTGGTCAGGCGCATCGAGAATACCGTGTTGCACTGCGACAGGATGGTCGGATCCAGTTCGGCAGGACGCTGCGAGATGATGGCCAGCGAAACACCGTACTTGCGGCCTTCCTTGGCAATGCGCGAGATCGCGCGTTTGGTGGGTTCGAAACCGGTGGTCTTGTCGTCGGTACATAGCGGTGAGCTTCTTCGCACACGAAGGTAATCGGTACGCGCCCCTGGCTCCACAGCCCGAAGTCGAACGCCATGCGCGCCAGTACGGAGACGCAGACATTGATCACTTCGGACGGCAGGCCGCCCAGTTCGAGAACGGTGATCGGCTTGTCGTTGACCGGTATGCGGAAAATGCGCCCGACCACTTCCGCCATGTTGTCGGATATGGTCATGTGACCGAACATGAAGAGTAGCGCGGGTCGCGGGTGATTGTTTCCAGGCGCGCCTTGAGACGCTTGAACGGCGCCAGTTCGCCCTTCAGGTCAAGCTTGCCGAGGTGTTCCTCGATCAGGCCCATCAGGTCCGAAGACCGGTAGGGCACCGGCGTGTCTACGCCGATTTATGCGACGTTTCGCACGATCCTTGGAGCGCAGCGTCGGCTGGTACCTTGTCGCGTCGCGTACTGCGGCATAGCGGTGTTTCGCCATCGGGATCAGTTCGCGCAGGATTTCGACGTCCTGTTCGCGGTTGGGCTGGTTGCCGATGATGATTTCGACGACTCTCCTCGAAGTTGAGCAGCCAGAACGGCAACGACATGTTCTGCGGCTGAATCATCTCGGCATATTCCTTGAACGAGGATGGCGTATTCCCGGTGCACGTCGAGCAGCAGGATGTGGGCTTTCGGGTTTTTCTCCAGGATGCGGCGCAGGATCAGCGCCACCGCGCACGACTTGCCGGTGCCGGTGGTGCCCAGGACCGCAAAGTGTTTGCCAAGCAGTTCGTCAATCTTGACCATCGCGGGGATCGTGATGTCCTGCTGGATATGGCCGATGCGGATCGAGGTGTCTTCATCGCTGGCATAAGCCATGGACAGTTCGGCCTGGGATGCCCGTGACACGACGTTGCCCAGCCCCGGATAGGATGATACCCCCCTGCGGAAACTCTTCGGATTGCCGAGGTCGTCCTTCGGTAGTTCACCGATGAACTCCACCTCGACAATGCGCATTTCCTGCAACTGGTTGTCGAGTGACGGAGTGGGAGAACTCAGTGCCGACACCAGTGCCAGCGTGACGGTTGCGTCAGTGTCGACTTTCAACAATGTGCCGATTTCCGGCGAGCCTTCATTGCTCGCGGAAAACGCGTCTTCGGCATCCAGCAATATGATCGCATGAGCCCCTGTGACCGCTACGATCCGGCCGATGCGTTCACTGGCCATGTTCATCGGCCCGCGTGAAGTGGTTGCAGCGATATGTTGCGTGGTCATTTGATCTGCCTTCTAATGCGCCGGTTTTGCCGGCAAACCTGTTTCGCCGTGAGTGGGTCCGGCTGTCTCTGTGGGAATGACAAAACGGGCACAGGTGCCGATGTTCTGCTGGCTTTCCAGCGTAAACTTGCCGTTGTGGGATTTGATCAGGGCGACGGATATGGGTAGTCCCAGCCCGGTTCCCTCATTGCTTTCAGCCAGGCCATTGCGGGCCTGGCCGAAGGGCTGCGTGGCCGTTTGCAATTCGCTCTGGCTCATGCCGCGGCCCGTGTCGGTAATCGTAAAGCTCAAATACCCGGTGTCGTCGGCGGCGACTTCAATGGCGACGCTGCCGTCTTCGTCGGTAAATTTCACCGCATTGCTCAACAGGTTCAGTAAAACCTGCTTGAGCCGCAAGGGGTCTGCCTTGATTGGCGGAAGGTCTTCAGCGATGTTACAGGTAACCGCAACGCCTTTTGCCGCCGCGCGCATTTCAATGAAATGAACGCTGCTCTCCACCATTGGCCTTACGTCCATCAGCTGCAAGTCCACGGTAAGTGCGCCGGCCTGTATCTTGGAAACGTCAAGAATTTCGTTGATCAGCTGCAATAGATGCTGGGCAGCTTCATTGATATAGGACGAATATTGCTCGGTCTGGGTATCCGGCAGGTCCTTGCGAGATTGCAACATGTCTGAAAACCCGATTATGGCATTCAGGGGAGTGCGCAATTCATGGCTCATGGATGCGATGAATTCGGACTTTGCCTTGGATGCAAGCTCTGCCTCAACGCGAGCAGTGTTAACTGCCAGCGCCGAGCGTTCCTGGGTTACCGACGTGCGGATTTGTTCGGAGAAATCTCCAATCAGTGATCCTGCCGGAAACCAGCTTTTTCCATAGCTATTCATTCATGTATCCCTTGCGGCCCCAACATACCGATCAAGGTCTAATCAGGCGTTAATGAAATCGCACTCAATGTAGAGACAAAGAATCAGTTCGCTTTACCTTGCCAACAAAGCTGCTACACTGGGCGCAACGAAACGAATTTAGGCAGGTTGCCTTATCGTTGCCCCCTGGAATGGCTGGTACTGCCGGGCCAGGTGCGGGCGGCGGGTAATCTGACGGGTGGAATTTTGGGCGCTGACGGCAAAACCGGCGCGAATCCGGCCAGACCACGCCGGCGCCATGGGTGGCACTTGCGTCGCCCGCCTCGTCTTTATGACGAAGCTGTTGAGCCTGAGAGCATTGTGGTTCCCGGCGCGGCTGCACCCGTGAAGACGAACGCCAGGTTCCGCAGAACTCCAGGAGAAACAATTTACGGTGCGCTTGATCTGGGCACCAACAATTGCCGCCTGTTGCTGGCACGTCCTGCAGAAACCGGTTTTGAAGTGGTTGATGCCTTTTCGCGCATCGTCAGGCTGGGTGAGGGCGTATCTCAGACCGGCGAGATCTCCCAGGACGCGATAGAGCGCACAATCAGGGCGCTCCGGGTTTGCTCAAACAAGTTGAAATGGTGGAATGTCGGGCGTTTCCGTCTGATTGCCACCGAAGCCTGCCGCATGGCGGTCAATGGCGAAGAGTTTATTGAACTGACCCGCGCTGAGCTAGGCCTGGACCTTGAAGTTATTGATCGCGAGACCGAGGCGCGCCTTGCGGCTGCCGGCGCATCGCCGCTGATCTGCGGCAAGGCAAAGACGGTCGTGGTGTTTGATATCGGTGGCGGGTCCACTGAAATCTTGTGGCTCAATGTCGCCGAGGGCCGCTACAGGATCAGTGACTGGACATCCATTCCCGCCGGTGTCGTCACTGTTGCGGAAAAGTTTGGTGGCAGACAGGTAAGTTCCGAAAGCTTTGCCGCCATGCGCGCTCACGTGGCAGAGCTTGTACAACCGTTTGCCCGCCGGTTGCGCAACGGGTCTGAAAACAATCCGGTTCCCGACCACCTGCTGGGCACCTCTGGAACCGTCACGACAGTTTGCGGCATCCACATGAACCTGCGCCGGTATGATCGCGCCAGGGTTGATGGGGCCTGGATACTGGGAGCCGAGGTTGGCGCTGTCACGAATGGCCTGCTGGCCATGACCTATGAGCAGCGGGCCTCTTCGCCATGTGTCGGGACGGAGCGGGCAGACCTGGTTCTGGCGGGTTGCGCCATACTGGAAGAAATTCGAAGCGTCTGGCCAGCAGACCGTATCCGTGTTGCCGATAGAGGACTCCGCGAAGGCATTTTGACTTCACTGATGAACGAGGACGGAAACTATGCCCGGCCCACGCAGACCGAGTAGCAAGAAACCGCGCTCTGGCGGAACTTCCGGTCGAAACCCGACCAGGACGGCGCAGAAGGTCAAGACCGCGCGGGGCCGTCGGCTGTCTTCAACCCGCTGGCTTGAACGGCAGTTGAACGATCCGTATGTAACGCGCGCCAGGCTGGAAGGGTATCGGTCGCGCTCGGCGTTCAAACTTGCCGAGATCGACGATGAGTTCAGATTTCTTAAACCCGGAGGCCGCATTGTAGACCTTGGCGCTGCGCCGGGCGGCTGGTCGCAAATTGCCGCGCGCAGGACAAATGCCGATTCAGGCGATGGCAAGGTCGTCGCCATCGACATCCACACAATTGAGCCAATTGCCGGTGTTACCATCTTCAAGCAGGACTTTCTGGAAGATGGCGCTGCTGAAGCATTGATAAATGCGCTGGGCGGGGACAGGGCCGACGCTGTTGTTTCCGACATGGCGGCCCACGCCACCGGCCATCGCCAAACCGATCATTTCAAGATTATGGCACTGGCTGAAGCAGGCCTGGTGTTTGCCCGCCAGGTGTTGAAACCCGGAGGCGTTTATGTGTGCAAGGTGCTGCGTGGCGGAGCCGAGGGCGAACTGCTTGCCACTTTGAAGCGCGAATTCACAAATGTCCGTCATTTCAAACCGGAATCCAGCCGCGAAGATTCCGCAGAACTGTTCCTTGTGGCGGCCGGCTTTCGCAAGGCAGGGACATAAAGCCGGCGTCCCGGTGAAATTGGCTGGATCTGGCGAGAGCAGGGTTAAGTTGACATTTGCCAACATGCCACACCCGGTGTGGATAACTGCCGCTTGCCGCGCCCTTCAACTGGGTGTTACAGACAGTCGTCAATCTGGTTGCGAGTCGCGCTCGGGTTCAGGTCCTGCATCTTGCAACCTTCCGTGGGTCAACATTCGGTCCCTCAAGCCCGTAAGGTTGCTCTGACACTCTTGAAGTGCGAAAGGATTGGCAATGGCCGCCAGACTGCGTTCCGACTCGATCCCCGAATATCTGACCTTTGACGACGTGCTGCTGAAACCGGCAGCGTCTGCGGTGATGCCTGCCGATGTGCAGATACGCACCAGGCTTACCCGCGACATCGAGTTGTCATTGCCGATACTGTCGGCTGCCATGGACACGGTAACCGAAGGGCGCCTGGCTATAGCTATGGCCCAGGCCGGTGGTCTTGGCGTTATCCATCGAAACATGGATCCGGAACTTCAGGCCAATGAAGTCCGCCAGGTCAAGAAGTTTGAAAGTGGCATGGTGGTCAATCCGATTACTATCCATCCGGAGGCCACGTTGGGTGATTTGCTGGAACTCAAGGCTCATCGCAGGATTTCCGGTATTCCCGTCGTGGATGACAGTGGCAAACTGGTCGGAATTGTCACCAACCGCGATGTTCGCTTCGAAGATGACCTGAACCGCAAGATTGGCGATCTGATGACCCGTGAGCTTGTCACGGTCCGGGAGGGTATTGACAAGGAACAGGCCCGCAGGCTGCTGCACAGGCACAGGATTGAAAAACTGATTGTCGTGGATGACGATTTTCACTGTACCGGGCTGATTACCGTCACCGACATGGACAAGGCGGCACTCCATCCCAACGCCGTCAAGGATGAGCAGGGACGTCTGCGTGTCGCTGCTGCCACCGGAACCGGCGATGGCAACTACGCCCGTGCTGAAATGCTGATTGATGCCGAAGTTGATCTGGTTGTGGTCGATACCGCTCACGGTCATTCGCAGTTCGTTCTTGATCAGGTCCGTCGCATCAAGAAGCTGTCCAACAAGGTGCAGGTTATTGGTGGCAATGTTGCAACGGCTGATGCAACCCGTGCATTGATCGATGCTGGTGCTGATGCCGTAAAGGTTGGCATTGGACCAGGCTCCATCTGTACAACGCGTGTTGTCGCAGGTGTAGGAGTGCCGCAGCTCACGGCAATCATGGACTGTGCAGAAGGCGCCAGGGAAACCGGGGTTCCGGTCATTGCCGATGGTGGCATCAAGTATTCCGGCGATCTTGCCAAGGCACTTGCAGCAGGGGCCTCGTGCGCCATGATCGGCAATCTGCTGGCGGGAACAGATGAAAGCCCTGGCGAGGTGTACTTGTACGAGGGCCGGTCGTACAAATCCTATCGTGGCATGGGCTCTGTAGGCGCTATGGCCCGCGGGTCTGCCGACCGTTACTTCCAGCAGGAAGTGAAAGACCAGCTCCAGCTTGTGCCGGAAGGGATTGAAGGCCAGGTTCCCTACAAGGGTCCGGTCGGCGCCGTGCTGCACCAGCTGGCCGGTGGGCTTCGCGCTGCAATGGGCTATACCGGGTCAGCAACCATTCAGGATCTGCAAACCCGTGCAGAATTCCTGCGGATTTCCGGCGCTGGACTTCGCGAGAGCCACGTTCATGATGTGCAGATCACCCGGGAATTGCCCAACTATCAACGCCAGGGTTAACAGCGGAACGCGGGAATCATGACCAATCCACAATGGTTCGTGCTGGCAGCATGTGCGCAAGCACTGTTGACGGTAATTGTGCTGACAGTGTTGGGCCACAGGCGGCGCATAGCGTTCAGGGCAGGACAACATGGCAAAGACGCGATGCTGAATGATCGATCATGGCCTGTTGATGTGCTGAAGGCCAGCAACAACTACAAGAATCAGTTTGAAATTCCGCTTCTGTTCTTCGCAGCAGTAGCCACTGCGCTTTCAATACATGCTGTAACTGCGGTACTTGTCTGGCTGGCATGGGGGTTTGTCGCAGCTCGCGTTGTTCATTGTATTTGCCATTGCGGATCCAACAGGTTGCCTGTCCGGTTTGCCAGCTTTTTCACCAGCGTCATTGCAGTCTCTATTATGTGGATCATGTTGGCGTCACATGCTTTTTCAACAGGAACCAGCTGATGCATCTTTCCGGCAGGCTTGCCGCAGCAATCGAGGTCATCACCGAGGTGACAGACCGCCATCGTCCGGTGAATGGCGCGCTATCGGACTGGGGAAAGGCCCATCGGTTTGCCGGTTCCAGTGACCGCGCGGCCATCGGCAATATTGTGTACGACGTCATGCGGCAGCGGGCTCTGCTGGCATCTGTAATGGGCTCGGAAACGCCGCGCGCACTGGTGCTCGGCTGCGCCAATCGCCTGATGAACATTTCTGTGGAGGAATTGTCTGACCTGGTTTCGTCAAGGCACGGACCTGGCGGGCTGACGGACGAGGAAAAGACCAGTCTGTCGGCAGACCGTGTCCAGGATGCCGGCCTGCATGTTCAGGCCAATGTTCCCGAATGGCTGATGCCGTCGTTCGTGGCTGCATTCGGTGCCGGTTCTGTTCGCCACGGCCAGGCGCTGGCCGTTCGCGCGCCGGTGGATATTCGCGCCAACCTGCTCAAGACAACCAGGGAAAAACTGCTCGGTCAGCTTTCAAAATTCGCTGCCGTGGAAGCACCGTATGCACCGGACGCCATCCGTATCGAAGTTCCCGAAGGTCTGAAGCGGACGCCCAACCTTGAAGCGGAGCCATCATTCCAGCGTGGTGCCTTCGAGATTCAGGATGCCGCATCGCAGGTCGCTGCGCGCATGTGTTGTGTGGAGGCAGGCCAGCAGGTTGCAGATATCTGTGCAGGTGCGGGTGGCAAGACGCTGGCCTTGGCATCAGCCATGGGCAACAGGGGCCAGATACATGCCTGGGATGCCGACAGGAACCGCTTGAAGCCGATTATCGCACGGCTCAGCCGGGCAGGGGTTCACAATGTCCAGGTCATTCCCGCCGACGAACCGGAAAAGCTGGATGAACTGGCTGGCCGCATGGATCGTGTGCTGGTTGACGCACCATGCTCCGGCTCCGGTGCATGGCGCCGTAAACCTGATGCCAAGTGGCGGTTGACGCCTGAAAGCCTGGTCAACCGTGGTAATGATCAACGCGCCGTTCTGGCGCGGGCTGCCCTCCTGGTCAAACCCGGTGGCCGGCTGATTTATGTCACGTGTTCCCTGTTGCCGGAGGAAAACACTGACCAGGTAGAGGCGTTTCTTGCGTCCAGTCCGGACTTCTCAATTCTGCCCTATGCCGACGTGTGGGAGCAGTGTCTTCCAGGTGATCCTCCCGCTTCCTCCGACGGCAGTACCGGCACACTGCTGCTGACGCCGGCAGACCACAATGTTGACGGCTTCTTCATCGCCGTGATGCAGCGTCAGGACTAAAGCGCTTTCCGAAAAGTGTGAAACGGTTTTTGGATCAAAAAGCGCGTCAAAGCAAAAACTAAAGCGAAGAACATGGTTCACATCAAACGCAAACCGCTTTAGCGTCCTGACCCTAGCTCACGTGCGCGCCGCGCATCTGTTTGATGGCCTTGCGAACCTGCATCCAGGCCTCAGCATGTAATTGCTCACCGGAACTGCGCAGGGCATTGGCCTTCTGGGCAGCATGGGCCTCCGCCTTGTCACCATAGGCATCCACCAGGGCGCGGGCATGTTCGGCAATTTGTACAGCGTTCATAATTTGCGTCTCCTTTCGGTTGGGTAAATCTCCTCCAGCCTCGTGAACCTCGATCATACCATAAAACCCGGTAGAATTGTGAACAGGAAACTATGGGCCTGCCTGTTTGTCTTGCGGAGTCGACTGCTTTTCTGTATCCGCTCGCTATGACAGACCGCCTCCTCATTATCGACTTCGGTTCGCAGGTTACCCAGCTCATCGCGCGGCGTTTGCGGGAACTGAATGTGTACTGCGAAATTCATCCGTACCAGAATGTCACGGATACCTTCCTGCAGGAGTTTTCGCCCAAAGCCGTGATCTTCTCCGGCGGACCCGCGTCAGTGTTTGATGACGGTGCGCCAATGCCGCCTGCATCGGTGTTTGACCTGGGCATACCCATTCTTGGCATTTGCTACGGTCAGCAGGTGATGATGCACTGCCTTGGCGGCCTGGTAGAGCGCGGCGCCGGAACCGCGGAGTTTGGCCGCGCCTATGTCACGCCCGGTAATGAAAAACTTGCGCTGCTGGATGGCTGGTTTGAAGCAGGCGAGGAACAGGTCTGGATGAGCCATGGTGATCATGTATCGAAACTTGCGCCGGGGTTCGAAGTCTATGGCACGTCGCCAAATGCGCCATTTGCCATTACCGCTGACTTGTCGCGCAATTTCTTCGCCGTGCAGTTTCATCCCGAAGTTCACCACACACCGCGCGGAGTGAAACTGTATGAAAATTTCGTCGCGCTTGCCGGTTTCACAGGTGACTGGACAATGGGCGCCTACAAGGATCAGGCCATTGCAGCCATTCGCGGGCAGGTCGGCAGCGGGCGTGTCCTTTGCGGTTTGTCCGGTGGTGTTGACTCGTCAGTTGCGGCTGTGCTGATCCATCAGGCCGTCGGAGATCAGTTGACCTGCATTCTGGTAGACCATGGCCTGATGCGCAAGGATGAAGCGCGGCAGGTCGTCACGATGTTTCGCGAAAATTACAATATCCCGCTGGTTCTGGTGGACGCTGCAGACCTGTTCCTTGATGCCCTCGAGGGCGAGCCGGATCCGGAGAGGAAACGCAAGACAATCGGCAGGTTGTTCATTGAGGTGTTCGAGCGCGAGGCTGGCAAAGCCGGCGGTGCGGATTTCCTTGCACAGGGAACGCTCTATCCCGACGTGATTGAAAGTGTATCGTTTTCCGGCGGCCCGTCCGCCACCATCAAGTCCCACCACAATGTTGGCGGTCTGCCGGAACGCATGAACATGCAGCTTGTCGAACCGCTGCGCGAACTGTTCAAGGACGAGGTGAGGGCGCTTGGCCGCGAACTCGGCCTGCCTGAAAGTTTCATTGGACGCCATCCCTTTCCTGGTCCCGGGCTTGCAATTCGCTGTCCGGGGGGCGTTACCCGCGACAAGGTCAGAATTCTTCAGGAAGCTGATGCCGTCTACCTGGATGAAATACGCAAGGCCGGTCTTTACGACGACATCTGGCAGGCATTTGCCGTGTTGCTGCCGGTGCAGAGCGTTGGTGTCATGGGCGATGGCCGCACCTACGAGTTTGTATGCGCGCTGCGCGCGGTCACCTCCGTCGATGGCATGACGGCGGATTTCTTTCCCTATGACATGGAATTCCTGGGTCGGGTTGCAACCCGCATCATCAATGAGGTTCGTGGCATCAACCGCATTGTCTACGATGTGACGTCAAAACCGCCCGGTACGATTGAGTGGGAGTAAGTTACCCCTAAGGTATCAGTCCTTGCCGTCTCCGACAGGATCAACCGGCACGCCCGGCTCCGGGGGAGAAAATTCAGGCTGTTTGTCTTCTGGCGATGGCAGGCTCGATTTGCCGCTGGCAAGTTCCGCCTGTGCACACTCTGCCCATTCCAGCGCATTGGTCAGGCCGGCCAGTGAGAACCGCACGTTGCGTTTTTCTCCATCCTGCGATGCGTAACTCCAGTTTAAGTTGTCACCGGGTTTGGCCTCGGCCAGTATCCTCTCGCTAATGCCGGCGTCTATTTGATACTCATTCACGGACATCGGCGCGGTGATGAAATTGCCGGGGATTTTCTGGACGGCGTTTTTGTCCACCGTCATGGAAAACCCGCCATGAATGTTTGCAAGTTCCAGCACATCGACCAGCATCAGGTGCCATTTGGCACCAGTGTCTGCGCGTTGAAACGCCAGCGTGTGACTGAAGCCAAGCGGCGCGTCCCTGTCCAGCCTGTGGGTTACCACCCGGCAGCGCGAACCGGGCTTGCAAGTCGCGATGAAACTACGCGAATAAATCCGCATTTCCTCAAATTTCTGGTGAATATCCTGATTGCACAATTGTTCGGCTTCAGCATTGCCGCCGGCAAACAGCACTCCTACAGCACAGAGCCAGACAGTATATCGCTTTTTCATTTTTTACCGCCACCAGCACATTCAACGCATACCGCGGCCGCCGGATCCACTTCCAGCCGTGCCGCCGCAATTTCTTCTCCACAGGTGACGCACCACCCGTATTCTCCATCTTCAAGCCGCCGCAATGCCTGGTCGAGCCGTGCCGCTTCCGCCGTGCGGGCCCGTTCCTGGGCCTGCGCCATCGCCTGGCGTTGAATCGCGTCCATGCGCGACAGCCTGCCGACCGATTGCTGGTCAAGTTCCACGGCGTCACGATCACCTGCAGAACCGGACGACAATTGGCTGAGTTCATCCCGGCGGGCAATCAAACGGGCGCGGGCTGCATCCAGGTCAGGTGTCATTTGCCTTGGGCGCAATCCACCCATTTGGTGGCTTCGCTCAGATCGCCAAGTGCGACATCCTGAATTATTCTCTTGCCGCCAACCAGTTGAATGGTGGCGTTCATGGTTTTCGATTCCAGCATGGTCGAAACAACGATGTCTGAGACATCATCATCAATCCGCACGCTTTTCATGTCTTCTGCGGTGATCAGAAAATCGGGTCCAATCCGCGTTTCCTTCACGTTGTCAAACACAAGATCGAAACCGGCGCCGGAATCTATTGAAAACGTACTGGTGACCAGTGCAAGCCATGAACCTTCCACAGAAGCCCGTTCCAGGGCAATGTCGACATCGTCGGCGCTTGACAGTGTGATGGAGCATTTACCGTTCGGTATACACTCCGCAATAAAATTGCCGGCGTGTACCGTCAGGCCACCTTTGACATCTGCAACCTCCAGGCCGCAGATTTCTGCACCTGCAACAGGTGAAGTCAGCCCGGCAGCCAAAATTGCAGTTATCAGAATACTACGGCATCTGTTCACGTTTGATCTCCTGTACATCGAAGCTGAAAGTTGATGAGTTTGAGGTTGCAGCAGCAGGTCCCCTCCCGGGGGAGCAGGTATGGAACGCCTATTGATGGCATTTCCGGGCCGTCATGGTCAATCACTGTGGCAACAGTTAGAATAGGCGGGAGATTCTTTTCTGCCACAGCATATTCGCAGACCTGAAACAAACCTGAACGGACGAGGGAACAATGACGAAGTTGATTTGGGGAATGGTACTGTTTTTCGGAGTTCACCTGATGTCGCTGACGCCGCTGCGCGCCGCAATCACGTCAAGGCTGAGTGAAAATGCCTACAAGGGCATCTTTTCCCTGATCTCGCTGGCAGGCCTCGGTCTTATGATCTGGGGTTTCATTCTTGCACGCGCCGGCCCGGATGCAGCCCGCATTGTCTATGATCCCGTCAGGGATGGCAGCCACGCCACCATGGTGTTGGTGTTCCTCGGTATCATCCTGCTGGCAGCGTCGCATACCAAAGGTCATATCCGGCTGTTCGTAAAACACCCGATGTCACTTGGTGTCATCCTGTGGGCGGCAGGACACCTCCTGGTAAATGGCAACCTCTCGGAAGTGTTGCTGTTTGGCGGTTTCCTTGTTCTCGGTGTACTGGATATCATCGTCAACACGATCAGGGGCAAGGTGCCGTCTTACGTGCCAGAATTCAAACACGACATAATCGCGGTTGTGGCTGGTGTTGTGATTTATGCTGTTATCATCAGCCTGCATCAGACATTGTTCAGTGTATCGCCGATTTACTGATGGATGGGACAATCTCCCGGAAGCCCTGTGTGACCACCCGTCCAATACTTCCGTTGGTATTATTGCTATATCAGTCGGTGAATTGAACCTGATCAAACCGGATTGATTGATGTCCATTTTGCTGCTTTTTGCTGTTGTGCTGTTTGCGGTGATTCACCTCATACCTGCGTTCCCGCCGCTCAAGGCCCGTCTGCAGGACAAGCTGGGCAAAAACTACGGCATGGTGTTCGCGCTCGCGTCGGTCGTGACACTGGCGCTGATGGTAATCGGCTGGCAGATGGCGGATCGGGCTTCAGTCTACGATCCGCCCGGCTGGGGATTTCGTGCCAATCTCGCCTTGAGCTTCCTGGCATTCCTGCTGCTCGGCGTGTTTCTGTTTCGCGGATACGCCAGGCAGTTTTTGCGTTTGCCGCTGGCCATGGGCGTAGTGCTTTGGGCGACAGGACACTTGCTGGCCAATGGTGATGAGGCAAGCGTCATCCTGTTTGGCGGACTTTTTGTCTATGGTGCGGTTCATCTCGCGGCTGGCTTTGCGCAGGGTTTCCGGCCGTCACCGGAAGTTCGCCAGGGCCACGATGTGATTGCATTGTTCGCAGGCGTTGCACTGTATGGTGTCATGATCCAGATGCATCAGCACGTTACAGGTGTGGCGCTGTTTTCTGTGGAGGACATGGCCATCTTTGCCAAGTGAATTTTGCACTGCCGGTTACCTCGCCGGCTAACTCGAATAGTCGGTCAAAAGCCTCAAAAGCTGGTTTCTTTGGTACTGCCGGGCGAGTGTGGAAGGGCGGCCGGATAAATTTGCACGATCCGGTCGAGGTTCTGGTCTCACCGCCACAACGGGTGATAAGGTTGGCCTGAACAAGATTGAACTGCGCAAAGAGGATGCTGATCAACGATGTCCGTCCAGAAACCGGTCCGCCGTCTGACTGCCCCGGACATTGCGGTGCGCAAAAATGCCGAGCCAATCGTTTCGCTGACTGCCTACCACGCGCATACTGCGGCCATCGCCGACAAGTATTGTGATTTCCTGCTGGTCGGCGATTCGCTAGGCATGGTGATGCACGGCTTTGATTCAACCGTGCCTGTGCCGCTCGACCTCATGATCGTGCACGGCAAAGCCGTCGTGCGGGGGTCAAGTCGGGCCCTTGTCGTGGTTGACATGCCGTTTGGCAGTTATGAGGAAAGTCCGCCAGCAGCCTTCAGAAACGCTGCCCATATCATGAAGGAAACCGGCTGCGGAGCCGTGAAACTCGAAGGTGGCAGTCATATGGCGGAGACCATCAGTTACCTGGTAGACCGCGGTATTCCGGTGATGGCCCACATTGGGCTTACCCCGCAATCCATCAACATGATCGGCGGATTCAAGACGCAGGGCCGCCAGCGCGGTCAGTGGGCTGCAATAGAGGCTGACGCCAAGGCTGTCGCAGACGCAGGTGCGTTCAGTGTTGTACTGGAAGCAATGGCGGAACCACTGGCGGCCCGGATTACCAGGTCAGTTCCGATCCCGACGATCGGCATCGGAGCGTCGGTTGCCTGCGATGGTCAAATCCTTGTCATGGAAGACATGCTGGGCCTGAGCCCCCGTGTACCGAAATTCGTAAAGGAATTTGGCAAGGTTGGCCGCGCCATTGAACGAGCTATCAAGCTTTATGCTGATGAAGTGCGCACCCGCACCTTCCCGGCGCCCGAAAACACCTACGATGTGAAGGATTGAAAACCCCATGGCCCTAAGCCGCCGCCAGATGCTTTGTGGAACAGCCGCGTCCCTGGCAGTGATTGAAGGCACAACGGTCTGCCTTCGAGCCGAAACCGCCAGTGACGGTTTCACTGTATTGAAAATACAGAAAGTGCCGCGGGTGATCCTGGAAGGCGGCAAGGAATCCAGGCTGTGGACCTATAATGGCATCAATCCCGGACCTGAAATTCGCGTCAGGCGCCAGGACAAGGTCAGGGTACGCCTGGTGAACGGACTGGATGAACCGACCATGTTGCACTGGCATGGCATCCGCATCGACAACGCCATGGACGGGTCTCCCCTGACCCAGAATCCAGTCGAGCCGGGCGAGACCTTTGACTATGTATTTACCGCTCCGGATGCCGGCACATACTGGTATCACCCCCACATTGGATCATCCAGGCAGGTGGAGCACGGCCTTTATGGAGCCCTTATTGTTGAAGAGCAAACCCCACCTGCCGGGGCGGCTGAACTGACCCTGATACTGGACGACTGGCTCATCAATGATGATGGCACCATCAACCAGGAGGCGTTTGGCGACATCCGCATGGCTGCCCACGGTGGCAGGCTGGGCAACTGGTTCACTGTCAATGGCCAGTCGCGCCCGCATCTGGCAGCGCCGGCCGGCAAACGTTTGCGATTGCGGCTGATCAATTGCGCCAATGCCCGCATCATGAACCTTCAGGTAAAGGGGGCTGAACCCCTCAAGATGGCACTGGATGGGCAACCGCTGGTGGCGCCCCGCGCTTTGGGGACAGACCCGTTGCAACTGGGACCGGGCGGACGCGCAGACCTGATGATCAGGCGTGCGGCTGATCCAATTATCCTGGCGAACGTTAACTCCGCAGATGAACCTCTGGAGATCGCCTACATAGACCGCACCGGTGTGCCGGGCGAAGCTGATACCGCAGATATACCTGCCTTTCCAACCAACGGTCTTCCCGAGACTGTGGACATTTCCGGCATTTCCGTCCGTTCACTGGTGATGGAAGGTGGTGCCATGGGAGGCTTGACCGGAGCCAGATTGCGGGGCCGGGAAGTCGACATGCGCGAACTGGTGCAAAACGGGATGGCATGGGCGTTTAATGGCGTTGCCGGTATGACTGAAGAGCCATTTGCCAGTTTGAAAGTAGGCGAAACAGCTGTGTTCGATTACATCAACAACACCGCCTGGCCTCACGCCATGCATCTGCACGGTCATCATGTATTGCCGCTGATGATTGACGACAGGCCTGTCGCCACTCAGGACTGGCGCGATACGGTAGTCATGGCTGCCAACAGCAAGATGCGCGTGGCGTTCGTCGCCGATAATCCGGGCAAATGGATGCTGCACTGTCATATGCTTGAGCACCAGGCAGCGGGCATGATGACGTGGGTCAGTGTCGACTTTGAATGAACATGCGGCGCTGCATCTACTTGCGATCAGTTCAATTTGCCTTGATCACATCGGGCGGCTGCTTTACCCAAGGCGCATTACAGCGCGGTGCCGGCAGGATAACCGCCATGTTCTCAATGTGTGGATTGACCGATGAGTGACGATGGTTTTTTTCGTGAGGTGGACGAGGAAGTCCGCAGCGACAAGGTTGCACAGATATGGAAGCGTTTCGGCAATTTGATGATTGCCGGATGTGTTGTTCTTGTCGTGGCTGTTGGCGGTTTCAAGGGTTGGCAGTACTGGCAGGCACAGCTTGCCGAAAAAGCCGGCATGGACTGGTACAATGCCATTGCCCTGAGCGAGGGTGGCAAGACCGCTGAAGCAGAGGTTGCATTCGACCAGATCACGAATTCAGATCACAAGGGTTATTCTGTCCTGGCGAAACTGTCCCAGGCCGCTCGTTTGGGCCAGGAGGGGAAAACGGCGGAGGCCGTGAAGATTTATGACAGCGTAGCCGCAGACAGTTCCGTTGATCAGCCGCTGCAGGATCTGGCCAGGGTACGGGCAGGGTACTTGCTGGTGGACACCTCTGACGTCTCTGACCTTGCTTCCCGCCTCAGTGGTCTTGAAGCGGGCAATTCATCCTGGCGCCATGCCGTGCGTGAAATTCTGGCGCTGGCCAATGTACGGGCTGGCGATTACAAGGCAGCAGACGAACAGCTGAATATGATCCTGGCTGATACGGCAACTCCAGCCGCGTTGCGTACCCGCACCGCACTTGTGTCGGCACAGGTACAAACCCTCCTGCCAGCAACCGCCAACTAGAAAGCCACTCCAATGGCCTCGCAGACCGCACTGGCCAAACGGCTTC
Source organism: uncultured Alphaproteobacteria bacterium (assembly GCA_963700885.1). Lineage (GTDB taxonomy): Bacteria > Pseudomonadota > Alphaproteobacteria > Rhizobiales > Aestuariivirgaceae > Anderseniella. The sequence goes on from CAVOZJ010000016.1 coordinate 266,117, forward strand.
CAACACTTGCCATTGTTGGCAGGCCGAATGTTGGCAAATCGACTTTGTTCAACAGGTTGACCGGCAAACGCCTTGCGCTGGTCGATGATCGCCCCGGTGTGACCCGCGACCGGCGCGAAGGTGATGCCAGTATTGGCGGTCTGAAATTTCGCATTGTAGATACCGCGGGTCTTGAGGAGGCCGGTCCCGATACACTGGCTCGCCGTATGACCGAGCAGAGCCGTGAAGCCATTGCACGGGCCGATGTCTGCCTGTTCATGATCGACGGGCGTGCAGGCGTGACGCCTTCAGATGAACATTTCGCAGAACTGGTCCGCAGGACCGGCAAGCCGGTTATAGTTGCCGCCAACAAGGCTGAGGGCGGAAAAGGCGAGGCAGGGCGCCTTGAAGGCTATTCACTGGGCCTCGGTGAACCTGTTGCCATCTCGGCCGAGCACGGTGAAGGCCTGGGGGACTTGTACGATGCGCTGGAAGAAGCGTTCAGATTGCATGGTCCGGTAGTCGATGAAGCTGACCATGAAGATGATCCGGGCTGTTTTGATGATGTCATTGCCTTCAATCCGGACGATGAGGACGCGGGCGACCGAAGTCTACCTGACAGGCCCCTGAGACTTGCCATCGTCGGCCGGCCAAATGCCGGAAAGTCGACGCTCATCAACCGGCTTGTTGGTGAAGAGCGCATGCTGACCGGTCCCGAAGCCGGAATTACCCGCGATGCCATTGGTGTCGACTGGGAATGGAATGGCCAACGCATCAAATTGTGGGATACCGCCGGCATGCGCAAAAAGGCGCGTGTCGATGACAAACTTGAAAGGATGGCAGTGTCAGACGGCCTGCGCGCGATCAAGTTTGCAGAAGTCGTTGTGCTGTTGATGGACGCGACCCAGCCACTTGAAAAGCAGGACCTGCAACTGGCTTCACTTATGGCGCGCGAGGGCCGGGCGATGGTGCTGGCCATCAACAAGTGGGACCTTGTAGAGGAAAAGGACAAGTTGCGCCGGGACCTTGAGATTGAAGTGACCCGACTTCTGCCCCAGGTTTCGGGTATCGCAATTGTTACATTTTCCGGGCTGAGTGGCCGCGGTGTGCACAAGCTGATGCCTGCGGTTATGGAAACCTACAGGTTGTGGAACATGCGGGTGCCCACCAACAGGCTTAACGGCTGGCTGGAAGAACAGATCCAGCGCCATCCACCACCGGCTCCCGGTGGCAGGCGCATTCGGCTGCGCTACATAACCCAGGTCAATGCGCGTCCGCCGACTTTCGTGGTGTTCTGTTCCAATGCGGCTAACATGCCGGAAAGCTACAATCGCTATCTGATCAATGGATTGCGCGAAGATTTTGGCTTGTGGGGCGTACCAGTTCGCATCAACCTGCGGGAAGGAAAGAACCCGTATGCCCACAAGGCGAAGAAACAGCGATAGGTGGTTGAATCGACTCTATTTATAGCGCGCGCTGACTTCGCCGAGTTCTGCGCAGGTACTGATAATTTCATCATTCGCAGTAACATAAACCAGCCCTGTTACGACACCGGTTGTGACGACATCGCCTGCCTTTAACGCCAGACCGTTGGAGTTGAGATAGTTTGCAAGCCAGGTGAGGGCAATATCGGGGCCGCCCAGTGCATTGATGCCCGATCCGGTGGTTTCGGGTTGTTCATTTTTGCTGACTATGAGTTCAAGCGCTGCATATTCGCCCGCCGGCAACACGTCATTGGCCGGTCCAAGCGTAAAAGCATCATTGCAACCGCCATCAGCAATGTTCCACATATTGCCATCTTCCAGGCCGCCCGGCAGCCTGCGATTGACCAGTTCCAGTGACAGGTGCACAGATGCCACGGCCGCGATCACGGCCTCGACGGTGTGTTCTGCAACACCGGAGGGAAGGGCGCGCGCCATGGTAAAGGCGATTTCCGGTTCGACAAGGCGGATGGCCTGGTCGCCTACTGGCACCTCGCCGGCAGTATCAAATGTGCGCTCAGCGTAGATCGGGCCGGGGAACGGCCCGTCTGCACGCAACATGTCCTTTGCTAGCTTGCTGGTGCACCCGATCTTCCAGCCGGTTTGTGTCCATCCCGTCAGCCTGGCCGCCTCGCATTGCACAAAAAAGGCACCCGCCTCGGTGACCGGTGCCCCGGCGGGATAGGTTTTCAGCTTGTGGCCCTGTACGCGGGCGTCTGCCAGAATTTGTGCAACGCTCATCAGGTCAACTCCGCTGTAACAGGACGCCGTCCCTGAAATCGTGGATATTGCCATTTCCGGTTGTATCAGGTGAACACAACGAAATCATGGCCGTGGCCAGTTGCTCGGGTGTTGGCAGCATTGCCTGGTCCTCTCCCGGCATGGCCTGCCGTCGCATCCTTGTGGCTATTGGGCCGGGATTCAACAGGTTGGCCGTCGCATTGGTTGTTGCAAGTTCAGCAGCCCATGTGCGCACCAGCATTTCTAGCGCTGCCTTGGATACTGCATAACCTCCCCAGTAGGCCCTTGCCTTGTGGGCCGCTCCCGATGTTACAAAAATGGCGCGGCCTGCGTCAGACGCCTTGATCAGGGGTTCGAGGGAACGAATCAGCCGGTAGTTGGCAGTTACATTGATTGCCATCAGGTCGTCAAAAGTGTCAGGCCTCAGATGTTGCAAAGGCGTCAGGGAGCCAAGGATCCCCGCATTGCCAATCAGGATGTCGAGTTTGCCCCAACGCTCCGCGATTGGTGTACCAAGCCGGTCAATTCCTTCGAAATCCCTGATATCGAGTGGCACCAGTGTGGCAGAACCACCGGCAGCGCGAATTTGGTCATCGAGTTCTTCCAACCCGCCAACGGTGCGTGCTGTCGCAATAACATGTGCGCCTTCCGACGCCAGTTTCAAGGCAATGGCCTGCCCGATGCCGCGGGATGCGCCAGTGACAAGAGCTATCCTTCCAGCCAGAGATTTTGTCATGGATGATTTCCTGGAAGTACTTGCAGATCATGACTTTGCGGCCGGATCAGGCAAATTGTCATCAACCTGCTTCGGCCAGCAGGGATAACTGATGCGGATTGCCGCCGTCGCTGTAGTCGGTGAGCGCGGTCGGATAATCTCCCGTAAAGCAGTGGTCGGTAAATTGCGGACGGACTGGATCACGCTTTTCGTAGCCGGTAGCCCGGTAAATGCCATCTACAGAAAGGAATGTAAGCGTTTGTACGCCGATATATTCGGTCATTTCTTCCAGCGTATGGGTTGCAGCCAGCAGGGCCTTTTGTTCAGGTGTGTCAATGCCATAAAAGTCCGGGTGAGTGATAGGCGGTGATGCAATGGCCATGTGAACCTCGCTGGCACCTGCCTCGACCATCATTTGCACAATTTTCACGGAAGTTGTGCCGCGAACAATGGAATCATCCACCAGCATGACGCGCCTGCCCTCGATGACTGCGCGGTTGGCGTTATGTTTCAGCTTCACGCCGAGCGCGCGGATCTGCTGTGTCGGTTCAATGAAAGTCCGCCCCACATAGTGATTGCGGATAATTCCCAACTCGAATGGTACGCCTGCTTCCTGCGAATAGCCAAGTGCCGCCGGCACGCCGGAATCTGGAACCGGAATGACCACATCAACGTTCGCTCCGGTCTCCCGTGCAAGCTCACGGCCCATCTCCTTGCGCACCTGATAGACTGAACGCCCTCCAATCACACTGTCGGGCCGGGAGAAATAGATATATTCAAAGATGCACGGGCGGGCCGGTTGCGGCGGGAACGGCTTTATGGATTCAACGCCGTCCTGTGTGATAACCACGACTTCACCATTTTCGATCTCGCGTACAAACCGGGCTCCGATGATATCCAGCGCGCAGGTCTCGCTGGATAAAATCCAGGCACCGTTCAGTTCACCGAGAACCAGCGGCCGAATGCCGAGTGGATCGCGCGCGCCAATCATTTTCTTTGAAGACATGCAGACCAGGGAGTAGGCACCTTCCAGCGCCCTGATGGCATCGATGAAACGATCAACCAGATGCCGCTGGCGCGACCGCGCCACCAGGTGCAAGACCGCTTCGGTATCGGACGTCGACTGGCAAATCGCTCCGTCGGCGATGAGCGAGCGGCGCAGGGCCAGGCCATTGGTAATGTTGCCGTTATGCGCGACCGCAAATCCGCCGGTGGACAATTCCGCAAACATTGGTTGCACATTGCGCAGCACCAGCTCACCGGTTGTTGAATAACGGTTGTGGCCCATCGCTGCGCGACCCTTGAGGCGCCGCATGGTCGAAGGTTTGGAAAATGCATCACCGACCAGCCCGATACGCCGTTCGGAGTGAAACCGCTTGCCGTCAAAGGATACAATACCGCAGGCTTCCTGGCCGCGGTGTTGCAACGCATGCAGACCCAGCGCAGTCAGGGCGGAAGCATCGTCGTGGCCGAACACGCCGAACACCCCGCATTCCTCGCGCAAACTGTCGCCATCCATGTCCAGATCGAAAGTCAGTCTGTCATGAGCGTCCGTCATCATGCTCTGCCTTTTCAAGGTGCCTGGCTGCAGACTTCGTGAATTACTGCTGGCCCTGTGTACTCTCTATAATCTGATCGAGAGTACTGCGTTGATTGGTTTGGTAGCCTGTATTGCCCCCACCGCCGGTACCGCGCCCGGCTTCGTCCCGTGAACGCGATGCGCCGGATATTCTGATTTTACTGTTGAGATCTTCTGCCAGATCTGGTCGCATCATTCCCATGGTCAGCATTGTATCTACCACAAAGAACGATGAATTCTCTACCAGCGGCAACAACGCTGCATCCCGCAGTTCATCGGGAACAATTTCGCGGGGGCTGTACCAGACGAAGAGTGTGAACATCGCTACCATCAACGCCAGGCCACGCACCAGCCCGTAGAAAAATCCCAGGGTGCGGTCAATTGGTCCGGCACCGGATTCCAGCAGCGCGTCGGTCAGTTTGACCGTGATGATTGACAAAATTATCAACGATACCAGAAACACAACGCCAGCCAGGGAAACGAGAATCAGGGTCTCGTTGTCACCCAGATAGAGCTTGAGCGCATCTGATGCCTGATTGCGCAGTTCGGGGACAAAGAAAACCAGTGCGGCAGCACCCGCAGCACCTGCCCACGCCACAAGTGACATGAACTCACGCACAAACCCGCGCATGATCGCCAGCAAGCCGGAAACCAGCATAACCGATACAAGGACAACATCGAGCCAGGTGAAAGACATATGCAAAACTCCCACGGCATAAGCCGGTGCGGTCAATGCGGCAAACGCACTACCACATTTTCCATACTTACAAGACAAGTTCGCCAACTGCACAGCAAGTCAGGCCTATGTGACATGGTCGCCTGTCAAAATCAATGTGACAGTATGGTTACGCACACTGTAAATGGCATATTGCCCCCGTAGCGGCCATATTTCCTCCAGTGCTCTGCCAGGTTCCGGAAATTCTTGCATGCTATGTTGCCGTACCGCGGGCCTGCATGAAGTGAAATGCCATGTTACAGGCGGATATCCTGGCATGCAGATCGTCGGAAAACAGCAGATTTCAGCCTTTGGGAAGGCCTGCAATATAAGCCACGAGGTCGGCAACGCTGTCCATCTGGCGTAGATTTGGTGCAGAGCGTTGTTTTACTTCACCACCGGACGCGACGATGGCAGTTTCCAATCCGAGTTTGGCTGCCTCTCTTGCCCGCTGATCACTCTGACCGACAGGACGCAGAGCCCCGGACAACGCAATTTCACCGAAAAAGGCGCATGACGGGAGAATCACCGCCCCGGTCAGTGATGACACCAATGCTGCCGCCACCGCCATGTCCGCAGCCGGTTCCTTGACCCGCAACCCACCTGCCACATTAAGATAAACATCCTGCTGGCCGACATTCACCCCACCGTGGGCCTCGAGTACTGCAAGCACCATAGCCAGACGGTTCTGATCCCAGCCCACCACGGCACGTCTTGGCGTTCCAGGAGCAGATGGCGAAACCAGTGCCTGCACCTCCATCAGCAGCGGCCTGGTGCCCTCCATCCCGGCGAAAATCGCAGAGCCCGGCGTCGGTGTTTCTCCGGACCCCATAAACAGTCGAGACGGATTTTCAACTTCAAGAAGCCCGGCGTCCGACATCTCGAAAACACCAATCTCATCAGTGGGGCCGAAGCGGTTCTTGACTGCCCGCAATATTCGAAACTGATGTCCCCGGTCGCCTTCGAAGTAAAGTACCGTATCGACCATGTGTTCAACCACCTTGGGTCCGGCAATCTGACCATCCTTGGTAACATGCCCTACCAGCAGGACTGCAGCGCCCTTTTGCTTGGCAAACCGGATCAGTGCTTCAACACCTGCCCGAAGTTGTGAAACTGTTCCCGGTGCGCTGTCAATCACCGGAGACCACAGGGTCTGGATGGAATCAATCACAACTACACCTGGCGGTTCGCCCTCGTTCAGTGTTGCAAGAATATCAGAGACGTTGGTTTCTGCCGCCAGAAGGACAGGGGCCTTGCCGAGCCCCAGTCTGCGGGCGCGCAACCGTACCTGATCAATTGCCTCCTCACCGGAGATGTACACTGCCTTGTATCCGTTATTGGCAACGCTGGCCAACGCTTGGGTCAAAAGTGTGGATTTGCCGATACCTGGATCTCCGCCGATCAAAATGCCGGACCCGGGTACAAATCCTCCACCTGCCACGCGGTCGAGTTCAGCTATACCAGTCATGATGCGGTCCGGTACCGGTGTTTCACCTTCAAGCCCGACAAGCCGCATTGCGCGGCCCTTTGGCATGGACGCACCTTTTGCACCGGAAACCGGCACCTGTGTCGCGGTTTCTTCAGCGAGCGAATTCCAGTCACCGCAATTTTCGCAACGCCCGGCCCATTTCGAATAGGCTGCACCACATCCCTGACAGGCGAATCTCAATGTAACTTTTCCCATGCTGTTGCATAGAACAAAAATAGAACATTGTCGAGAACCTGTTTTGCATTTCGGCCTGTCCGTTGCGTGTCCGGACAATAATATTTCATTTTGCCAATAGCAGGGATCGTGGCATGGTTTCGTTTCATGATGAGAGATCTGACAGCATGTTTGGGTGGTTTCGATGATTGCAGAGTCGGCGAATTTGATCGATCTGGAACGCTATCCGGTCCATTTGCAGGCATCGGATGAGTATCAGAAACTGCTTGCACAAACGCAGGCTCAGCTGGGTGAGGATGGCTGTGCTGTTCTGCGAGGCTTTGTTCGCGCGAAGGCCATCGCCAAACTGGTTGATGAGGCCGACAGGGTCGCTGACAAGGGGCATCGTTCGTTCAACAAAACCAATGTATATTTTACCATGGACAATCCCGCCTATCCGGAAACTCATCCGTTGAGGCGGTTCTTTGATCGATCAAATTCATTCGTTCCGGCAGACAATTTCGGCACTGACAGTCACGTTCGCAGTATTTATGAGTGGCCGCAGTTTTCGGCTTTTATTCAAATGGCTCTTGGTGAAAGCCGGTTCTTCCGATATGCCGATCCACTTGCAGATGTCATTGTGAATGTTGCCGAGGAAGGAGCCGGGTTTCCATGGCATTTTGATACCAACAACTTCACGGTCACCCTGGCGATCCAGAATGCCGTTAAAGGTGGGGAGTTCGAGTATAGTCCCAATTTACGGACACCGGACGACGAGAACTATTCCGGCGTTGAAGCGGTCCTGGACGGACAAGGCACCCGGGTTAAAACGCTTGCACTGCAACCGGGGGATTTACAGATTTTCAGGGGCAGATATTCACTGCACCGCGTCAGGCCGCTGTTCGGACCGCGAAAGCGGTACGTCGCGATTTATTCATATGTTGAGGAACCTGCGATGGTCGGGAGTCCGGAAAGAACCCGGCAATTGTACGGTCGCGTGCTGCCCATCCATATCGAGCGGGCGGGCATGCGTGCAGACGCACTGGTTGATTGAGGCAGTCCGGAAACTCTGGTTTTAAAGTTCAATCTCGATCGGGCCTTCTTCGCGGCCGTGTATGAACTGGTCGACGTAGGCATTATTGGTCCGGTCGACTTCGTCGGCCGCGCCGCACCAGACAATCCTTCCCTTGTAGATCATGGCGATATCGTCACCGATCTTGCGGGCGGACGCCATGTCATGGGTGATGGTTATCGTGGTCGCGCCAAGCCGCTTAACGCTGTCAACAATCAGATTGTTGATAACATCGCCCATGATCGGATCCAGGCCCGTGGTGGGCTCGTCGAAGAAAATTATTTCCGGTTTCGGTGCAATGGCGCGGGCCAGACCGACACGTTTACGCATACCGCCGGATAATTCCGCCGGTGAAGCATCCGCCAGTTCGGGGCCCAGGCCTACCTCCGCCAATTTGTCTATGGCGATGGCCCGCGCATCGGTCGGTCGCATTTTCTTACCCTGGATCAGGCCAAAAGCCACGTTGCGCCAGACACTCAGGCTGTCGAACAGGGCGGCGCCCTGAAACAGCATTCCGAACCGGCCCATCATCTGATCAAGCGCCGTTCCCTTTAAATCCGTTATTTCCTGACCATCTACCCGGATCGATCCCTTTTCCGGATGTAACAGACCCAGTATGCATTTCAGCGTCACCGATTTGCCGGAGCCTGATCCACCTATAACCACCAGGGAGCGTCCTTTGCCAACACCTATATTCACGCCTTTCAGCACATGCTTGGGGCCAAAGGATTTGTGGATGTTTTCAAGGACAATGTGCGGTTCAGACATGACTGGCCTCACTCGGAAAACAGTAGCGACGTCAGTGCGTAGTTTGCTGCCAGGATCAAAATCGAACCGGACACAACCGCATTGGTTGTCGCACGGCCGACCCCCTGAGCTCCGCCTTTGGAATTGAAGCCGTGATAACATCCCATGAGCGCGATGATGAACCCGAACACGGCTGCCTTGATGAGGCCGGAGGTTACGTCGGCAACTTCCACAAAATCCGTGGTGTTCTTGATGTAGGCCGCATAGTTGAATCCAAGCGAAGTAGTACCGACCACGAAGCCGCCAAGGATGCCGATTATATCGGCAATACCGACCAGTATCGGCATGGTGATCACGGCTGCCAGAATTCGGGGTCCGACGAGGTACTTGAAAGGATTGGTTGACAGGGTAGTCAAGGCATCAATCTGTTCGGTTACCCGCATGGTACCAAGTTCGGCCGCGATGGCCGCAGACACGCGCCCGGTTACCATCAGGCCGGCCATGACCGGACCCAGTTCGCGAGTGATTCCCAGTGCAACGATGGAGGAAACAAGGTTTTCTGCATTGTAGCGTGTCCCCCCAATATATATCTGCAATGCCAGTGCACCACCGGTAAAGAATGCCGTCAGCCCCACCACAGGCAGCGAATTGTAGCCAATGCGGATGATCTGATCGAACAGTTGGCGAAAGTACCACGGCGGTAACAGCCCGCGGATTATCCCATCGCGCGCAAAAAGCGACACCCTCCCCACTTCTGCGAGTATGGAAAAAATGAAACTGCCGATGGTAGCCAGGAAAGTCACCGGGAAACGCCGCCTCTTGATGTCGCTGTTCGTCTGGTCCTCAAAATGAAGCATCCCCTGCAAAATGCATTCAAGACGAGTACACTTTTGCGTAACGTCTGCCAAGGGATGTCAGGATTTCATACGAACTGGTTCCGGCCCACGCAGCCCAGTCGTCGACGCCAATGTTTGTGCCCAACAGTTCGATCTTTGTACCACGTGACAGCATTTCCACGGGCAAGTCTGTTACATCAATCGTGATCATGTCCATGGAAACAAGTCCGACAATCGGTGCCGGCGTGCCTGCAATGTGAACCATGGCGGGCCCGTCCCGTAATGCCGGCCAGGACATTGCCCGATGCAAACCGTCTGCATAGCCGACACCTGCAATGGCAATGCGCGACGGTCTGTCGGTTCGCCATGTTGCGCGATAGCCCACCCCTTGACCTTCCGCCACTTCTCGTACCTGCAGGATCGGCGCAGTAAGAAAGACCACTGGCTGCATCGGGTTTGGTCTGTCAGTCAGCGGATTGCCGCCATACAGAGCGAGTCCGGGACGCACAATGTCGTAGCTGAAACCCGATCCCAGAAACGCGCCGGGCGAATTTGCCAGCGATGCCGGAAGGGCAGGGAACAATTTGCGCAACCGGTTGAAATTGTTTCCTTGTTCCTTGTTGAGAGCGCTCGTCTCATCATCTGCACTCGCCAGGTGGCTCATCAGAAGGCACAGGCCTGCATGTTCCATCAATATGGGGTTGGCTGAAAGCGCTTCTGCCTGCGTGGCGTCAAGGCCCATCCGGTTGATCCCGGTGTCTACGTGGATGGCAGATTTATGTTTGCCATCAGCAGCATCTGCCCATTCGCTCACCTGTTCCGCGCTTACAAGACAGGGGCGCAGATCGTGGCTGATATAGAATTCGGTTTGTCCGTGAAACAAGCCGTCGAGAATGTATATGATTGCGTCCGGCAGGACTTCGCGCACCTGTTTGCCTTCCATGGGCAGGGCAACAAAAAATGTCCTGCAACCGGTCTGCCATAGTGCCTGGGAAACCTCGCGCGCGCCGCAGCCATAGCCATCAGCCTTGATGGTGGCAGCGCATTCGGCAGGTGCAACCTGCCTTGCGATCATGCGCCAGTTTTCAACCAGCGCGGCCAGGTCAATTGTCAACGTGGCGCCGGCCAGTTCAGATGGAATTTGCATGCAGGTATCAGTCACGAATATCAGGCATGTAACCCGGGCGCGCCAGGGTATCAAACCGGGTCAGGTTTGCATCAAAGTGCAGTGACACGGTACCGGTGGGGCCGTGACGTTGCTTGCCGATGATGACGTCTGCAACACCATGGGCTCTGTCCATCAGATCTTTCCATGTTTCGTGCTCAGGTGTGTTGGGTTTGGGTTCATCGCGGCCGAGATAGTACTCCTCGCGATAAATGAACATGACCACATCAGCGTCCTGCTCGATCGAGCCGGACTCACGAAGGTCAGCCAGCTGCGGACGCTTGTCCTCCCGGTTCTCCACCTGACGTGAAAGTTGCGAAACTGCCAGGATTGGCACATCAAGTTCCTTGGCCAATGCCTTGAGACCAGTGGTGATTTCGGTTACTTCCTGGACACGGCTCTCGGCGGCCCTGCGTGCAGAGCCAGACAGAAGCTGCAGATAGTCGACAACGATCAGCCCGAGAGTGCCACGCTGCCGTTTCAACCGCCGCGCCCGCGCCGCGAGCTGGGCAATATTCAAACCACCTGTTGCATCAATATACAACGGCATTGCCGCCAGCCGCTGGCTTGCTTCCACCAGCCGGTCAAATTCCTCAGGTGTAATCTTGCCGCGCCGGATACGCTCCGACGAGATTTCGGCCTGCTCGGAGATAATTCGGGTGGCCAGTTGTTCTCCGGACATTTCCAGCGAGAAAAACGCGACAATACCTCCATTTTTTACCTCCACTGTGCCGTCAGCGTTATGTTCGGCCTTGTAGGCTGCAGCAACATTGTAGGCGAGATTTGTAGCGAGCGAGGTTTTGCCCATCGCAGGACGACCGGCAAGGATCAGCAAGTCCGAGGCCTGCAATCCGCCAAGTTTCTCATCCAGGTCTTTCAAGCCGGTTGATATGCCCGACAACCCGCCATCTCGTTGGTAGGCAGCCGCTGCCATGTCGATGGCCTGGGTCAGGGCGGTGCCAAATGGCTGGAATCCCTGGCCATATTTTTCCGACTCGGCAATTTCATAAAGTTGCTGCTCGGCTTCCTCTATGAGCTGCCGCGAGGATTTGTCCACCGGCGTGTCAAAACTGTTGTTGACGATTTCTGACCCTATTCCGATCAATGCACGCCGCTGCGCCAGTTCGTAGATTGTACGGCCATAATCTTCCGAATTGATGATTGTGGTTGCAGATGCCGCCAACCGCGCCAGGTAGGCTGGCCCGCCTATATCCTGCAGCGTTTCATCCTGCTCAAAGAAAGATTTCAGGGTTACCGGTGATGCCAGGTGACCACCTCTTATCCGCGTAGCCACAGCTTCATAGATACGCGCGTGAACACCTTCGTGAAAATGTTCTGGCAACAGGAAATTGGAAACCCGGTCACAAGCCTCGTTGTTTACCAAAATGGCGCCCAACAATGCCATTTCCGCCTCAAGGTTGTGAGGGGCGGAGCGATACTCCTCGCCGTCAGATCGACCGCCGCCGTCCTGATTGAGTTTGAGAACTGAATCCATGACTTTGTTGATAACGCGCCCGGCTGTTTGTCGCGAGGTCCAATCTGCCGCAGCGCCGACCTTTCCACTATTGCTTTTGAGCCTGTGGATAATGCCGTGATTCGACGCCGCTTGCCCTCACAACCTGTTTTGCCCGGCCTGACTGCCTGCGCTTAACATGGATCCTGGCTTCAATTTTGCGCAATCGCGCTTCTTCGCGGGCTATATAGTCTCTCGTCAGAGGCAGTGCATATTGGTTTCCGGCCGCCTGAAGCTGGAAATTGTTCAATCCCAGATGACGGAAGCTCAACTCGGACGAGGCGAGATAAAATTCCCACATCCGGGCAAATTTCTCGTCATAAAGTTCGATGGCCTGTTGGCGGTGTTCCGCGAAGCGTTTGCGCCATTCGGCCAGCGTTCGGGCGTAGTGCAGCCGAAGAATTTCAATATCCGTCATGTACAATCCGCATTTTTCCACTTCGGGCAAAACTTCCGACAAGGCAGGACAGTAACCGCCGGGAAAGATGTACTTACGGATCCACGCACTAGTAGCACCGGGCCCGGCAGCTCGTCCGATGGAATGCAATACGAAAACGCCATCCGGCGTCAGCAACTCGCCGGACCTTTCCGAACAGTTCGCCATAATGGCGAACCCCGACATGTTCAAACATACCCACTGATACGATGCGGTCGAATTTCCCCTCCAGTTCACGATAGTCTTTCAGGTGAAAATCGACCTGTTTGCCAAGACCCAGTTCATCGGCGCGCTGCGACGATACCCTGTGTTGTTCCCTGGAGAGGGTAACGCCGGTTACCTGTGCCCCGCCGACCTGCGCCAGATACAGGCCAAGTCCTCCCCAGCCGGATCCTATGTCGAGCACCTTCATTCCCGGTTCAATAACCAGCTTTGCCGCCAGATGGCGCTTTTTTGCCAGTTGTGCATTTTCAAGACTTTGGCCGGATTTTTCGAAGTACGCGCAGGAATACTGACGGTCATTGTCCAGAAACAAGTCATACAAGGCGCCTGACAGATCATAGTGATGCGCCACATTGTTGCGCGCCTGCCCAATCCGGTTGTCCTGCTGCAATAGCTTCAATCGCCTGCGAACAGCGCTTGGCAATCGCACCTGCACCGGCGTTCTGGTGGTTTCCAGATTTGCCATCAACAACCTGAGTACGTCGTAGATATTGCCATGGGTTACCGACAACAGGCCGCTTGTATATGCCTCACCCAAATACAGGTCCGGATCAATAACAAGCTGAAGGACCGTGCTGTGATCGTGTATCTTGAAGCCTGTCGGTTTTCCGGTCAAATCGCCGAACTGGGTTACGTTGCCATCCGGCATGGCAACGCTCAGATTACCGTGCTGCACCACATGGCTCAGCAATTGTTTGAGCAAAGTCTCCATCGGTTCGAACTCCACGATCCATCACCGTCCAGTCGTATACTACCAGCAATTTTGCCAGAAGCTTTGCTGTGGGTCAATTTCCCAAATACAGGTATTGATTGATGGGCGTCCAGCTCTACAGGTACGCTGCGGAACTGGGACCGAGACAGTAAAAAGGGCTGCCGGCATCAGCGCGGGCAGCCCCATTTGAATGTACAGCTTGTCCACCGTTGGCCGGCGTCGTTACTCGCCGGTCTTTTCAGCGTCTGCGCCAGCGCCTGTTGCGGCTGTGTCTTCAGTTTCTTCATCAGCGGCCGCATCGGCCTCTGCCTGCTCGAACAATTCTTCGGCCGCGCGACGGATTTCATCACGCTCATCAGCGTTGCCGGTCAGATCCTCACCGCGAGCCTGGGCTTCTGCTTCGTCCTGGGTGCGGGCAACATTTATCTGCACGGTTGCGGAAACTTCACCGTGCAGCGCAATACGCACATCATACAGGCCAATGGTCTTGATCGGATCAGGCAGTACAACGTGATTGCGGGTAACGTGAACACCGGTTTCGCTGGCAGCCGCTGCGATGTCGCGAGTTGATACTGAACCGTAGAGTTGACCGGATTCGCCAGCCTGGCGAATCAATACATAGCTTGAACCGTCAAGTTTTTCGGAATCGGTTTTAGCCGCTTCAACTGCTGCAGCGTTCTTTATCTCCAGTTCGGCGCGCTGGGCCTCGAATTTCTCCATGTTCTTTGCAGATGCGCGAAGCGCCTTTCCGCGTGGCAACAGGAAGTTGCGGGCATAGCCGTCCTTGACACGGACGGTTTCACCCAGGGCGCCGAGTTTCTCGACACGTTCCAGTAAAATGACTTGCATGATGCGTTACTCCTAGATTGGTTCAGTTGTTTGAATTGAAATGGGTTCCGCCTCAGTCAGGCGGTTTGTTTCGTTTGCGGATGTTGAAGCTTTGGTCGAACAGGGCAAGCAGTATCAGCGGGACAACGGCGATGGCCGACAAAAACAACATGGACAGATAGAACAGGCCCAGAAGCAGGCCGCGCATTGGGTGGTTGTCGAGCAGTGCGTGCATCACAGCCAGTCCCAATATTGCGTATGCCAACATCAACGCCGCCGTGAAAACCCATGCGATTGCACTTAACGTGCCAGGCAGCAAGGTTCCCACTGCAGCGGCCGACAGTACCCATATTGCCCAGCGCGGAAACGTCAGCTGACTGAATGGCGCCCATGGCCGCAGTCCGCTCCCTGTCCTGCGCAAGATACTGCCGGCCAGGTACATGTTCACCATGGTGGAAATGCACCATATGATACTTAATGTGGCGGGCAGCACCCGAACGACAAAAGTCTCCAGTCCCTTGATTTGTTCCGATGCAGGGGCGTTGGGCTGTTTGGACATTTGCTCGAAAAACGGCTGCAGGACCTCTCCGACCGCAGCCCGGAATGTAGCGACATCGGGCCCTAACGCCAGAATTAGACAAACACTCAGTATCGCGCTTGCAATCGCCGTCCAGACCACCAGGCGGCCTTCTGGATACCAGGCGACACCTGTGTCGGAAATCTCACCTTCATCGGATGGGGCAACTGAAGCAGGGCGGTTCTGGAGCGCCAGATAACTAAGGGCGACCGGTGCAATGCCGGCACTTAGCGCAACAAAGAACGCTGCCTTCCAGCCAAACAGGACCAGATAACCGGCAACCATTACCGCAGCACCGAGCGCTGCGGTTAGCGCCCCCCAGCCAAGGCCTGCGACAAAAAGTGGAAAAGGTGCCAGGTAAATGAGAAACAGGCCAATCGCATTGCCTGAGCTGCCGCCTGCTTGCAGCAATCCAGCCGTCAGTCCGGCGATTACGCCAACTACTATCCAGTTATTCATTGTATGGGCTGTCCCGCATCTTGCGATGGGTTAGAGGCAAAACCAAGTGCCTGCCCCAACCGGTTGACACCAAAATCACCCCTGACTAGGCAGATTTGCCTGACCAGAGGAATAATTGTTACTTCACAACATAGGGTAAAAGACCCAAAAATCGTGCCCGCTTGATGGCCTTGGCCAATTCGCGCTGCTTCTTTGCAGAAACGGCAGTGATGCGGCTGGGCACGATCTTGCCGCGCTCTGAAATGTAGCGGGACAAGAGGCGTGAGTCCTTGTAGTCGATCTTCGGCGCATTATCGCCTGTGAATGGACAGCTCTTGCGGCGGCGGAAAAATGGTCTGCGTGCACCTGACATTAGTTGTCTCCCTTTTCGCTGGAGGCATCTTCACGTGGCGCGCGTGGGGTGCGGGGCCCCTTGTCACCGCGCTCACCGCGGTCACCACGATCACCACGATCTCCGCCGGGACGATCACTGCGTTCACGGCCTGCACGCATTTGAACCGAAGGTTCTTCCTCGAGTTCTTCAACACGAATGGTCATAAAGCGGATAATGTCTTCATTGAGCCCCATCTGGCGTTCCATTTCGGCAACTGCCGGCGCTGGTGCATCAAGGTTCATCAGGGCGTAATGAGCTTTGCGATTCTTGCGAATACGATAGGTGAGTGGTTTCAGGCCCCAATATTCAGAGCGCCCGACTGAGCCGCCATTATCAGTGATAACGGATTTGAACTGGTCTGTAAGTGCATCCATCTGCGCAGTAGAGATATCCTGACGCGCCATGAATACATGCTCATACAATGGCATGGTCAAAGCCTTTCATTTTGATCCAATTTCCTGATCTTAAACAAACTTTCCGGCGCATAGCCTCCCCCGAGCCCATCGGATAGAAAGGCTCGAGATACCGGTTCCTCGAAAGAGCAGGGACACGGGAAGCCGGGCATGTATGCCCTGTCATGCTCAGGTAACGAACATGACCTTCCGTTCAGCCCCCGACCGGAAAACCGTTCAAGAACTGGCGCGTTATACGGCATGCTCGGCAGTTTGCAAGCTCAATCAACACCGGACACCATCATGCAGCAGGTGTTTTTCCCTCAAGCACCGTCACCATCTTGCCGGTGTCAATGTTGCCGCCACACAATATGACTCCGACACGTTTGTCCCGCATTGTCTCCTGCTGTGTCATCAGGGCTGCAAGCGGTGCAGCACCGGCACCTTCTGCAACATTGTGAGTTGCTCGATAGTAAAGCCTGATTGCATCAGCTATCTGGTCGTCGGAAACTTCGACAATCCCGTCCACGCCCTTTGAAATAATTTCAAGTGCATCGGGATGAGGCACCCGCACCGCCATGCCATCGGCGAACGTGATCGCCGAGTTGGTTTCTATCGGACGGCCAGCATCAATCGACAATTTGTAGCAGTTTGCATTCTCGGAGACGACGGCGATGACTTTTGTCTTTATCCCTAAATGATTGCGAGCTGAAATGACCCCGCAACAGCCGGAACCCATGCCGATGGGTACGTACACCGCATCCAGTTCACCAGCGGCTTCAAACAGTTCATGCGCATAGGTCGACACACCCAGTACAAGCTCCATATGAAATGACGGGATCATGTCCAGTCCCCGTTCTTCCGCCATCTGCATACAGGTCACGCGGGCTTCGTCGAAGTCCCGGCCGGTTTCAATCAGTTCTGCATCGAGGGCCTTGATCGCCGCATTCTTCTCAACCGAATTGCCATGCGGCACAACAATCGTTGCCTGCACCCCATTTCGCGATGCAGCATAGGGTATCGACTGGCCGTGATTGCCGCGAGTTGCAGTGATCACACCGTTTGTCTGACCGCGCTGGATGCGTTTTCGCATATGCACCAGTCCGCCGCGCACTTTGAAGGCACCGGTCGGGGTATGGTTTTCATGCTTAACCCAGGTCTCGATGCCAAGCTCCGACTGTAACAAGGGCCACGCGTATTGTGGAGTTGGCGGCATTGCTTCCTGAATGATGGCTCGGGCATCGGCTATTTCGTTTGCTGTAAACATGGCGTAGGACGCTGGCATAAGCCTGCCTGCTTGACAATACATGCCCGCCCATGGTGCAAGCGCGCTGTATCTTGTTCACAATATTCTCTATCTGGAGACTGCAGAAGTGACAGTTGCATTTACATTCCCGGGGCAGGGATCTCAATCGGTAGGGATGGGCAGGGAACTTGCCGGCGCGTTTCCTGCCGCGCGCGCTGTGTTTGACGAAGTCGACGAAGCACTTGGCGAGAGATTATCAGCCACAATGTGGGATGGACCCGAAGACGCACTGACACTCACCAAAAACGCTCAACCGGCACTGATGGCAGTTTCAATAGCTGTAGTGGCGGTGATGGATAGGGATTTCGGCATTTCCGTCGCGGGCAATGCAGCTTTTGTCGCCGGGCATTCGTTGGGTGAGTACTCCGCACTGGCGGCTGCAGGAACTTTCTCTGTGGCTGACACCGCACGTTTGTTGCGTACTCGTGGCGAGGCCATGCAGGCAGCAACACCGGTAGGTACAGGTGCCATGGCGGCATTGCTTGGACTTGATTTTGAAGCGGCCGGCAAAGTGGCGGAAGAAGCTGCACAGGGCGATGTGTGCCAGGCCGCAAACGATAACGCGCCGGGACAGGTTGTAGTGTCAGGTTCGAAGGCCGCTGTTGAACGGGCTGTCGACATAGCCAGGCAACACGGTGCCAGGCGTGCCATGCTGTTGCCTGTATCGGCACCGTTCCACTGTGCCTTGATGCAGCCGGCTGCGGATATCATGGCAGGTGCGCTGGCTGGCGTTGCTATGATGGCCCCGTCAAAGCCGCTTGTTGCCAATGTGCTGGCCTGCGCCATCAGCGAACCAGATCAGATCAGGGAAAATCTGGTTGCCCAGGTGACAGGGACTGTGCGCTGGCGCGAATCAGTTGCATGGATGGTTGAAAATGGTGTCTCCGGCTTTGTTGAAGTCGGCACCGGTAAGGTGTTGACTGGAATGGCCAGGCGCATGGCCCCGGAAGCGTCCTGCCTGGCCACTACGTCTGTTGAAGATATTGAGGCAGTTGCGCAGAGCCTCAGGGGCTAAATCCATCTGCTGCTGCAATCAGGAGTGACAATCATGTTTGACCTCACCGGCAGGAAAGCCCTGGTCACTGGCGCTACCGGCGGAATTGGCGCCGCCATTGCAAAGGCATTACATGCCCGTGGAGCAACCGTGGCCTTGTCCGGCACCCGTGCCGGAGTCCTGGAGGAAATCAAGGCAGGTCTTGGTGAGAGAGCGTGCTCGGTGACGTGTAACCTGTCCGATCCGGAAGATGTTGAAAGACTGGTTCCGGCTGCACTGGAAGGTTTGGGCGGCCTTGATATTCTGGTGAACAATGCAGGTATTACTCGTGATAATCTGGCGATGCGGATGAAGCCGGAAGACTGGCAGGCGGTAATGGATGTAAATCTGACTGCTGCCTTTACCCTGACCAGGAACTGTATGCGCACCATGATGAAACAACGCTGGGGCAGAATAATCAATATTACGTCGGTGGTTGGCGTGACCGGCAACGCCGGTCAGGCAAACTATGCTGCCTCCAAAGCCGGAATGATTGGTATGTCGAAATCCCTGGCCCTGGAACTTGCCTCACGCAGCATCACTGTCAACTGTATTGCGCCGGGTTTCATCGAAACGGCCATGACCGGTGAACTTGGCGACAAGCAGAAGGAAGCGATTCTGGCCACGGTGCCTGCCGGGCGCCTGGGACATGCGGACGAAGTTGCCGCCGGTGCAGTGTACCTCGCCAGTGAGGAAGCAGCCTATGTTACAGGCCAGACCTTGCACATCAACGGCGGCATGGCCATGCCGTGATCGGCTGAGCAGGTCGTCCACAACCTTGCCTTGTTTCGGTTTTCGGGCTTGGAGTAGCAGGTATATGTGTGATAATAGGCGCGTTGTAGATGTGGGAGTGTTCAGTGTTGCTGGTTGAAAATACGGAATAAACAAAGGCTTACCCACTGGAAAATTTTATGAGCCGGATTCGGTTCCCGCAAGGTGCGGGCAGTCCCGAACGTCGGATCAACTTAACGAGGGTTATATTGAAATGAGTGATGTTGCTGATCGGGTCAAAAAGATTGTCGTTGAGCATCTCGGCGTAGACGCTGACAAAGTGGTAAAGGAAGCCAGCTTTATAGACGATCTCGGTGCAGACAGCCTAGACACCGTTGAGTTGGTAATGGCGTTTGAAGAAGAATTCGGAATTGAGATTCCTGATGATGCTGCCGAAACCATCCAGACCGTTGGTGATGCTGTTGGTTTCATAGAAAAGAATGCAGCCTGATCTTATTCTGCTCGTGCCGTAAGCCGGCCGGGGGAACACGGTACCAGGTTTGAGTTTGAGTGCGGTGGCAGTGCGAAAACACTGCCGCCGCATTTGTTGACTGCCGGTCACAGTTGCTTTCTTGATCCGCAGTGATGTTTGTTCTTTTGGACGAATATTGCTATGGCAATTCTAATCGCGATTGTCCTTATCCGGGGAGAGTATACATGCGCAGAGTTGTAGTCACAGGAATTGGTATGGTGTCGCCAGTAGGTGCCAATGTGGACGACAGCTGGGCCAATCTGCTGGCTGGAAAATCGGGCGCGTCCCGTGTGACCCGTATGGATGTATCTGACTTGGCCTGTCAGGTCGGCTGTGAAGTCAAGATCGGTGACGGAACCGACGGAACATTCAATTGTGACGACTGGATGGAGCCGAAGGAGCAGCGCCGTTTTGATACATTTATAAGATACGGCTTTTCCGCAGCAAAGATGGCTGTTCAGGATTCCGGCTGGAAGCCAATGAGCGACGAGGATAGTTGGCGCACAGGCGTTTTGATTGGTTCCGGCATCGGTGGCCTGCCGTTTATTGAAGCGACAACGCTGCTGCTGGCTGAAAAGGGCCCCCGGCGCGTCAGCCCCTTCTTTATTCCGGGCTCTCTGATAAACTTGGTTTCTGGTCTGGTTTCGATTGAATTTGGCTTCAAGGGGCCAAATCATTCCGTGGTCACCGCATGTTCAACTGGCGCACATGCCATCGGTGATGCGGCACGTATCGTAGCGCTTGATGATGCTGACGTGATGATTGCAGGTGGTGCGGAGGCAGCAATCAGCCGTATCGGTTATGCGGGTTTTCAGGCCTGCAAGGCTCTTTCGACCCATTTCAATGAGACGCCTGAAAAAGCATCGCGTCCCTATGACAAGGATCGGGATGGTTTTGTCATGGGCGAAGGCTCAGGCGTTGTTGTACTTGAAGAATACGAACATGCCAAGGCACGCGGCGCGACAATCTATGCTGAAGTTGTAGGCTATGGAATGTCAGGCGATGCATTTCATATAACTGCGCCGGCAGCAGACGGCGATGGCGCATTCCGGTGCATGACAGCTGCACTGAAGCGGGCAGGAATATCAGCATCCGATCTTGACTATGTAAATGCCCATGGCACTTCGACTCCAATGGGCGACGAAATTGAACTGAAAGCCGTCGAACGCCTGCTTGGCAACCAGGCAGACAGGCTTTGCATGTCATCAACCAAGTCTGCAACAGGCCACTTGTTGGGGGCGGCTGGCGCAATAGAGGCTATCTTCAGCATCCTCTCAATGCGCGATAACATTGCTCCGCCAACTCTCAATCTGGACAACCCGTCAGTGGAGACCGCAATTGACCTTGTGCCGCATACGGCCCGAAAAAAGGAAATCAACACAGTTCTGTCGAATTCATTTGGTTTTGGTGGCACTAACGCCTCGTTGATATTCCGGCGCGTGGACATTTGAGGTCTTGCGTCTGAACAAACAGAACGTGCGATCAGGATGATATCTGGTTGATGCAGCCAAAAACTGTCAACCAGTTTGTTTTTTCGTGTCCGGGTAGCCAGCGGTGCGTGTTTACCATATTTGCTCCAAAGCAGAAAACAGGAATGCAAACCTGAATGAATGTCCCCCCCAACCAGGTGCTGCCGTACCGCAGGTCGAAATCACTGAGAGGGTTGATTGGCCGGTTGTTAGGCTGGTGCTTTTTCCTTGCCATCGCGGCTGCCGCGTGCGGTGGGCTGTTGTGGTATTTCGCAACCATCGAAGGTCCGCTCGCGAAGGCAGAGGTTGTAAATATTCCGAAAGGCAGTTCGACAATCGACATTGCAACCCGATTAAGTGAGCAGGGCGTTGTAGAAAGCCGCATTTTGTCAATACTTGGCATAACAGCGGTGCGTTTCTTGTTCGATCTCGACCCCAAGGCTGGTGAGTATGAATTTGCAGCGGGCAGTTCCCTGGTTGATGTGCTTCGCAAGATAAAGACCGGTCGCACACTGTTCTACAAAGTTTCAATGCCCGAAGGGTTTACCGTCTGGCAAGTGGTGGAGCGCCTCAATGCCAACGAGGTACTTGTTGGTGAAATTGAAGAACCACCTTCTGAAGGTGAATTGCTTCCTGATACCTATCTGTTTGCCCGCGGTGGCACGCGGCAGTCGATCATTGAACAGATGCGCACTGCCCAGAAAAAACTGATTGACGAACTGTGGCCGGGACGAGCCAAGGGACTTCCGTTCAAAACACCGCAAGAAGCGCTCATTCTGGCGTCGATTGTGGAGAAGGAAACCGGCAAGGCCGAAGAGCGTGCTCTGGTCGCCGCGGTGTTCGTGAATCGCCTGAGAAGGGGCATGAGGCTCCAGTCCGATCCGACCATCATTTACGGAATCACCAAGGGTGAGGGCAGACTTGATCGCCCCATCAGCCGCAGCGATATCCTCCGGAAAACCGATTACAATACCTATCAGATAAATGGATTGCCGCCGACGCCAATTGCAAATCCGGGCAGAGCTTCCATTGAGGCGGTTCTCAATCCGGTTGAAACGCAGCATTTGTACTTCGTGGCAGACGGTACCGGTGGCCATGTGTTTGCCAAAACCCTGGCGCAACACAATGCCAACGTGGAAAAATGGCGTAGTTGGCTCAAGGAACAACGAGAGCAGCAGGAAGATGAAAATTAGCCAACCAGCGCGGAGTTGAGCAGGCAAGTCGTTGGCGGAGAAGAACCAGCCGTGGTTTCGCGGCCCTGCATGGCATATCGGCTAGGCAATCGGTAAACTGTCATTCGGGTCTGATTCTCGGTGGCCCGGAGCATTGGCTTTACAGGCAGTCGAGACACGGTATTGGGCAAATTGTGATGACTATATCCAGCATGACCGGTTTTGGCCGCGGCGAAGGAAACTCGGGTCCCTGGAAGTTCCAGTGGGAAATGCGTTCGCTCAACGGTAAATCGCTTGATATACGCTTGCGGCTTCCGGCGGGTACCGAGGCTGTAGAACAGGCAATTCGCGCCTGTGCCGCGAAACATCTCAAGAGAAGCAACGTGCAGGTATTTCTTCAACTCGATAGGGATGAAGCTGCCGCCGGCATAAGAGTGAATCCGGATGCGCTGGCAGCAGCAATTGCCGCCGTGCGGGCTGTCGAACAAGCCAATGGCGGGCAACCTGCGTCCACTGATGCAATTCTTGCAATACGCGGTGTCATCGAGCATGCCGACGAAGAAAGCGACGAAGATGAGGTAGCTGCGCGCGACCAGGCACTTATCAACGCTGCCGAACAGGCAATCAGGGCGCTTGCCGCCAACCGGCTTGAAGAAGGCAATCGCATTGCCGAAGTTGTTTCCGGTCAACTGGACCGGATTCAGGCCCTGACTGCACAGGCCGTTGCCAATCCGTCTCGAACTCCGGAAGCAATTCAATCAAGGTTGTCGGCGAGTATCGAACGCATAGTTGCAGAGACATCTTCACTTGAACCTGAACGATTGCATCAGGAGGCAATGTTGGCGGCCGCGAAATCCGACATACAGGAAGAACTGGACCGCCTGTTTGCGCATGTTCTGGCGGCGCGGCAATTGCTGATCGCGGATGGACCGGTTGGGCGAAAGTTTGATTTCCTTGCGCAGGAGCTCAACCGCGAAGCCAATACGATGTGTTCAAAATCCACCGACACTTCACTTACCCATATCGGTCTGGAGCTCAAAACAGTGATCGATCAACTGCGCGAACAGGTGCAAAACATTGAGTAGTTCAGTTACGTCATCCGTCTTCGCACGGCGGGGTCTCCTGCTTGTCCTGTCATCGCCTTCCGGTGCAGGTAAAACCACACTGTCGAGACAGTTGTTGAAACGTGAACCGGATATGGTGATGTCGGTTTCCGTGACAACCCGCAAACCCAGGCCGGGAGAAACTGACGGCAAGGACTACCATTTCATCTCACGTGCGCAGTTTGATGAGATGGTAGAAAGGAACGAGTTGCTTGAGTATGCCGAGGTGTTCGGCAATGGTTACGGCACACCTGTCAAACCGGTCCAGGAGTGGCTCGCTGCCGGCAAGGATGTTCTGTTCGATATTGATTGGCAGGGCACGCAACAGATCCATGCCCGTATGAGAGATGATCTCGTCAGGGTATTCATTTTGCCTCCGTCGGCTGAGGAACTGCGTGACCGGCTTGTGCGCAGGGCTCAGGATACGGCATCCGTAGTGGCCAAACGCATGGCGGAAGCCTCGAATGAAATAAGCCACTGGGCCGAGTATGACTATGTGCTGATCAATGACGATCTTGACCAGTGCGACCGGTCAATCAGTGCAATTCTGGATGCAGAACGGATGCGCCGTCATCGTCGAATTGGTCTTGATACATTCGTGAAACAGTTGCGAAGGCATTTGTAGCGGACTTCAACTTCACCCCCAAGTAGCAAACGCTTTGGCCAGCCGGCAAAACCCGGACACGTCCACTTCTTCCGCCCGCATGGTCGGATTGAGGCCGGCTTCCTGAATCAGTGACGATGTGTCGACACCCAATGCTTTCAGGCTGGACCGCAACATCTTGCGTCGTTGCCCGAATGCGGCTGCTGTCACCTTTTCCAGCACGGCTACGTCACAGTCGACTGGCGGCTTTTCCTTGGGTGAAATATGTACGATGGACGAAGTGACCCTGGGCGGTGGCATAAAGGCTTTCGGCGATACATCGAACATTTTCAGGGAATCACTTCGCCATTGTGAAATGATGGACAATCGACCATAGGCATCATCACCGGTATTGGCACAAATCCGATGGGCAACTTCTTTCTGAAACATCAAGGTCAACGATGACCAGAAGGGCGGCCAGACCTGGCTGGTCAACCATCCGGTGAGCAGCGGAGTAGCAATGTTGTAAGGAAGATTGGCAACAATCTTGACGCGCTTGCCTGCGGCAACCGCATTCCAGTCTGCGCACAGGGCGTCACCATGGATCACTTCAAGACGACCAGCCCAGGCCTCGGAAACTTCGGCCAATGCCGGCAATGCGCGTTCATCTCGCTCTATCGCTACAATCTTGTCTGCACCTTCAAGAAGCAAGGCTCTGGTCAGGCCACCGGGCCCGGGACCAATCTCGATCACGGTGAAACCCTCAAGAGGACCGGCAGTACGTGCAATTCGCCGCGTGAGGTTCAGATCAAGCAGGAAGTTTTGGCCAAGGCTCTTTCTGGCTGATAACCCATACCGCTCGATCACTTCGCTGAGGCGGGGAAGATTATCGTCCGGCGTTTCAGTCATGAGATGTCGGATGACAGAATATTGTCAGCTGTGTGGGTCGATTTGCTCATGCGAACAGCCTGCATCATGGCTGCTATGAAACTTGACGGATTGGCATTGCCGGTCCCTGCCAGATTCAATGCGGTGCCATGATCAGGAGACGTCCGTACAAATGGCAAGCCCAAAGTAGTATTGATGCCTTCGTGAAATCCAATCGCCTTGACGGGGATCAGCGCCTGGTCATGATACATGCAAAGTGCAACATCATAGGTTGATCGGGCTTGTTCGTGAAACAGTGTATCGGCCGACATCGGGCCGAATGCATTTATACCTGCCAGTTGGAGTTTTTCTACTGCAGGTGCAATGATGTCCCGGTCTTCAAGTCCAATCGTGCCGTTTTCGCCTGCATGCGGGTTTAGACCAGCCACAGCGATGCGCGGTCGCGAAATACCGAAGAAACGCCGCAAGTCGCGATCAATAACATGGGCATGGGCAACGATAGCGGCATCTGTCACTGCCGCTGGTACCTGCGCCAGAGGGATGTGAACGCTCAAGGGGACGGTTCGAAATTCGCCCGCCGACAGCATCATCACCGGTTCAGCGGGATACCCGGCTGCTACCGCAAGATGAGCCAGATAATCAGTATGACCCTGATGCTTGAACCCGGCCTGATAAAGGGTTTCCTTGTGAATGGGAGCGGTCACAATACCCGCAATATCGCCGGCAATGGCCAACTTCACCGCCAGATCTATCCACTCGACAACCCGGGCTGCAGACCTGGATGACAACACTCCGGCTTGCGCCACGTGTTCCAGGGCGAGGTCAAGCACAGGCAAACCACGTTTGAATGCATTGCCGAATTGAGCTGTCGAACCGACTGAAATAATCTCTGTTTCAGCGTGTTGCACAAGCTGTGCACGACGCTTGAGTGATTTGGCGCAACCGATCACCCCAAACACCGGCAGCGAACCTGGTGGGGCTTGCTGGTAACATGACAGTATTATATCTGCACCGATGCCGGCGGGTTCGCCCATCGTTACAGCCAGAGGTGCAGATTCATCAGCCATTATCGCCCACAGGTCTGGTTCAGGATGCCGGGACCAACCCTACGGCCTGAATGCCGGGTCCTTGTAGTCAACGAAGCTTTCCTTGCGTGCTTCCGTCATGGCTTGCTCCACCAACGCTTCAAATTGTTCGTTACGGACAGTTGCTTCTATTTGCTTGCGATCTGGCAGGGGCGGTGACATTTTTCGGGTTCCACAATTTGCAAACAGCCGGACGCCGGTCGGTCCCGGGATGGGGCCGATCAATTTATCAGTACCAGCTTGACTCAGTGCTTCCTGCATGGGAGGAGGCAATTTGCTCATGTCGGCCTCGATAGGTTTGCCAATCTTGACATTGAACACATCCTTGCTGGCTGCCTTGATCGTCTTGCAGCCTTTGTAATTTTCCATGATCTGGCGGGATTCGATACTGCGCGCATACAACAGTTGCTGACGCATTGCCTCGGTGGTTTTTTCAACTGGCAGATCGATCTGCAGGAGCGTGACTACAGTTATGGGCTTCATGCGGGGATCAGAGATGATTTCATTGTACTTTGAATCTACCAAGGCTTGATCGACCTTGATATTGGTATCGACTTGTTGCTGGGCCATCACCCAGCGAACATACAATGTGCCTTCAATCTGACTTTTCAGCGTGGCTTCATTTACGCCCTTTTCGCCGAGGCGTTTTTGCAAATCCGCCCGGGAAATTTTCATTCGCCCGACCATGTTGTTTATGCGATCATCAAGTTCCTTGTCTTTAATCTCAAAATTGGCTTTCTTTGCCTGTGACTTGGCTACTTTTTCATTGACCAGTGTTCCAAGTACGTTTCTTCGTGTTGCTAAATCAGGCGTCATTCGCGCGCCAAGCGCGTTTTCCAGGTTGATCCGCTGCGAGATATCGAAATTTGTAACCGGCAGGTCGTCAACAGTAACGGCGACACCTTGCGCATCCTTCAGGCTGACTTTCTGTATTCCGGTATCTGTTGGCCGGGCATTCGCGAGATCTGCATCAGTGATGCCTAGTGCGGAATTGCCGGCAAGGGCGTTGGCTGGTTGTGCACCACTTGTATTCACTGGCGAACCCGTAGCAGGGCTGCTGTCGCCAAAATAGTCGTACAGATCAACTTGCTGCCCGCATCCAGCCAGCAACAGAAACGCCGCCGCCATTGTAGCTGCCGTAGAACGTGTTTTTGCAGGACCTGCTGGCCACAGCGATTTCATGTCTCTAATCCTTATTGAGCCGACAGGCTCGACCCAACTGATGTGCTGCCAAGCGTGACCAGCTCAACATCTAGAAGGAATGAGCGGTCTCTGTCGGTGTCGCGGTCAGTCAGGAACTCTTCCTTGTAACGGAACCTCACTTTGGCGCAGTCGCAATTGAACCCGATACCAGCATAGCGTTTTATGAGCGTGTCACTGTTGATATCGTAACGTCCGCCTCCAAATACACTGATACCCTTGCCAACATAAACTTCGGCCAGTCCCCATATTTGCTCAAGTTCGGTGGTTCGACCGTAAGCAACCGCCTCATCAACCTTCACATAATTCACGGCGCCTTTAAGGCGTGAGTAGGTGCCGGCGATCCCGACGTCCTGCTCGCGGACTTCCAGGCTCTCCGGATCAAATCGAACCTGATAGCTCGCCTTGAAATTTTCATCAGGCTGAACCCATAGAGCCGCGACCAAATCTGATGCAGGTTCGTCAAGGCCGGAACCAGGTACAAAACTGTTCTCGCCGGCGATATGGTAGCTTTGGCCAAAACTGGCATTAAAGGAACTGCCGGTGTCAAATCCCAGGGTGTACAGCAACCCCGCATTTACACGTGTGCCGCCTTCATAGCGATCATTGCCGGTAAAGCGATTTTCCAGGAAAAGATTGGATGCTGCAAAGTTCAGCGAAATTGCGTCCTCATTACCCCATTTGGATATATCACCCTGGTCGGTTGAAGAGATAATCTGCCCGATCGGCGTGAGTACATGGGTGCCCAGTCCGTCTGCCCTAACCAGCGGCATCCGCACGTCCACCCCGCCCGAAGGTAATATGCGCGCCTCAGTAGCGGGGCCGTAGGCTGGAGTTCCCGTGTTCACCAGGGCCTGCAGTGGCACGTTGTCAGACAGCAGAAGATCACCCCGCAGGCGGCCAAACGGAGTAACAATCACACCCGGATCAGTGACAATTTCCCTGCGCCAGTGAAGTTGGGTTGTTGCCCGCAATTGCCGGGTACCCTGCACAACATCGATGGTTTGTGGATCTGTGTCGTAGGCGACGAAATTCATGTCGCGATACAAGCTGTAAATATCGGTGCTGAGTCCCATTTCGCCACCCAGCACGGAAAAGTCGAAAATGTAGTCGTGCCGGAAGTAAGGTGCAGCTGTCGGAAAGGTGTCCTGACTGTCGGTCGCCAGCAATCCCTTGAAATTATAGGCCCGCAATGTCGTGTAATTGCGATCATGAATGCCGTCAAGATAGATGAAGTTGGCAATCTCGGTACGGTCGTCAAAATCATAATCACGGCCAAAAGTCTCATCGGATACGATTGTGCCGTCCCAACCCCAGGTCCAGCGCCTGTTGATCCGGAAATCCCCCAGTGTACGAAGCCAGCCGCGCCAGTGCACATTGCCCGGTGCCGGCAGTTCGTCAGGATTGAACTGGTAGGTTCCGACACCTTCAATCGAGTATATTCCGTTTGCCAGGCGATGACGGAACTCCGCTCCCAGCAAAGGACCTTGTTCTGAAGTTACCTTTGGCAGCAATGTGAGATCTGCATTGGGTGCAATGTTCCAGAAATACGGCTGCTCGTAGCCATAACCAAATACGCTTGAATGGCTGAAACGGGGTATGAGAAAGCCGGAGGCGCGTTCTACGGTTGGGTCTGGATGTGACAGATAGGGCCAATAGAATACTGGTACCCCCAAAACCTCCAGCCGCGCATCCTTGTGTTCGATGATGGCTTCGCGTTCGTTGTGCACGGATTCACTGGCTACCAGTTGCCATGCAGGCGTACCATCGTCTGTTACGCAACTCCTGCAGCGGGTGTAGGTCGTGCGTTCGTATATGGTCAGATAGCCGTCCCTGCGCTTGGCATAGCTGGCCGTAATTACTGCTTCGTTCGTCAGCAGCAAGCGAAGATGTTCTGCAAAGCCATTGCGAAACCGGTTCTGCAACTGGAGAATGTCAGCTTCCAGTATGTTGCCACCGGGCTCGCGCATTCTGATTTCGCCTTCGGCACGCATGGTATCCGTGCGGCGATTATAGGAAAGGCGTCGAGCGATGAGAATGTAGTTGCCGTAGGTGAGAACCACATCTCCGGTAGCGATTGCGTCACCTGTCCTTTCATCAAAAACGATCTGATCCGCATCAACCTCGACACGCGTTCCTTTCGGTGGCGTTTTGTCTGATGTCCCGGGCAACTTTTCCGAAGTCTCGGGGAACTTGGAAAAATCCGACTTGCCGCTGGTGACCATCTGCGCTTCGGTCGGTGCAACATCCAGACCAGCGGCTGCCAGTATCCCAAGAATCGCCATGAGCGCCCACGCGCGCACGTGAATCAGCGCGCGCATGTGCACGCGCGCGCGCGCGAAAATACCCTGTCCAGCAGAACCATATCTGGGCCGATGTACGATACCGTTATTCCCCTGTATCCCACTTGCAGTTCACTGTGTCGTCATTACGCTTTTTCCGCCAAACCAAATTGCTCTGATCCTCCCGAGGACCAGATGCGGAACCCACACAAATTTCGCGCCGGCAATGGGCCGCGCGCCGAAAAACATTCAACCCCTTAACTTTTAACCTGTTTTACCCTGCAATGAGAAGGGCTTGACAGCATATTATTAATATAATTCGCGCAGCGATTCGACGGCAATCAGCAGTCTGGTTAACATGATGTGAGCAGGTTGTCGTGCGAAGGACAATACGCTGACTTTACAAGCCATTGCCAGCGTCATACCGGAGCGTTACTAATGGCGCCAAGTTGGCCAACGCCCAACACAGCAGTTCTTCCTTCCCCTTCACAGGATTCTCCAATGAAAATCAGTTTTTCCACCTTTTCCGCCCCAAAATCAGGCGTCGCGGTCGTCCTGGCGGGCGAGGGCGGTAATTTATCAGACGATGGCATTCAGATTGACAAAGCTGTAAACGGATGCATTTCCAACGCCATCAAAGTTACGGAATTCAAGGCTGAACGAGAAAAATCTCTGGATATCATTCTACCCAAGGGCTCTGGTGTCGAACGTGTCATAGTCATGGGAGTCGGCAAGACTGAAGAACTGGATGGCGTTGCTGCTGAGTATCTTGGTGGTGCAATAACAGCCGCAGCGGGCAATGTGCAGGCTGCAAAACTGACAGTGTCCGCATCGCTTCCCGGAAAGCAGGTCATTGATGCCGCGACAACATCTTCCATGCTTGCGTCCGGCATGCGATTGCGGGCCTATAGCTTCACAAAATACAAATCAAAACCGGAAAAGAACAAGAAACTCACTGCGGTAAAAATACTGACCTCTGCAGTGGCTGCCGCCAGGAAGCGTTATGCTGCATTGGATGCCATTGCAACGGGAGTTCATCTGGCCAGAGACTTGGTGAATGAGCCTGCAAACGTACTTTATCCGGAAAGTTTTGCCAGTGAAATCAAAAAATTATCAAAACTGGGTCTGAAAATTGAAGTGCTCGATGAAAAGCAGATGACCAAGCTTGGTATGGGTGCATTGCTGGGTGTTGC
The DNA here is from genome assembly GCA_963700885.1 of uncultured Alphaproteobacteria bacterium. Classification (GTDB taxonomy): domain Bacteria; phylum Pseudomonadota; class Alphaproteobacteria; order Rhizobiales; family Aestuariivirgaceae; genus Anderseniella. The sequence goes on from CAVOZJ010000016.1 coordinate 296,858, forward strand.
GGAAGGCTCGTCACGGAATCCGCGCTTGTGTGTCATGCGGTGGGACGGCGGCAAGAAGGGCGAGCAACCGGTGGCCTTTGTAGGCAAGGGCGTGACATTCGATACCGGTGGTATATCCATCAAACCAGCGGCCGGCATGGAGGACATGAAGGGTGATATGGGCGGCGCCGCCTGTGTCACCGGATTGATGGCCGCACTGGCAGGCCGCAAGGCCAGGGTAAATGCCGTTGGTATTGTCGGATTGGTCGAGAACATGCCGGATGGCAATGCCCAACGCCCGGGCGATGTGGTGACCTCGATGTCCAGGCAAACCATAGCGGTGCTCAACACGGACGCAGAAGGACGCCTCGTTCTGGCTGATGCGCTGTGGTATACGCAGGACCGGTTCAAGCCGAAATTCATGATCAATCTGGCGACATTGACAGGGGCAATTCTGATTGCACTTGGCAAGGAACATGCGGGGCTGTTTTCCAACGATGACAAATTGTCTGAACAGTTGGTTGAGGCGGGGTTGGAGACGCGTGAACGGGTCTGGCGCATGCCGCTGGCTGCGGAGTACGACAAGTTGATTGATTCAGATATCGCCGACATGAAAAATATCGGCGGCAGGCTGGCGGGCTCCATAACTGCCGGGCAGTTTTTGCAGCGCTTTGTGAATGATGTGCCGTGGGCGCACCTGGACGTGGCTGGAACTGCCATGGATTCGGTGAAATCATCTATCAATCAATCCTGGGGATCGGGCTGGGGTGTTCGTCTGCTCGACCGGTTGGTGTCCAAACACTACGAGAATTGAATCTGCGCCAGGGTGGATTCTGCCCCGTTCCAGGCATTTGACCGTGTAAATCAAAAGAATTGCCAAAGCTCCGATTGTTCAGCAATGTTGGCCTTGATCCTAACATGTAACCATCAGGTTGAATGCTCTTCACCATGACAGAGGTTCTGTTCTATCATCTTGAACGCGTTCGCCTTGAAGACGTCCTGCCGCAACTTGTTCAAAAAACACTGGAACGCCGCTGGAGAGCCGTTGTGCAGGCCGTCGACCCCAACAGGCTCAAGGTCCTGTCGGAGTTGTTCTGGCAATGGCGTGACGACGAGTTTCTTGCACATGGTTGTGGAACCGATAGCGACACAGAGTTGCATCCCGTCTGGTTGACCATCGGTAATGACAATCCCAATGCTGCCAATATCAGATTTCTGGTCGATGGTGCAGAGTATGAAAACCCTGAAGGACTTGACCGTCTGATCATCCTGTTTGACGGCAACGATGAAGGCGCCGTATCCGCAGCTCGGGACAAATGGAAAGACATCAGTTCGAAAGGGTTTAATGCGACCTACTGGCAGCAGGATGTGCGTGGCTGCTGGATAAAAAAGGCAGAGTCTGGTTCTCAACAGCCGCGGCAGGAAAGTGATACCCAACGATGACCGGGGACTTTGCGGCCAAACGCAGGCGAGCGCATCAAGCAGTCGGTTTGATCCGTGCTGACGCCGAGGCGCGAGGCGAATCGCTCGCCTGGTTCGATGAGGTTTATCGGCAGGCAGGTGGCGACCCGGCGATGGTGCCGTGGGCCGATGAGGAAACTCATCCCGGTCTTGCTGAGTGGATTGCCCGCTCCGGTACAATCCACGAAGGCAGTGCGCTCGACGTCGGCTGCGGCCTCGGCGACAATGCAGAGGCGCTGTGTGCGGCCGGTTACGATGTGACGGCGTTTGATCTGTCCCCGACGGCAGTCACCTGGGCGCGCAGCAGATTTCCCGACTCCGCGGTGAACTATGTGGTCGCGAGTTTGCTGGATTTGCCAGGTGAGTGGCTGGGCAAATTTGATCTTGTGCATGAAACCTGCACCCTGCAGGCCTTGAATCCGGTTGAGCGGACGGCCGCGTTTGCTGCTGTCGCCAGCCTGGTTGCGCCAGGTGGTACCCTTTTGGTGATCGGCTGGGTGCGCGACGAAGGTGCTGTGGTGACAGGCCCTCCATGGCCTCTGACGCGTGAGGAGTTCATGCGATTTGCCAACCTGGGTATGGTTGTCCGGGCCTGCCAGAACTTTACAGTTGTGGACGGCGGGCAGAAAATTGAACATGTCAGAGCAGTCTTCGAGAAAGTTTCGTAGTAGGATAATTGTTTTAAAATAACAGGTTAATCATGAGTGATAAACTACGCTACCGGGTTTTGACAGGCCGTGATGATCGCAAATTCTGCGAACGAGTTTCGGCGGCACTTGACGATGGCTACGAGTTGTACGGATCTCCGTCAATTACTCACAATGGTGAGCATTGCGTGGTTGCCCAGGCGCTTTTGCTCAGGGGCCGGAAGGGAGAGCTCGAATGAAACTCTATGAGCTTTGCAGTGAAGATCGGCGGCGCTTCTCACCGTATTGCTGGCGTACTCGAATGGCGTTGGCCATCAAGGCAATTGACGTTACTTCAGTGCCGGTCGGTTTCACCGAGATTCCCGGTATTTGTGATGGGGCCGGCAAGACAGTGCCTACTTTGGTAACCGGCGATGAATCTATTGTCGGCAGTTTCAAGATTGCTTTGAGCCTTGATGAAACCCACCCTGAAAAACCCCTTCTGTTCAGAGGAGAGGCGGCTGAAGCGCATTGCCGCGTAATCGAGGGTTGGGCAGACACGGCAGTGCTCAGTGGTATAGCGTCGATGATTACTGTAGACGTCTGGTCGCTGTTGCGTCCCGAGGACAAGGGCTATTTTCGATCAACTCGAGAAAGGCGATTTGGCAAGTCTCTGGAGGAATTTCAGGCGGGCCGTGAGGACCGGGTTGGCGGTTTCAACTCGATGACACTGGCTCCGGTTCGACGAGCCCTGGAGACGGCAAATTGGCTTGGCGGAGAACAACCGGACTATGCAGATTGCATCCTGTTCGGCACCTTGATGTGGCCGCACGTCGTGTCAGATTTCACCGTCCTGGAGGAGGGCACGGTCATGGATTGGTTCCGGCGCTGTCTGCAGATGATGACAACTGAGGCCGAAGTGAAGGCACTGCTTGCCGCCTAAAGCAATATGGGTGCACCTGAACCCCATAACCTTGCTCTATCACTGCGGAAGCGATCAGGTTAATGACTATTCTAGTCATAGAGAAGTTTGCCAGTTCGATGCGCCAGTGTTTCCGTGCCTTGCACCTTGCCTATGGTTTCGCCGGGCCAGGCAAGGCGTTGATTGGAGCGGGCAAAAAACAACCCTTCTGCAGCCGCAGTGATCCGGTCCACCACCAGGTTACCTTCTGACAAAGGATCGATGATTTCCGCCAGCACGTCTCCTGCTTTAACCATCTGCCCAATGTCCGCTGTATAAACCACAATCCCCGGTGCTTTTGCGGTTAGGGTGTCTGTCGCGGAGAACGGTGCTGCTATACCGGAAAATTCTGGCAATTCGCCCGGGTCGTCCGCGATCACATTGCGACCGCACAGGAAGCGGTAAAGAGCGTCTGCATCAAGGTCTGACAGTTCATGGCTGGCGTCATGTTCGCCCCGCAATTCAATCACAACTGTCAACGGCAGGTTGACGGCGTCTGCTCCATAAATCTCGCGAGCCCGGACATATGGCCAGGCAATGGTTTCTTCAAATGGACCGCCACCTGATGCGCGTGCAAACATAACCACCCTGGCACCGAGCAGACCTGCCAGATCAGCCGCTTGCGGCCAGTGATCTTCATCCAGATACAGATGCATCAGCGCATCGGAGTCAGTGTGCAGATCAAGCACGATATCAGCGTCACATGCCAGTCGCATCAGTTCCAGGCGCAAGGCCTGTGCTTCATTTTGCGGAGTGGCGGTTGCCAGCGCTCCGGCAACTTCACTCTTGACGAGCTGGGTGTCAGCTTCGCAACCGTTTGCCATCCTGCCGTCAATGGCGCCCAGAACATCTTCCGACACATCGTGAAAACTTCGGTTGTAGTTTTCACCAGTAGGCAGGTGATAGCGTCCATTGTGGCTGCGCAGGCTGACATTGTTCAGGCCTACAGGATTGGCCACCGGAACCAAAATGATTTCACCCGATATCTTGCCGGTTTCATCAGCGGAGATAAGCTTTGGCAGCAGTTTTGCCGCGGCAAGGCTCGCCGGCAACTCATCTGCGTGCATTGATGCGTGTATATAGACCTTTGGTGAAGCACCCGGCACACCAAACCGCCATACTTTCAGGCTGTGTTGCGTTCCGACGGCGTGGCGCGGCAGATTAATTGTGTTACAGATGGTCATTGAAATAATGCACTCCCCGGACAACTCGAAAATGGAAACCCATATCCCATGTCTACCAGTTCCGAAACCAGGTTACACCATGTCCTGATCGTTGGTGCAGGCGCTGGTTTGTCGGCCAGTATCGCCCGCAGGTTTCACGCTGGAGGCCTGGCGATATCACTGGCTGCGCGCAATACGGACAAGCTCGCTGAACTCGTCAGCGAAACAGGTGCTGATGTGTATCAATGCGATGCCTCGCAACCCGATCAGGTAGACGTGCTGTTTGCAAACCTGGACAAATCAGCGGCTGGAGCACCGGACGTAGTTGTTTACAATCCATCCTTCAGGGTGCGTGGCCCGTTCATCGAACTTGATCCGGATGAGGTATATCGCACGCTGATGGTAACGGGTTACGGTGGGTTTCTGGTGGCTCGCCAAACGGCGATCCGCATGTCAAGGGCAGGCACGGGTGTTATTATTTTTACCGGCGCCTCGGCATCCGTGAAGGGCTACGCCATGTCTGCGCCATTCGCCATGGGCAAATTCGCCCTGCGCGGGCTTGCACAATCCATGGCACGCGAGTTGCAGCCGAAGGGAGTGCACGTTATACATGTCAACATTGATGGTGGAATCCGCAGCGAAGCCAGATCGGAACGGCACGATGCACCAGGCAAACCAGACAGCATGCTGGACCCGGATGCCATTGCCGACACCTACTGGAATCTGGCTCACCAGCATCGGTCAGCCTGGACCCAGGAGACCGAACTCAGACCATGGCTGGAGAATTTCTGAATTGCTGCTCGACTTGCCTAGACCGACATCGGTTCACCTGGACCCATCAAACTGATCTAGTCAAAATAGTCATCCGGAAGCGATTCCTGAACAGGCAGTGGAAAAATCCAGTTTGCCCGATTTTCAGGTTTGTCCGCTTGCAGGATGAACTCGATTCCAAGGCGGTGGCTGTCCCGCCATGCTACTCGGGCCGGGCGCCGGTATTTGTCACCATCCACGACCAGCATCAGATCATCACCGATGTCGTCTGCCCATTCCACTTCCACCAGTGCACCTGTATTTGATTGGTTCAGAACCAGGCAAGGTTCAGTGAAATTGCCGCACGGGCTGATTAAAGTTCCAAACTGCTTGCAGTCATGGCGTTCTGCTCGCTGCTGATTGACGCCGCTGGTTTCCTGATCTGCCCCGAACATGGTCATGGCCATTTTCCTCCACTGATTGCAAAAACGTCTGGTCTGGTTGTTTGAACTAGTGTTTGCCATGCTCCGGTGGAAACACCCATCCGCTGGCTTTTGTGCTGTCGGCTTGGTTGGTAACGAAGCTGACTGCAATGCGGTCGTGATGACGGCGGGTAACAAGAGCGGGGCGTCGGATATTCTCTCCGTCAATGATGACGATCAGTTCATCAGGCAGTTTCTTCGGTTGTTCAACAATCAGTAGTGCGCCGGATTCAGAAAGGTTGTTCACAACACAGGGATCCCGTCGTGTCCCGTCAATGGTGATCACAAAACCGCTCTTCAGCACCTTTACACGATCTGCATCCCGCCTGTTTTCAACCGAGCCCAGAATATCCACGTCTAACTCCTCCACCGCCATTCAACTCTCCTGTGCGTGGGCGGAAAACTATCAGGGTTGGCCTACCGTTGGCTTAAGCCACTCACTAAAATTTAGCACAATCCTGCAGTTGAAACTCCAATGGGGTCTGCAATTCAAATGCGTAACATACGCAGCCACCGCATGACATCTAGCAGGCTCACCATTGCCGCAGCCACATAGGTGAAAGCCGCAGCACGCAGGACATTTTTCGCACCTGGCAGGTCTTCATTTTTGAGATATGAGCCATGTTTCAGGATTGGCAATGCACGTGAAAAACTGGCGTCAATTTCCACGGGTAGGGTAATCAGATGCACCACCACCCCGGTTGCGAGGATTGCAAGGCCGGCTCCCAACTCCAGCGTCAGGATTGAAGGTTTACGGGTTACTGCCATGACAACCGGCGCAGCGATTAACAGTATTGATCCGATGCCTTGTATTTTTTGCACCTTTTCAGCCAGTCGCGTTCTCAGGGCCAGGGGTCTGTAGCCATCGGCATCCTGCATCGCGTGGCTGACTTCATGAGCTGCAATGGCAACTGCGGTAATTGATCTTCCATCGTGGTTTGATGTGCTCAGACGAACCGCTTTTGCGCCCGGGTCGTAGTGATCTCCACCGTTCGGTAAAGCCTCGACGGTCACATGTTCAAGGCCGGCTTCGTCCAGCAGGTGCCGGGCGAGTTCTCCACCGGTACCCGGGAAATCTGGCCTTTCGTCCGAATGATCAGCAATGACTCTCCGCACCCACATTTGCGGGCCGAACATCAAGGCCAGGAATAGAATTGCTACGAGGGCGTAAATCATCATTACTCGGTGCCATTCCGGCTGGATTTATTCTGTCAAACGGTGCTTTTTGCACTTTCAACTGAACAAAACTTGCGTAAAACCATTGACGCTAGTGCCTTAAATGGCGAACAACAGTAATTGTTCAAGGGGTAGCGGATGCTTCAAAAGCTGGGATTGTTTGTGGCACTGTGTTTTGGCTGGATTTTGTGGTCCGGTTATTTCAAGCCATTGTTGCTGGGCCTCGGCCTGGCGTCTGCGCTTGTGTGCACCTATCTGGCATTGCGAATGCGCAAGGCTGATGGTGAAGGATCGCAGTTCAATGTTCTGCAGCATATTGTTCAACTGGTGACCTACTGGCCCTGGCTCATGCTGGAAGTTGCCAGGTCAAATCTGGATGTTGCGAAGATCATTCTGGCCAGAGAAATCAAGATTGATCCGGTAATGATACGGCTGAAGGCCAGTCAGTCTACTGAGATGGGCCAGGTGATTTATGGCAATTCCATTACGCTGACACCGGGCACAATTACCGTGGATATCGAAGATGGCGAATTGCTGGTGCATGCTTTGACACAGTCAGGAGCAGACGGCTTGCATCAAGGTGAGATGGACCGGCGTGTAACGGCGCTGGAGCGATAGCCGGCATGGAGTGGATTTATTTCGTCACCTGCGTTGCAATTCTCATCACCATGGTATTGGCCGTGGTGCGTGGTCTGGTGGGTCCGACAATTTTTGACCGGGTGCTGGCAGTCAACATGTTTGGCACCAAGACGGTGTTGTTCATCGCGGTTGTGTCTTTTCTTACGGGCCGCCCGGATTTTCTTGATCTTGCGCTCGCCTACGCACTGATCAACTTCATCGGCGTGTTTGCCGTGCTTTTGTTCTTCCAGTCACGCGGGGTCCGCCGCGCAGCTGAAGCAGAAAAGGCGGCAGGAAAGTAATGCAATTGGTGCTCGATATCCTGTCCGCAATTTTGCTTTTCACAGGTGCATTCATCGTATTTGTCGGCGGGTTTGGCGTTATCAGGATGCCCGAATTCTATACTCGAATGCATGCAGCATCCCTGACTGATACAGGTGGTGCGGCCCTGATCCTGGTCGGCCTGATGCTGCAGGGTGGGTTGACGCTGATACCTCTCAAACTGGCAGCAGTATTTCTGTTTCTGTTTTTGACCTCGCCAACCGCATCTTATGCATTGGCCAACGCTGCGCTCCTGTCCGGTGTCAAACCTGCGTGTCGCAATGAAACCGGCAGGTCTTTTCCCGGTCAACAGACTGTTGCGGCAAAGCCAAAGCGGCGATCTGCAGCAAAAGCAGCTACAAAAAGGAAACCCGCGCCGAAAAAGCCGCCAGCCGGGAAATCGGTGAAAAGGAAGCCGGTCAAGAAGGTTAAGAGGAAGAAGTCATGATGACCATAGTCTTTTCCCTGTTCCTGCTGACCATGCTGGTGATAGTTGCAGTTGCCATATTGCGCACTGACAATCTGTTCACCGCGGTAATGCTGTCAGGTATTTTCTCCTTGATCATGGCATCCAATTTCTTTGTCCTGGATGCTGCCGATGTGGCGCTTACGGAAGCTGTTATCGGTGCCGGTATCTCGACGGTACTGTTCCTCGGAGCTCTTGCCCTGACCGCGGAGTATGATCGTTCGCCACCCGTTGGCTCGTGGGTCCCGTTGCTGACATCCTCAGCGCTCGGGGGAGTAATCATATTTGCGACCCTTCAGGCACCTCGACTGGGTGATCCCAACGCTATTGTACACAGGCATGTTGCGCCTTGGTATCTTGAGAAAACGCCCGAATTGATCGACGTACCCAACGTTGTTACCGCCGTGCTGGCGTCGTTCCGCGGTTATGACACGCTTGGTGAAGTATTTGTCGTGTTCACCGCATGCATCGGTGTTATGTCATTGCTTGGCCGTGTACGGCCTCGCCGGGACTCGATCGAGGAAGGAGAATTCGAAAAGCGCTCAGACAACTTGCGCCATCACCTCATACCGCGTGTCGTCGGCAAGATGCTGGTGCCGTTTATCGTTTTGTTTGGCCTGTATGTTCAGTTTCACGGTGACTTTGGCCCGGGCGGCGGTTTTCAGGCCGGCGCTCTGGTCGCAGCAGGTATTATTTTGTATTCGCTGGTTGAAGGTGGCGCACGAGGACGCGAACTGGTGCCCGAGTGGTTTTCAGGTGTGCTGGTGGCGCTGGGCGCGTTCACCTATGCCGGTGTCGGTGTTGCCAGCATGGTGATGGGGGGGCGTTTTCTGGATTATTCGGTACTGGAGCATGATCCGGTACATGGTCAGCATTTGGGTATCCTGCTGATTGAAGCGGGTGTGGGCATGACCGTTGCCGGCGTCATGATTACCATATTTCATGCCTTCTCCAGGCGGGGGATCAGGTAATGGCGGTGCTGGGGCTGTACAACTATTTCGTGTTCGCCGTCTTGTTGATGGTCGGTCTGTATTGTGTGCTTGCACGCACGAATATCATCAAGTCCATCATTGGCCTGTCGATATTCCAGTCCGCTGTGTTTCTGCTGTACATCTCGATGGACAAGGTTGACGGCGGCACCGCACCCATCATCCAGGAGGGTGTGGAAAATCAGGTGTTCGCCAATCCTCTACCGCAGGTATTGATCCTGACAGCTATCGTGGTCGGCATCTCGACCACGGCGCTGGCACTGGCCGTTGCCGTTCGCATCAAGGAAGCCTACGGCACGATCGAAGAAGACAAAATTCAGGAAATGGACCGCGAACTGTGACACTTTATGACCAGCTCCCGGCATTGGTGGTTGTGGTGCTGCTGTTTACCGCACCGATCACGTACATGTTGCGCCTGCACGGTTTTCCCTGGGCATCGGCAACTGCTGCGGTTGTAACTTCATTCATCGTTTCGTGTTCTTTGGCGGCCGCTGTCATCGGTGGCGAGACCATCATCTATGAAATGGGTGGATGGCCCGCGCCGTACGGGATTGTGTTGCATATTGATGCACTGTCCGCGCTGATGGCGATGCTGATCACCGGGGCGTCTTCAGCAGCACTGATTTTCGGGGTCAAGAGCCTGTCTGATGAAGTGGGCGAGGAACCGGCACCGGCATTCTTCGCTGCCTGGCTTTTATGTACCGCCGGTCTTGTCGGCATGGTCATTACCGGAGACGCCTTCAATATCTTCGTGTTCATGGAAATTTCTTCCCTGTCGACATATGTGTTGATTGCTGCCGGACCCGATAGACGGGCCCTGATCTCAACCTATCGTTACATTGTCATGGGAACTGTTGGCGCCACCTTCTATCTGATCGGTGTCGGTTTCCTGTATATGGTTACAGGTACTCTCAATACAGCAGATCTTGCGGCACGGGTTGGCCAGGTTGAAGATGTTCGCCTGGTGCTTGTGGCGGCGGGGTTTGTATCTATTGGCCTCGCCGTCAAGTCTGCCATTTTCCCGTTGCACTCCTGGATGCCAAATGCCTACACGTACGCGCCCAATGTAGTAACGGTATTTATCGCGGCTGCCTCCACCAAAGTGTCTTTGTATGTGTTGATGCGTGTGGACTACGCCATCTTCCAGAACAGCATCACCAACCACGACATTCAATTGACCCTGTTCCTGGTACCTCTTGGTGTTCTGGCGCTGTTTGCGGGTTCGTTGCTGGCCATATATGAAGAAAATCTGAAAAAGCTTCTGGCTTACTCCTCCGTTGCCCAAATCGGCTACATAGCGCTCGGAATGGCGATGACGTCGGTTGCCGGACTAACCGGTGCCATCGTTCATATGTTCAATCATGGGTTGATCAAGGGCGGAATGTTCATGGCAGTTGCCTGTCTGGCATTGCGTTACCGTACAGTGAATGTTGCAAACCTGGCCGGCGCAGGCAAGGCGATGCCATGGACCATGGCGGCTTTTGTTGTCGGAGGTCTCGGACTTATTGGTGTGCCATTGACCCCGGGCTTTATCTCCAAGTGGTATCTGGTACTGGCGGCACTTGAAGAAGGCTGGCTCGGTGCGCTGTTGGTGGCAGTCATTCTGGTGTCATCGCTGTTGGCCGTAATCTATGTCTGGAAAGTAATCGAGGTGGCCTATTTCCGCGAACCCCGGGCCAATGCCGTTGCCGTGACCGAAGAAGCTCCGCTGGTAATGCTTATCCCGACCTGGATAGTAGTCCTGACAGGCATATGGTTTGCGCTGGACACGAGTGTTTCCGTCGGCCTGGCATCCATTGCCGCCAAAACGCTGCTGGGTGCCGCGTTATGATATTCAGCGATGCCGACACCATCTTTTATGCGTTGATCATTCCACTCATGGGCGCTCTCGGCATTGCGCTGACGGGGCGTTGGCCCAACATTCGCGAAACCGTGACGCTGACCACAGCCGTTGCAGTTGCCGTTGTGGTCTGGAGTCTCATACCTGTGCTTCAGGCAGGCGGGCGTCCCGATTTGCATTTGGGAGAAATGCTGCCGGGTCTGGAAATTGCTTTCAGGGTTGAACCGCTGGGCATGCTGTTTGGTGCTCTTGCATCGGGCTTGTGGATCGTAAATTCTGTTTATTCCATCGGCTACATGCGCGGCAACAATGAGAAGAATCAGACCAGATTCTACATCTGCTTTGCGATCGCCATAGCGGCTGCAATCGGTGTGGCATTTTCTGCCAACTTGCTGACATTGTTCATTTTCTACGAAGTTCTCACCATTTCAACCTATCCGCTTGTCGCCCATAAAGGCGATGCTGCGACGGTGAAGTCTGCCCGCGTCTATATGGGGATACTGCTGGGCACATCCATAGGCCTGTTCCTGCCCGCGATGATCTGGACCTATTCTGTTGCCGGCACGCTGGACTTCACACCTGGCGGCATTCTGGAAGGCAAGATAGCTGAGCCGCTGGTAGGTGTTTTGTTGCTGCTGTTTGCTTTTGGCATCGGCAAGGCTGCCCTTATGCCAATCCATCGCTGGTTGCCTGCCGCAATGGTGGCGCCAACTCCGGTCTCGGCTCTGTTGCATGCCGTAGCCGTTGTGAAGGCTGGTGTATTCACCATTACCAAGGTCTTTGTCTACATTTTTGGCATCGACTTCCTGTTCAACCAGCCGAGCCACCGGTTGATCATATGGATCGCCTGTTTCACCATTGTGGTGTCCAGTTTCATTGCGCTTCGCCAGACAAATCTCAAGCGTCTGCTGGCGTATTCGACCATCGGCCAACTGTCGTATGTAGTATTGGCCGCATCGGTGCTGAAACCGTTGTCGGAGGTTGGCGCTTCCATGCACATGATGGCGCACGCGTTCGGCAAGATCACCTTGTTCTTTGCAGCCGGTGCAATTTACGTCGCATCGAAGAAAACCGATATTACTGATATGCGCGGCATTGGCCGGCGGATGCCGTGGACGATGGCTGCTTTTTCTGTTGGCGCATTGTCGATGATTGGCGTGCCTCCTACGGGCGGCTTCATCTCCAAGTGGTATATTCTCGGAGGCGCCATTCAGGATGACAATTATCTGGCACTGGCCACGCTTGTTGCGTCTACATTGTTGAATGCAGCTTATTTCCTGCCATTCATTTTTGCCTCCTTCCTGCAAGCAGAAGACGTCAAGCCGGTCAAACAGCATGGCGAAGCACCGTGGCCGATGGTGGCGGCGCTTACTTTCACGGCGTTGCTGACCTTTGCATTTTTTATCTTCCACCAGCCGATTGCTGACCTTGAAGCACAGATATTGGTGAAATAGAGCATGGCCAGAATAACAAGAAAACCTGATACGGATCCCGGCGACGACCACTGGCTGGTACGGCCTGAGAACATCCGTAAAATCTGGATAGGTTCTGTCATTGTACTGGCCATAACCGTCGCGCTGGAGTTGTTTACCGGAACGGCAGGTCATTTTCATGGCGTGGATGAATGGTTTGCATTTCCCGCTGTGTTCGGATTTCTGGGGTGTGTGGCCATGGTTTTCGTGGCAAAGGTGCTGGGTATCATCCTGAAGCGGAAGGATGACTACTATGATCTTTGAAACCTTTCCACCCGCATTGATCTTGTTGTCTGCCGCATTTATGGCAGTGATTTCGCGCCCGAATGCGCGCGTTGCAATTGTATTGCTCGCCCCGCTGGTAACCCTTTGGGCCATATGGTCATTACCGGATGGCGTTGTGCTCTCGACCCGGTTTCTCGACTATGAAATACAGCCTATAGAGGTTTCTCCGGTTCGACGGATGTTCGCGACCGTGTTTGCCATTATGGCATTCGCGGGCGCGCTTTTCTCGTTCAGAACAGCAAAGACGGCGGAACTGGGCGCCGCTTTTGCATATGCGTCCGGCGCTGTGGGGGTATCGTTTGCCGGTGATCTCATCACGCTGTTCATCTGGTGGGAGATGATGGCAATCTTCTCAACCATCGTTGTGTGGTGTGGCGGAACTGAAGCATCACGCAGAGCAGGCATTCGCTATGCCATGATGCACTTGTTGTCCGGTATTCTGCTGAAGATTGGCATTGAAGGCGTATATGTTCACACCGGATCGCTGGAAATTGAGGCCATGCTGGCGACCGATCTTGACCGCTGGCTGATTCTTGTTGGCATTTTGATCAATGCTGCAGCGCCGCCGTTTTCGTCCTGGCTTCCGGATGCTTACCCGGAATCAAGCCCAACCGGTGCGGTCTTTCTCTCGGCTTTCACAACCAAGACGGCCGTATTGGCGCTGATCCTGTTGTTTCCGGGCGAAAAGGTATTGATCTGGATCGGGCTTTACATGGTGTTTTACGGCATCATTTACGCATTACTTGAAAACGACGCGCGTCGAATTCTTGCCTATTCTATCATCAATCAGGTGGGATTCATGGTCACTGCTATCGGTATTGGCACTGAACTGGCGATCAATGGTGCGGCACTGCACGCATTTGCACATATCATCTACAAGGCATTGCTGCTGATGAGTGCCGGCGTGGTTTTGTATCGCACAGGCCAGCGCAAGTGTACGGACCTTGGCGGTCTGTTCCGAACCATGCCGGTGACCTGCATTTGCGGAATTGTTGGCGCACTGGCGATTTCCTCTTTCCCGCTGACGTCAGGTTACACTACCAAAACCATGATTTCCATTGCAGCGGAACAGGAACACCTAGTGTTCGTCTGGTACATGCTGGCGGCGGCATCAGCCGGTGTTTTCCTGCATGCCGGCATCAAGTTCCCGTGGTTTGTGTTCTTTCAGAAGGATTCCGGTCTTCGACCCAAGGATGCGCCGTGGAACATGGCGGCCGCTATGATCTTTTTTGCATTTTTGTGCATTGCTCTCGGCATGTACCCCGATCCGCTTTATGCCATGCTGCCGAACACAGCCATAGCACCGGTCTACAAGTCTGAAAAAGTGGTGTTTTACCTGCAATTACTGCTGTTCTCAGGCCTCGCTTTCTTCCTTTTGCTCAACTACATGAAGCGGACCTTGACCATTACGCTGGATTTCGACTGGATCTGGCGCGTCGCAATTTTCAGGGTCGGCAACCTGGGCTATGATGCCTGCACCGCAATGCGAACGTCTGCGGAGAAATTTGTTCTGTCATTTTTGAAAACGGGGCGAGCAGGATTGGACGATTTGTCCAAACGAGATGGCGTAATCTTGCGGGCAACATCTGCTACCGGCCTCGGTGCGCTTTACGCCATGATCCTGCTGACGCTTTACATACTGGTTTATTACCTGGATTGAAATTCCTGCCCGGCTGACGGAGTTGAATGTCCGTTGCCAGGCATCAAAATTTTTCCTGTCCGATTGTCGCGAGATTAACGAATTTTCCGTACCTTCATCTCGCGACAGTTATGGACAGTGAGTTTCGGCCATGGGTTTCATGGGAAGATTGCAGCAGTTTTTTCCACGGGCAGGTGTGAGCAACAGCGCTCTTTCGTTTGCGACAACTGAAATGCTGGCAGTACGGGAACGATTTGGCGAGCAGATTGAGCGGTCGCCAATGCCTGATCATCGGCGTGGTATCGACTATTACAGCCCCAAAAATCTGATACGGGCGATTGCCCGCGGCGCTGACCTATACCGCAATGCGCACGGGGTTCTGCCGAGTCTGATTGATCCAAAAACCTACAACGAAAAATTGTTCTGGATGAAAATCTTCTGCGATATTCCGCAGCCGTCGCCTGGCAATAAACTGGCGGTGGGCAGTTTTATACCGTCAGATATTGCACATCTGGTTTCTCCGGTCAGACCCATCTGGTTATCAGATCAGATAGCATTGCCGGTCAATGGCGAAATTCCCGACGGTCATTATTTCTTCAAGGCGAATTATGGCTCCGGGAACCAGCTCCGGGTTGAGTACCCGATTGAAGAAGATATCCGCCGCCAAGCTCTGTCACAGGCCCATCGTTGGCCGCTTCGCACCGAAACGGATGGTCGCGGCGAGTGGTGGTATCACACATACCCAAAAGAGTATTTTCTGGAACCATCGGTTTCCGGTGCGGCGTCACCGGAAGAGTTTCAATTCACAGTTTTGAACGGCCGGATTGGTTTTGTTCAACATATCAGGAGCAGGTTCGAATTTTATGAGCGCAATCTTTACGATGAGGATTTTCAGCCACTGAAAGTCAACATTGATGGCACGGAACAGGGAGAGGTTATTTCCGCTCCTGATCAATTTGCCAGGATGCGCAACGTTGCCGAGGCAATCGGCAGACAGTTCAAATGCGCTCGCATAGACTTGTTTCTGCTTGAAAACGGCGAGTTGAAGCTAAATGAAATTACCCTGTGCCCCGGCAATTGCACCGGCGTTTTCGATGACGCGGACATGGATCGCTATTTTGCCGACATGGCCGTAGACCTCACCTTTGCCAGAAGACAAGGTGCGGATCAACATCTTGCACTGATCCATGCCAGGCTAAACTGATCTGGAGGACCCGCTTGATGCTGCATCAAATGTCTCCTGCATCCGCAGCCAGGTAAGCTCTGTGGCTTCAAGATCTTCCGCCAGTTTGGCGCGCAGTTTTGCAAAATCAGCGGCCTTCTTTGGTTGCGCCGCGTACATCTGCGGATCTGCCAACGCGCGATCAAGAATCGTGATTTTCTCCTGCAATTCCAGCATTTTACTATCACTTTGTTGAATCTGTTTCTTTAAATGGACCAGGTTGACTTTACCAGGCTCAGGCTTCAGTGTGGCTTGGCCATTTGAACCGGAAGTGCGCGCGCTTTTCTTCGCCTCGCGTCGTGCCGACCTGGACTTGTCCAGAACAAGTTGGGAATAGCTGTCCAGGTCACCGTCGTAGGCTTTTACGGTTGCCTCGTCGACCAGCCATAGCCGGTCAACCGATGCCTCGATCAGGTGTCTGTCATGGCTAATCAAAATCACCGCGCCTTCATAGTCGTTCAGGGCATGCACAAGCGCCTCGCGCGCGGCCACGTCCAAGTGGTTTGTCGGTTCATCGAGCACCAGAATGTTTGGGCCGTGAAAGGCAGCAAGCGCAAAAAGCAACCGTGCCTTTTCACCGCCCGACAGTGTTTCGACCTTGTTGTGGGTCAACTGAGCCCCGAAACCGTATGCGCCAAGTTTTGATCGCCGCTGGGCCTCCGTCGCATCGGGCATCAGATCCACGAAATGGTCATACGGGGTTTGGTCCGGATTCAATTCATCAAGCTGGTGTTGCGCAAAATAGGCTACATTCAGTTTCTTGTGATGGCGCATATGACCGTCCATCACCCCAAGACGCCCGCACAGCAGTTTTGCAAATGTGGATTTGCCGTTTCCGTTGGCGCCCAGAAGCGCAATGCGGTCATCACCGTCAATACGCAGATCGATATTGCGCAGGATCGGCTTGCCATCTTCATAGCCAACAGCAGCTTTCTCAAAACGCACCAATGGTGGATTGATGGGGCGCGCCGGGGCAGGAAACAGGAACGGCGAAACACGATCAGATATCACATCCGCAATTGGCTGCATCTTCTCAAGTGCCTTCAGGCGGGATTGCGCCTGTCTGGCCTTCGACGCCTTGTAGCGGAAACGGTCGACAAATGCCTGCATATGCTGACGCGCGTCGTCCTGCTTGCGTTTCATCTTCATCTGCAACGCCTGTTGTTCGCGGCGAATGCGGTCGAAGGTGTCGTAATTTCCCTGATACAGGGTGAGTTTGCATTGCTCCAGATGCAGGATGGCACTCACTGCATCGTTAAGAAGGTCACGGTCGTGGCTGACGATCAGGACGGTGTGCCTGTAGGTGCGAATGTAGTTTTTCAGCCAGATAACACCTTCCAGGTCAAGATAGTTGGTCGGTTCATCAAGCAGCAGCACGTCCGGTTCGGCAAACAGCGCCGCAGCGAGCGCAACGCGCATGCGCCAGCCTCCGGAAAACGCCGAACATGGCTCGTTTTGCGCAGCATCATTGAAACCGAGACCGGCCAGAATGGCGGCAGCCCGTGCTGGGGCCGTGTGAGCATCAATGTCAGCCAGTCGCATCTGGATTTCCGCGATACGATTAGGTTCGGTGGCCGTTTCAGCTTCTTCCAGCAGGGCTGCTCTTTCCCTGTCGGCTTCCAGCACCACTTCGATCAGGGTCTCCGAACCACCGGGCGCTTCCTGGGCAACGGTGCCGATGCGTGCATTGCGTGGCACCGTGCACGAACCCGACTCGGCCTGTATCTGGCTCAGAATCAGTTTCAGCAAGGTCGATTTTCCGGTGCCGTTGCGGCCGACAAAACCTACCGTGTGTCCTGCCGGCAGGGCAACCGTGGCATTGTCGATCAAAAGGCGTCCCTCGACGCGATATGTCAAATCATTGATATGAAGCATGCGGGGTGTTTAGCGATTGTCGGCCCGATTGTCATGTATCGATTGTGATGATGTTGTCTCACCCGCGCAGACTACGCATTGCCGCCGCATAGACCAGCGCACCTCTTGCAGGGGCAAGGAATTTCGCAATGTGATAAAATGCACATTCACACGGTGGATTTGCGCATAGTTTGGTCATCAACAACAAGGCGTTGAACAACAAAAAGACGAAGCAAAGGCTGCCCCCCGATCCCCTGCAAACGTATCCGGGCCATCTGATGCAACAAAAACCAAACACGCCGGTCTGAAGAATGGGCGCCATGTTTGCCGGTTTACCCCTCCCGGCCACAACATGAAAATGGCCCACCAATCTACCGCGCTCCCTCGCAAACGGTCCCCCCTGCCGTTCCTGCACAAAGGGGGCGCATTTTTTTTGTAGGAAATTTCAGACCGCTTGCCAAATGCCCTGTGCTCGTGGCCTCAGGAATTCGTGTGCAATTCAAGCAAACCTGCGACTGCCGCGCTGAAATCCCTGTCTGTGACCACTGGATTGGGGAACCACAGCCTTGCCAGTTCTGTGGCGGTGCTCAGATCAACGCCTTCCGGATCAACAGAACTGACTCGCCAGCGTCCCGGACCGGCACCGGCCGCAGTCGCCAGCCGGCTTGCCAAACCGTCATTGTTCAAGGAAGCCACCAGAACAGGCGCTTCTGCCATGAGCGCAGCGGCCGGCTCCAGATCGGTGAGCAGGTCTTCAGGCATAACGGCATTGGCGTTCTGTGCGGGACCACCGTTGAGTTGTACCGCTTCGGCTTTAATGCGATACAGAAGTGCGTCGGGAAGGCCGAGATAGAGTTTTGCCTTGGGAAATCGTTCTATGTAGCGGGTCTTAAGGGCTGCGGTTTTGTCAGCCGGCACGGGTTCGGCAGAACCGCTCAGTGTCAGGCGCGGGGCAGTCATCACATCAATCGTTGAGCCGGTTACCGTGATCGAGACGCGCGGGTCAACTGCTACATTGCGGGCATGGACTGCAAGTCCGGTCATGAATACGACCGGCACTCCGTCGGGTTCGACGATCAGATTGGTCGCGGTGCTGTAGGGATATCCGCCCGGGTCGAGTGTCGCCAGTGACGCGACCCGATTTGTGCGCAGAAGTGTGCGGGCAACGCGGACCGCTGCTATTGGACGTGCTTCATCCAGGTTGATTTCAATACCTCTCGGGGTGATCGCAGACATGTTGGTTCCTCTCGCGAAACAGCAGATCAAAGTTTTTATGCACTTTTTACGATACAAACACTATCTGCTACGCCGAGGATATCGCGTGCCTGCAAAACTACAGCCCACGGCAAAAAATTCAGAATGCGTTTGCAACCTGGCTGAATCTTCCGGATATTCCCATCAGCCAAACGGCGGTGATATGGAAAACTTGGCTCATATCCGGAGGTGCTGAACAAGATTGCTGGAAAATTACTGTTTCGCAATGTGATGAATTGCACATTCGCGCCTTGAAACGGCGACTAGTCTGATCATCAACAACAAGGCGTTGAGCAACAAGAACACGAAGCAAAGGTAGCCCCCCGATCCCCTGCAAACGTATCCGGGCAATCTGATGCAGCAATAAACAAAACTCGCCGGTCTGAAAAATGGGCACCATGTCCGCCGGTTTACCCCTCCCGGCCTTGACATGAAATTGCCCCACTATTTTGCCGCGCTCCCTCGCAAACGGTCTCCCCTGCCGTGAATGCGACAGGGGCGCGGTTTCTCTTGCAAGTGCAGATGCCTTGTCAGTCGCCCAGGTGTCTTTCGCCGCGAGCTTTCGCCAGCATGATCTGGCGCTGGCGTTGCCGGAACCGGTCACGGTCTGTATCCGAACGGGTCGCATGACAATGAACACACGATACACCTTCTTCATACAGTTCTGACGTCAGGTCCCGGCGGGTTAGCGGCATCCTGCATGCCCGGCACAATTCATGATCGCCCGGTTCCAGTCCATGTCCTACCGATACCCGTTCATCAAACACAAAACATTCACCACGCCACTTGCTTTGTTCGCGCGGCACCAGTTCGAGATATTTCAGTATGCCGCCCTTCAGATGATAAACCTCTTCCACACCTGCCTGTTTTGCAAACGCAGTTGCCTTTTCACAGCGAATCCCGCCAGTACAGAACATGGCAAGCTTTTTGCCTGCCAGTTCATTGTGACGCGCATTCAACCAGTCGGGAAACTCCCTGAATGATTTGGTGTGAGGGTCAATGGCGCCGTCAAATGTGCCGATACTGACTTCATAGTCGTTCCGCGTGTCAATCACTACCGTACCGGGGTCACTGATCAGTTCGTTCCACTGGTGCGGGTCTACATAAGTGCCGACGATCTGGTTGGGATCGATTGCCTCCACACCCATTGTAACAATCTCGCGTTTCAGCCGCACTTTCAGCCGGTTGAACGGCACAGCATGTGCCAGGGATTCCTTGTGTTCCAGGTCGGAACATCCCGGTAGTGTGCGAATATGGGCCAGTACGGCATCTATGCCGTCCCGGCTTCCCGCAATCGTACCGTTGATGCCCTCTCGTGCCAGCAAAAGTGTTCCCTTCACACCATGATGGCCAGCGACACGGGACAGCGGACCTTGCAGGTCTTCGGGTTTTTCGAACGCGGCAAACCGGTACAGTGCCGCAATAACTATTGGCTGCGTATTTTTCACGGTTTTCGATAGTCCGTGTGGCAGACCTTGCAGGTTTTTCCAGCCGCGGCAAGTGCTGCGGGCAGGGCAGAAGGTTGCTCTACCGCGGACAGCACTGCTGCTGCGGATTCAAGATCCGATGCCATTGTGCCAAATCTTTCAAAATCCTCCCATATCTGCGGGAGAGCTTCGCTGGGACCAAAAATTGATCCTGCCGGGAAATCTGCAGGGATGCTGGCGGCATGGGACTCCAGGTCGCCGCCACGTCTGGCTATCGTTGCGGCATCAAAAGCAGCTTCACCTTTGACCATGGCTCCCAGTTCTTTCATTATCGCGCCGGCGTCCTTCATGGTATCCATGCGTTTTTACACTATGCCGGTTGCACCTGAGTGTGCCAGCGCCAGTGTCGGAGAGGCAATGACAGTCAACATTAGTAAATGTTTGATGATCCGGTTCACTGGAGCAGAATTCCTGAAATGAAGTTGTATGTTTGATCGATGATTTGCCATACTTTCATGGCGTGATTCAAGCCACGCCGATGGAATGTAAGCAACACCCCGATCAATCTGTTTGGGCGCTGAACGCTTCGTCGACCGGCACACCGTAGGCAGTTGCCAGACGATTGGTCATGTTGGCCAGACCAACGATAGCGACAAGCTCATTCATCATCGGATCGGTGGCACCTTTTGCACGGGCCGAGGCTCCATGGCTTGCCATGCAGTACTCGCAGTTGTTCGACATTGAAATGGCAGTGTAGATCAGTTCCTTGGTCAGCGGGTCCAGTACGCCTGGCCCCATCATGTCTTTCAAGCTGTACCAGACATGCGCCAGCATTCTTGGTTCATTGGCCAGATACTTCCAGAAATTGTTGACGTCGCGAACTCCGCGCGTCGTACATATGTCTTCATAAATCTCGCGTACGGCAGGCGATGCCTCTGCCATTTCAATCGGGTTCATGTCTGGTTCATCTCCATTTTGCCAGATTGCTGAACAACATTGACCGCAATTCTTGAGCATCTGCGCAAGCTTGGCCAAGGAGGGACTTTACTGGATGACGCGAATGTTTGAAACATCGATGCTGAGTGCAGTGGTACTCGGCGCCGGTTTCGTACTGGGGCCGGTCAGCAGTTTTGCGCAAACTGCTGACCAACTGAAGCAAATGTCGGTTGAAAAACTGATTCAACACGAGCAGTTCTTGCAGACCGAAGTTAACAATGGCGGCGACAAGAGGAAAAAACGCCAACTTCGCCAGGTGAAGCAGGAACTCAAAACCCGTCAGAACCAAAACGCACAACCGCAGCAACAGGATCAATCTGCCAGCGTAAATCGCGAGGCACAACTTTATCTGTTGGGCAATACCGATGTGCGCAAATTGAACGACAATCAGTTACAGACGCGAATTCGCGATGGCGACAGCCTGTTGCAGCAGGGTGGTTTGCGCGGCAAGTTGAAACTTCAGGTGCAAAAGCAGGTTAAGGCTGCACGCACGGAATCTGAGCGCCGTACCGCAGGTGTCAAAACGCCACCGGTTCAAGTTGTTCCGCAATAGCAGGCCCAGCCGCAACAGCAGGTCAAGCCTGCGAAACCACCGGTCCAGCTTGCTAAGCCACCAGCTAACAATAGTGCCAACGCCAACGCCGAGGCCCGCGATTTGCTGGTCGATACACGATCAGCAGCGTCGTTGCGCGACCCGCAATTGCGCCGCAGGTTCGATCATGGTTGTCGGATCATGAGTGATGGCGATCTCGATCGCCACTTGTTCCAGCAGATGCGGTTCGCGATGCCATGCTGCAGTTCTTCAAGATGGAAGACAACAATATCGAGACGGTCGGTTATGGCGAAGAATTCCTCAAGATAGTAACCGAGGAGGAAGAACCGGAAAACCGCCGTGTTACCATTCGGCGAATAACACCACTTCTGGCCAGCCAGTAGCCACACCAACTCTGCTCGACAGTGCCGCGGCAAAGCGGCACTCTTTATGATGTTCTGGTGCGCTTGATGTCAGGAGGCAGCGCGGTTATAAGCGCGGTTCCTGACGCAATCCTCACAACCAGTTTAACTGAAGGAACGACCCATGGCCGTCCAACGTACGTTCTCAATCATCAAGCCTGATGCAACCCGCCGCAATCTGACCGGTAAGATCAATTCTATGATCGAGGCCGCAGGCCTGCGCATAATCGCCCAGAAAAGGGTCAGGTGGTCTCAAGATCACGCCAGGAAATTCTACGCAGTTCACAAGGAACGGCCATTTTATACCGACCTTGTGAATTTTATGACCTCCGGACCTGTCGTGGTGCAGGTGCTGGAAGGCGAAGACGCTGTTGCAGCTTACCGAAACGTCATGGGAGCAACCAATCCGGCGGATGCCGAAGCGGGCACGATCCGCAAGGAATGCGCTGAATCAATTGAAGCAAATTCCGTGCATGGATCTGACAGTGCAGAAAATGCTGCGATGGAAATTGCCCAGAACTTTTCTGATGCTGAAATCGTCGGATGATTTTCCGGCACATGGACATTGACCCGGCGGATGGCTCCATGGGGTCGCGTTGATTTTTTTATCCTGGAACCTTAAGTCGCCATGACATCCCCTGGCATGAAAATCCATCAGTACATCATAGCCGTTTGTGCCATGGCGGCTATCATTGCGGGGTCCAATTTCCTCGTGCAGTATCCGGTTCACGCCGCAATTGGTTCAGTAAATCTGGCTGACCTTCTAACCTTTGCTGCGTTTACCTTTCCGATCACTTTTCTGGTGACTGATCTGACCAACCGGTTGTTTGGCGCAACTTCGGCCCGCAAAGTGGTTTTTGCAGGTTTTGCCATTGCGGTGGTTTTCTCGATTATTCTGGCAACGCCACGGATAGCAATTGCATCAGGCTCCGCCTTCCTGATTTCCCAGTTGATGGACGTGTCGATCTTTGACAAGCTGAGGTCAGGCCGCTGGTGGCGTGCTCCACTTGTTTCGTCAGTGGTCGCGGCAGTTGTCGACACTTTCATTTTTTTCTCGTTCGCGTTTGCCGCGAGTTTGTCCTTTCTGGGTGCTGGTCCGGATTTTGCTGTTCAACCTGCACCACTGCTCGGAGTGTTCGCCATGCAGGCGCCGCGCTGGCTGTCGTGGGCCATGGGTGATCTTGTCGTGAAAGTTGTAATGGCACTGGTGTTGCTGGCACCTTACAGCCTGTTGTGGCGGCGTCTGGATCAGGCGGTTGGCAGGAAGTCTGTTGCCTGAGTATCTGCTCTTTCCTGGGTGCAAAATGGCCGGATGTTAATCAATCGTTAACCATAAGGGCGCAGGCTTTGACTCAAATCTGACGGGGACAGGCTGAGCAATTTCTATTGCATCTGTGTTTGGTGAATTAAACGCCGGACCGGCTGCAGGAAGGAGACGGTTATGTCTATTAAAGCCTACGCCTTGATTGCCGCCGCACTTACGGTTTTAGCCTGGGCAACATCGCCTGCTCGCGCCGTCACGTCTGGCATTCGCCATTGTGCTGAACACAACGTCATCACCGATAAGTTGTTATCAAAGTACAATGAGCAACGCTCGGGAATGGGGCTCGTGGGATCGTCGGGAATTGTTGAACTGTTTACCGCCCAGAGCGGCACCTGGACCATTGTCGTTACGCAGATCGACGGTACTTCCTGTATTGTGGCTGCCGGAAACTCCTGGTCAGAATACAGCCGCAAGCCGAAACTCTCGGGGCTTTAACTCCACTTGCCATTCACATGCCACTGTTCAGGCGATGGCCTGACTGACAATGAAGGACAAACTGGCAAGCATGGTGAGCAGTAACACTACTTTCAGGTCGTAAATCATGGCGCGGTCCCCTTTGTCGGAGTTGTTGTATTTGACGCCAGTGTTTCACAGGATCACGGAACCGTGAGTGAACGTTTCGCTCACCTGCGGTTCATGGTGGATTGCCGGTTCACTATGCTCTTGGACGCACATTCTCCCGGTCCCAGGCCGGTTGTTCGATGATCCGGGCGGAATGCATTTCGTTGAACATCATGATTTCAAAGTCCTTTGTCATATCGGACTTCTTCGGATCGATATAGGCGAACGCCAGTGATTTATTCACCGCGTGGCCAAAGGCTCCACTTGTCGTAAGACCAACAATTTCACCGTCCTGATACACCGGTTCATTGCCGGTACAGTCCGCGTCGGTTGCATCCATTTCCATGTAAACAAGTTGAATACGCGGTCCGCGTTGTAGCGATGCCTGGGTTGCCACTTTACCGATGAATTCCTTATCGAACCGGCAGAAGCGTTCCATGTCTCCTTCAATCATGGTGATTTCCTGGGTCAACTCGCTACCCCATCCACGATAGGCTTTCTCCATTCGAAGCGAGTTCATGGCGTAGACACCAAACAGTTTCAGGCCCAGTGGCTCACCGGTTTCCATAAGAGCATCGAATACCGCGGGTAATCCCGCCATCGGGGCATGAATTTCCCAACCCAGTTCACCTACATAATTGACCCGCAGGACACGGACATCTTTCACACCGGCCACTTCAGTGACAGTGCCGCGCAGCCAGCGCAATCCGTCATTGGACAAATCCTGGGGTGTGTGAGGTTGCAGGATGTCGCGTGAATTTGGTCCGGCCAGCACCAGTACGCCAATATCATCCGTGACATCGGTTATGGTGACAACTTCATCCTGGTGGCGGCGCCAGCGCAGCGCGTCCATGTCGTGCAACTGGGCAACTGCGGCTGATAACACATAAAAATGTTCTTCACCGAGGCGGGTGACGGTGATCTCGCTTTCGATACGGCCATCTTCCTTGACAAGGTGGCCCAGCATTATGCCGCCGGCCTTCGGCGGAATACGATTGGCGCAAATTCGCTCCAGGAAGCTTTCTGCGTCCCTGCCCATCACATCATACTTTGCGAACGTGGTCAGATCCATGAGACCGGCCGTCTCGCGTACTGCCCTGCATTCCCGTGCCACGGCATCAAACCAGTTGGAGCGGCGGAAGGCATAGTCTTCGCCTTTTCCGTCAGTCGAAAACCAGCGTGCGCGCTCCCAGCCGAATACGGCCTGGAATTGGGCCCCACGTTCCTTCAGGCGGTCATACAGTGATGAAGTGCGAAGCGGGCGCATGTCCATGTGCTGCTCGCCGGGGCGATAGCAGTAATACATGTGCTGATAGTCAACGACCGAAAGTTTCGCCGCATAATCCTTGGTGGCCCAATCGCCGAACCGGCGGGGGTCAAACTCGGCCATGTTGATATCGGTTGAACCGTGAACCATCCATTGCGCCAGATACTTGCCGGCACCGGCGCCCTGGCAAATGCCAATCGAGGCGCCTGTCGCCATCCAGTAATTTGCCGGTCCGGGAGCTGGACCCAGCAGGAAATTGGCATCCGGTGTGTGAGTAATGGCGCCGGAGATAACTGACTTGATGCCGGCATTGCCAAATATTGGCATACGCTCGGTCGCCTTTTCCAGCCAGGGCATCAACCGGTCCAGTTCAGGCGTAATCAGTTCGCTTTCAAAGTCCCAGGCTGGCGGATTGCCGTCCCAGCATACATGGGCGCCTTCGGTTTCATACGGACCAACCAGCACACCATTGGTTTCCTCGCGCAGGTAGGAGTGGCAGTACGGGTCCCGGACAACCGGCAGTTCATCCTTGAGATCGATCAGTTCCTGCACCGGTTCGGTAATCAGGTAGTGGTGCAGCATGTTGCACATCGGCACATTATGCCCGGTCCATGAGCCAACGACGTCGGCGTACGATCCCGCGGCATTGACCACGTGCTCGCAAACAATGTTGCCTTTGTCTGTGACGACTTTCCATTCTCCTGTCGGCAACAGTTCGATGTTTTCCACCATGGTGCGGCGGTAGATTTCCGCGCCACCCTGCCGGGCGCCGGCGGCCATGGAGTTGGTAACATCCGCAGGCGCCACGTGACCGTCCGTGACGGTAACAAAAGCCATCTTGACCCCGAACGTCTCCAGGTAGGGATGATAATTCCTGATTTCGTCAGGCCCGATCAGGGCTGCCTCGTAACCAATCAGCCTGGATACTCCGTATACCTTCTTGAACCATTCAACCTCTGCATCCGTGATCGCAAGTCGAAGGCCACCGCAACCATGCCACGACACCGCTTCACCGGTCATAGCCTCCAGCTTCGGATAGACAAGAGTGCCTTCGTGGTGGATTTTGGCCAGGTTTACCGATCCGGTAAATTGCGGGCACTGGCCGGCTGCGTGCCATGTGGAACCTGATGTCAGTTCACCCTTTTCGACCAGCACCACATCGCTCCAGCCCTCTTTCACCAGGCAATACAGCAGGCCAACACCCATCACACCGCCGCCAACAATCACAACCCGCGCATTCGATCTCATGCTTCACGTCCCTCTGGGAAAATTTGCTGTTCCCATTAGACAATCAATTGCAGTGTATCGGCAAGAATGGAGATGGCGTGGTGCCGTCAATTATCCGGCTCTGGTCGCAGTTGGGTGAGTACACTTCAACATCGGATGAAGCGTTCTCACGGAATTTGTCCAGCTACTCTACTGTTACCGTAATCTTTTCAGACATGATCGGTGGATTGTGCGGGACATGGCTCCAGTCTCCCAGAACAAGTTGCAGGGTGTGGGTGCCTGGCGGCAGCTCAAGTGTTTTTTCTGTCTGGCCGCCACCGAAGTGAACATGCTGTTCATCGGCTGGGATGGGTTCATTGAGTTCGTCACCTTCAAGCGACTCATTGATGAGCAGGTGATGATGTCCGGTATGTTCCTTTTCGGTGCCGGCAGGTGCGACACCCATGCCCTTTAGACCGAACTGGATTGTCACGGGATTGCTCAGCGTGTCGCCATTCTTGATATTTATGAAGTAAACAGTGGCGCCTTCCGGTGCTGGGGTTTCACCGGCAAGCGCAGTGCCACCCAGTGCTATCGTGGCAGCAAGGGTTGCGATTGATACGAGCTTTTTCATACCTTCACTCCATTGGTTACGATTGTACGTGATTGCAGCACTGCAGAGTAAACACCAGAATGCGCTGAAATATATGCTTGAAATCGAAAAGAGCAGATTGAGTGTCTTGCGCAGTGAACTGGCGAACTTGCATGAGAGGCCTGCGATCTAGCCTATTTGTTTTAACAGCATGTACAGGGCGCCCGCCAACACAGCCGTCGCAGGCACCGTGATAATCCATGCTGCGATGATGGTCATGAAGTGCGATCTGCGAACCAGTTTGCGGTAAACAATCTCGTCTTCGCTACGTTCATCTGCCTGGACTTGTTCGGCGGTCGGCCCGCGGGATTTTTGCGCAAGATACTCTCGTCTGCGCTTGGAGTGAGTGGTGTAGTACTCACGCAGAAATCCGACCCCAAACACGCCGCCCACAGCAATGTGAGTGGAACTGACCGGTAATCCCAGCCCTGATGCGATCAAGACGGTGATGGCGGCAGAGATAGCCACGCAGAAAGCCCGCATCGGGTTCATTTTTGTGATCTGCTCGCCGACCATCCTGATCAGCTTCGGGCCGTACAGAAACAAACCGAGGCTAATACCGAATGCACCGATCATCATAACCCACAATGGTATGGTGACTTTGGCATCGACCGAACCGGACTGGATAGTATGAAGGATGGCAGCAAGCGGACCAACCGCATTGGCGACGTCATTTGCGCCGTGAGCAAAAGACAACAGCATTGCGGAAAAAATCAACGGAATGTGGAACAGTTTTCGCAGCGACTGATTGCGATTTTCCATACCCTGCGACTGGACACGTATCAATGGGCGCATCACCATAACGGATATGGCAAAAACTGTCAGACCCAGTATCACCACGGTACTGATCTCGGGCTTCCATATTTTCTTCAGGCCCTTCAGTACCAGATAGCAGGAAAAGGCTGCCAGCATGAGGGAGACTAACGTTGGCACCCACTTGCGCGCCGCTGCAATTTTATCTTCCCGATAGATGATATTTGACTTTATGAACCACAAAAACAGCGCTGCGATGCCACCGCCCAATACCGGAGATATGATCCAGCTTGCCGCAATTGCCCCTATCACATCCCAGTTTACGACGTTGAAGCCGGCGGCCGCAATACCTGCACCCACAACACCGCCTACCACCGCGTGTGTTGTTGACACCGGTGCGCCAAACCATGTGGCCAGATTGACCCACATGGCACACGCCAGGAGTGCGGCCATCATTGCCAAAACGAAGGTATTGGCATCTGAAACTTGCGTGGGGTCGATGATGCCTTCGGAGATTGTCGATACTACGTCACCGCCGGCAATTATGGCGCCGGCGCTTTCAAATGTTGCAGCGATTATCAACGCCACCACCAATGACATGGCCCTGGCACCCACGGCTGGGCCAACATTGTTGGCGACATCATTTGCACCAATATTCAAGGCCATGTAACCGCCGATAATGGCTGCAGCGACAATCAGGGCGCTGTTCGGATTTTCCCCGACATAGGCGGACGCCAGAAGTCCGGCGCACGCGAGAAACACAATGGCCAGACCCGGGGCCAGCAATTGCATGGATAGAGCCCTGGAGGCCGTTTCCATGCTTGAGAATTTTGACAGGTCCTTGTCGAGTGATGTCTTGCGTAGTTGCCCAACTGGTATTTGTGCATCGTCGCTCATCAAAGATCTCGTTCCACTGCGTCACGATGGGGTGGCGTCAGGATTTCAGTGACTATCAAAAGCAGCGAACCGAAACCATCATTGTAGGAGAGTTATCCCTCCAAATTTGCGCGGGCTTACGCAGGTGAACCGTCATTTTTCAATTTGTTCAAGACGTCCTTCAAACCGGCGTCATCGACCCGCTCGACCGCCCTGTCTATTGTCAGCCACTTGACTTTACGCTGACCCAGCTCGGGAAACTTTTTCGCCTGACCGGGATTTCCCAACAGGTAAACGTCCATGCGAACCGGCATATCAATCCCTGGTTCAATACTCTTGGAAGTTGTAAATGATGCATATATGACCGGGTGCACCGATCCTGTCAGTCCGGCCTCTTCCCAGGCCTCCTGTGCGGCTATCGCGGCATGGCTGAGGCCCGGTTCCGGCCATCCCTTGGGGATGATCCATCTGCCGCCGCCGCGCGAGGTGATCAGGCACACCTCCAGTGATCCTTTGCCGGTGCGCCACGCCAGTGTGCCGATCTGCAAGAGCCTGTTCCGGGCAGAAAACATCTGCATCGCTTCGGCGAACCAGTTTCTGATCGTTTTGATCTCCATTGCCTATAATGGCCTTTTGCATTTACCGCACATCGGGGACCATACCTGAAGGTGGCGATTTGTACTTTGGCGACGCCTGGCAGTGCTGGCCGGGAGTTTATGCCATGGCGGACAGAAATTCATAATCCATTGGCGTAGCCGATACATGAAGCTATTGTGTTTTGCATGAACCTGCGCCCGAATATCAAGACAATGCACTCTGTGTGCCCGCATGACTGCCCCTCTACCTGTGCAATTGAAGTCGAGGTGCTGGATGCAAACACTATTGGCAGGGTGCGAGGCGCCAGAGACAATCCCTATACCGCCGGAGTGATTTGCGAAAAGGTCGGCCGTTACGCCGAACGCATTCATCATCCTGACCGGTTGTTGCATCCGTTGAAGCGTAAGGGAGCACGCGGATCTGGTGAGTGGCAGCAGGTTTCCTGGGAAGATGCGCTGGACGAAGTGGCATCTGCAATGTTGAGCGCAGAGGAAAAGCATGGTGCCGAAGCGGTGTGGCCGTACTATTTTGCCGGCACAATGGGTTTGCTGATGCGAGATGGCATGCATCGGTTGCGCCATGTCAAAAAATACTCCGGCATGTACGATACAATCTGTACGTCACTGCCGGTTGCCGGCTACACGGCGGGTACAGGGAGTTTGTCCGGCACCAGTTCCAGCGAGATTTCCAGTTCTGATCTTGTCGTTGTGTGGGGGACCAACCCGGTCAACACACAAATCAACGTGATGAGCCATGCGGCGGCGGCCCGAAAATCCCGCGGCGCCAAAATTGTGGTTGTCGACGTTTACGAAACCGGAACAGTAAAGCAGGCAGATATTGGCCTGGTGATCCGTCCCGGCACCGACGGTGCGCTGGCTTGTGCTGTGATGCATGTCGCTTTTCGTGATGGACATGCTGACCGTGCCTACATGGACAGGTACACTGACGATCCGGCAGGCCTGGAGGCGCATCTGAAGAACAAGACCCCTGAATGGGCAGCGTCGATCACCGGCCTGAGCGTTCAGGAGATTGAAAGTTTCGCGACCCTGGTCGGTACCACGAAAGCGACTTATTTCCGGCTTGGTTACGGCTTTGCCCGCTCGCGCAACGGCGCTGCAAACATGCATGCGGTTACCAGTATTGCAGCCGTGATGGGCCATTGGCAGTACAGGGGTGGCGGAGCGCTGCATTCCAATTCCGGAATTTACAAGTGGAATAAAATGATGATCGAAGGCCTCGACGCCTTTGATCCCGGTGTTCGCATGCTTGATCAGTGCCGTATTGGTGCGGTGCTCAACAATGATCCGTATGATCTTCGCGGCGGGCCACCGGTTACCGTGTTGTTCACGCAAAACACCAATCCGATTACCGTTGCACCGGATCAGAATGCGGTAAAGCAGGGTTTTGCCCGGGATGACCTGTTCGTCTGTGTGCATGAGCAGTTCATGACCGAGACAGCGGAACTGGCTGATATCATACTGCCTGCCACCATGTTTCTCGAACATGATGATGTCTATCAGGGCAGCGGACACCAGTTCATTCAACTTGGTCCAAAGCTGATCGATGCGCCAGGGGAATGCCGCAGCAATCATCAGGTAATCTGCGAACTGGCGGCCAGGGTTGGCGCTGAGCATCCAGGTTTTGACATGAGCGAGCGGCAACTGATCGACTGGACACTGCAACATTCCGGGCGGTTGCGCATTGACGATCTGGAAGCCGCCAGATGGCTCGATGTTCAACCGGAATTTGACACTGCCCATTTCCTGAATGGTTTTGGTCATCCGGACGGCAAGTTCCGTTTTAAACCTGACTGGGGCGCCGTGCGCCACAAGAGCCACGTCAGTTCAAAGGGGCCTGTCGATCAGATGCCGATATTCCCTGACCATTGGGAAGTGATAATGGCTGCAGATGAGGCGCATCCATTCCGGCTGGCAACCAGTCCGGCTCGAACATTCCTGAATACGACGTTCAACGAGACGCCAAGTTCCGTAAAACGGGAAGGCCGCCCGGAATTGCTCATGCATCCGGCTGATATGGACGCCAACGGTCTTGCAGATGGACAGAAAGTGATTATTGGCAATGAGCTTGGTGTCGTGACACTTCACCTGCGCTGCCATGACCAGGTCAAACGTGGCGTGGTGATTTCTGAAGGCATATGGCCCAATCGCAGTTTTGAAGGCGGTTGCGGCATCAACACGCTGGTTGGTGCCGACCAGCCGGCACCGGTCGGCGGCGGTGCTTTCCATGACAACCATGTCTGGATAAAGCCGGTTTGAACATGTCAGTTGCCAAGCGGCAACCTTGGAAGCGGTCATAACGACTTCTGGTTGTTCAGCCAATAGTCAAGCAGATCTCGTGCAAGCCATCGTTCATGAACTTTGCTTGCATCAATCGATCAATTGTTCTGATTTGTGAGTTGACACTGCAGGTGATCTTGCGCGGCCAAGTTGTTGAAAAGAATCATTTCCTGATTTTGAGAATCACGGCATGGTGTGGCCATGATATTCGTACCTGCACGGTCGCCATTACTGGAACTGGTCTGTATTGCGGGCCTGATTGCCGCAGCAACGCTGGCTCCACTGGCTGTCATGGCAGCAGTACTGACCTGAAACCCGTTTTCAGCCTTGAATATCCTGCTTCGGCACAGAAAATCATCATTTTCACTACGTCAAATCGGGATAAAACTCAGCCATCATGCGTTGGTTGTAGTCCACCAGGTTCTTGTGCGACCGCGCATGGTCCAAAATTTCGCTCTCAAATACAGGGCACAGGCTACCTGCGACAAAACTGAATACCGTGGCGTCTGCGCCACACGGTCGAGAACCCATCAGATACTTGTTGTCACCCATCACGTCTGAAACCGAAGTAAGGACGCGACCTGCCAGCCGGCAGATTTCTGCGCGCGAATGTCTGCTGATGCCTTGACCCCACAGGCTGCGCTTTAGCTGTTTGCGAATGACAGGCACCAGCAATATACGCACTGGCGCAGGGATCTCGTCAAAAAACATGCGTGGTCCGCGGTCAAAATTTTCATCAATTGCCCAACGCTCATGCATGAGCGCAAAGTACAGGCTTTCCTCCAGCATCTTTTCCACTGACCAGGCAACTCCGCGGTCACGCGGTGACAGCCCCTTGTCGAAATTGATGCCGTGTTTGTCCTCAAGATGAAAGCGGATAAAGGTTGTGTCAGGTATCACCTCATCGCCGTCATGCAGAACCGGCATCTTGCTTTTCGGCGCTTTGCGCACGTCCCCGGCTTCGGTGATGTACTCAACGCCAGCCAGTTTGAGCAGCATGTCGCCTTTCATTGCGAACGGGCTGGGGTCCGGCAACCCAAGGGCCGGGCCAAATACTTGCAATTTCAGCATGATAAACTCCTGGAGGGGTGGCAATGGCATTGCATGTTCATGATATGTTCGATTTATCCGTATGGCAACTGAGAATCAATTGTGTGTCCCTTGGTGCTGGTCTGCTGCAAACAGCGAGAGGTTTGCCGCATCATCGTCTGAGAATTCCACACGGCCATCGTTCAGACAGATGCGGCCTCCAGCCAGTGCACTCAACACGGACGGATAAATCCTGTGTTCCATCGCCAGGACACGGGCAGCAAGAGTATCTGCGTCGTCTGCCAGTGAAACCTTGACGACGCCCTGTGCGATGATCGCACCGGCGTCCAGTTCTGCAGAAACGAAATGCACAGTGCAACCATGTACCCGCACTCCTGCCTGCAGGGCGCGCTGGTGGGTGTTTACTCCTTTGAACAAAGGTAGCAGCGAAGGGTGGATGTTGATGATTTTCCCCTCCCAGCTGGCAACAAAGCCAGTGGTCATGATGCGCATGAAGCCTGCGCACGCCACCAATTCAACCTTGTTTGCCAGCAGTGCCTCATGCATTGCTTCATCAAGCGCTTCGCGTGTCTTTAGCGTCTCGTGATCCAGTGCAACTGACGCGATGCCTGATTGTCGTGCAATTTGCAGCCCTTTGGCGTCGGGCCGGTTCGATATTACGCAGGCGATTTCATATGCGCAGTTTTCTGTTCTGGCCGCCTCAATTAGCGCGGCCATATTGGACCCGCGTCCCGAAATCAGTATACCGGCCCGCTTGCGGTTCATGTCAGCCGTCTCTCCCGTAAGACAGCGAACCGGCAAACTTTACTCTCGCCTGCCGGCCAGAGCGATCTGCAATCTCACCTAACCGCACAACCTGTTCACCGGCGTCAGCGAGCGTCAGAATGATATCGTCTGCCTTTGCTTCGCTGACCACTAAAATCATGCCGATGCCACAATTGAACGTGCGCAGCATTTCCCCTGGCGCAATGCCACCTTCAGTTGCAAGCCAGCCAAAAACTGCCGGAGCGCTGACTGTCGACAAATCGATATGCGCTGCACAATCAGCCGGCAGTACGCGTGGAATATTTTCGGTGAAACCGCCGCCGGTAATGTGTGCCAGTGCCTTTATCCCCGAATGCGCTTTCAAGGCCGCCAGTACTGATTTCACATAAATCCGTGTCGGGGCAAGTAACGCTTCGCCCAGTGACCGGGTTTTATCGAAGGGCGCATTGTGCCTGTACTTGACACCGGTGACTTCAACAATTTTTCGGATCAGTGAAAAACCATTCGAGTGTGGTCCTGAAGAGGCGAGGCCCAGAATGACATCGCCTGATCTGATCCCTTTTCTGGGAAGTACTTGACGACGCTCCACGGCTCCAACAGCAAAACCCGCCAGGTCATAGTCGTCACCGTGATACATGCCCGGCATTTCAGCCGTTTCACCGCCGATGAGCGCGCAACCCGCCTGTCGGCAGCCTTCCGCGATACCGGCCACCACATCGCGAGCAGTTGCGACATCCAGTTTTCCGGTGGCGTAGTAATCCAGGAAGAACAGGGGCTCGGCACCTTGTACGACGAGATCATTTACCGACATGGCGACGAGGTCGATGCCGACGCCTGTATGTATGCCGCTTTCAATGGCAACCCGTAACTTGGTGCCGACACCGTCGTTTGCAGCGACCAGGACCGGATCCCTGAACCCGCAGGCCTTCAAATCGAACAAGCCCCCAAAACCACCCAGTGAAGGGTTGGAACCCTTGCGTTTTGTCGATGCAGCCAACGGCTTTATGGCATCTACCAGTGAATTGCCCGCTTCTATGCTGACACCTGCATCCCTGTAGGTCAGTCCATTGCGCTTATTTGTCATGTTTGGGTATGCACACCACGCTTGTAATTTCCATCTGCCGCTGCCATTGACTGTTGTGCCCGTTGACACTGGCATAAAGGCTACCCTTATTGGGTGATTGAGTGGGATGGTTGCAAGGAAAATCGCCGGGTAATGAAGTCATTTATCCACGATGCGCAGACGATGCGCGACAGGTCGAACGCCAGGGCCGTTTCTAAAGACTCTGCCAGCCTGGTGGACAGCAGCAGACAGATGTTTGCAAAATGTTTCGCAAAGTTGCAGTTCGCAGTCACCTGTCTGTTTTTCATCGCGTTCGCCTGCCTGTGTGCCTCACCGTTCGCATCTGCCATGGAAAACCCGCTGTACACGATAACCGGGGTCGAAGTTGATGTGCGCGCGGAAACTGCGGCGCAGGCCAAAAAGCAAGCCATTACCGAAGCCAATGTAAAGGCATTTACATTGTTTGTGCAGCGGGTTGGCGGCGATGCAATCGTGGACAGGCTGTCGGAAATTCCGCCAAAACGAATCGATGGAATGCTGGACAGTTTGTCTATCGAGGAAGAAAGTACCGGGCCGAAACGTTATATTGGCAAGCTGACAGTGCGGTTTCTGCCAGGAAAAATGCGTAAGCTGTTGGCTGAACTGGGGGTGACCTACAGCGAGAAGATTGCAACCAGAACCGTCATTGTTCCGGTGTGGCGCACCCCTGAAGGCATCATGATCTGGGAAGACAATCCATGGCGCACTGCGTGGTTGTCGCTGCGGGCCGAGAATTCGCTCGTGCCGTTGATCGTACCGCTCGGGGATCTCGCTGACATAGATACTTTGACACCGGAACTCGCAGCGAACCGGGATCAAGCATCGCTCGAAGCAATCAGGCTGCGTTACGAGGCAGATGCGGTGTTGATTGCAGACGCTCACGCTATCAGTGAAGATACAATCCAGGCAACTTTGATTGGCAGCAGCCCTGTGGGAAAACTGGATTTTGACAAGGAGTATGCCGCTGAAAACGGCGGTGGTATTGACGAAGCTGCAGGAATCGCGGCCTTGCGTTTTCATCAGGTCATGTTGCAGCGATGGAAAAAGAAAAATGAAACAGGCCCGGTTACACAGAGCCTTCCCGTAGCGACACTTCCTGTTACGGTTGCATTTTTTTCCACTGAAGAATGGTCGGCGCTACGGACGCGTATATTGTCTACACCTGGCGTATCCGGGGTTGATATTTCTACCATTTCGCAGGGCGGTGCCATCGTGCAGTTGTCCTACGTCACGGGTTTTGAGCAATTGCGACAATCTTTGTGGTCATCGGGCCTGGCTCTGCAGAATGTAGGTGGGACATGGGTGCTGCAAGCAAGTTGAGGCGGGGTGCCGGTTTGCCAGCGCATCCTTCATGACGATCCCGAATTTTATAACCATCGGCCGGTTGTTTCTGGTGCCTGTTATTGTATGGCTGCTCTATCAGTCGCTGTATCCAGCAGCTTTCTTTGTATTTGTGCTGGCAGGTATCTCTGACGCGATAGACGGATTTCTGGCCAAGCAATTCAATCTGAATTCGGAGCTTGGCGCATATCTTGATCCCATTGCTGACAAGGCTCTCCTGGTGGCTATTTATGTGGTCCTTGGTATCTTTGACCACTTGCCGAGCTGGATCGTGATTATCGTGGTCAGTCGCGACGTGGCAATTGTTGGAGCCGTGATCTTGTCATGGCTGATGAATCGCCCGGTAAAAATGGAACCGAACATGGTGTCAAAGGCCAACACGGCAATGCAGATCCTGCTGGTGATCGCACTGCTGGCGGCGTTGGCGTTTTCTTCGGTGAATTCGACAATGGTTACGGCCGGTGCGTCGATCACCGCAGCGCTAACTCTGGCTTCACTTGCGGTTTATCTGCGTGACTGGTTGCAGCACATGGCAAATGCAGGGTCTGTTGACCAAGCTGCCGATTCTGCCGATCAGGAGTGAACAGCATGACAGTCCAGCGTCAGGTTACAGTATGGTTAGTCGTTCTTGCTGTGTTTGTTTCATTCATGTGGCTGTTTGCTGACATCCTGCTCCCGTTCATCGCAGGCATTGTACTGGCGTATTTCCTTGATCCGGTTGCAGATGCGCTTGAACGCCTGAAACTGCCGCGATTGGCGGCGACACTGATAATCGTATTGACCAGCGTTCTGGCGCTTGTGCTGATGTTGTTGCTGATTGCACCGCTTATCGGAGATCAGATAGGCAAATTTGCCGAACGGTTGCCGTCCAGCGTGTCAACACTGGTAACACTGTTCAATGATACGGCACCGGTCTGGTTGAAGGATGCCCTGGCAAAATCAAGTGCTACCCTGCCGGAGACTGG
Source organism: uncultured Alphaproteobacteria bacterium (assembly GCA_963700885.1). Lineage (GTDB taxonomy): Bacteria > Pseudomonadota > Alphaproteobacteria > Rhizobiales > Aestuariivirgaceae > Anderseniella. Next base: position 333,549 of record CAVOZJ010000016.1, read on the forward strand.
AGCTGATATAGCAACCAAAGCCGCCGGATGGGTGGCCAAACTATTGCAGTCCCTGCTGTCAGGAGGCCTGGCGCTGTTCAACATGATGTCCCTGTTGATCATCACGCCGCTGGTTACGTTCTACATGTTGAACGACTGGGACCGATTGATCGCCCGTGTCGATGGCTGGGTGCCACGAGACCATGTTACGACGGTACGCAGCATCGCCCGTGATGTCGATGCAGCCATGGCGGGTTTTATCCGTGGACAGGGGACGGTCTGTATGCTGTTGGGACTGTTCTATGCTGCTGCTTTGATTGCTGCGGGTTTGAATTTTGGACTGCTCATAGGTTTGACAGCAGGACTTCTGTCATTCATTCCATTCGTTGGCGCTGCCATCGGTGGTGTTCTGGCCATCGCCACTGCCCTGGTGCAGTTCTGGCCGGACTGGCTACAGATCCTGATCATTGCCGGAGTTTTTGCGGTTGGTCAGTTTGTCGAGGGAAACTTCTTGTCTCCCAAACTCGTTGGCAAATCCGTTGGATTGCATCCGGTCTGGTTGATGTTTGCCCTGCTGGCATTCGGTTTTCTGTTTGGCTTTGCAGGCATACTTCTGGCGGTACCGCTCGCTGCAGCCATTGGGGTTTTGTCCCGGTTTTTCCTGAACCGGTATCTCGCTTCAAACCTCTATCGGGGTACCGCAAAAACGACCGATCTTGCACCATCCGGGGATGAATGAAAGCGTGCCAGGAAGATCTACAGAACAACTCGCACTGGATCTGCCGCATCGCGTGGCGACCGGGCGCGATGACTTCCTGGTGTCGGGAGCCAACCAGGCAGCCGTGGCGGCAGTTGACGCGTGGCCCAGATGGCCCTCTCCAGTGCTTGTGCTTGTGGGCGCTGCCGGTTCCGGCAAGAGCCATCTGTGTGACGTGTGGCGCACAAATGCAGGTGCCAGCATTGTTTCCGCCAGTGAACTGAACACAACGAACGTGGCAAGGCTCATGCTGGCGGGAGCTGTTGCCGTTGAAGATGCGCCCGGCGGATTTCTTGATGAAACCGCTTTGTTTCATTTGATCAATCTGGCGCGGGAAAGTTCTGGCAGCGTGTTGATCACTTCCGAAGAGTTCCCGGCACGCTGGAATATTGCATTGCCCGATCTTGTTTCACGCCTCAAGGCCGCGCAGGTCGCAAGCCTGGGTGATCCTGACGATGAACTGTTACGCGGCTTGCTGGTGAAGCAGTTCACCGACCGGCAACTGCGCGTCGAGGAAGCTGCGATCAGTTACATGCTGCTGCGTATGGAGCGATCATTTGAGGCCGCACGATCTCTGGTTGCCAAAATCGATGCACGTGCCCTGACTGAGCGAGCTGAAATAACCCGAAAACTGGTGGCCCGGGTGATGCGGGAAGACACCCAACCGGACGAGGTCGAAGACAAGTGAAAGTTGATTAACACTCTTTGTCCGGCTGCATTGGGGACAGCGTCATGGATATGTTATACAACTTTATCACAACAATGCCCGGTTGATTGATTAGCGGTTCGTCCAACCTGCGGGAAAACCAGAAATGAATCTTGAAAATCAAGACAAAAGGGAATTGGCAATCGCTACGGCTGCGGCTGCCGACACGAATGTTGATGGGGCTGCGATCAACTCGCCGAAACGATTCTTCAATCGCGAACTGTCGTGGCTCGGATTCAACTACCGCGTCCTTATGGAAGCCAGGAACACGGCGCATCCACTATTTGAGCGGTTGCGTTTTCTGTCCATTTCGGGAAACAACCTGGACGAATTTTACATGGTTCGAGTTGCCGGACTGGCGGCCCAGATACGTGAAGGTGTCACCGGTGTGTCGCAGGATGGCCTGACACCCGCCGAACAGTTGGCCAGCGTGCGTGCCGAGGCGAGCCAATTGATGAAAGAGCAGGACGAACGCTGGCGTACCTTGCGCAAGGAACTTCAGGTCAACCGCGTTGAACTCATCAATACCGATCAACTGACGCGCAAGGACCGGACATGGCTTGATGAACGGTTTCATGAACAAGTCCTGCTGGTTCTGACGCCCATTGCCATAGATCCGGCTCATCCGTTTCCGTTCCTGCCCAATCGTGGCCTGATGATTGCACTTCAACTGGTGCGCAAGTCTGATGCAGAGCACATGAAGGCCCTGGTACAGGTGCCGCAGCAACTTGAACGGTTTACGCGTTTGCCTGACGGCGAAACGGATGATGGCCTGCCGGTTGCCCGCTTCATCATGATAGAAGACATGATAGCCCATTTCGTACCGCGCCTGTTCCCGGGCTATCAACTGCAGGGCAGGGGCATATTCCGCATCCTTCGAGACAGTGATATCGAGGTTGAGGAAGAAGCCGAAGATCTCGTCCGGTATTTTGAACGCGCCCTGAAACGCCGGCGCCGCGGCAGTGTTGTGCGCCTGGAAGTCGATGCCGGTTGCCCGGAAATTCTTCGCACCTTCATTGCACGCGAACTCAAGGCGGAAGCGGATGCCATTGCCATGTGCGACGGAGTGGTCGGTTACGCTGATACATCACAGCTCATCCTTGATGATATGCCGGAGCACAAATTCCCGCCTTACAATCCGCGTTTTCCGGAACGCATTCGAGATCATGGTGGCGACTGCTTTGCCGCCATCCGGCAGAAAGACATCATTGTTCATCATCCTTATGAATTGTTTGATGTAGTGGTGCAGTTTGTCCGCCAGGCGGCGGCTGACCCCGACGTGGTTGCCATCAAGCAGACACTGTATCGCACCTCCAATCAGAGCCCGATCATAGAAGCGCTCGTCATGGCTGCTGAAGCAGGCAAATCGGTTATGGCGCTGGTCGAACTCAAAGCGCGTTTCGACGAGGAAAAAAACATCCAGTGGGCGCGTAACCTCGAGCGCGCCGGTGTGCAGGTGGTTTTCGGTTTCGTGGAATTGAAAACCCATGCCAAGGCATCAATGGTTGTGCGCCGAGAAGGAGGTCAACTGAGAACCTATGTTCATTATGGCACCGGTAATTATCATCCGATCACAGCCCGCATATACACGGACCTGTCGTTTTTTACCTGTGATCCGGCCTTGTGTCGCGACGCTGCACGGCTGTTCAACTACGTCTCCAGCTATGCTGAACCCACTGAACTGGAACGTATCGCGGTGTCCCCGCTTACGCTGAGCAAGCGTTTGATTTCGCATATCGAGGAAGAAATTACTCACGCAACGGCTGGCAGGCCGGCGGCCATCTGGGCAAAAATGAACTCACTGGTGGATGTGGATATTATTGATGCGTTGTATCGGGCCAGCAGTGCCGGCGTTCGGATTGAACTTGTTATCCGTGGTATTTGCTGCCTCAGACCGGGGCTGCCGGGGCTGTCTGAAAACATCCGGGTAAAATCCATCATTGGGCGCTTCCTGGAGCATTCGCGCATTGTGTGTTTTGGCAATGGCGACGGATTACCCAGCAAAAAAGCGCGAGTCTATATTTCTTCTGCCGACTGGATGCCGCGCAATCTGCACCGGCGTGTTGAAACACTTGTGCCGTTAGACACGCCAACTGTCCATCAGCAGGTTTTGGATCAGATCATGGTTGCCAATCTGAGAGACAATCAGCAGAGCTGGCAGCTTATGTCCGACGGCAGTTCGCAGCGTGTCGCGCCCGGTCCCGGGGAAGAGTCTTTCAACGCACATGACTACTTTATGAACAACCCATCACTATCCGGACGTGGAAGTTCTTTGAAAGATAGCCTGCCACCTGCTATTGCCGGTCGTCAGAAAAAATGAGCGGTCAGGTCTTGATTCTGAACTGCAGTTGAAAAGCGGAGCAGGTCTGAATGAATCCGGCCAAAAAACTCGACAGGATTTCAGGCGCTCCCCCGGTTGCAGTGGTGGATATCGGATCAAACTCCGTACGATTGGTTGTATATGATGGCCTTCGCCGCGCGCCTTCGCCCTTGTTTAATGAAAAAGTATTGTGCGCACTTGGTCGTGGTGTAGCTGAAACCGGAGCGCTGGATGCCGTTGCGTCCGAGCGTGCCCTGAACGCCCTCCGGCGATTCCGGGCACTGTGCGACCAGACAAAGGTCAGCGAAGTTTTTGCAGTGGCCACCGCTGCAGTACGCGAAGCAACCAACGGCCACGAATTCATCACCAAGGCCCGGAAACGGCTCGGCGTCGATATTGGTGTTCTGACAGGGCGTCAGGAGGCGACTTTTGCAGCAAAGGGAGTGCTGTCAGGCATTCCTGATGCCGACGGAATTGTCGGTGATCTCGGCGGCGGCAGCCTTGAGCTTGTAGACGTTTCAATGGGTAAACTGCGCGACGGTATAACACTTCCATTGGGGCCGTTACGAATTTTGGGTGAAGCCGGCCCGGATGTCGACGAGGCAGCGAAATATGTCGATGCGCAGCTGGACCGTGCAAAACTTCTGCAGAATCTCGCTGGCCGCACATTTTATAGTGTTGGCGGCGCCTGGCGAAATCTGGCCCGTCTGCACATGGCGCAGACTCATTATCCGCTGATCATAATTCAAGGCTACACAATTGATCACTCGACGGCATTGTCACTGGCTGACTTCGTATCCCGTCTGTCCCCGGACACCCTCAGGGGGATTGACGCTGTTTCAAACAGCCGGTCTGAAACATTACCGATGGCGGCACTGGTACTGGAGCGGCTATTGGCGCGAACCCAGCCGAAGACCGTGATGACGTCGATATACGGTCTTCGTGAAGGTCTGTTGTTTGGCAAGCTGAAGAAACGGGTCCGGGATAGCGATCCGCTGTTGAATGCAAGTTGGGATTTTGCCAAACGTTACGCGCGATCTCCGCATCACGAACTGGAATTGTGTGACTGGACCAACAACCTGTTTGTCACCGGCACGCTGACCGAGACCGAGGAGGAGAGGCGTTTGCGCCATGCCGCATGTATGTTGGCTGACATATCGTGGCGGGCAAATCCTGACTACAGGTCAGGCCGTGCACTGACCATCATTTCACAGGCCTCTGTTGTTGGTGTGGATCATCCAGGACGTTTGTTCATGGCGCTGGCGGTGTTCTTTCGCTACCAGGGCATCAACTCCAAGGATGCGCCGCGGGAGTTTGTCGACCTGATCCCTGAAGACTGGCTGGAGCGTGCGCGTATCCTGGCTGGTGCCATGCGTCTTGCCTATGTGCTGACTGGCGCAATGACAGGTCTTTTACCCAAGATTGAACTGTTCATCGACGGCAAAAAACTCGTGCTTGGTTTGCCGAAGAAACTGACTGATCTCTACGGTGAATCAGTCGAGAAGAAGTTGAAACAGTTGGCTGGCGCCATGGGTCTTGAGGCGGACATACGGCTCGGATAAACAGGACCGGCTTATGCACTGAAAATATCCGGCTTGCCATCGCGGATTCCGATTGCGAGCTTGCCTGCTTTCAATCCCTGGGCGACCTCGCCAAACAGGTCGTGACGCCAGCCGCGCATCATCTGCAAATGATCGCCGCCATTGCCGGCAAATTCCTCTATGTCGGCTGCATTGGCTATCAGGCGCGGGGCAATGTTTTCACGTTCGCATACCACTTTGAGGCCCAGTTTCAATATATCCGCAATGGCTGAAGCGCCTTCCGGTTGTGGGCTCTTTGACGGTCCAAGCGAGGGAAGTTTTTCCCTGGGTGTTGCAAGGCCTGTTTCAATGGCACGAAGAATTTCATCTCCCAACCCGCCGTCTGCCAGACCGCGCGGCAATCCACGCAACTTGGCCAGCCCTGCCTTGTCGCGTGGGGCCTGTGTCGCGAGTTCTGAAATCGCATCATCCTTTATTATACGATTGCGCGGCATGTTTTTTGATTGTGCGCGTTCTTCGCGCCACCTGGCCAGTGCAACGGCAACGCCCAGCTGCCTGACATTTCGAGGACGGAACTTCAAACGCTTCCATGCATCTTCCGGATTGGAGATGTAGGTTTCGGCGGATGCGATCACATCCATTTCTTCTGCCAGCCATGGCGTGCGGCCATTCTCAGTCAGCATATCGCGAAGTTTTTCATAGACCACTCGCAGGTGGGTTACGTCTGATAGCGCATAGGACAGCTGTTTGCTGGTCAGAGGCCGCCGGGCCCAGTCGGTAAATCGGGAAGATTTGTCTATTTGTTGCCCGGCCAGCTTGCGAACCAGCGCTTCATAGCCAACCTGATCGCCAAATCCACATACCATGGCGGCAATCTGGGTATCAAAGATTGGAGTCGGCGTAGTGCCGGTGGCTTCCACGAAGATCTCCACATCCTGCCGTGCGGCATGAAACACTTTCAGTACGGCATTGTTGGCCATCAGCTGATGGAAAGGAGCAAGGTCGATGCCGTCTGCCATTGGGTCAATTACGGCTTCTTCGCTGGTTCCGGCAACCTGGATGAGACACAGGATTGGCCAGAACGTATGTTCACGCATGAATTCGGTATCCACAGTCACATAGGTGTCTGTGGAAAGCGCTTTACAAAGGCGGGCGAGGTCGTCGGTCGTGGTAATGATTTTCATGGGCAGGGACAAAGCCAGAATGTTGAACGTAAATCAAGCAGATCAGATCAATCTGCTTGCAGAATGCCGGTCAATCGATTTTTCGCGCCGCCTTGCTCGCAGCTTTATGAGCCAAACGGTACATTACCGGAGACGTTCTGAGCAGGGTTGCATAGCGCTTTTTGGTTTTCATGTCAGGCGTATTGCGAACTGTTATTCTCCACAATGTCACAGCTACCAGGCTCAAATGGACGATGCTGGTGTAGGTGAAGAAAAAGTCCGGGCCAAACACCGACAACACCTGCGCTGCTACAAACGGCCCTATCATGGCGCCCAGTGAGAAAAAGAAACTCAACCCGGCAGCCACAATGACATACTGCCCCGGTTTGGCACGGTCATTGGCATGTGCCGCTGATAGTGAATACAGCGGCAGGGCGAACGCGCCGAACATGAAGATGCCGATTAGAGCCAGGGTGGGTGATGTTCCCGCCATACTTGACAACAAGAAACCGGATGCAGCCGCACCCACCGTAGCGATGATCAGGACCCAGCGCCGGTCCAGCCGATCCGATAACCACCCGAGTGGTAATTGCAACACCGCCCCTCCAACGATTCCGGCACTCATGAAAGTAGCAATACCTGTCGTGTCGAAGCCGATCTCTGATGCATAGATCGGGCCCATCAACCGGAACGTCGAATTGGTCATCCCTATTGTGATGCAGCCGAAACATGCCAACGGTGATATGGCCCATATGCTTGGTATGGAAAACCTGAAATCATCGGGAGGTTTTGGCGCGGTTCTGTCCATCAGCGAAATCGGCACCAGAGACAGACTGGTCATGATGGCGGCAATCGCGAATATGGCAAATCCATAGGCGCCCACTACCGGCAAAAGGAACTGTGAACCGGTAACGGCAGCCAGATCCACCATTCGATAGACCGAAAGGGTGCTCGCGCGGTGGGCGTTGTCAACCGATGCATTGAGCCAGCTCTCAATGACCATGAACAGACCGGCAAAACAGAAACCCGAGATGAAGCGCAGTCCGATCCAGGCAAATGGATCAAGCCACAAGACCATGGTCAGCGATGCCGATGCGGCAATTGAGGCCAAACCGGAGAAAACCCGAATATGGCCAACTGCCCGAATAAGCCTGGCCGTAAACAGGCACGACAACATGAAGCCGGCATAATAGCCGGTTCCCATCAGCCCGATCAGTGAGGGATCAAATGATTCATGGCTTGAGCGCAGGGCAATCAAAGTGCCCTGCAGGCCATTTCCGGCTAGCAGAATTGCTGCTGCAGCCAGCAGTGGTGAAAGGGGAAGCAGGAATTTCATCGATCTGCGCCTGCGCAAGCAATAATAGTGCGTGCATCTGTCCTAGCCCCACGACCGTTCGTTCTCAAGGCATATCCTTGACAAACAAGCTGCCTCGTGCGTTTTTCCCGCGCATTCCAACGCACAAGTTCAATGTTTGCCAAGAGGGTTTCCCATGCACGCCTATCGCAGCCATTCCTGCGCCCAGCTTACCGTGTCCAATGTGGGCGAGTCGGTCCGCCTTTCAGGCTGGGTACATCGCGTGCGAGACCATGGCGGTTTGCTGTTTATTGATCTTCGCGACCACTACGGCATGACGCAGATAGTGGCGGACCCTGATTCGCCGGCGTTCAAAACAGCTGAGACGGTGCGCGGCGAATGGGTGATCCGTGTCGACGGTGAAGTTAGGGCGCGATCTGAAGAGACCGTCAATGCCAATCTGCCAACGGGGAAGGTGGAAGTTTTTGCGCGCGAGATTGAAGTTCTTTCCACAGCCTCGGAATTGCCGTTGCCGGTGTTTGGTGAACCAGACTATCCCGAAGACATCCGCCTGAAATACCGTTTCCTTGATTTGCGCCGTGAAACGCTGCACGCCAATATCATGAAGCGGTCGGCCATCATTGCCAAAATGCGCAGCGAAATGGTGAATGCCGGGTTCAATGAGTTTTCAACCCCGATTCTGACTGCGTCGTCACCGGAAGGTGCGCGTGATTTTCTGGTGCCCAGCCGCATCCATCCCGGCAAGTTCTATGCATTGCCGCAGGCACCGCAACAGTACAAGCAACTGTTGATGGTTTCCGGTTTCGACAGATATTTTCAGATTGCACCGTGCTTCCGCGATGAAGATCCGCGTGCCGACCGGCTTCCGGGTGAATTCTATCAGCTTGATCTTGAGATGAGTTTTGTAACCCAGCACGATGTGTTGAGCACCGTCGAGCCGGTCATGCGCAATGTGCTCGAGGCGTTCGCTGACGGCAAACCGGTTACCGAAAATTTCCCGCGCATCGCATATGCAGATGCCATTCGCAAATATGGCTCCGACAAACCCGACCTGCGCAACCCGATTGAAATGCAGGCTGTGACGGAACATTTCGCCGGTTCCGGTTTCAAGGTATTTGCCGGCATGATCGCATCTGATCCGAAAGTTGAAATCTGGGCTATTCCGGCCAGGACGGGGGGCTCGCGGGCCTTCTGTGATCGCATGAATTCGTGGGCCCAGGGCGAGGGACAGCCTGGCCTGGGTTACATTTTCTGGCGCTCCGAAGGCGACAGTCTGGAAGGTGCTGGTCCACTGGCCAAGAACATCGGACCGGAACGCACTGAAGCCATTCGCACCCGGATGGGGCTTGCAGACGGGGATGCCTGTTTTTTCGTTGCAGGGTTGCCGGAGAAGTTCGCCGCCTTCGCTGGTGCTGCACGTGACCGGGCAGGGGCTGAGTTGAAACTGATAGATGAAGATCGTTTTGAACTGGCCTGGATTGTCGATTTCCCGTTCTACGAGTACAACGAGGAAGAGAAGAAAATTGACTTTTCACACAATCCGTTCTCCATGCCGCAAGGCGAGATGGATGCATTGGAAAATCAGGATCCGCTTACCATCAAGGCATACCAGTATGATCTGGTCTGCAATGGTTTCGAGATCGCGTCAGGTGGTATCCGCAATCACAAGCCCGAGACCATGGTCAAGGCATTCGAAATTGCCGGGTTGCCCAGGGATGTAGTTGAACAACGCTTCGGCGGGCTCTATCGCGCATTCCAGTATGGCGCACCGCCCCACGGTGGTATGGCAGCCGGTGTTGACCGTGTTGTGATGTTGCTGTGTGGCACACGCAATCTGCGCGAGATCACGCTGTTTCCCATGAACCAGCAAGCCGCCGACCTGCTCATGGGCGCTCCGTCAGAAGCTGAGCCGCGCCAGTTGCGCGAACTGCATGTTCGATTGTCCCTGCCAAAGCAATAACCTGATGGCGTCCACGGTGCCGGAGCAGTTTTTTAGGTTCTGATGATCCCGTGCAGAACTGCGTCCGGTGCTGTTTTCACCGGGTGGAATGGCGATGTCCACCCGGTGTGCTGTTCTATCTGTGCCCTGGTGGTTCAATCAGCCGCAAAGCAGTACAGGAAGCCCGCGCCGCCGCTGCTCTTTAGCTTTTCCTGGCTGCAACCGCGTGATCCATGGGCCGAATTCCACGAGACATTACCACCGCCGTGGCGATCATGGTGACCGACCTGGGCACTGCCTTCTTCAGCACTACTGGTCCAGTTGGAACAGGTGTGATCGCCTTTTTCCGAGGGGAAATACGCGGTACCGTCTTCTTTGGAACCGGTCAGAATGTCATGTTCATTTGGCGTATCGCCGCGGCCCTTGATCTCATTGCCGTTCTCGTCCAGAGCGGTACGCTTCAAAATGTTTGGCATGATGTGAAGCTGGTCGAGGTCCTCGGCAATCAGCACACCCTTGGCATTGTACCAGGGTCCCTTGCCGATACGGTCGCGTGCAGAGATGCCGCGTTTGTCTTCGTGATAGGTGCTCAGGTAAGCAACCCATGTACGGCCCGTGGAACCCGCTGCGGTTGCCAGTTTCGTGCAATGCGCATCGCCACCTTCAATTCCGCCGAGATTGGCTCCGTCGCCAATGCCGACACTGGTAACGAAAAAGCCCATCGGCTTGGCGTCCTGCGCTGCTGCAGGTGTTGACAGTACGGCAACTGAAGCTGCCAGCGCTAAGAGCGTGATTGTGTTCATCGCTATTTTTTCCTCCGTGGGGGCTGTTTTGACCTGACAATTCTAGAAGAGCATAGCTGCCGGTGCCAATACACTTTATCGCGTGGCGGTTGTGCATCGGCGCACATAGTATCGAACAGTGTCCTTCCGGCATCTATACGGTGGAATGTCATCTTACGCTGCTATAGGCTTGGCCGCATAACAGGTTCCGTCAGGATATCAAAAAACCGGAAGACGCCCCCATGCCACGAATTGTTACTGACGAGTTGCGCGACAATGCATTGCAGTATCACCGCAACCCGAAACCGGGAAAGCTGGAGATCAAGGCCACCAAGCCGTTATCCAACCAGCGCGACCTGGCGCTTGCCTACTCTCCCGGTGTGGCAGTGGCCTGCATGGAAATCCATGACAAGCCCGCAGAAGCGTCTTCGCTGACCGCCCGGGCCAACCTGGTAGCCGTTATAACCAATGGAACGGCTGTGCTCGGACTTGGGAATATTGGTCCCCTGGCCTCAAAACCGGTAATGGAGGGCAAGGCCGTCCTGTTCAAGAAATTTGCCGACATTGATGTTTTTGACCTGGAACTGGATGCCGCAGATTCAGACCTTTTCGTAAACACCGTTGCTGCGCTGGAGCCGACCTTCGGTGGCATCAACCTGGAGGATATCAAGGCGCCGGAATGCTTCATTATTGAAGGAGAATTGAAGCAGCGCATGAGTATCCCGGTTTTCCATGATGATCAGCATGGTACGGCGATCATCGTGGCTGCTGCCATCGTCAATGGCATGGAGATTGCCGGCAAGAAACTTGGAGATATCAAGATCGTCACGTCCGGAGCAGGAGCAGCGGCACTTGCCTGTCTTAACCTGGTTGTCGGCATGGGGGCAAAGCCTGAAAACATCTGGATTTCCGATATTGACGGTGTAGCCTACGAAGGCAGGGACGGCATAAACCAGTGGATGGCTCCTTATGCCAAGCAAACCGCCGCGCGGACACTTGGTGATATAATTGAAGGGGCTGATGTATTTCTGGGGCTTTCCGCAGGTGGTGTGCTCAAGCCGGACATGGTCAGGAAAATGGGAGACAAGCCGCTAATCATGGCTCTCGCAAATCCCAATCCGGAAATTCACCCTGATGAAGCGCGCAAGGTCAAACCTGATGCGATGATCTGCACGGGCCGGTCCGACTTCCCCAATCAGGTCAATAACGTCCTGTGCTTCCCCTACATTTTCCGCGGCGCGCTGGACGTGGGCGCAACAGCCATCAATGAGGAAATGAAGATTGCCGCAACCCGCGCCATAGCTGCGCTGGCCCATGAAGCCGTGTCGGAGCTGGCAGCGAAGGCCTACGAAGGTGGCGTACCTTCCTTTGGTGCAGACAGCCTCATCCCAAATCCGTTCGATCAACGCCTGATATTACGCATTGCTCCGGCAGTAGCCCGGGCAGCGATGGATAGCGGCGTGGCAGCACGGCCAATCGAGGATTTTGACGCCTATGCAGAACGTCTGACCAGGTTTGTCTTTCGCTCCGGGATGATCATGCGTCCGGTTTTTGCCGCCGCCAAACAGAATCCCAAACGCATCATATACGCTGAAGGCGAAGATGAACGCGCGATGCGGGCTGCGTCCATGGCCAGAACAGACGGTTGGGCGATCCCCATCCTGATTGGCCGGCCTGATGTGATTGAACGACGCGCTGCTTCCTTCGGGCTTGAATTGAAGGCGGGAAAGGACATCGAAGTCATCAACCCGGAATCAGATCCGCGGTATCTGGATTATGTGAACACGCTTGTCGAGATTGCGGGGCGAAAGGGCGTGCCGCTGAATACCGCCAGAACGCTGGTGCGGACCAATGCGACGGTTATTGCAGCCCTTGCCATAAGGCGCGGCGATGCCGATGCGATGATCTGCGGCCTTGAGGGCCGGTTTTACAATCACCTTGACCATATTCGCCGCATCATTGGCATGGGACCTCGCGCCAACGACTTTGCGACCATATCCGGCTGCATACTGGATCGCGGCGTTTACTTCTTTGCCGATACATATGGCAATGTTGACCGCCCGCCCGCACAGATGGCGCAACTGGCCCGGCGGGTCGCAGGAATTGTCAAACGGTTTGGAGTCGAACCCAAGGTTGCCTTGCTGGCCAATTCCAGTTTCGGCTCGGCTGAGTCCGTTGACATTCAACTGATGCGGGATACTGCCGACCTGCTTCACGGGGAGGGCACGGATTTTGAATTTGATGGCGAGATGCATGGCAATACGGCGCTGAATGAAGATTTGCGCAGGCGGCTGTTCCCCGGATCTACCTTAAAAGGCGAAGCCAACGTGTTTGTGTTCCCCAATTCAGACGCTGCCAACCTGGCATACCAGCTTGTCATGGAACTCGGAGGCGGCACGCCTATTGGTCCCATTCTGGTTGGTGCTGCTGCAACTGCACATGTGCTGGTGCCGGCGGCCACCACCCGTTCGGTGGTCAATGTATCTGCAGTGGCTGCCGTGGAGGTTCAGGCTCGCATTGATTATGCCAAGTCCGGTGGCAAGCCTCAGGGTTGACGCTTGGCGAGTTTCGCAAATTGCATCTGCTGACGAATGAAGGCGGCTATGAACAGGCAGGTCATGACCAGTACGATGGTTGGGGCAGGGGCTGCATCAAGGTGGAAGCTCGCAAACACGCCAACAAGGCCTGAACCAACGGCAATTGCGATCGCGACAGCCAGCATGGTTTCAAATCGGCGCGTCACCAGAAAGGCGATCGCACCGGGTGCGATCAACAGCGCAATGGCCAGAATAATTCCCGATGCTTTCAGTGCGCCAACAATGGCCAGTGATATCGCTGCCAACAGGCCATAGTGAAGCAGGCGGACTTTCAATCCGATAGCGCGCGCATGTTGTGCGTCAAACGCATGCAACAGCAGATCCTTGCGCCAGATGACAATGCCGGATGTGCAGATGAGTGCAATGAACGCCGTTTCAGTCACATCGCCCCATGTCAGGCCAAGTATGTTGCCGAACAGTATGTGGTCGAGGTGCACTTCCGTCTGGATGGCGACATACATCACCAGTCCCAGTCCGAACATGCCGGAGAACACCACACCCATGACGGTATCCTGTTTGAGCCTTGAGTTGCGGTCCAGAAATCCTGTTGCCAGGGCACAGGTCATACCGGCGGTGAATGCACCTGCTGCCAGCGGCAGCCCGATTATGTAGGCCAGAACGACCCCCGGGAGTACGGCGTGGGAAATCGCATCACCCATCAGCGACCATCCCTTGAGCACCAGAAAGCACGACAGGATGGCCATTGGCAGTGACAACAGCACCGCAATTACAAAAGCCTTGAGCATGAACTCGAAGGCAAACGGCTGCATGAACCATTCGATGATGGCCGTCATGGCTGGGCCTCCAGCGCAGCACGCGCTTTTGTCCTGGCCGCGAGCAGGCCATGTTTGGGAGCCACAACAAAGGTAACCAGGAAAACTCCGGTCATGAGGATGACAATTATGCCGCCAGTTGCGCCATTGAGAAAATAGCTCAGATAGGCACCTGTGAAACTGGTCACTGCGCCAATGCTGACCGACAGAATAATCAACCGGGGAAACCGATCGGTCAGCAGATATGCTGTGGCGCCCGGAGTCACGACCATGGCAATGACCAGAAAGGCGCCAACTGTCTGCAGTGCTGCAACCGTGCAGGCTGACAGGAGTGTGAAGAACACCAGTCTGAGTACCACTGTATTGAGGCCCATGGAGCGCGCGTGATTTTCGTCAAAGAAAGTCACCATAAGGTCCTTCCATTTGAGCAGCAGGACACTCATGGATACGACACAAATGATAACAAGCTGGGTCAGGTCCTCCGGTGTGATCGCAAGTACATTACCCAACACGATGGTTTGTATGTTTACCGAGGTGGGTGACAGCGAAACCATGAACAGGCCCAGCGCAAAAAAGGAGGTGAAGATCAGACCGATGATGGCATCTTCACGCAGCTTGGTGCGCTGGTTCAGGAATAGCATTGTAAGCGCTGCCAGGCCGCCCGAGAAAAACGCACCTATCGAAAACGGCAGTCCGAGCATGTAGGCGCCGGCAACACCGGGAACGATGGCATGCGACAGCGCATCGCCGATCAGCGACCAGCCCTTGAGCATGAGATAGGACGACAGGAATCCACACACGGCCCCGACAAGGGCGCACGCCCACATGGCATTGATCATGTAGTTGTAGGTAAACGGTTCCAGCAGCGGGTTCATTGCTGCTCCTCGTCACCATCGCTGTAGATCACGAACGGGCGCTCATCGTCTGTGAGCACTGTAACCGTGCGGGCGTCGTCGTCTTCATGCAGGTCTTCGCCGCCGAGGGTGAATTGCCGCAGCACGCCGCCAAAAGCATGTTCAAGATTGGCTTGCGTAAACACCTGTGCAGTAGGTCCTTCTGCCAGAACGGTCCCCTTGATCAGGATGGCGCGGTCACAGAACTGGGGAACTGATCCGAGGTTGTGCGTGGACACCAGCATGATATGGCCTTCATCGCGAAGCCCCTTTAGCAGTTTGATGATGGCATCTTCAGTTTTTACATCCACACCTGTGAACGGTTCATCGAGCAGGATGATCTTGCCCTCCTGTGCCAGTGCACGGGCAAGAAACACCCGCTTTTTCTGGCCGCCGGACAATTCTCCGATCTGGCGTTTGCGGTAGTTGGTCATACCGACCCGTTCCAGGGCACTGGCGACCATTTCATGGTCGCGGGCTCTGGCAATGCGCAGCCAGTTCATATGTCCATATCTGCCCATCATCACAACGTCTTCGACCAGGACCGGGAAATTCCAGTCCACTTCTTCAGATTGCGGGACATAGGCGACGAGGTTCTGCCTCAGCGCCTGTTCTTCACTCATGCCGAGTACTGTGATGTTGCCCCGGGCCAGCGGCACAAAACCCATGATTGCCTTGAACAGGGTTGACTTGCCCGAACCGTTGACGCCTACCAGCGCCGTGATGGTGCCTGCCGGCAGTGAAAAGCTGGCATCATGCAACGCCGTATGGCCGTTGCGATAGGTGACAGTTACGTTATGGACCTCAAGCCCTTCACCCTGTCGTTGAGTGGCGCTTACCGGACTCAGCATTATTTCAACCCTGCCACGATTGTTTCTGTCGTCACTGTTAGAAGATCGAGGTAGGTGGGCACGGGTCCATCGGGACCAGAAAGTGAGTCCACATATAGCACGCCGCCATAACGCGCATTGGTTTCACGGGCAACCTGCTGTGCCGCAGCAGGTGAAATTGTACTTTCACTGAACACCGCCTTTATATTGTTGGCGCGAACCGCGTCGATCACGCGGCGCACTTGTTGCGGAGTACCCTGTTGGTCGGCATTGATCGGCCACAGGAACAATTCTTTCAGGTTGAAATCCCGTGCCAGATAGGAAAACGCTCCCTCGCTGGTTACCAGCCAGCGCTCGTTCTCCGGAATAGCTGCAAGTGCAGCGCGAATGGGTTCGACCCGGGCATCAATTTCAGCTTTGTACCTTTCGGCGTTGGCCAGGTACACAGCAGCATTTTCCGGGTCCTGTTCAGCCATGGCGCGCGCAATGTTGTCGACGTATGCCTGCGCATCCGTGGGGCTCATCCATGCATGGGGATTGGGCTTGCCCGAATAGGGTCCTTCAACTATCCCCATCGGTTGAACGCCGTCGCTTATGACAACCGATGGCACGCCCGAAAGATTGGCCAGGAATTTTTCAAACCACTGTTCCAGGTTCAGTCCGTTCCACAAGATCAGTCCGGCGCCTTGGGCACGCACGATATCTTTCGGAGTTGGCTGGTAATTGTGTATCTCTGCACCTGGCCTGGTGATCGACACCACGTCGGCTGCATCGCCTGCAACATTTGCTGCCATATCGGCGATAATCGTGAATGTGGTCACAACCTTGAGCCGTGCGTGGGCGCCATCGGCGAAGCTGAGCATGAATGCTGTCAGTAAAATGAAGAGAACTGGTTTTTTCAGATATTGAAGCACGCGCAATGGTCCATGGCTGAATTCGGCCATGTCACTTTATGTAAATGCAAAT
This sequence comes from uncultured Alphaproteobacteria bacterium, assembly GCA_963700885.1. Lineage (GTDB taxonomy): Bacteria > Pseudomonadota > Alphaproteobacteria > Rhizobiales > Aestuariivirgaceae > Anderseniella. The sequence goes on from CAVOZJ010000016.1 coordinate 350,110, forward strand.
TATTTGCAATAAGGATTTTGCCGCAGGCCTGTTGACTATTGCAAATGATTATCAACTTGCTAGTTTGCCGTTATGGCTACACCCCTGGATAGCAAGGAACTGTTGAGTGCGCTGCGCCAGGGCGGCGCGCGCATAACCAAACCCCGCAAGCTCATCATTCAGATACTGGCCAACAAGGGCGATGAGCACCCCGATGCCATGGATATATTCCGACGCGCCGTGAGGCAGGACAGCCGCATCTCGCTGCCAACCGTTTATCGCACCTTGAAAATGCTGGAAGAGCACGGCGTTATTCAACGACATGCCTTCGTGGATGGCAGATCACGGTATGAACCGGCAGACGGGCCGCATCATGATCACCTGATCGATATGGATACCGGCGCGGTCATTGAGTTTCAATCGGAGAAGATCGAGCGCCTGCAGGACGAGATTGCCCGGAAACTGGGTTACGAAATAGTTCACCACAGGCTCGAATTGTATGGTCGTAAGACTAAAGTATAACAAATTTGGAAACCGTGGCATTTTTGCAACACTTTTCAAAATAATGCACGCAGCCCCAATCTCGCCCTTGAATGTGCAGCGCAGCCGCATCTATGGTCAGGTCATCGAGAAGTCGAAGACTTTCAGAGATTCGCCAGCCGGAGGTTCCATGCAGCGTGTACTGCTATCATTTTCTGCGATTGTACTGGCAACAGTAATGGCTGCTTCATCTGCAAGTGCTGCTGCATCACGCAACAGCAAACAGTGCAGCAACTTTATTGAGTGCCTGTTTGGCGGAAGCAGCAATGGAGGTAGCAGTTTTAGTTTCGGGCGTAGCGATTACGGTCCAAGCACCCGCAAACTGATCAGTTTTCCGCAGGGCAGCGAGCATGCAACCGGTACCATCATAATTGATACGTCCGAACGTAATCTCTATCTGATCCAGCCCGGTGGAAAGGCTTACAGATATCGCGTCGGCGTCGGCCGTGAGGGGTTTCAATGGTCTGGAAGCGCCAAAATCTCCCGAAAAGCTGAATGGCCAAGCTGGACTCCCCCAAAAAGCATGATTGCACGGGAAAAGAAAAAGGGAATAATTCTGCCCGCACGCATGGAGGGTGGACCGAACAATCCGCTTGGCGCCCGCTCGCTGTATATCGGCAACTCGCTGTATCGAATTCACGGCACCAACAATCCGTCTTCTATCGGTGGAGCTGTCTCGTCAGGCTGCATTCGCCTGACCAACACTGACATTATTGACCTTCACAAACGCGCCGAGGTTGGCGCAAGGGTCATCGTACGCCGCTAGAGCACAAGCGGCACATATTTTACCGGTTTTGCAGGGGAGCCTTGGGGGGTTACCCTGACCCCGGGACGCACGAGGGGGCTCAAGCGTTCCGGGGTCTCCTTTTTCGGAGACCCTGTCTGGTCTGACCCAGGTGTTGAATCAGTTTGTTGGAACTTCCCTGCCGGGACTGGACAGCAATGGCTGCGGTGAGCATATTGCACTGCAATATATTTCATTCTGATGCCTTTGCTGAAAGAGCCCTTTAGCCATGCTGCCTGCCACCCAGACGCTGAATTTTGAAGATTTGTCGATTGGCATGTCGGAAACCTATGCCAAGGAAGTCAAATCGTCGGACGTTATTGGATTTGCCGAAATATCCGGGGACCGTAATCCGATCCATTTGTCGGAGCACTTTGCAGCCCAAACTCCGTTCAAGGGCCGCATTGCGCACGGTCTTTATACCGCCAGCCTGATTTCTGCGGTAATTGGCACCAGACTGCCGGGACCGGGCGCGATCTACATGAAGCAAACCCTGAATTTCAAAGCTCCGGTGCGCATCGGCGACATTGTAACAGCCCGTGTCGAGGTGCTCGAATTGAGCGACAAGGGCAATCGCGTCAGGCTTGCCTGTACGTGTTCGGTTGATGATCTGCTGGTGCTTGACGGTGAGGCGTTGGTAAAAGTTCCGGGAATTGATGACGATTGAGTTGCGATACCGGTTGAATTGGTACGCAAGTCCATTTTTTCCTTATCGGAACTGACTGCAGCCTGTGAGCGGCAGCTCAGTTCAGCGACGTGGCCAGTAATGCTGCACCGATACAACACGTGGCCACGCCGAACACCGTTCCCAGGTGGCCTTCAAGTCGCAAGTTTGACACAAGTTGCAAAAATGGGCGGCGAACCGCGATCAACAATACCCCTTCGATCAGGCTGATCCAGCCAACAAGTGTAATAAATCCGGCAAGCAAACCATCCCATGACGAGTGTACCGCCAGAATGGTGCCGCCGATAGCGAATGCCATGATACCGCCAAAATAGCCCAGAACGGGTTGTGCATTGAGTGCCTGCAGCATACCGGCCATGGCATTCCGATCAGTGAAAATGGCGATACCGCCGCAGATAAAGTAAAGCCCGATCAGGGCAGCGAGAATGTTGGTGACTGCCATTCACTTCTCCTCCAGTACAAGTTTCGCCATCACTCGGATATGGGAAGCGAGGTAACGGATTGCCATCCGGCCTTAGTCACCCGGAAAAAGTGATGCCAAATGGCGCGCATCACTGTAGGAAATTCGGCTCAGATGCAGTACCATGGTATTGATGAGTACCGTGTCGAATTTTCGGAGGCTATCATGAAATCATTGCTTGTATCTGCAATCATTACACTTTTCGCGCTGCCTGCTGTGGCTGGTGAATTGCCCCAGGCATCTCCTGCTCAGGTATCCAGCGCCACTGGCACGGCCACAACTGCAGGTGATGTGGTCGCTACGGTTGCAACCGGCGAAGTCAAAGGCATTGGCGAAAATACATTTCAGCAATCCGTGCCGAGTTTTTCCGGTTACGGCGGAGGTTGTGACCGCGAGCATACCTCAACAGAAGCCATGCTGATCAACTAAATCGCAGTTACTGAGATCCGGTATTGGTGAGCGCACTGTTCAGTCCATGGGCACGAGCAGGGAGATACTCGCACGGATTCAGGTAGAGGCGATGGCTCGCAAACTCGACCTGCCACTGGGTCCTATCTGAAAAATACTACTGGATCATTGTCGAGTAGGATGCAGGTCCTTGTCGTGGTGACAGCGTGATATTCGGACATTTCTGCGGGTTGGACGGCAACAATGTAAAACGGAGCCTCACTGAGGAGGCTCCGCAAATTGTACCAGACGATCCTCTCGAACAGGGGGCTAGCTACACCCGCTCGTCGAGCCACAGGTATCGCACTTCATGCAGGTGCCGTTGCGCAGCAGGGTAAAGTTGCCACACTCACCGCAACTGTCGCCTTCGTAGCCTTTCATGCGCGCTTCGACCCGGCGTTCGGCGTCGGTTTTCACCTGACCATCTGAGTCAATGTCCAGGGGAGCAACTACTTCTTTCACCGGGTGAAGCCTTGCTGCAACCGCCATCTCCACTGCAACATCAAGGGCAGCTGAACCGTCAGCGACGTACGCTGCTTCAATGCGTGACTGGCTGGCTGCTACCGGATTGGCAACGGCCAGGGACGACGTGCTGCCCGGCATCATGAATATGTTGTCAGCCAGTTTCTGCCTGGTGTAGCCGGAAGACGCCACCGCCATTGCCGGCATGCCGCCGGGAGGGCACGGCGCTGCTCCAGCCTTGTTGGTCTTGCCTTCGTTTTCGCCTTTGCCCATGGCGTCAAAGCGAATGTCTGCAGGCTCAACATGGGCCAGGTCATTGCGACTGAGATAGGAAACCGCCAGTTCGCGGAACACGTAGTCGAGGATCGACGTGGCGTTCTTGATTGCTTCATTGCCCTGCACCTGTCCGGCCGGTTCAAACCGCGTGAAGGTAAACGCCTCGACATACTCTTCCAGCGGCACGCCGTATTGCAGGCCAAGTGAGACTGCGATGGCGAAGTTGTTCATCATCGCCCGGAAGGCCGCCCCTTCCTTGTGCATGTCGATGAAGATTTCACCCAGCTTGCCATCATCATATTCACCGGTGCGCAGGTAAACCTTGTGTCCGCCGACGATGGCCTTCTGGGTATAACCCTTGCGCCGCTGCGGCAGTTTTTCACGCTCGCGCGCAAGTACTTTTTCAACGATTTTCTCGACAACTTTTTCCACCCGCCGGGTTTGCGGCTGGGTTGCGGCTACCTGATCGACGACGTCATCAGCATCTTCGTCCTCGTCTTCGATCAGGGCCGCGTTGAGCGGCTGGCTGAGCTTGGAACCATCGCGGTACAGGGCGTTGGCCTTGAGCGCCAGTTTCCACGACAGCATGTAGGCCGCCTGACAGTCTTCGACGGTGGCCTCGTTCGCCATGTTGATAGTTTTGGAAATGGCGCCCGAGATGAATGGCTGGGCAGCAGCCATCATGCGGATGTGGCTGTCCACGGACAAATAGCGCTTGCCAAGACGGCCGCACGGATTTGCACAATCGAAGACCGGTAAATGCTCATCTTTCAGTTCGGGAGCACCTTCCAGCGTCATGGCGCCGCACACGAATATATTGGCCGCTTCTATGTCAGTCCTGGTGAAACCGAGATGGTTCAACACACAGAAGCTGAAATCGTCCAGCTGTTCAGCGGAAATGCCTAGCGTTTTGATGCAGAATTCTTCACCCAGGGTCCACTTGTTAAACACGAACTTGATGTCAAACGCTGACGCGAGACCGTCTTCTACAGCCTGCAGTTCTCTTGAGGTAAAGCCTTTGGCCTTCAGCGTTTCATGATTGATGGCTGGTGCATCTGACAGTGTGCCGTTGCCCACGGCATACCTGATGATGCCTTCAATCTGCTCTTCAGAATAGCCGAGCGTGTGCAGGGCTGCCGGAACAGCGCGGTTGATGATTTTGAAGTAGCCACCGCCTGCCAGCTTCTTGAACTTCACCAGCGCAAAATCCGGCTCAATGCCGGTCGTGTCACAATCCATCACCAGACCAATGGTGCCGGTTGGAGCAATCACTGTGGCTTGCGCATTGCGGTAACCGTGCCGCGTGCCAAGTTCAACAGCGCGGTCCCATGCGGCAACCGCATGCTCAAGCAGGGCTTTGTCGGCACAGTTTGCATGATCAAGCGGAACCGGGTTCACGGCAAGTTTCTGATACCCCTGTGCCGACCCTCGAGCCGCCAGTTGGTGATTTTTCATGACCCTAAGCATGGCGGAAGCGTTTTTCTTGTAACCGGGGAAAGGGCCAAGCTCGCTGGCCATCTCGGCAGACGTTGCATAGGAAACGCCGGTCATGATGGCCGAGATTGCACCGCAGATTGCACGGCCTTCATCGGAGTCGTACGAAATACCTGACGTCATCAGCATGCCGCCAATATTGGCGAATCCCAGACCGAGGGTGCGAAATTCATACGAGCGTCTGGCAATCTCCCTGGACGGGAACTGTGCCATCAACACCGAAATTTCCAGCACCATGGTCCACAACCGCACGCCGTGCTCAAAGCCTTCGATGTCAAACTTCGAGCTGGACTTGTCAAGGAAGGTGAGCAGGTTCAAGGAGGCAAGGTTACACGCCGTGTCATCCAGGAACATGTACTCGGAACACGGGTTCGACGCACGAATGTCACCGGATGCGGGGCAGGTGTGCCAGTCATTGATGGTGGTGTGGAACTGGATGCCGGGATCAGCACACGCCCACGCCGCGTTGCCTACCTTTTCCCACAGTTCACGCGCATCAACGGTTTTTGCCACACCGCCGTGCATGCGCCATGTCAGATCCCACGAAGAACCATTTTCTACAGCGCGCAGAAATTCATCCGTTACGCGAATCGAATTGTTGGAATTCTGGCCGGACACCGTGCGGTAGGCCTCGCCGTCCCAGTCGGTGTCATAGGTGTCAAATTCGATATCGTTGAAACCTTGCGCCGCAAATTGCAGGACGCGCTTGATATAGGCATCCGGCACGTGGGACCTGCGCGCATCCTTTATGGCGCGTTTCAGGGCAGGATTCCTGGCAGGATTGTAGCAGTCATCGCCGGGGCCGTCGCAGTTGACGCAGGCTTTCATGATGATTTTCAGATGCTGCCGGGTGACCCTGGAACCGGTTACCAGCGCGGCAACCTTTTCTTCCTCCTTAACCTTCCAGTCTATATAGGCTTCGATGTCCGGATGGTCGATATCGACGACAACCATTTTTGCAGCCCGGCGGGTTGTGCCGCCGGACTTGATGGCGCCAGCTGCCCGGTCGCCAATCTTGAGGAAGCTCATCAGGCCGGATGACTTGCCGCCGCCGGATAGTGGTTCGTTTTCGCCACGGATGTAGGAAAAGTTGGAACCGGTGCCCGAACCATATTTGAACAGGCGGGCTTCACGCACCCAGAGGTCCATGATGCCGCCATCATTCACGAGGTCGTCCGAAATAGACTGAATGAAGCAGGCATGCGGTTGCGGATGCTCATACGATGATGCCGACCTGGTCAGTTTCCCGGTCTGAAAATCGACGTAATGGTGACCCTGACCTGGACCATCTATGCCGTAGGCCCAGTGCAGGCCGGTGTTGAACCATTGCGGGCTGTTCGGCGCACAACGCTGGGTCGCCAGCATGTTGACCATCTCTTCGTAAAACGCCAGTGCGTCGGTTTCGGCATCAAAATAACCGCCTTTCCAGCCCCAGTAGGTCCAGGTCCCGGCCAGACGGCCGAACACCTGCCGGGCAGATAATTCAGAGCAGTAACGCTCATCTTCCGGCAGTGCTGCCAGGGCCTCTGTATCTTCTACCGAGCGCCACAACCATGACGGCACCGTGTTTTCTTCCACTTTCTTCAGCCGGGCGGGAACGCCGGCCTTGCGAAAGTACTTCTGTGCGATGATATCGGACGCCACCTGGCTCCAGGCCTTGGGTACTTCGATGTCTTTGAGCTGGAACACAATTGACCCGTCGGGGTTCTTGATTTCGCTGGTTGCCCTGCGAAATTCCACTCCTGCATATGGTCCCTTGCCCTCGACTGTAAAGCGCCGTTCTACCCGCATCATATTCCCCTATTCACAGCAGCGCCCGTGCCTGCTTCAGTTGTCCAAGTTGTTCCATTCAAGCGCTCTTCAGCGGCTAACTGTTTCCTCACGACCTTACACACAGGGCTTCGCAGCGAAGTTCTCCCTTTACGCGTACATGACTTCCCAGCCCGTACGCCCAAGACACAACTTCCCCGTTTGGATAGTGCGATATCACTCCGCCTTATCCATCGTTCGACGTTTGGAGTTCGGTAATTTACTTACCTAAACGGGAAGGCCTAACTCCGAGCCGTCCCTAGCCCCGTTCCCATGCACATGAATGTAGTGCCGTTTGCGGGCCCTCGTCAATACCTAGTGTGTTAACGAAACCCTAACACAACATGTAGTGTCCACAGCCTTGACAGGTTCTGTGGATAACCGGAGTTAGCCACGATTCGCCTGTGAACCTCAACGATTCCGGGACCTTGCAGCAGATCACACCCATAGATATGCACAGCGATCAACTTGCTGTGGTTGCACCCCTGGGGTTGGGCTAGCCGCACAAGGGGCAAATTGACAGACAAATTCCCGAAGTTTTTGGTTAACGAACCGTTAACGCTTAATTACTATTGGTTGCACTGGCATGGTGTTATACACGTAAAAAGAGCAACTCGAACTCCCTGACAGGGGAATCGCTGCTACAGAAAAGAATCGGCGCTGCACGGATATGGTTCGCAAAGCCAAGTGTCAGCCCACTCGTAACCGCGACAGCATCGTTGTTCAACAATCGCATCAGGGCATCTGCCCGCACACAATTCCGCAATCGGCTTCCTCCGGAAATTGCAGATCAGCGCAAAGCACACACGGCCGGCAAGCTCCACCAAATTGACATGGACTAACGCATACCAGGCTCCGTCGCGACACAATCACCGCCGGAGGCAGCTGAACAATGGAGACGAAACCGTGACAACCTACGAACAATTGTATCTCGCCATGGGTTTACTCGCATTTGTAACATTTGGCATTGTGCTGGCAACCATGTCCTTTCGGCAGGGGCAGAAGTAGCACTCCCCCGACTTATCTTAAATTGTGAAGTTCCGGCTGGCGCCCGGGCGTTGTATTGCTACACTTGTGCCATGCAATCTGGACAACGTAGCGGAACAATGCCAATGCCCATCCGGACAGGCCATCTGAAAACCATTGAGCAACGCCTGTTGTGGCTGTCGCACTGGATGATCCACAACGCCAATCACATCCGGCCAAGGGTGGATGGCATCAAGGTCGGAGGCCACCAGGCTTCATCTGCGTCTATGGTATCGATCATGACGGCACTGTACTTCTCTGCGCTTCGGCCTGAGGACCGGGTGGCCGTGAAGCCACATGCATCACCCATATTTCATGCCATTCAATACCTGATGGGAAATCAGACCCGCGAAAAGATGCAGGCGTTTCGCGGGTTCGGCGGAGTGCAGTCCTATCCGTCGCGCACCAAGGACATTGACGATGTGGATTTTTCAACTGGGTCAGTGGGCCTGGGCGTTGCCATCACCAGCTTCGCATCACTGGTGCAGGATTACATAACAGCCAAGACCTGGGGGCAGGATGTGCCGTTGGGAAGGATGGTTGCGCTGGTCGGAGATGCGGAACTGGATGAGGGCAATATATATGAAGCCCTTCAGGAGGGCTGGAAGAACGATTTGCGCAATGCCTGGTGGATCATCGATTATAATCGACAGTCGCTGGACGGTGTCGTGCGCGAAGGTCTCTGGCAAAGGGTGGAAAAAATATTCGATGCGTTCGGTTGGGACGTTGTGCGCGTCAAGTACGGCCATTTGCAGCGAGCTGCATTTGACGAGAGCGGTGGCGACAAGCTAAAGGCCTGGATCGATGCCTGCCCGAACCAGCTGTATTCAGCTCTGACATTCATGGGCGGGTCTGTATGGCGCAAACGCCTTATGGATGATCTTGGTGATCAGGGTGACGTGACAGCGCTCATTGATGCAAGGTCCGATCATCAACTGGCTGAATTGATGGAAAACCTTGGCGGCAACTGCGTGGCCACCATGGCGGAGACTTTTGCTGCCGTCGACCATGATCGGCCAATCTGCTTTCTGGCCTACACTGTCAAGGGTTGGGGCACACCTATTGCCGGTCACAAGGACAATCACGGCGGTCTGATGAACAAGACCCAGATGGCCGCGTGGCAGCAGCATATGGGGGTTGCTGAGGGTGAGGAATGGGAAAGGTTCGCAACTGTGGCGGACCCCGCTGCTTTGCAGGACTTCCTTGATCAGACGCCGTTTTTCTCAAGAGGCGTACGTCGCTTCGCCGATGAGGCAATAGCGGTGCCGGCGATAGTTCCACCGGGTGAGCGCGAAATTTCAACCCAGATGGGTTTCGGCAAGATACTGGATGATCTGTCAAGGGGAGACAGTGTGCTGGCTCAGCGCATAGTCACCACCTCGCCCGATGTCACCGGTACAACCAGCCTGGGTCCATGGGTCAACCGGCGAAAACTGTTTGCGCGAACTGCCCAGACCGACACCTTCATCAATGAAAAGATTCCATCCACGGCCAGGTGGGAATTTACCCCGGAAGGTCAACACATCGAGCTTGGCATTGCCGAGATGAACCTGTTTTTGTTGCTCGGAGTTGCCGGATTGTCGCACTCACTGTTTGGCAAACGTCTGTTGCCTGTGGGAACCGTGTACGACCCGTTTGTGGCACGTGGTCTCGATGCCCTGAACTATGCGTGTTATCAGAACGCCCGCTTCATAGTTGTCGGAACACCGTCCGGCGTCACCCTGGCGCCGGAGGGCGGCGCTCATCAATCCATCGGTTCTCCGTTGATTGGCATGAGCCAGGACGGACTGGCTGCATTTGAACCGGGTTTCGTCGATGAATTGGCCGTCATCATGCAATGGGCGTTTGAGTACCTGCAAAAAGATGGTGAGGGTGATCGCGATGAACGCACCTGGCTGCGTGATGAAACCGGAGGCTCGGTCTATCTGCGCCTGAGTACAAATCCGATTGAACAACCAGGCCAGCGTGCCAATGACGATTTCCGGCAGGGTACGATTGACGGCGCTTACTGGATGCGCAAGCCGGGACCAAACTGTGAAGTCGTGGTAGCCTACCAGGGTTGCGTCGCGCCCGAGGCTATTGCGGCTGCCGGTCGTATTGCCGAAGTACGGCGGGATGTCGGTGTGTTGGCTGTTACCTCGGCAGACCGGTTGAACGCCGGGTGGACTGCTGCGCAGCGCGACCGCCGCCGCGGAAATGCGCGCGCGCGCAGCCATATTGAAGCCTTGCTGTCACCGCTGCCCGGTAACTGCACTATCGTCACGGTGATTGACGGGCATCCTGTAACTCTGGCCTGGCTTGGCGGGGTGGCCGGGCATCGCACTATTCCTCTTGGTGTTGAGCATTTCGGCCAGACCGGCACGATCGCCGATCTGTACGAGCATTTTGGTATAGACGCGAATACGATTGTGCACGCCGCGACCGGGCTGACCGAAGGCAGGTCCGAAGTCCCCAACCTGTTGTTTGAGGGATCATGAACCGTTTGCCGGAAGTCAGGGTCAGTCTGATTGCGTTGGCAGCAACAGCTGTCTTGTCAGTTAGCGGAGCCGCAGCGCAGCAGGACACAGCCACAAAGCCACTTGAGCTTGCTGAAGCTCCCGTGTGTTCGAACAACAAGGGTGAACCCGTTCAGTTCAGCAATGCAGACAGGGGACGACCCGGCCTGGCAGCCGGAATGGCGATCAGGGATGGTAGTGGAAAACCCGCAGTGGTGAGATCAAATTATTCCGCCGCGCCGGTGGAGTTTCAGCAATTCATTGATCGACACGAATGTGCTCACCATCAAACGGGAGATGTGGACCGGCCGCACCCTGCGCGCAATGGACCTGAACACCTCATGAACGAAAGCATCAGTGACTGTGTGGCTATCCGGCGCCTGCGCGATGAGGAAGGTTTCGGCAAATCGTCGTTTGAAAAGGTTGCAGAGGCGTTGCGCGCTGACATGGCAAAAGTAGGGTTTCCTGAATCCAGTATCTCCAGCCGAATACGCAATCTGGCAAGCTGCTTTGCCAGTTCAGATTCAGCCGGAGACCTCATAGATCAGGTTTTGCACCAACGCGGTTTGCCCCGCCAATGAAGAACGGTCATCAATTTCATTCTGCTTGAACGGGGCAAAACCGCTACGGACGCTCAGTCTCGAATGAAGTGCAGTTTGGTAAACTCTTGCCGGAATGCTGATACTTCGGTGGCCAGGGATTCCGGATCATTGGTTGTCAGGGCGCGGGCAATCAGTGCAGCCAGCTTGTCACAATGGCCAGGTTTGACCCCCCAGCGCACAAGCTCCGGGGTGCCTATGCGCAGGCCGTTCATGTCGCCAGCGACTTCTTTTACCGGTAAACCGATACCGCAAGCCAGAAATCCGGCCTTGCGCAGTTTTTTGGAAGCGGTTTGTCCGCCGCCGAAAGGCAAGGCTTCCACGGCAAACTGATGTGACCGGGTGTACCCGAAAGCCTTGCCGTGTACCGGTATGCCATTGCCATCAAGCGCCTTGGCCAAGGCATTCGCCAGTTCAACCATGGCTGATCCATAGGCTTTGCCATGGTCGCGCCAGTCCAGCATGGTGATGGCCAGGGCAGCGGATTTGGCTGCGTCGAAATTTGCAGTCATGCCGGGAAATGCGATGCGGTCGAGCCGTTCAGTGATTTCCGCATCATTGCTGACAATGAGCCCTCCGGCAGGTCCGCCAAGGCTTTTATAAGTACTCATCGTCATCAGATGGGCGCCTTGCGACAATGGGTTAGGCCAGGTACCTCCCGCGATGATGCCGCACTGGTGTGCTGCATCGAACAGGACCGTGGCATTCACCTCATCGGCGATGGAACGAATTTCCGACACGGGATGAGGCAACAAATTGAGGCTGCCGCCGATGGTTATCAGCCTGGGCCGGACTTGTTTGGCAAGTTTGCGAAGTCCGTCCACACTGACGGTGTAACCATCCGCCGCTACCGGTGCATGGTGTATGTCAAGACCATAAAGACCGGCGCAACCCGTATTATGATGGGTTACATGCCCGCCAATGGAGGCAGGTGGTACTATGACAGAGTCGCCTGGTTTGCTTGCTGCCATGAACCCATAAAGGTTCGCCATGGCACCTGACGCGACCCTTATTTCCGCATATTGCGCACCAAAGACTTCGGCGCACAATTCAGCGGCGATGACTTCAATTTCCTCTATGGCTTCCAGGCCCATCTCGTACTTGTCTCCCGGATACCCGAGCGATGGACGCGAGCCCAGACCTGCTGACAACATGGCCTCTGCGCGTGGATTCATCACATTGGTGGCAGGGTTTAGATTGAAACAGTCACGTTCATGAATGGCTCTGTTGGCTTCCACCAGTTGATCGAGCCGCGCGCTGACCTGGTCGCTGGAGGCCAGCGCCGTGTCGTTCGCGACGCGTTGCACAAGTGTGTCGCAGTAACCTGGCACCCATGGCCGTGGCGAGAGAAATGTCATTGTTGCTTCCTTTGTGAACAACACTACGGATTGTGGTCTTTGTACCAGAAAGCCATCACCCTGACTTGCAGACAAGTCAGAATTGCAAAATATTAGGGTTAGAAAAATTGAGGTTGGAAATGGTTGTATCTCCGCCGCGTCCCAAAGATCTGCCGCTGACGGCACTCAGGGCTTTTGAAGCAGCGGCGCGCCTGGGTGGGTTTGCTGCAGCTTCACAGGAGTTGGGTGTGACACCCGGTGCCATAACGGCCCACATCAAGTCCCTGGAGCTTCAACTTGGTGCGGCACTGTTTGACCGCACTCCGCGAGGTGTTCAATTGAATGCGCTTGGCGTCAGGGTCCTGCCTGGATTCGTAGACGCTTTTGATCAACTGGGACATGCCGTTCAGACTATGCGCAGTGAAGCCGCGCCAAGCACTGTTCACATTGCTGCCTTGCCGTCTCTTGCGCAATTGTGGCTGTCGCCGCGACTACCGTCCCTGCGAGCTGCCGCTCCGGATATTTCGATTTCCATCACCGCAATGGAAGCACCACCAAACCTCAAGCGCACGCCTTATGACTTGAGCCTTTTCTATACGGAAGAGGGCAAGGATGCTTTGTCCCGAGACATGATCTTTCCAGTCTGCTCGCCGGCAATGGCTGCAAAGCTGCGATCACCAGCAGATCTTTCGAACGTGCCCTGTCTGTCTGATGCGACCTGGGTCGATGACTGGGCGATATGGGCGATAGCTGCAAATACCAGGTTCACGCCCCGCGGCCCGGTGTTTTCATTGTACACCCTCGCAGTTGAGGAGACGGTCAACGGCGCGGGCGTACTGATGGGACACCAGGCACTTGTTGCATCCCACCTGACGCGCGGTGAACTGGTTGAGCCATTTGACATCAGGGTTGAGCTGAACAGCTCGCTTGGATTATGGTCACAAAGGCCTTTCAAATCGCGGAGCGCTGCTGCAAGAGTAATGCGATGGCTGGAAGAGAACCGCTAACACAATGAGTGTGGCGGAGCGTGACTATGGATCAGTTCCGGGAACGCCACATGCCTTTGCCTGCCAGCGGGCGATCTCGTACGGCAGCCTCGCGTCTTAATACATAGACACCAGATGCTATAATCATCAACGCGCCGATCAGTGTGGTCGCGTTTGGCACTTCGTCCCACAACAGATATGACAGGATCGTGGCCCATAACATTGATGTGTATTCAAACGGTGCAACCGTGGGCGCATTGCCAATTCGATAGGCCGTGGCCAGAAGCCAGAACCCAAGTGCGGAAATAACACCAATGACGATGAACATCACCAACTCAAAACCTGCCGGCATATGCCACGGCAAGAGCAGGAATTTCAGGGTACTATCCGTGTTTGACGTTGGCGCGAAGTTGGCGAGCAGGACGCCGATTGCTCCTCCACAGTAAAAGAAAGTGATCATCATGTAGAAAGCCATCACCGAACCGGACTCCGTAATGCCCATCTTGCGGCCCAGCAAGGCTGAGATAGAGTAGCAAAAGGCAGCAATAACCGGCAAGATTGCAGCTAGCTGGAACGTATCTGCGCCAGGTTGAATGATGACCATGGCGCCAGCGAACCCAAACAGAATTCCCGTCCATCTGCGCCAGCCAACCCGCTCGCCAAGAATGGGAACAGCAAGCGCGGTAATAAACAATGGCGCTGTAAACCAGATTGCAACCACCGCAGTCAGCGGCATGCTGGGCAGCGCCAGATAATAGAAAAAAAACGCGCCAAATCCGATAAACGAGCGCAGCGCATGCATGACAGGATGGCGCGTTGCCAGCGTTCCGAGACCTGATTCGTAATGAACGATCATGAACATAAGGGGCAGGGCGATAATGGCCCGCACGAACACGATCTGGTGTGCGGGATACCGGTCCGACAACTGTTTCACAATCACGTCCTGAAACGAGAAAATGAATATCCCAGCACACAGGAACAATACTGCGCGTGCCGTATCACTCATGCCGGACAATCTGGAGATACTGGTAGGATTGCTCATCTCGACAATTCGCATTCCTTACCAGGTGCCGGACGCTGAAAGTTAAGTCACGAATTCATGACAAGTGAAAGCGTGTCATGCAGGCGTGATCGATGTCTCGCCAAAAAACGTCAGACAGAATGTCGCCCGCGTACCAGATCAGGATGCCCTTTGGTTGGGTCAACCTGAAGTCATCCTGATCCAGGGTGTCAGCTTATTTGAGCGTGGCGACACCAAGTGGCACAGCGTACTTCTTGCACCAGATCACAACTTCCCTGGCGGCCTTCGTGCTGGCATTGGCAGGAACAGTATAAGTACCTGCACCCTTCAATTTTGTGAGAATACCTGCCGTTCCGCCTTTGACCCGTCGAGAACCATTGCCCAGAGAGACATAGGGATCCGGTGCGCTATCCAGGCTGAAGTTGGACCCCAGCCTGATAACCAGTTTGCCATCCTGCTCGGTAACCGAAACCGATCCGGTCGTAATATGGCCCTTGGCGCCTTTGAATGTTCCACTCGCGGCAAAAGATGGGCTGACAAGAAATGCAACAAGGATAACTGCCAGTACTGATAATCTGCACATAAAAATGCTCCGGCCAAGTTTGAATTCGCTGCAATTTATTGTCAATGCCGGGTAACGCGCAAATCACATGGCAGTGTGAAGCCAGCGAACCCAGGCTCAGGCACGCCCATTGTTCAGGCACGCGCTTTCATACGCATCTTGATTGGCCCTTCTGCTCTGCCATTGATGAGTTGCAGCACATATGGATTGGCAGACGCATCAATATCAGCCACTGCCCCATGCCAAACGATCCGGCCCTCATGAAGCATCAAAAGGTTGTCATACTCGGTACGGGCGGACTCCATGTCACTGGTTATAGCAAACACAGTGGCGTGGCTTTGTTCTATGGAGCGGTCGAGCAGACGGTAAATAGCCTTGGTGGTGATTGGATCAAGACCCGCTGTAGGCTCATCCAGCAACATCAGCGTAGGTTGACCGGCCAGGACGCGGGCAATACCGACACGTTTTTGCATGCCGCCGGATAACTCGGACGGCAACAGGTCCGCCGTACTGGCCGGCAGGTTGACGCGAGCCAATTTATCAATTGCCAGGTCTCGGGCTTGCCTTCGATCCATTCCGTCGTTGTTGATCAGTCTGAATGTAATGTTTTCCCATACCTTGAGGCTGTCAAACAAACCTCCATGCTGGAAAAGCACCCCGGTGTCGGCAAGCAGTTCATTACGTTTGCGCTGACCTATTCCCGTGATCGGCTGGTCATCAATCCTTATGGTTCCGGTTTCTGGCGCGTGGATACCCGCCACACATTTCATCAACACCGTTTTTCCCGATGCAGCCGGCCCGATCAGGACAGTCTTGCGGCCTGTCTGGATGTCTACACTGATGTCCTGCAACACCCTGACACCGCCAAATGACATTTTCAGGCCGGCAATGGACAGCTTTGCTGTATTCGCGCTGGTGGTCATATAGCAAGGTCCGGTGTGAGGGCGGTCAGTGTCAGAAATGACTTGTACCGCGTGTGGTCATATTTCTCAATCTTTGCGAACTTGAAACCCACTGGACTTGAGCCTAGCGAATAGGCCATAACGAAGGAGCAAATCACCTTATTATGACTGCCCATTGAGGCAGCCCGGTTTTGAGGCATGAAAAACTTACTACTGCAGTTGTTCACCTGGTGGAACGGTCAGACCATGGGAACGCGCTGGTTCACAGCACGCCATGGTGAAAAGGTCGGTACCGACGAACTGGGAAATACATATTACCGGGCTCCGTCAAAACTGCCGGCTTCAATTGCAGAGCATCGCTGGGTGATTTATCCCAATTATGCCGAGGCATCCTTGATACCACCCGGTTGGCATGGATGGATGCATCACCGAACAGATACACCACCAAGTGAAACTGAATATACTGCGCGTGAATGGCAGAAACCGCATCAACCAAATTTAACTGGCTCGGCAAAGGCCTATCGCCCGGCAGGAAGTCTATTGGGCGCCACGCCGAAACAGGCCGCAAAACCGGATTACGATGCCTGGCAGCCAGAGTAGGTTCTGTTTGACGTGTGTACGCACAAGGGTATTGAGGCAGGAGCACCCCGGATATGAAGAATTCCATGGCTGAGACCGCTGTTGGCGCCTTTGTCGTTGCCATCGCAGTCGGTTTTTTCGCATTTATGTATTTCGTAGGCGGGTTGGGCGGGCCGGCTCAGGGCTATTCAGTCAAGGCGTCATTTGGATCGATCGATGGTATTTCAGTTGGCACTGACGTTCGAATGGCGGGAATCAAAGTCGGTTCTGTGACGGCTCAGAACCTTGACCCGGAAAGTTATCGGGCGAACGTTGAAATGGCGGTTGATGCTAAAGTGAAGTTGCCTGAAGACTCGACTGCCAAAATTGCATCTGAAGGCTTGCTGGGTGGAAAATTCATTTCGCTGGAGCCAGGTGGCAGTGACACCCTGATTGCCAGCGGCGGCCAGATAGAATTTACCCAGGATGCCATCGATATTTTCGGACTCGTTTCGCAGTTCGTGCTTGGCTCCGGCAAGTCTGGCGACAAGAAACCGGAAAGCGACACGACGCAGTGAAGCCAACGAGTCTGAATTCCTCCTCTTCAAAGCAGACCTGGTTGGCTGATGCCTATTCCGAGCATGGCCGTTTCGTTGCAGATTTGGCTGGTGCGGTGTTTGAGTGGCTGGCACCCAAGGCCGGAGAGAAAATTCTGGACCTGGGCTGTGGGGATGGTGCCTTGACGCAAAAGATTGCGGAAACAGGTGCAGACGTACTCGGCCTGGATATGAGCGACGATCTTCTTTCAGCTGCCCGTCAGCGTGGATTGTCGGTCCGCAGCGGGGATGGCCAGGCATTGGATTTTTCAGCTGAGTTTGATGCGGTGTTCTCCAATGCAGCGCTGCATTGGATGAGCATGCCTGAAAAAGTAATTGATGGCATATCCCGGGCCCTGAAACCTGGTGGACGTTTTGTGGCAGAGTTTGGTGGGCATGGAAACGTGGCAGCAATCGTGACAGCCATGCGCGCGGTAGGCGCACGCAGAGGAGGGGATCAGTCGCTGGCCGGACCGTGGTTTTTCCCGTCTCCGGAAGTTTATTCCAAAATGCTTTTGGATGCAGGTTTTGATGTGTGTCGAGTTGAACTTCACCCAAGGCCCACTCCATTGAAAACCGGCATGAAAGAATGGCTCAAGCTTTTTCGTAAACCGTTCTTTGAACAGTTTGGTGACGAGACCGACATGGTGCTTGACGAGGTTGAACAACTGCTACGACCGAGTTTTTGTGATGCGCGCGGAAACTGGACTGCCGACTATGTTCGTATTCGTGTGGAGGCAGTGAAGCCTCGATGAAGCAGCCCGGAGATTACCTTGCTGCAGGTATGATTTTGGCGGGGTTGCTGATTGTCGTGCCAGGGCCTTTGCGCGCGCAGGCAATTCAAAACCCGCTGGCGGTATTTGCTGGTTTGGACAAGATCACCGGTCGCATTACCACATTTGAGATTCCAGTGAACGAGGTGCGCAGATTCGGCGCATTAAACGTATATCCGCGTATCTGCAATTCCCGGCCGCCGACTGAAAAGCCAAACACCACCTCGTTTGTACAGGTTGACGAGAATTTGTTGAGTGGCGGAACCCGCAGGATCTTTTCTGGATGGATGCTTGCCGAAAGTCCCGGACTGAACGCAGTTGAACATCCGATGTTCGATGTATGGTTGATTGGTTGCCGCGACCCCAATCGTAAAAATGTCGACGATGAACAAGCAAACGTACCCGCAACAGAAGGTGAGCCGACACCAGAAGCAGAAGAGGCACAGCCTTCCGATTGATGACCTGAAATTATTGACCTGTAGTGGTGCAGACCCTAGTTTTGCCATACATCCGCGCAATCAAGGCGCACGAGTGGGCGATACGGAGATAGGTGGGAGAATGATTGAAAAAAAGCAGCTGGTGAAATGGCTTCCAGTGGCATTGATGGCATGCATTGTCAGCGTACCATTGGCGACAACGCCGGCGCATTCTGCGAGTTCATGTTCGGCTTTGAAGAAAGAGTTTTCTTCGAAAATTCGCCCATCGGTTATCAGGCTGGCCAAAAGGGAATTTCATCTGAGCAACTGGTATCATGCGACGCTGAAAAAACAGCAAACAGGAGCACATCCGACCCTGGCAGACATAGCGGCTACTCATGAGGCTATGATTGCCAATTGCAACACGCGATCAGATAAAGCCTCGTGCAGCAAGTTTGCCAACCAGATGACAGCTGCATCGCGCCGTATATTCAATGTCAACAAACGCTGGTCAGCAGCAGGCTGTCCGGGGCAATTGAACAAGTAGCACCGCAGGAACTGATCAACGATCCTTTTGATGGAGTCACATCCTGCCACTCTGGCGGGTGCGGTGTGTAGCGCCAAGGTTCTGGTGAACGCATATGGCACTGTCAGGAAATCTTGCCGGATTGCCTAACTGTCAGGCGGGTAGAGCATTGGAATATGAATCTCGGTGACCGGTCCTTTAACCTCAAAAGTTGCCGAATGGTGCATCGGCATAAAACGGGGTGGCTCGGTGTAATTGGAAATTCCGGCTCCCTCAATTGGGTATCTGAGATACGGATGGCGTTCCAGCACTCCGTCATTGTTCTGGTCATGACCAACAGAGATCGCATAACGGCCGTCAGGCACTCCTTCAAACGTGAAATTCACCGTGCCTTGCAACGCAGGAACTTGAACCTGCCTGACGTTGCTTCGGCCGTTTTCACAATTAGGAAATCCCCAACCCGACAACCAAAGACATGCCATTACGGCACCATCAGCGCTGCGCACACCCGTGACCGACACAAAAATGTCCGCGGATTTGGCCGGGGCTGCAGATGCGCCAGCCATTGCAGCGACTGCAAGAAAGGTTAGAAATCGAAGTGAAGTAAGTTTGAACATACCGTATAACCCGCAACTGTTTGGTTTTGAATTAGTGCAACATGGGTTGACCTGTACCCATAAAATTGCTCTCTCACTTTAGAATCAATCAAGCTTATGACTCTTGGTCTGATTCAACCAAAAGTCATCCTGATCTAGTATAGCAGCAAGCCTGTTTTTGTAGAGCCCTTTGTGTGGATTGAATTCACTGCATTCCGGATGAAAAAACTGTGATGACCTTATGTGTCTTCATGATGGCCGGATTTGGCGAACGACAAGACCGCGACCGGGTTATCGTCATCCTGAAATGCAGCAAAACTGGCTTGTGCCAGCAATGCAGCGTCGAGAAGCCTGCGATAGTCGTCACGTGAGATCTCCATACACCCGAAAGATTTCAGATGGTCGGTTGCAAATTGCGTGTCGAGCAGGTGAAAGCCGCCTGCATTGAGCCTGGCAACCAGATGCACCATTGCAACTTTGGACGCATCACGTTTTGCGGAGAACATGCTTTCACCAAAAAACGCGGCACCAATGCGCACACCATACAGGCCTCCGACCAGGTTGCCGGCAGCATCGCGACATTCAACTGAATGGCAAAACCCCATTGCGTACAACTGATTGTAAAGTGCCGAAATCCTCGAATTGATCCATGTTGACGGTCGTTCAATAACCGGGGTTTCCCCGGCACTGCCTGCTTGTCCGGAGCAAGCCCGAATCACGCCGTCGAAATCGGTATCGACAGTCACCGAAAATTGCCGGGATCGAATGCGGCGCGCCAGGGACCGGGATATATGGAACCGGTCGAGTGGGATTATGCCCCGAACTTCAGGTTCAACCCAGTACAGCGCGCTGTCATTGGCGCTTTCCGCCATCGGGAAAATGCCAGCCGTGTAGGCTTTCAGAAGCACCTGGGGTGTAATCGTGGACATGGCTGACAGTGTTAACGGATCGACGGCGTGAGCGGCAAGTGAACAATTGCTGGTGCAGCAGGGTGCGCGATACAAACCGGCAAAACAGGCCTGAATTTCCACACCTGAACGTGGCCGGATGTAACGTGACGACAAACACCTTAATTTGGCCGGAGGGAGAGTTGTTGCAGGGCCCTGTTCTGGAACCTGGTCCTGACCCTAATCTGTCGATTCGTCCTGATTGGTGCAGGGCCATGGTGTCGGCGCCTCGACACCTGCCGGGAGTATCGTTGAGCTGTCACCGCAGGCCATTGCAACCTGGGGGGTGGTCAAGCCTGTGACTGCAGACAGGTCCGCACCTACCAGATTGGTCCGATACAGATAAGCGTTTGACCAGTCAGAGCCAGCCAGTTTGGCATTTTTGAAAGACGCTCTGGCGACAATCGCGTAGGTGAAATTGAGACCAGTCAGGTCAGCGTTATCAAAGTTACCGCGGATGACATCTGATTTCACCAAAGAAGCACCACTGAGACTTGCGCCGGTGAACAAGGCGCGGGGTAAGCTGGAGCGGGACAAATCGGCCATTTTCAGTAAGGCATCGGTAAAATCAGCCCGGAAAAGTTCCATCGCCTGCAAGTTTGCGCCGGACAAATCGGCTCCGACCAGTGAAGTTCTGTTTCCGGCAGTTTTTATGAGGGATGCAGCCTTGAGAGATGCCGATTTCAATGATGCGTAACTCAGATCGGCTTCATTCAGGTTCGCACCATCCAGGTTGGCACCGGTCAGGTCCGTGCTGGTCAGATTGGCACCATCAAGTTTTGCACCGTCCAGTGACGCGGACTGCAACATAAGCAGTTTCTTGGTGCAGCCGGTCCAATCTACACCTGAATTTGCATGGTCCTTGCAACCTGCCTCCGCCACGCCGGGACTTAGGCCCAGCATAAATATGACCAACAGTGCACTCATTCTCATTGTCGCGCCTCCCAATTCAGATTTGACGTCGCCCGCAGCATCAATACCTAGGCCTCAATTGCGGTAGACTTCCAGTGCTTTGGGGCGAAAACACGGACAGGTTGAACAATTCCTCTCAATTCATGACGGCCAATGTCATCCAGTGGTATTTCGAGAAGATCACCTACTTCCTGGGACATTACCACCGGACGCATCACTCGTTTGGTCAACGCCTCCAGCCGGGATGCTTCGTTTACAGCTCTGCCAATGACCGTAAAGTCCAGCCGGTCCTGGCCGCCGACATTTCCGAAGAACACTTCGCCGATATGCATTGCGATACCGCATCGAATAGGCGTCCAGCCATTCAGCTTCCAAACATCTTCACTCGGATTTGAGTTGTAAGCCTGCAGGTTCTTCAGGGCTTCATCAGCCGCCGCCATGGCCGATTTTGCCGCCCGTGCCGCTGTATCCGCGCACTGAAATGGAAAGACCGCCAGTACACCGTCACCGAGAAACTTCAGCACGTCACCGCCGTTGCTGGTGACAGCGCCAACTAGCTGTTCATAAAATCCGTTCAGAATCCGATTGACCTGCAGGCCCGAATATTTCTCGGTCAATTCGGTGAACCCGCGCATATCGGCAAACCAGATTACCGCCTCTATAGCATTGCCATCACCCCGGCTGATCGATCCATCGAGCACCTGTTTGCCGGCGTTGTGACCCAGGTAGACGTTCATGACGTTTTCCGCGATACGGCGCGACGTATGCTTTTGAACATGCAATACGAGGTATTTTAAAACCCGGTTGAGTTGTGTCTGCTGTTGTATTGAAAACCCGCCTTGTTCGGTT
>CAVOZJ010000017.1:0-71343 GCA_963700885.1 uncultured Alphaproteobacteria bacterium
TTTGGCACGTAACGGACTCTCCGGTTCGTTACCGATAGAGTCCGCTTTCGGGGTCGGAGCGGACATTCGCTTGAGCCAAGCCGAACGACAGCTTTTGGACCGGAAGCGCCAGCACTGGCATCTATATCGGAGGTCTCAAATTGGCTTCAAGCAGTCATTTTCTGCACTCCTTGCATACCTCCGCTTGGGTCACAGGCAAATCCGATCTCACGCCCAGCAGTATCCATCCGTCCAACATTCTCTCATGATCGCAGACTTGCGAAGCGTTTCGCTCCGGCACGCCCGCGATTGGCTCTCTGAACCTGTCGACTAGCGAGGGAACCGCTGCAAAAAGTACGGTTGCTCCAAATCTTCAACCAATTGAAATAACAGCACTTTTTGAATGCGAACCAATTTGCATGAGGTTCGGTCGGAAAGAGACGGAGGGGCCTTCAGAGACTGAAATTGCCATTCCTGGCAGTCTCTGTGGTTCGGTCGTTTCTGCTAAACCCCTTTGAAACAACAACAAATTTTGCTGCTGTCACGGGGCTGTTCAGAGTTTGCAATCGGGATATTGGCGGAGAGAGAGGGATTCGAACCCTTGATACGGTTACCCGCATACACACTTTCCAGGCGTGCGCCTTCAACCACTCGGCCACCTCTCCGGCACTGGCGGGAACATACACATAAGTGGTTGAAGATCAAGCCGTTGCATCACACGATTGTAACTGGCTGAAGCACTTGCAAGTTCGTCGGCGTATGACAACATGACAACCAGTTACCAGGCACATGGAAAGGGATGTTGCGAATGTTCGGTTTTACCCGCAAGAAGCTTGAAATGCCGTCGGCTGACGAGGTGCTTCCCGGCCGCGATACGCCGATTGCAACGTCAGCAAGACACTTGGTCAACGGCAATCCGCTCAAAGGTCCCTATCCTGCGGGTCACGAGATCGCCTATCTGGCTTTCGGCTGTTACTGGGGGTGCGAACGTGAGTTCTGGATCAGGCCCGGCGTGTGGGTGACAGCGGTCGGCAATATTGGCGGAACAACGCCAAACCCGACCTATGAAGAGGTGTGTTCCGGCCAGACCGGCCATGCCGAAGCGGTAATGGTGGTGTTTGACCCGACGGTCGTTTCATATGACCAGATTCTGAAATATTTCTGGGAAGCACACGATCCCACGCAAGGCATGCGTCAGGGCAATGATGTCGGCACCCAGTACCGCTCCGGTATCTACTGGGTCGGCGATGCCCAGCGCGACGCAGCGCTGGCCTCAAAGGCGGCCTACCAGAAGGCCCTGGACGCCAGAGGCTACGGGTCGATCACCACGGAAGTGCGTGAAGCGCCTGAGTTCTATTTCGCCGAAACCCACCACCAGCAATACCTGGCCAGGAACCCGAACGGTTATTGCGGCCTGGCCGGCACCGGCGTGACATGCCCGATCGGGGTCGGCGTCGAGGCTTGATGGGTGGTTGGGTTGTTGTTTTGTTCCGCTCACGCAAGCAGCCTGACGGCTGCGCTCCGCTGGGGCGGGCCTGACCGGCCCGAGGCCCGGTCGGGCCTAGTGGGCGTTCATCAATCAGGTTGTATTGGCGGTGACCCATTATTCTGGTCGAACAGCTTTACTCGGCACTTCGTGCCTCGCGCCGTTCTCCGGTCCTGAACAACCATAGTGATGAATTCCTCCGAAGCACGGAACGTGCTGAGGCAAGGCCGACTGGCCGCCGCACGAAGTGCGCCCCAGCGGAGCGCAGCCGAAGGCTGCTGGCGTGAGCGGAATAAGACACCCGGTTCTCCGATCCCCGAATAACCATAGTGATGAATTCCTCCGAAGCACGGAACGTGCTGAGGCAAGGCCGACTGGCCGCCGCACGAAGTGCGCCCCAGCGGAGCGCAGCCGAAGGCTGCTGGCGTGAGCGGAATAGATCAGGACACCCGTGAATGGGTTCTCTGACCCCGGACAAGCACCGAGTGATGATCCCCGAAGCACGGAACGTGCCGAGGTACTGTTCGGGCTGCCGCACGAAGTGCGCCCCAGCGGAGCGCAGCCGACAGGCTGCTGGCGTGAGCGGAATAAATCAACCACGGGCTACCCTCTCAGGGTAGCCCCGGTTGCCTTGCTGACGCCGGCTACGATAGCCTTCGACACGGCATCGATTTCTTCTTCGGTCAGGGTCGTGTCCCTGGGCTGCAGTGTAACCTCGATGGCCAGTGAGCGTTTGCCTTCACCGAGATTGCCGCCTTCGAACACATCGAACACTGAAACGTCGGACACCAGTACCTTGTCCGCGCCGCGCGCTGCACGCAGCAGGCTGTCAGCCGGTATGTCACTGTTGACAACAAAGGCAAAGTCGCGCTTCACCGGCAACAGGTCCGATGTGTCCATGGGCGGTCTGGCTGCCTGCACCGACCTGGGTTCGGGGATGGCGTCGATGTTCATCTCAAACGCCACGAGCGGACCCCTGACATCCATCGCATCCAGCACGCGCGGATGGATTTCGCCAAACCAGCCGAGCTGGTTCTTGGGCCCGAGCCGGACGGTGCCGGACCTTCCCGGGTGGAACCAGGATGGTGCGCCCTGCACAGCCTGAAGACTTGTTACGGGGGCACCTGCCGCCGCCAGTGCCGCCATCAGGTCAGCCTTGGCATCAAAGGCATCTACATTGCGGACCTTGCCGCCCCAGTGCCGCGGTCCGGTCTGGCCCCGCCTGACGCCGGCTGCGCGCAGGGTTTCGTCCTGCGGCTGGTCACCGGCATAAACCTGGCCCACTTCAAACAGGCCAACCTGCGCCTGGCCGCGGTCAACGTTGCGCCCGGTCGCCGCTACCAGGTTGGCGATCAGCGACGGCCGCATGTCGGACAACTCGACCGAGATCGGATTGGCCAGTTTCAGTTCCGGCTGGCCCCCGCCAAACAGGTCCGCCTGCTGCGAAGGCAGGAATGACCAGGTTACCGCCTCGTTCAGCCCCCGGCCGGCCAGTGTCCGGCGGGCCGCCAGCATGCGTTTCTGGCGGATGGTCAGCACCGGCCTGGCAACGGCGTATGGCCGCTGCATGGCAACCGGCTGCACGTTGTCAAGGCCATGAATGCGGCAGATCTCCTCGACCAGGTCGGCCTCGCCATGAACATCCGGCCGCCAGGTTGGAACCGCACACGACAGCACCTCGCCCCCGTCGGTTACGCCAAACCCCAGCGCTTCAAGAATTTCCACCTGCCTGGCTTCCGGCACATCGATGCCGCCCAGTGACCTGACCCTCGTTTTGCGCAGGTCATAGGAACGGGTGTTCAGTGGCGCCTTGCCGGCAATCACCAGCCTGGAAGGCTCGCCGCCACACAGATCCATGATCATCTGCGTTGCAAGCTGGGCGCCGGCCGTCACGAAGGCCGGGTCAACACCGCGTTCAAAACGGTAGCGCGCATCGGTGATGACGCCAAGCTTGCGACCGGTCGCAGCGGTGCGCACCGGATCAAAGAAGGCCGCTTCGATAAACACGCTGGTGGTATTGCCGTCACAGCCTGAAGCTTCACCACCAATGATACCGGCGATGCCTTCTGCGCCGTTGTCATCGGCGATCACCGTCATGGTGTCGTCAAGCGTATACTCCCGGCCGTCGAGCGCCAAAAGGGTTTCACCCGGCTTCGCCATGCGTGCATGAACGGTGCCATGCACCTTGTCTGCATCAAACACATGCAAGGGACGGCCGAAACTGAAAGTTATGTAGTTGGTGATGTCGACCAGCGCGGAAATCGGACGCAGGCCAATCGCCATCAGCCGGCGCTGCAGCCAGTCCGGCGACGGACCGTTCTTCAGACCCCTGATGTGGCGGCCAACGAACATCGAGCACGGCATGGGGTCTTCATCGTCAAACCTGAGATCAACCCCGATCGGGGAATTGTATGTGCCCGTGATGTCCGGGACCTGCAGGGGTTTCAGTTTTCCAAGGCCCTTTGCCGCCAGGTCCCGGGCAATGCCATAGACCCCCAGCGCATCGGGCCGGTTCGGCGTTATGGCGACGTCCAGCACCGGGTCATCGAGCCCCAGCGCCTCGGCGGCGCTCATGCCGACGGGAAAGCCGTCAGCCAGATCAATGATGCCGTCATGTGAATCGGAAATCATCAGTTCGCGTTCCGAACACAGCATGCCCGCGCTCTCGACGCCGCGTATGGTGCCAACTGCAAGGTCAACGCCGGTGCCGGGTATGTGTGTGCCGGGCGGGGCAAACACACCGACAAGGCCGATACGGGCATTTGGAGCACCACACACCACCTGCACCATGCCATTTTCGGTTTCCACGTCACAAACCCGCAAACGGTCCGCATCGGGATGCTGGCGGGCTTCCTTTACCCTGCAGATGGTGAAGGCTGCCAGGGCGGCGGCCGGGTCCTCAACGCCTTCAACCTCAAGGCCTACTCCAACCAGGCCGTCGCAAATTTCTTCCAGCGTGGCGGCGGTATCGAGATGCTGCCTGAGCCATTTCAGAGTGAACTTCATGACAGTCCTCCCGCCAGTGTCGGCACGCTGAGCGCGCGAAAACCATAGTGCCTGAGCCAGCGCAGGTCGGAATCGAAGAAGGCCCGCAAATCGGGGATGCCGTATTTCAGCATCGCCAGACGGTCGATGCCCATGCCAAAGGCAAAGCCCTGCACCCTGTCCGGATCCAGGCCGCCTGCACGTATGACATTCGGGTGCACCATGCCGGAGCCGAGAATTTCCAGCCAGCTGTCGCCGGTACCGACCTTTACCTGATGCTTTTCCCAGGAGCAGTTGATGTCCACTTCCATGCTGGGCTCGGTGAACGGAAAGTGCGAGGCTCGGAAGCGCATCTTTACCGCTTCAACCTCAAAAAATGCCTTGCAGAATTCTTCAAGACACCATTTCAGATGGCCCAGGTGGGTGTTGTCATCCAGCACCAGGCCCTCGACCTGATGGAACATCGGGGTGTGGGTCTGGTCGGAGTCGCAGCGGAACGTGCGGCCCGGCGCGATGATGCGGATCGGGGCTTCGCTTTGCTGCATGGCGCGGATCTGCACCGGCGAGGTATGGGTGCGCAGTACCATGCGCGAACCGTCTTGCTTCGGATTGAAGTAGAATGTGTCGTGCTCCTGGCGCGCCGGGTGATCATCGGGAATGTTCAGCGCGCCAAAGTTGTACCAGTCGGTTTCAATGTGCGGGCCCTCGGCCACGGCAAACCCCATGTCCCCGAAAATCTGGGTAATTTCTTCCCAGACCTGAGAAACCGGGTGAACCGAGCCCTGCAGTTCAGGACGCGCAGGCAAAGTCACGTCGACAAACTCGGTCGCAAGACGGACCTCAAGACCAGCTTCCTTCAGCGAGGCTGACCGTGATGCAATGGCTGCAGCCACCCTGTCCTTGAGTGCGTTCAGGGTCTGGCCTGCCTGTCTGCGCTCGTCAGGCGACAGGGCTGCAAGGGTTTTCATGCGCTGCGGATATGGCGCCCTTTTTGCCCAGTGCAGACACCCGCACGGTGTCCAGCGCGGCCTCGTCGCCTGCCGCTTCAACGGCACTACTAGTTGGTTTTCCAGTTCTGCCAGTTCGCTCATGGTGAAACCCGTCGGTCATGTTCAGAAACAATAAAGCCGGACTTATCGCGCAATACTCATGCGGCAACAATGCCCGGCTTAAACTCGATGTGTTTGTGGTCAGATAGCAGCGTGCAAAATTACAGCGCGGCCTTTGCCTTTTCGACCAGCACCCTGAATGCGTCTGGCTCGCGTACGGCAATATCGGACAGGACTTTACGGTCGACTTCGACACCGGCTTTGCCGAGGCCCTCGATAAATCGGCCATAGGTCATGTCAAGTTCACGGCATGCAGCATTGATGCGCTGAATCCACAATGAGCGGAAATTGCGTTTCTTGCGGCGCCGGTCGCGATAAGCGTACTGACCTGCCTTTTCCACGGCCTGGACGGCGGCGCGGAACACGTTCTTGCGGCGGCCATAATAACCCTTGGCTGCCTTGACGACTTTGCGGTGACGCGCATGAGCGGTCACACCACGTTTAACTCGTGCCATTTTAAGGTAACTCCTTGCGTGACCGTTAGCGGTAGGGCATAAACCCCTTGATGATCTTCGCGTCCGCCTCCGAGAGGATTGTCGTACCACGCTGGTTGCGGATGAACTTGTTCGACCGCTTGATCATGCCATGGCGCTTACCGGCCTGCGCCGATTTCACCTTGCCGCTTGCGGTGAAGCTGAAACGCTTCTTGCAAGACGCCTTCGTCTTCATCTTGGGCATTTTGCTGTCTCCATTTTGCTCTCGACAGTGTTCATCCGGTTCACGATTTCCACCAGGGATGCACTTCGTGCAGCGGCCGATAGGCCTGCCCTGTTTCGCCCGCAACGTGATGAGCCAGTCGTTTGAGCTTGTTTTTAAGCATTTAAACCGCCACGGCAGCCCACACTGGCCGGACGGTTCGTTCAAACGAGGTGGCTTATAGCCGTGAAAGGGCCACTTGGCAACACCTTCAACAACCCTCTAGGTTCGAGATCCGAGGTAACAGGAGACGGGCAATGACGGCGAAAAACGAAGCTCAGGCATTTCTGGAGGACAACCCGGACATTACTCATCTGGACACGGTTCTGATCGACCTGTGCGGCCAGGCCTACGGCAAGCGCCTGCCACGCGCTCACATTGAAAAACTGTATGAAAACGGCACCCCGGTGTGTGCAGCCATGAGCCTGGTGGACGTGCAGGGAAACACCGCCGATCCAATGGGCTACGGCTTTTCCGACGGTGACCCGGATGCGACCGTGCGGCCTGTCACGGGGAGGCTTGCCAGGGCGCCATGGGTGCAGGGCCTGGCCCAGGTGCTGTGCGAACCGGAAGACGCCAAAAATGGAACACCGCTGTGGTATGATCCGCGCACCGTGCTGAAACAGGTTGCAGGCCGGTTTGCGGAGCTGAAAATCAGGCCCGTCACAGCGGTAGAGCTTGAATTCTACCTGATCTCTGCCGGGCGCGCTGATGACGGTGCACCGATACCTGCATCCTCACCGCGCAATGGCCGCCCGGAGACCGCCGGCAGGGTATTGTCGCTTGACAAGATGGATGAATTCGCACCGGTCATTTCTGCAATTGAAGCGGCCTGCGAAACACAGAACCTGCCCACTTCAACGATGATTTCCGAATATGGTCCCGGGCAGTTCGAAATCAATCTTGAACATTGTGACGACCCGGTGAAAGCCTGCGATGACGCTGTGCTGTTGCGCCGCTGCATCACCTCGGTCGCACGCGCCAGCGGGCTTGACGCCACCTTCATGTCAGTGCCGTTTCCGGGTCAATCCGGTTCCGGAATGCACATTCACGCCTCGCTGGCCGATGATACCGGCAACATGTTCGATCCTGCGAGTAAGGGGTCGGCTGCGAAACTGTCGTCAGCCATCGCCGGGCTTCAGGCAATACACGCAGAGTCCATGGCCATCTTTGCCCCGAATCTCAATGTCTACCGGCGTTATGTCGCCGACAATTTCACGCCCGTTACAACTGACTGGGGCGACAACAACCGCTCGGTCGCGTTCCGGATACCGTCAGGGCCTGCATCGGCAACCCGCTTAGAGCATCGCGCCGCGGGTGCCGAGGCCAATCCCTATCTGGTGATGGCCGCTGTCCTGGCGGGCATGCATCACGGCCTGACAAACCGGCTTGATGCCGGAGTACGCTCAACCGGCAATGTTGGCGCTGAAGTTGACGACCAGTTGCCGCTCAGCCTGTGGCAGGCGCTGGATGCAACCCGCAATGCCCGCATCCTTCCCGGCTATTTCGGACAGGATTACTGCCGGATTTACGCCGAGGTAAAGCAGGCGGAGTTTGCTGCATTCATGGAAACCATCTCCCGGCGGGAGTACGACTGGTATCTGTGATCTGAAGTAAGTTTTGCTGGATAGTATCACAACAAATCCGGCTCGCGCCCGATCCGTCGGGCAAGGGACCCCACGGTCAAACCCTGAACAATGATCGAGAACAGAACGACGATATAGGTTGCCGTGAGTATTTCTGGTTTCCACTCGCTGGCTGGCAAACTGAGCGCCAGCGCCACGGAAATACCGCCCTTCAACCCGCCCCAGGTCATGATCGGCACCACGCCTTTCGAATAGCCCCTGAACGGTGACAGAACGGCAATTGGTACCGCAACGGCAACAAGACGGCCCACAAGGGCCAGGCCGATCGCCGCCAGCCCGGTTGTCATTGTGTCCCAGTTGAAGGTTATGGCGAAAATTTCCACGCCGATGAGAAGAAACAATACCGCATTGAGCAACTCATCGACCAGGGTCCAGAATACATTCAGGTGGCGGCGGGTTTCATCCGACATGCCATACCTGACCCCGGTATTGCCGATGAACAGACCTGCCACCACCGCCATGATCGGTCCCGAGACATGCAGCGCAATGGCGAGTTCGTAGCCACCGAAAGCCAGACCCAGCGACAGCAGTATTTCCAGCGGGTAGTCGTCAATGCGTTTCATCACCTGAAACACCAGCCATCCCAGAACCGCACCAAGAATGGCACCGCCCAACGCTTCCCTTGCAAAGAACACTGCGATGCCGGTGATGCCTGAATCAACGTGCGCCCCTGCGGCCGGAAATGCCAGGCCTGCCAGCAGCAGAAACACCACATAGCCGACACCGTCATTGAACAGGCTTTCGCCGGCTATCTTGGTCTCAAGGGACTTGGACAGCTCCGCCTGGCGCAGAACGCCGATAACCGCAACCGGATCCGTAGGCGATATCAATGCGCCAAACACCAGCGCCGCCAACAACGGCATGGCCGTCAACCAGTGAAAGCCAAATCCGACGATGACCGTGGAAAGCGCTACCCCCAGAGTCGCCATCAGGGCAATCACCCAGGCCTCGGTGCGCAAATCCTCGACATTTACGTGCAGGGCGCCTGCAAACAGCAACAGGCCCAGCATGCCCTCCATCAACGCTTTGGAAAACTCTATCTCGGCCACAAAGGCGGTCACTGCCTCTGCGATGTTGAGGAACGGGAACACGGCCTCCAGTCCTATCACTGCCAGCGAGGCAAGAAGTGCAACCACAAGAATACCGATGGCCGGAGGTAACCTGAAAAACAGGTAGTTTACAGCGCCGAACCCGCCGGCAAACACGATAAGCATAGCTGCAATCTGAAAGGTATTCATGGTTCAGGTGAACCCATGCCGGCCTAGCAGCCACGATCCTCGACACAATTGTACCATCTGCGGGTTTCCCAGCCGTAGCGACGGGCACAGCGGCGTTCAAGCCGGCGGCAGGTGCCATACTCTTCGCGTTCACGCGCAGCCGCTGCTGCTGCACCAAGCGCTATTGCACCGAAGGCAAGACCAAGACCCACACCCAGGTTGTGCGGGTTGTTGCTGCTGCGGTTCCGGTTGCCAGAACCGCTACTGTTTTTTGCGACTTTGGAGCTGGCATCAGTCCCGGTTGCGCCGGCCGGAACCTTGTTGAAAGCTTCCGGCGCGACGGTTTTTGCAGACACTGCCTGGGAACCGGCCATCATCACCAATACTGTCGCTGAGACGGCTAACATTTTTTTGATCAACTTCGAAATCCTGACCTTGAGTTGCAATCTTTCGCGGCTCATTACCGGGAAAGAAATTACCGCTTTTGAGCATAACCTCTTGTTCACGCGATGTAATTGTATGCAGGGGCTAGGCATATGTTAAAGCTGCGCCGCCGGAATACTCCAGCGGCGCTTTGTGTTTTTTTGATGTTCGGGTTGTCAACGATCAGTAGCCGCGGCGACGCATGCAGCGCTCCCAGCGCCATGTGTTCCAGCCATACTCGTTTGCGCAACGGCGAGCCGTACGGCGATAGTGGCGATCACCACGATAGTCATCATAGCCGTAGTAGGCGCTACCGCTTGCGATGGCAGCTGCAGCACCAAAAGTGGCGAGGCCGATACCGACTTTTTGTCCGGTGCTCAGGGCATTGGCAGGAGACGCCATTGAAACGGCAATGGTGATGGCTGCGACGGTGGCGATTGCTGTGTTGCGAAGGGTGGTCATTGGTCTGTTTCCTCTTTTTGTTGTGTTATCGTGGCTGGGTGAAGCCACGTTTGATGTCACGCACTATGCCGGGTTTGTGATCAGCAGAATGTGCATTCCGTCACATGCCGGTTACTGTACAGTGACGGTAAACTTGCAAACGCCGAGATAGCTCCATCATTCGAGAGACAACTCCAGACATGCCATTACAACCATTATCTGCGGCCCAGTGCGGCCTCGACCCGGCCCGGCTGACACGCATTGATGACTGGATGCAGCGTTATGTTGACCTAGGCCGGTTTCCCTTTGCCGCCACCCTGATTGCGCGAAAGGGACGAATTGCCTGGACCGGGCATTGCGGGTTTTCCGATATCGGGGCCAAGACCGCCTACAACCCCGACACGCTGGTGCGCATCTATTCGATGACCAAGCCGGTGACCTCAACGGCCTTCATGATGCTCTATGAACAGGGGCTGGTTCATCTGGATGATCCCGTTTCGGCATTCATTCCCGAATTTGCCGATGTGAAAGCGATGGTGCCCGGCGCGAAGAGCCTCGAGCAGACCGAACCCCTGAATACACCATTGGCCGTGCACCATTTGCTCACCCATACATCGGGCCTCACTTACGGTTTCAACCAGGACAGATTATCTGAAACCTATGCCGCCAACCGGCTCGACTTTGGTCAGCGCGCAGGTGGTCTTGCAGAAACCGCGGTACGGCTGGCCGATGCACCCTTGTTGTTTCAACCCGGTTCGCGCTGGCACTATTCGGTCGCCACGGATGTCATCGGCAGAATAGTGGAAGTGGTTTCCGGTAAATCACTGGACCGGTTCTTTGCTGATAATATTCTTGGGCCGCTCGACATGCACGACACGTCATTCATCGTGCCTTCTGCAAAACAGGGCAGGCTTGGACCATGCTATGCGTTCGACCCGGAAGGCGGCATGCCGGTGTTTCCTACCGGCTTCGGCGAGGGTGAAGTCGACACGTTTTCCGGCGGTGGCGGGCTGGTGTCGACCGGGCGCGATTATCTGCGGTTTGCCGAAATGCTCAGGCGGGGCGGGTCGCTTGGCGATGTGCGCGTGCTGGGACCGCGTACAGTATCGCTGATGACGGCAAACCATCTTCCCGGTGGCGTTGACCTGGCCACACTCGGCCCGAGCGCGTGGTGTGAAACTTCCTTCAGCGGTGTTGGTTTCGGGCTGGGATTTGCCGTGAACCTGAACCCCGCGCGCTCTATGCTTTCAGCCAGCGCCGGTGATTTTTCGTGGGGCGGCATGGCCAGCACCTATTTCTGGTGTGATCCGAAAGAAGAAATGTCAGTGGTGTTCCTGACGCAACTGCTGCCCTCAAGCTCATGGCCAAACCGCAAGGAATTGCGCGCACTGGTCTACCAGGCAATCGTTGACTGAATTGGACCTGTTCAAAGCGAACGCGCTATCAGCACTTTCATGATCTCGTTTGTTCCACCGTAAATGCGCTCGACACGGGCATCCCGATACATGCGCGAGATCGGGTATTCATCCATATACCCATAGCCGCCATGCAACTGCAGACACCTGTCGATGATCTTGCACTGCAGATCGGTCAACCAGTATTTCGCCATCGAGGCAGTGGTTGCATCAAGTCCGCCATTGATGTGGCGTTCAATGCAATTGTCGACAAATACCCTGGCGATGGTTGCCTCCGTCTTGCACTCGGCAAGCACGAACTGGGAATTCTGGAAATCGGCAATGGACTTGCCGAATGCCCTGCGCTGCCTGACATAATCCAGCGTTACACCGAGCGCGCGTTCCATCCGGGCAATGGCGTAAATCGCAATCAACAGCCGTTCCTGAGGAAGCTGCTGCATGAGCTGCACAAAGCCTTGTCCTTCCTCCGGACCCAGCAGCGCATCTGCGGGTACGCGGACGTCATCGAAAAAAAGTTCCGACGTGTCGTTTGACTTCATACCCACCTTGTCCAGGTTCCGCCCGCGCCTGAAACCTTCAACTTTATCGGTCTCAACCACAAACAGCGAAGTGCCCCTGGCGCCTGCCGACGGGTCGGTCTTGGTCACGACAAGGATCAGGTTGGCCAGTTGTCCATTGGTGATGAAGGTTTTCGATCCGTTGATCAGATAGTGATTTCCGTCACGCCTGGCGGTTGTTCTGACACCTTGCAGGTCTGAACCTGCACCCGGTTCGGTCATGGCAATTGCAGCAATGTATTCACCGGTTGCCATCTTCGGCAACCAGCGCTTCTTCTGCTCTTCGGAACCATAGTGCTGGATATAGGGAGCAACAATCGCCGAGTGCAGCGGTCCACCAAACCCGTCACACCCATGCAGGTTTGCCTGATAGGTTATGATGGCATCGTGACCAAAATCGCCGCCCGGACCGCCAAATTCTTCCGGAACGGCCGCACACAGCAACCCCGCTGCTCCGGCCTGCCGCCAAATGGCGCGATCGAACACCCCCGCCTTTTCGAATTCATCATACCTCGGCGCCACTTCAGCTTCGAAAAACCTGCCTGCCTGTTCGGCGAGTATCTCATGGTCTTCGGCCATCCAGGCCGGTGTGGGCAGATCAAGAACGCTCATCAGGGACCGGTCCGTTTCATGAAGTGGTTAACAGGAAGTCAGTGCTTTTGTCATGATCCGGCTTTCTTAACCCGGCCGGCAAGAAAAAAATGCCACCGGCTGTGCGATGGCATTGTTTTTTGTGTAGCTGTTGCCAGCCAGAACAAATTTACGGATTCACTAAAAGCCCTGTCGCTTCAGGTCACGGACACATAAACAGGGACAAACCCGCTACGGGCACTGGTTAGCCTGCCTTGGCTTTCAACACGGTGCCTTCAGTGCGTTCCTTCAGCATTCCATCAACTATTTCGACAGTCCTGCGAAGATCCAGTATCGCCTCATCAAGCTCGACACGTTGAATCTCCAGGGCCTCCAGACGCTCACGCATCTTGGTGGAGGCAACCCGAAGCTGGGTCAACTGACCATCACGCAAACTGTAGAGATCCAGCAACTCCTTAATTTCCTCGAGCGAGAAGCCGACCTTCTTGCCGCGCAGAATCAACTTCAGGCGTGCCCGGTCACGGTATGAAAACAACCTGGTCCAGCCACGCCGCGCGGGGCTGAGCAGGCCTTTTTGCTCATAAAAGCGCAAAGTCCTGGGTGTAACCTCGAACTCCTTGCATAATTCCGTAATCGAATAAGTCCGATCACGGCTTTCCTTTTCCCCCGGTTTAACAGTCATAAGTCACCTTCCAGCCTGGTCTCAACCAGGCGTTCTCTGGATTTGAGTATTACCCAGGGCAACAGGGGTTCACCTGAACCCCTAAAATTGCCCTATCACCTTAGAATCGATCAGGATTGTGACTTTCGGTTGATGCAACCAAAGGTCATCCTGACCTAGAACAAACACTCGCCCTCACCTCTGGCTCGGGTAAATTTTACCTAATACAAAATTACGGAAAGAATTTGCCTGTCGCAAGTTCACAACATGACTAACGGACCGTCCCAGAGGTCTTGATGACGAGCATTGAACACAAAAAGTTTACCACACTTCACAATCACGTCAATACGTACACGACGCAATTTGCACTGAAAAACGGCTGGTGCTTAACACCCGAAACAGCAAAATGTAAATGAAATGTCCGTAATGGGGACAAGTTTAACCCGTTCTTAACCAAACCTGTTAACTTTTAGCATCCAAGAAGAAGTGGATTCGTTTCCACGGGGCATCGGTCAATCCTTCCTGCGAAAAGACCGGGATAGCGAAAAGAGAATTGGGTCATGAAGCCAGGCATTCCATGGAGCGTTAACGGCATTGACGGCAAGGCCCGTGAAATCGCAAGGGACGCCGCACGCTCGCAGGGCAAAACCCTGGGCGAATGGCTGAATGTGAAGATTTTGGAAAGCGCCAGCGAAGATGCTGATCTCAAGACCAGTGCACCCCGAAAGAAAGCACCTGCTTCCGTGAAAAGCCGAAATTCCCGCTCAAAGTCCGCGTCAGCCTCGCGTGGCAAAGCCAAACAGGCCCCTGAAAAAAGCGCAACTGCAGACGAAAGCGCGATTGAACGCAAACTGGATATTCTGGTTGCAAGGCTGAGCGATCTGCAGGAGCGCGATGCCATTGCCGAACGGCCCCAGCATGCACTTTCCGCCGGCGCGCTTGCACAAAGTGAGCAAGCCAGCGCAGCGGCAATGGACAAGTTGCTCAATCGCATTGAGCAGGGCGAACATCACACCCGTGATAGCGTCAGGACGCTGACCAAGCGTGTAGACAAAATTGGCGACCGGGTTGAGGAAATGGCGCTGCGGCCGGCTGACACGAAGGCGCGCGAAGTTCCAGGTTTCAGCGCCCTTGAGGGCGCTGTTCGCAACATTGTCGAGCATATCGAGAAATCCGAGCAACAGTCGCGCGAAGTGATAGGCCAGTTGCAAAACAGAATTGTTGAACTGGATGGCAAGGTCGAACAGCCGTCACCGGAATCCCGGCAACCGGATGTCGTTGCGGATCTGGAAACCCGCATGCAGGAACTGTCAGATCGTGTCGAGCAGGCAGTAATTGGCAGCGACGATTTGCAACTCAAGACCCTGTTCGAAGCCCGTATCCGGGAACTCGCTGAACGCATCGACGCAGTACATCACGCCGCAGAAGCGATTGGCCAGAAGGCCGAGGCAACTGCCGGCAGAGCCGCAGACGAACAGGCAAGTGCCATAGAAACCCGCCTGGCTGACCTGGTGGAGCAGGTCGAGGAGAAACTGGCTGTTGCCGGCGCATCCGATACCGGATTGCTGACTGTGCAGGCAAAAATCAGTGATTTACACAGTCGTTTCGATGAAATCCAGAAACAAGCAGCTTCCGACCAGGAAGTTCAGGCATTGCGCAGCGCTCTGGAGATGCTTTCCAACAGGGTCGATGATACTCCCGGACTGGAACCCATTGCAAAGCTTGAGCAGCGCATTTCAGATCTGAGCGACCAATTGCAGCAAATTGCACAACCAGCCGACTATCAGCCGCAACTGGGCGCACTGGAAGAACGCGTCACTGCCCTGGACAACCAGATCACAGATTCCCCGTCTGCAGGCTTTCCGCAGATTACAACCCAGATGCAGGCCATTGAACAGCGATTGAATGCCACCGAACAGCAATTGGGCAGTCTTGCAACAATCGAGAATTCCATTCAGCAGCTGTTTGCCAGCCTGGAAGAAAGCCGTGCCGAGGTGCAAACTCTGGCAAGCAATGCCATCCATGCCGGAAGCTCGGGTACCTCCGAGCCGTCTGCGGAGCTGCTGGCCCTGCAGCAGGGCCTCGCCGCTGTCCGGGCCAATGCAGAAACAGCCGATCAGCGCACCCAGGCAACACTGGAAGCCGTCCACGAAACACTGGCCCAGATCATTACCAAGCTTGTCGAGATGGACAACCAGTCGGAAACAGCGGACTGTCCCGGGAACGGGCAGGACCGCGACAGCAGCGCAGATACAGCCGATATCGATGCGCTGACCGCGAGTGTTGCGGCGTCGGCTGCTGCAATTTCAGCCGCTGCACCGGCAACATCACAATCGTACCAGGGCGACGAAGCGCCCGACTACGAAAGCGAAACGGCAAATACTGACCATCACGGTTCGCCGGTCGGCGTGACTGACGCCGAGCCAACCGGAACGGCGTCTTCCTCCGCATCCCCATGCACTCCGGCCGATACGCAGACAGGAGGCAAGGACTGGCTGAGCGTGGTTCGAACTCATATGCGCGACAACCACGGCATCAGTTCGAATGTGCCAATGTCCATGTCGCCGCAATCGATGGGCGCAAGCGATAATGCCAACACCGTTGACGACCACGTCGATTTCATAGCTGCAGCACGGCGTGCGGCATCTACCGGCTCGCACAGCCCAAACGACGCCGCGGGCGGCTCCGCGCAAGCTGGTTTCGGTGGATTCGACCCGCATGCGGATGAGGGTGACCTGGAACACAACCTGTTCGCGGCCGTTTCATCGCGCAGGGAGCGGTCTGGCAGAAGCAAATCGAAAAGCCGGACGAGTTCCAGCCGCAAGCGCCTGATTCTGGCAGCTGTCGTGCTGCTTGCCGCGGTTTCCGCCTACACAACCAATTCCAGATTCTTCAATTCGATTCCCGCCAAGCTGGTCTCCGAGACCGCTCCACCCACAGCCGGGGAAACAACAATGGCTGAACCAGCCAGGCAACGGGACGTTCAGACAAGGCAGGCAATGATCGAGTTGCCCGCTTCCGGTGGCGCGGCTGAACAGACAAAGCCGGCAGCGCGCAAGCACCGCACAGAATCCGATTCGATAACAACTTCCTCAGTTGGCGCGGTGCAAACTTCTGACCCATTACTGTCGCAAGCACCCGATACGCTGGCGGGCCCCATGTCTTCCTCCGGTGTTGCAGAATTGCCTGAAGCGATTGGTACCGCCGACCTGCGTCAGGCAGCCATGGACGGAAATGCCAGTGCCCAATTCATCATTGCCAGCAGATTTCTCGAGGGCATGAAAGTCGGCCGGGACAATGAAAGGGCAGCGCAATGGTACAGTCGCGCCGCTGAGGGTGGTCTGGCCACTGCGCAGTATCGCATTGGCACTCTCTATGAGCGCGGCAACGGCGTTGAGCAGGACCGCCTTCAGGCTATGAGCTGGTATGCAAAAGCTGCCAGTCAGGGAAACGTAAAGGCCATGCACAACCTGGCAGTCATGTCTGCCGATACCACTAACGGCAAACCTGATCTGGCGCTGGCCGCCAAGTGGTTTGCAGCCGCTGCAGGACATGGTCTGCCGGACAGTCAGTTTAATTTCGCCGTCCTGAACGAACGTGGGCTCGGGGTGCAGAAAAACCCCGTCGAAGCTTACAAATGGTACTCCATTGCAGCGCGAAGTGGTGACCGGGATGCGGTCAAGAAAGCAGAAGAAATAAACGCAACCATGGACAGGACTGTGCTGGCTGACATCGACAGGCAGATTGCATCATGGGTTCCGGCTGCTCCCCAGCGTGAAGCCAACATGGTGTCTGTTACGGACCCCTCATGGGGCGTCAAGACCGACAACCACCAAGCTTCTGCAAACATGCCTTCCGGCGGGGCCGCCAGTCAACCGGTCACAGCCAGGGAACGGGTCAAACTGGTTCAGCAACTGCTGGCCCAGAAAGGCTTTGACGCAGGTGCCACTGACGGCGAAATGGGGTCAGGTACGGCCAATGCCATCCGGCTCTATCAACTGCGCAACGGCCTGCCCGTCAATGGAATAGTGTCGAAACAACTGCTGGACCATTTGCAGAAAGGCCTGATCTAGATCAGGTTTCCAGCCATCAAAAACGTGTTGTGCTCAATGCATATGGTAACTCAATGCATATGGTATAATGCCCATGTTGATTTGCTGGATCGGCTGCACGAGAACATGAAACCGCCTGAGTCACTTGCAAGAATTCCAGGCTCGGCCCTATGGCTTGGCCTGGCCGGACTGTTGCCGTTCTGGTTGCCACTGCTGGTGCTGAACAATGATACCGAACTGCGGGTTCCTTCGCGCGCTTTGCTGGTTCAGATGGGTTACGGCGCCATCATATTGTCGTTTCTCGGCGGCATCCGCTGGGGTGCGGCGCTGAAACTGCCCCGTGGTCCGCTCCAGTCGACACTTTTTGTGTTGTCGGTGCTACCATCCCTGGCCGGTTTTGCAGCGTTGCTGCTGCCATCTACTGCCGGTCTGGTGCTGCTGATTGGCGGGTTTCTGCTGCAGGGCGTCTGGGATGTTCAGTCCGTCCAGCACAAGGAACTGCCGGCCTGGTATGCAACCTTGCGGGCCATACTGACAACCGGCGCCGTGCTGGCCCTGACCGTAGCGATCGTGCTGCGGGTAGCCGGCGGGTAGCACAACGCGCATCCGGCACCCTGGAATCGTGCAGTTTTATCGCTGTTGATTGATTGAATCAAAAACTACACACCCTAAAGCACCGCACGGCCCGGAAGGGCATGCAAGGCGCTTTTGCCGACCATGATCACCCGGAAGGCATCCGCTGCAAGCAGCGGCCGAAACGCTTCGTGACGGACATCCAGGCCGCCTGTATAGGCACCGAACGCAGGCAGGATGATGCGCGCTGGTGTAACAACAAAGCACCTGGTCCGCAGCCGGCGTCCGCGCCGCCTGATGGCCGCAACCGGATGCAAATGTCCGGCGATCTCGTTCACCGCACCGGGGCTGGGTTCGTGGCGCAGGGTAATTCCGCCCAAGGCAATTTCCACAGACCTGGATCCCGGCAGGAACGCAGGCAGGCAGGTATCGTGATTTCCCGACAACCAGGTGAATTCAGCTTCGCTCGCCAGTTTTTCCAGCAGTATGCGATCAGCAGCTGTCATGCGCCCTGGACCGGTTTCGTCGTGGAAGCTGTCGCCCAGCAGCAAGACTGTTGCAGGGGTCCATTTTGCCATTGCTGCCTGGAGCGCAAGCAGACCGGCGCGCGTGTCAAAGGGCGGCAGCAATTGACCCAGATGAGCTCGCGACGACCCCTTTTCCAGGTGCAGGTCCGCCACCAGCAGCGCGTCGTATTCCGGGATGTAAAGTGCGCCCGACAGACAGGGGAGAAACTCGGTATCGCCAAGTCGCAAGGCCATTGCTTCAGACCAGCCGCATGGCTTCGTCGGCAAGGTCGTCAGCAGCTTCGGCAAGCAGTGCGTCATGTGCTTCGCCATAAACCGGTTCGCGTCCGATCTCAAGCATCACCGGTACCGCCAGGGGCGATACCTGCTCAAGCGCCTTGTGAACAATGTTGCCCCTGATGCGCGCCAGCATCATTGCCAGACGCTTTGCATCAATCAGGCCGGAAGCCGCATCATCCCATGCTGCCTTCAGCAGCCAGTGATCGGGCTGATGGGTGCGCAGCACGTCATAGATCAGGTCAGACGACACCGTCATCTGGCGGCCTGACTTTTCCTGGCCCGGCCATCTGCGTTCAATTAGCCCGGCAATAATGGCACACGTGCGGAATGTGCGTTTCATCAGCATGGATTCTGCCAGCCAGGCATCCAGGTCATCACCAAGCATGTCCTCGTCGAACAGTAGCGCCAGCGGCAACCTGCCGGACGCGACGGTCAGGGAAACATCGCGAACACACCACACCGACAGGGCATAGTCGTTGCATACAAACCCCAGGGGCTGCATGCCGGCACGCTCCAGCCGCCTGGTCAGCAACATGCCGAGCGTCTGGTGGGCGAGCCTGCCGTCGAACGGGTAACACATCAGGTAATGTTTGCCGGCCCTGGGGAAGGTCTCGACCAGCATCTGGTGAGCCTGCGGCAAAACCGATTTCCACTGCTGGACTTTCAACCAGTCACGCACCTGGTCCGGCAAACCTTTCCAGGCCGCGGGCTGCGCCAGCATGGCGCGCACCCTGCCTGCCAGATAGGTGGACAACGGAAACTTGCCGCCCTGATAGGATGGAATCATTGGCTCGGACGCATCGGCGCGGCTGACAAGTGCATTGAGTTCCTCTACTGCTTCCAGCCGCAATATCTGGCCGGCAAACAGGAAGGTATCACCGATGCGCAGTTGCTCGACGAACCATTCTTCCACCTCACCCAGAACCTTGCCGCCCCATCGATTAAGGGGTTTGCCCGCTGATGACCGGCGTTTGCCGGCCAGCCTGACCTTCAACATCTCGGCCTCGACAATTGTACCGGCATTCATGCGCCAGACCTGTGCCATACGCGGATGGGCCAGGCGCATGCGCCCGTCCGGCATCTGTTTCAGCCGCGCAAAACGTTCGTAGGCTTTCAACGCATACCCGCCTGTCGACACGAAATCCACCGCCTGGTCAAAGTCGTGTCTTGCAAGGTTTCGATAGGGCCAGGCCGAGATGATTTCACCATACAACTCATCCGGACCAAACGGCCCTGCCACCGCCAAGCCCATAATGTGCTGGGCCAGCACATCACGTTTTAACTCGGCCGGGCCTTCGCCATCCTGCGCGCCTTCACTAGCGGCAAGCCGTGCTGCCTCGCATTCCAGTACCTCAAACCGGTTCGAAGGAACCAGCAATGCCCGCGAGGGCTCGTCAAAGCGATGATTGGCGCGGCCAATGCGCTGCAGGATACGGCTCGACCCCTTCGGCGCACCTACATTGACGACAAGATCCACTTCGCCCCAGTCAATGCCGAGATCCAGAGTTGAAGTACAGACCACGGCGCGAAGTGTGCCCGCGGCCATGGCCGCTTCCACCTTGCGCCGTTGCGAGACATCCAGCGAGCCATGATGCAGCGCAATCGGCAATGCGTCTTCATTCAAGGTCCAAAGTTCATGAAATATACGCTCTGCCTGTGACCTGGTGTTGGTAAAAACCAGCGCCATCCCGGCAGATTTGACCGCCCGATATATATCGGGAAGGGCGTAGGCACTGCTGTGACCTGACCACGGCATCCGAACATCGTCATCGAAATGCATGATGGAAATGTCGGGTTCTGCGCCGCCGGGAGCGCTGATGAATGCGGCCATATTTTCGGCGCCGGGCTGGTCCTGGGGCATCAGCCATGCCCGCAGGGTGTCGGGATTTGCAACCGTGGCGGACAGGCCGATGCACTTCAGCCGGGGTGAAAATCTGTGCAGCCGTGCCAGCGCCAAGGCCAGAAGGCATCCGCGTTTGGTAGGCGCCATGGAATGAAGTTCATCCAGAATGACAACACGCAGATTGGCGAAATAATGCTCAGCACCTTGCTGGGTGATCAGCAATGATACCTGTTCCGGCGTGGTGACAAGGATATCCGGAGGATTTGTTTTCTGACGTTGCCGCTTGTGAACGGGGGTATCGCCGGTGCGCGCCTCAACGCGGATGTTGAGACCCATTTCACTGATCGGCGCTTCCAGATTTCGCGTAATGTCGACAGCCAGCGCCTTGAGCGGCGACACATACAGTGTATGCAGCCCCTTGCCGGCTGCCCCTTGTGCCAGTTCGATCAGCGACGGCAGAAATCCCGCCAGCGTCTTGCCGCCGCCGGTTGGCGCAATCAGCAGTGCCGAGCTTCCCGCAGCTACGGTTTCGAGCATTTCCAACTGATGGGGCCGGGGTTGCCAGCCACGCGCGACAAACCACTTGCTGAACAATTCCGGCAATCCGGACTGAACCGCTGGTTTGTATGAAAGGCTTCTATCCATGTGTCAGTAGTATACGAGGTTTGAATGCAATGCAGTTGACAATAGCGCGGGCGCAAATGCCAATGCGCTGCATGACCCCGATCACTCATAAATCAGTTGTCGCAATGGCGCTTCCGATCATGTTGTCCAACGTGTCGCAACCGCTGTTGGGGGTGGTGGATACTGCGGTTATCGGGCAGTTGCCGGAACCGCATTACATTGGTGCAATTGCCATCGGCGCGCTGATTTTCTCGCTGGTTTACTGGGGGTTTGGATTCCTTCGCATGGGAACCTCAGGCATTGCCGCCCAGGCCTTCGGGGCTGGCGACGGCAAGGAACTTGCTGCCGTGCTCTATCGCGCCCTGCTGCTGGCAGCAGGCATCGGTGTCATCCTGCTGATTCTCGCGCCGCTGATTTCAAGGTTGTCATTCTGGCTGATCGACGCATCTCCCAACATCGAACGAGAGGCCAGAATCTATTTCGACATCCGCATCTGGTCAGCACCGTTTTCGCTGGCAAACTACGCTATCCTCGGCTGGCTGATCGGCATCGGACAAATGCGCTGGGCATTCGTGGTGCAGATCTATCTCAATGTTGCGAACATGCTGCTCGATGCGCTGTTTGTCATGCACTTTGGCATGGCCACTGCAGGCATCGGCTACGGCACGCTGATAGCTGAGGTCTCGTCCGCCTTTGTCGGACTGGCGGTTGTGTGGATGTTTCTGCGGCGCGAGGGTGAGCGACCGTCGCGGCAGCGCATCCTGGATCGTGACAGGATCAAACGCATGGTTCTGGTGAACGGCGACATAATGGTGCGTACGCTATGCCTTACATTCGGGTTTTCCTGGTTTGCGTCACAAGGAGCGAAAATCAGCGACGTGGCCGTGTCGGCCAACGCCATCCTGATGCAGTTGTTCTTTATGGGCAGCTACATGATTGACGGATTTGCCACGGTGAGCGAAGCCCTGGTCGGTCAGTCTGTCGGCGCCAAATCCCGGCAACGCTACGACACGGCGGTCCGCATTTCGTCGCAGTGGGCGTTGGTCACGGGCATCGCGCTGTCTGTTGCCCTTCTGCTCGCAGGACCCTGGTCGATAGATGTCATGTCGGTAAACCCGGACATCCGGTCCTATGCGCGCGTTTACCTGTGGTGGGCCGCGCTGACGCCCATACTGGGCGCTGCCTGTTTCCAGCTGGACGGCATCTTCATCGGTGCAACACGCACGCGCGACATGCGCAACATGATGATTCTCTCGCTGGCGGTATATCTGGCAGCAGGATATGCACTGGCGCCAGCGTTCGGAAATCACGGGCTATGGTTCGCCCTGTGCCTGTTCTTCATGGTGCGCGGATTTACGCTTTACGCCCGGATGCCCGCGCTGGCCCGTGATGCATTTGCCTGAACTGATGGCCTCGTAGTAGCGTTCCAGTACGATGATCGATGATCCTGCAACATGGCTGT
Organism: uncultured Alphaproteobacteria bacterium; assembly: GCA_963700885.1. GTDB lineage: Bacteria > Pseudomonadota > Alphaproteobacteria > Rhizobiales > Aestuariivirgaceae > Anderseniella. Next base: position 22,567 of record CAVOZJ010000017.1, read on the forward strand.
ATCCGACCGCAAGGGGACTTTACTGTGCGCCGGGCGATTTCCATATCGATCCAGCCCGTGCGGTGGACCGCGCGGTCATCACTCATGGTCACGCGGACCACGCCAGACCCGGCAACGACTGTGTCATGGCGACCCGGCAGACACTTGACATCATGCGGGTGCGCTACGGTGAGCGGGCCGGCAACCGCCTGCAGGCGCTCGGCTACGGTGAGAGCGTATCTATCAATGGCGTTGAAGTGGGTCTGGTCCCGTCCGGGCACATACTGGGAGCGGCCCAGGTCATGGTTGACTGGAAGGGTTATCGCGCCGTGGTGTCCGGTGATTACAAGCGAGCCGCCGATCCGACCTGTGCCGGGTTCGAAGTCGTCAGGTGTGATCTGTATATTACCGAAGCCACTTTCGGCCTGCCGGTATTTGTTCATGAAAACGCCGCCACTGAAGCCGGCCGTCTGGCAGCCTCGCTCGCGACGTCAACGCACCGCACGCACTTGCTCGGCGTCTATGGCCTGGGCAAGTGCCAGCGCATGATTTCGCTCCTGCGTTCGGCAGGTTATGCAAAACCGATCTATCTGCATGGAGCCCTGCAGGGATTATGTGACTACTATACCTCGCAAGGCGTTGAACTTGGCGAGCTCCGCCCGTTTGCCGGTACGCAGCCTGACGACCTCAGAGGCCGGCTGGTGCTGTGCCCGCCCAACGCCCTTGCAGACCGCTGGTCGCGGCGAATGAGCGATCCGCTGACTGCATTTGCATCCGGGTGGATGCGGGTCCGGGCACGCGCCCGCCAACGCGGCGCAGAGTTTCCCATCATTGTATCCGATCATGCCGACTGGCCGGAATTGTTGCAGACCATATCGGATGTTGAAGCCGGTGAAATCTGGGTCACTCATGGCAGGGAGGATGCCCTGCTGCACCAGATATCGAAGATGGGCCTGAAAGGCAGAGCACTGTCGCTGGTCGGTTTTGAGGACGAGGGAGAGTGATCCATGCACGCCTTCGCAGAGCTCATGAACCGGCTCGCATTTACCGGTTCACGCAATGCCAAACTTGACCTCATGCAGACGTATTTCCGGGCAACACCGGACCCGGACCGCGGCATTGCGCTGGCCGTCCTGACGGACGGTCTGAACCTGCGCCTGCCATTCCGGCGACTGATGACTGATTTACTGGAACCGCATGTCGACCCGCTGCTTTACAGACTGTCACGGGATTTCGTGGGAGATACGGCGGAGACGGTGTCGCTGTTGTGGCCGGCAGGCGATGAACAGGCCCGCGTCCCAACACTGCCTGAAATTTATGAGACCCTGCAATCCCTCCGGCGGGCGGATGCCGGACCGGTACTGTCAGGCTGGCTGGACCGGCTCGACACCAACGGCCGATGGGCACTGCTCAAACTGGTAACAGGCGGGCTCCGCATTGGAGTGTCGGCCCGCCTGGCCAAAACAGCACTGGCGCAGGCCTTTGATCGTGATGTGGCAGAAGTTGAGGAGGTGTGGCACAGTGTCAGGATTCCGTATGACAACCTGTTTGCCTGGCTGGAAGGCAGGGCAGACAGACCGGATCCGGGAGATACACCGGTTTTCAGACCTGTTATGCTGGCGCACCCGCTACAGGACACAGATCTTGCAAAACTTGAGCCCGGCGACTGGATTGCCGAGTGGAAGTGGGACGGAATCAGGGTTCAGTTGGCCGGCAACGGCAGCGAGTTAAGGCTATACTCTCGAACCGGTGACGACATATCCCAATCATTTCCAGACATTGACAAACCGTTTTCAGGCTTTAACGGCGTAGCAGACGGCGAACTTCTGGTGATACGCGATGGCGAAATCGCGCCATTCAATGATCTGCAGCAACGCCTTAACCGCAAGAGCGTCAGTGCATCCATGGTGAAAAACTTCCCGGCTCACATCCGGTTCTATGATCTGTTGTTTGACCGGTCTGAAGACATTCGCGCCCTGAATTTTACAATGCGGCGAAAGCGCCTTGAAAGCCTGCTCGACGCGGGCGCATTTCCGCATGCATCGTTGAGTGAGATCATCGAGTTTGAGAACCTTGATGAACTGACAGTTTTGCGAGATGGCGCACGCAAAGCGAATATTGAAGGCCTGATGCTGAAACACGTCGCATCGCCCTATCTGGCAGGCAGGCCCCGTGGGCACTGGTTCAAATGGAAGCGTGATCCGCTCAGTGCCGATTGCGTCATGATGTATGCCCAGCGCGGTTCCGGAAAGCGATCATCGTTTTATTCAGACTATACTTTCGGGACCTGGCGCACAGGTGAGGACGGCCGGGACGAACTGGTGCCGGTGGGAAAAGCATACTCCGGTTTCACAGATGATGAGTTGAAGAAGCTGGACCGGTTTGTTCGCGACAACACCGTTGAGCGTTTCGGACCGGTACGTGCGGTTAAACCGGAACTGGTGCTGGAAGTCGCATTCGACGCCGTGCAGCCATCAACCCGGCACAAGTCCGGCGTCGCGATGCGGTTTCCCCGCATTCATCGCATCCGCTGGGACAAACCTGCACACGAGGCTGATCATCTCGAGACCTTGCTGTCACACATAATCTGACATTTCTCGAAGCTGCCGACACTGTTCAGTCAGGCCCAACAGCCGGCCCAACTGACAACCTGGCATCGCCGGGTGTCCGGGCGATGATATGGGTTGCTGACATTCATTTTCAAGATTCTTCCGGACGGACTCCAGATAAGACTGGTCATGTTGACATTTTTTTGCCAACCTTGGGTGGGTTGGAGACGCATGCAGACACATCAGCGAAAAGATGTGCGACGGACTTGCGGTAGGGAGTAGATAGGACATGCATCCAATTCTGCGGACTGTATTGCAAAGGCTGGGCCTTGGTCTGCTGACGCTGTTTGTTGTTTCCCTGATAATATTCAGTTCGCTGCAGTTCCTGCCCGGAGATTTTGCAACATCAGTTCTGGGACAGTCGGCCACGCCGGAAACAGTTGCAGCCTTTCGCAGGGAACTGGGACTGAACGACCCGGCCATCACTCGTTACCTGCAGTGGATAGGCGGCGTTATGCAGGGTGATTTTGGCTCGTCATTCTCAGGCCGCAGTCAGGGCCGCGAGCGGGAGGTCCTGGGTTTGATCGGGCCCCGGCTCTGGAACACCCTGTTTCTGGCCGGCATGACGGCTGCGATTGCAGTTCCGCTGGCGCTGGCGCTTGGCATTACCGCAGCCCTGTATCGCAACTCATTCTATGACCGGTTTGTCAATGCCACGACACTGACAACAATCTCGTTTCCCGAATTCTTTGTCGCCTATATTCTGATGCTGCTGCTGGCAACCTTGTGGCCAGTGTTTCCGTCGCTGTCCCAGGTTAGTAAGGAGACACCGTTTTTCGAGCGGTTGTATCTGTGTGCCCTGCCTGCTCTGACCATGACACTGGTGATCGTCGCGCACATGATGCGCATGACACGAGCCGCAATTATCAATCTGCTGGCCAGCCCCTATATCGAAATGGCCCGCCTGAAGGGTGTTTCCAGGACCAACGTGATCATCAGGCACGCGCTGCCGAACGCCTGGGCGCCGATCGTCAACGTCATTGCGTTCAATCTGGCCTACCTGGTTGTTGGCGTGGTGGTGGTCGAGGTGGTGTTCACCTATCCAGGCATCGGCCAGCTCATGGTTGATTCGGTGAGAACGCGCGACATTCCGGTAGTTCAGGCGTGCGCGCTGATATTTGCCGCAACATACATATTGTTGAACCTGTTTGCCGATATCGTATCGATCATCACCAATCCGAGGCTACTGCACCCAAGATGAACAGCAACGACCAGGCATACTCTGCCGCCGGTGAGGTGGCTTCCGTCGCAGTGAGGCGAACCTGGCGGACTCGAGCCTGGCGCAGTCTCAAGAAAGCACCAATGACTGCCTGGTTCGGGATGATCGTAATCCTGTGCTATCTCTTCGTGGCCATTTTTGCCCCCTGGATTGCCCCTTATGGCGAAAGCGAGATATTTGATGAAGCATTGGCGGCACCAAGCTGGCAGTTCTGGCTCGGTACCGATCCGCTGGGACGTGACGTTCTGTCAAGGCTTATGTATGGCGCGCGCAATACCATCGGGATCGCGGTCGCCACTACGCTTTTGTCGTTTTTGATCGGCGGTTGCCTGGGCGTTATGGCCGCCATCAATCGCTCCTGGCTGGATCAGGGCCTCAGCAGGTTTGTCGATGTGCTTATGGCGATCCCCAGCCTCATCTTTTCACTGATGCTGCTGGCCATCTTTGGCTCAACCGTCACCAATCTGATTGTCATAATCGCGGTGCTTGACGCAACGCGGGTGTTCAGGCTTTCGCGTGCGGTATCGCTGAATGTGGTTGTCATGGACTATGTCGAGGCATCGCGCCTCAGAGGTGAATCCCTGGCCTGGGTCATGCGCCGTGATATAATCCCCAACATTTTGCCGCCAATGGTGGCCGAGTTTGGTCTCAGGTTCTGCTTCGTTTTCCTGACCATCGCCTCGCTGTCATTTCTGGGTGTGGGCCTGCAGCCGCCTACCGCGGATTGGGGATCCATGGTGAAGGAAAACGCCGAGTACATATCCTATGCACAGTTCGACCTGTCAGTTGCGCGTTATCCATTGTTGCCGGCAGCAGCGATTGCGCTTCTTACCGTGGCGGTGAATTTCGTGGTCGACTGGTTCCTGCACAAAACGAGTGGTATCCGTGATGAAAAATAATTCCGGCGACCGCACTGCAGGCGACCTTCTGCTGGATATGCGTGATATTCGCATCGAAGGGTTTTCTGACGATATCTGGCACCCTATCATCAAGGGGGTCGACCTGAAGCTGCATCGCGGTGAGGTCATGGGTCTGATTGGCGAGTCCGGCGCCGGCAAGTCGACACTGGGCAAAGCTGCCATGGGATACGCCCAGCCAGGTTGCCGGATTACCGACGGCACGATCCAGTTTGACGGCATGGACCTGCGCAACATGAGTGACGCGCGATTGCGCAAACTGCATGGATCCCGGATAGCCTATGTAGCGCAAAGTGCCGCTGCATCGTTCAATCCGGCCCACCGGCTGATCGATCAGTGTGTCGAGGCAACCGTCGGGCATGGCCTGCGGCCGGAGGATGAGGCCAAGGCAGATGCACGTGAACTGTTTGCGGCACTGCAGTTACCCAGCCCGAACACTATTGGCGAGCGTTACCCACATCAGGTTTCCGGTGGGCAGTTGCAGCGGGCGATGACCGCCATGGCAATGTCATCGCGCCCTGACCTCATCATATTCGACGAGCCCACAACAGCGCTTGACGTGACAACCCAGGTGGAAGTTCTGGCCGCCATGCGGGACATTGTCGAAAAATTCCATACGGCGGCAATTTACATAACCCATGATCTTGCTGTTGTGGCGCAGATGGCAGATGTCATCAAGGTGTTGCGCTATGGTGAAACGGTTGAAGATGCTCCGGCGCGGCAAATGCTGAAAAAGCCGGAAATGCCCTATACGAAATCATTGTGGGCGGTGCGTTCACTGGAAAAGCCACAGGAAACCAGTGAGGATATCGTCCTGCGGGTAAATGGTGTCGATGCCAGTTATGGCGGCGGAATCAAGGTGCTGGACGATGTGACCATAGACATACCCCGCGGGTCCACCGTTGCCGTAGTGGGTGAGTCCGGATCGGGCAAGTCGACAACAGCGCGCGCGATTACCGGCCTTTTGCCGCCCATCAAAGGCGACATACTGTTCAATGACAAACCCCTTCCATTGGCCCTGAAAGACCGTTCGAAGGATCAGCTGCGCCGCATTCAGATGATTTATCAGATGGCCGACACAGCCATGAACCCCAAGCATACGGTTCGCGGTATTATCGGCCGGCCGCTTGAGTTCTACCTCGGACTTTCAGGCCGCAAACTGGATGAACGGATTTCCGAACTACTCAAGATGATCGAGCTGGATGACAGCTTCATGGAGCGGCTGCCCCACGAATTGTCGGGCGGCCAGAAGCAGCGCATATGCATCGCGCGAGCGCTCGCAGCCGAGCCTGAACTGATCATTTGTGATGAAGTTACCTCCGCGCTTGACCAGATCGTGCAGGAAGGCATATTAAAGCTGCTCTTGCGGTTGCAGAAGGAATTCAACATCACTTATCTGTTCATCACCCACGATATTGCCACGGTGAAAGCAATTTCCGACCAGATCGTGGTGATGTTCCAGGGCCGGGTGGTTGAACAGGGCATGAAGAATGATATCCTGTCTCCACCCCATCCCGATTACACGCAGCTGTTGTTGTCCTCGGTACCGGAAATGGACCCGGACTGGCTTTCCCGGCTGCTTGAATCACGGGTTGAGAGCGGCGGCATGACTGCGTCCGGCAATTGATACTGGCGAGATGGGATGAACCGCATGCGTTTCAAGATCAGCCGTTTTGCAATAGCTGAAAGTTAGCGCAGCAACTCCGTGAGTGATCAACCGATTATTGTCTGGTTTACCCAGGACCTGCGCCTGGCAGACAATGCCTGCCTTCACAGTGCAGTTTCATCCGGCCATCCCATTGTCCCGGTCTACATTCTGGATGATGTGACGCCCGGCCCGCTTGCGCCCGGAAGAGCATCGCGCTGGTGGTTGCAGCAATCACTTGCTTCACTGACCTCATCGATCGAGGCACTGGGGGGTGGGTTGATTATTCGCCGCGGCGAGGCCAGCACAATACTCGGTCAACTTGTCGAACAGACCAATGCGCAAGCGGTTTATTTTTCGCGGGGGTATGCTCCATGGTCCGGCGAGCTGGAGGATAAAATTGCAGCGGCCTGCAGCAGTGCAGGTGCCGATTGCAAACGGTTCTCCGGATTCCTGTTACATGAACCGGAATCCATCAGGACTGCAACCAACGGCCCATACAAGGTCTTCACACCGTTTTCTCAAAAGTGCCTTTCCCGGGACCTTGAAAGAGTTCCCAGGCCAGCGCCGGCGGCGATCAGGTTCCATCAGGAAAAGGTGCCCGGCATCCATCCCGGTGACCTCGATCTCTATCGTCCGCAACCCGACTGGGCCGCAAGATTCCAGGAACGCTGGTCGCCCGGAGAAATCGGAGCCCGGGAGAAATTGAGGCACTTTCTGCAACACGGCGTTGCTGAATACCCCCAGGCGCGCGACAGGCCTGCTGTCTACGGAACTTCTCGCCTGTCCGCCCACCTGCATTTCGGCGAGATCAGTCCGCTGCAGTGCTGGACTGCAACACGTCATGCTGCCGCAACAGCACAGCACAGCATTGATCGCGGCTGCCGGACGTTCGAAAAGGAACTCCTGTGGCGCGAATTCTCTTACCATTTGCTGCATCACTGGCCGGCTTTGCCTACAGACCCGTTCAAACCGGAATTTGCCGGTTTTCCCTGGCTGAATGACACCGCAAAACTGCAGTGCTGGAAACAGGGGCTGACCGGATACCCGATTGTGGATGCCGGGATGCGCGAATTGTGGGCAACGGGATGGATGCACAACCGGGTGCGCATGGTGGTTGCCTCGTTCCTGGTAAAAAATCTGCGCGTAGCCTGGCAGCAGGGAGAGCAATGGTTCCGCGATACGCTGGTCGATGCCGACATCGGTGCAAATTCGGCAAGCTGGCAGTGGGTGGCAGGATGTGGTGCAGATGCAGCCCCCTACTTCCGCATATTCAACCCCGTCCTGCAGGGTGAGAAGTTCGACAAAGAAGGTGCCTACGTGCGCCAATGGGTGCCGGAATTGCGGGCAATACCGGCCAAATTCATCCACAAACCATGGCTGGCGCCGACGGAACTGCTTGCCGGCTCCGGCGTGGAACTCGGCACCACCTATCCCAGACCCATTGTCGATCTGGGCGAGACGCGCGATGCAGCACTTGCGGCCTACAAAACCATCAGACAGCCAGAAACACCTTCGTGAACGCTACACCGGGCCGCCAGGCGGGCGGCGGAGAAACCGTTGCGAGAGGAATTCCACAAATGCCCGCGTCTTGACCGGGCGATACCTGTCCGGCGGATAGACCGCGTGCAGTGCTACCGGTGCAGGTTCGAAACCTTCAAGTACCGGAAGCAGTGATCCTCTTGCCAGTTCATCGACAACTATAAAGGCTGGCAGCAGAGTTATTCCCTGGCCGGCCACGCTTGCCATTTTCAACACATCGCCATTGTTGGAATACAGTACAGGTGAAACCGGCAACCGGTTCGATGACCCGGGACCACGCAGGGGCCAGTGCAATTCATTGGCCATGTGGCCATAGTGCAACAACGCATGGTCTGCCAGATCGGCGGGGGTGCGTGGACGACCCCGATCAGCAAGATAGTCGGGACTGGCGCACATGAGGCGCCTGATCGCGCAGATTTTTCTGGCGATCAGTGATGACGGCGCCAGATCGCCAATACGCAAGGTGAGATCACAGCCATCCTCGTAGGGATCGATTAAGCGGTCATTGACGCTCAGCGAAACCACTATGCCGGTGTGCTGGCGCATGAAATCACTGACCGCGGGCGCTATGTGAGTTACGCCGAATGTCACTGGAGCATTGATCCGCAGCAGCCCCGTCAACTTTCCGGTCAGGTCACCCGTTGCCGCCTCGGCTTCCTCCATGTCATTGACAAGAATGCGCGCACGCTCGACGAAAACCTGCCCGGCTTCCGTCAACGCCATGGTGCGGGTGGTGCGCACCAGCAATTGAGCCTGCAGATGATCTTCCAGCGACATAACAAGCCGTGACACCTGCACCCGTGACAAGCCAAGCCTGCGTCCCGCAGCAGCAAACCCGCCTTCGTCCACAGCGGCCACCAGGGCCTTCATACAGTCGAATCTATCCATGTCTTATTGTATCATAAATGGTAACAATGCGTATATATTATAGGTAATTGTCTCAACAAACCTGACTATTATCTTGCATTGCAATACTTCAAGCAATTTGCCGGCCCTGGATTGCCGGCAACGGGAGACAGGACAATGTTGCAACTCAGGCCTTCAGAACAGCGTGGCCAGGCCGATTTCGGCTGGCTCAGATCAAAGCACAGTTTTTCGTTTGGTGGATATCGTGACCCGAAGCACATGGGTTTTGGTCCGTTGCGGGTCATCAACGAGGACATGGACTCGCCAGGCGGTGGATTTGACACTCACGGCCATGCCGACAGGGAGATCATCTCCTATGTGCTGGATGGTGGCCTTGAGCACAGGGATTCCTCTGGTTCAGGCTCGGTGATCGGCCCGGGAGATGTTCAGCGCATGTCCGCCGGCACCGGCATAAGACACTCCGAGTTCAACGCATCCAGAACAGAGCCGGTACATTTCCTGCAGATCTGGATCATGCCTGATACGGAGGGAATTGAGCCCTCCTATGAGCAGCGTCATTTTGATCGTGCAGAACGCCACAACACGCTGAGGCTGGTGATTTCAGGCACACCGGACAGCGGCGCACTTCACATCCATCAACAGGCTGACGTGTACGCCAGTTTGCTCGACACCGGCATGTCCGTGAGCCACAAGCCTGAAGCAGGCCGCGGCCAGTGGATTCAGCTTGCCTCCGGTGAGTTGATGGTAAATGGCGAGCAAATGCGCGCCGGTGATGGCATTGCCATATCCGGCGAAGTAGAAATCCACATCAAGGCTCTCGACGCCGCCGAGTTTCTGCTATTCGATATGGCCTGAAGGGTTCACAGGCAGAAGGCACTTGACCGATATGATGCAAATTGATCTTGCTGGCCAGGTGGCCGTGATTACCGGGGGAGCTCAGGGCATCGGACTTGCAGTGGCACAAGCCCTGGCAAAGGCAGGCGCTAAAACGGCATTGTGGGACATGGATGGAAAACTTGCGAGCACGGCGGCCGGCGAACTTGGCGCTGAAGCGGCAGGTTTTGCAGTGGATGTCACGGACGAAACTGCCATCGCTGCTACGCTCTTGGCCACAGAAAATGCGTTGGGTCCGGTTTCAATTCTGGTAAACAGTGCCGGCATAGCCGGGCCCAACGCTCCCGTGGCAGATTATGACTCAGCTGCTTGGCGTCAGGTCATCGATATCAATCTGAACGGCACGTTTTACGTCAACAAGGCAATTGTCCCCGGCATGGTTGAACGCGGTTATGGCCGCATCTGCAATATCGCTTCCATCGCCGGCAAGGAAGGCAATCCAAATGCGTCTGCCTATTCGGCTTCCAAGGCCGCGGTGATTGCGCTGACCAAGTCGCTTGGCAAGGAACTGGCAGATCAGGACATTGCGGTTAACTGCGTGACGCCTGCGGCTGCAAAAACCAGAATTTTTGATCAGATGAAACAGGAGCACATCGATTACATGTTATCCAAGATACCGCGCAACAGGTTTCTGCAGGTCGACGAGGCCGCCGACATGATTGCGTGGATCGTTTCTCCGCAAAACAGCTTTACCACCGGTGCCGTGTTTGACCTGTCCGGTGGACGAGCAACTTATTGACACTACAAGAAGGGTATGGAGCAATTATATGGGCTCACAGGAACCAATCTCGCTGCAGCGCCATTGTCCACCTGACTGCCTCAGCCTCAAATCGGGAAAAACGTAATGCCAGCCAAACTGAACATCCTTGCTATCTCCGGTAGCCTGCGCAGCAAATCCTTCAACACCCGCCTGTTGCGGGCCATGCAGAGTATCGCCGATGAAACCATGTCGATGGACATCACCAGATTGAAAGGTATTCCGGTATATGACGGTGACGACGAGGACGCTACGGGAGTGCCCGTCACCGTGACAGACCTGGTGGAAAAAATCCGCGCTTCCGACGGTGTGATCATCGCAACGCCGGAATACAATTTCTCCATCCCTGGCGGCCTGAAGAATGCGACGGACTGGATCAGCCGCGTGAAACATCAGCCGTTCGCGAACAAGCCGACCGGTATCGTTGGAGCGTCCGGGGGGCCTGTCGGCACTGCACGTTCGCAGTACCATTTACGCCAGAACCTGGTGGCACTGTCAGCCCTTACAATGTCGAGACCCGAAGTGTTCGTGGGATCTGCACCGACCAAGTTTGCAGATGATGGCAGTCTCGCAGATGGCGAAACCGCAAAGTTCCTGAAAACATGGCTGGACGCCTTCGAAGCCTGGGTGCGGCGTGAATTCTAAAACACACACTGATCAGATTGTGTTGTGCAAAATCGCAGGACCTGCCAAAACCACGACAATCAAACCGGTAGAACAGGCTTTAAAATGGTCGCTCGCCCGTACTTCCCTTTCAGGATGTACGGGCGAGCATGGTACGCGCTGCTCGGGACGGCGACAGGAGCCACGCGACCAATTCCGAATCTGTAACAGCGCTGGAAAATCCGGTGCGCCGTCAGGAGAGAAGGGTTTGAAGATTGCCGAAAAGTTGCATGAAGCGATTAAACGTCCAACAATGTTTTGGGCAGACCCCTCTGCTGCAATACACAATGCTTGTCATTCGCGACAACAGATTGGCCAAACCTAGGCAATTCTGAGGCCAGCGCAATTGATACTACAACAACAGGCTGGACAATAGCAAGATAACGCCCGAATATCGTGCAAATGGCCGGTTTTTTCACCGGCAACCGATGGTGGTGTATATTTCGGGTGCCGACAAACACTTTGCCGCCAACAAAAAGAATCAGCTGAAAGGCGTCAGGGAGCCTGCGAATGCCATATCGCATCATTATTGCAGACGATCATCCGTTGTTTCGGGATGCATTGCGGCTTGCCCTGCAGGATGCCCTGACGGACGTGATTTTCGACGATGCGGGTTCATTGACCGAAGCACTGGACATACTGACCACAAGTGACGACGTGGATCTCGTACTGCTCGACCTGAAGATGCCCGGCGTACACGGTTTTTCGGGACTGATGCTGATGCGCGCGCAGTTCCCGCTGGTGCCGGTTGTTGTTGTCTCGGGAAGCGAGGAATCCAGCGTAATCAGCCGGTCGATGTCGCTGGGCGCATTGGGCTTCATCCCCAAATCCGCGCCGGTCGAAGATATGCAGGCAGCGATCTCGGCAGTACTCAAGGGCGACGTCTGGTTGCCCGATAGTGTTGATCTGAATTCGCAATGCAATGCAGAAACCGACGATCTCGCCAGACGCCTGTCCACCCTGACACCACAACAGACCCGGGTGCTGATGATGTTGCGGGAAGGGCTGCTCAACAAACAGATTGCCTATGAACTGTCCGTATCGGAGGCCACCGTCAAGGCGCACGTATCGGCAATACTGCAAAAGCTGAATGTCGACAGCCGGACCCAGGCCGTGATTGCGGCATCACGCATTGATGGCGAACAAACAGATGTCAGCGATGCACGCCTTTCCGGCTAAGGTTTGGTCTTATTCAGCTGCTTCCGTGCTGGATTGAGCCATCATCAACACTGTGCGCAAAACGGCGGGGCGCACAGGCTTGCGCAGGTAGACGACACCGACAGCTTCTGACGCTGCCTGAACGGCCGCTGAACGCTCTGCCGTGATCAGGGCGGCAGGAAAAGTCGCACCATTGCGTGCGCGCAGTTCATCTATCAGTTCAAGACCGTTTTCCGCACCAAGATGATAATCCATCAACAGGGCATCGTATGGCCAGGACTGATGCCGTGCTGCGAGGTCACGCACTGCTTCGGCAGATTTCGCCGCTGTCACTACACAACCCCAACCGCCGAGCAAAGCACTCATCCCGTCGATAATTGACTGCTCGTTGTCAACCACCAATACGGACAGGCCTGCAAGGCTTGCGGTAGCGCGTACCGGCGCCGGTGAACGGACAGGAGCGGCCTGATCCTTGCCGCTTGCAAGCGGCAGGTCGAGCCTGAACAGGCAGCCTGATCCCGATTCCGATTTCAGCGTCAGGGGATGTTCCAGTACCCTTGCCATCCGTTCAACTATGGACAGCCCCAAACCCAGGCCCTGAATATCGGAGCCTGGAGATTCCAGACGCTCAAACTCACGATATACAAGCTGCTGCTTGTCGTGCGGGATCCCGGGTCCGGTGTCATGGACCTCAACGCAAAGCCGGTCATCGCGAACCCTCGCACCCATCAAAACCCTGCCGGCAACAGTGTATTTGATGGCATTGCTTAGCAGATTCTGCAGAATGCGCCGTATCAGGCGGCGATCCGAGTAGACCATTCTGCTGCATGGCATTATGGTCAGCTCAAGGTGTTTTTCTTCCGCTGCAACCGAAAACTCGGTGCGCAACTGATTGAGAATGCCGTTGAGCGAGAACGTCGACAGATCGGGTTTGATAGCGCCTGCGTCCAGGCGGGACATATCCAGCAGTGCCGAGAGGATTTCTTCAACTGCCTCGAGCGAAAGATCAACATTGCGCACCAGCTGACCTTCCTGCACAGACGATGTCCTTTCCATCAAGGAAGAAGTAAACAACCGCGCGGCATTCAGTGGCTGCAGGATGTCATGCGATGCAGCAGCTATGAACCTGGTCTTGCCGGCATTGATCTCAACAGCATCAGCGCGCGCCTTTTCCAGCTGCGTGTTCAGCTTCGTCAGTTCTGCAGTTCTCTCGTTTACACGTTGCTCCAGCGCTTCGGATGCGTGAACCCGTTCGGTGATATCGGCAAAGGTAATCACCCGGCCATCGTCCGGCATGGCGTTGCCGCGAACTTCCAGCACCCTGTTTGCTTGCCTGCTGCGAAGCTGGAAGGCATCTGTCCTGTTTGCCAGCAGGCGCAAAAGCTGCATGCCTGCTTCGTGTTTCCCGGCATTACCGAGCACGAATTCCAAATCGAGCCGGCTCACAACGTCTGCGAGCGGCACTCCGACGCGACCAAACTCCGGAGGCAGGTTGAGCAAATTACGAAACTGCGTGTTCCAGCACACAAGTGCAAGATGGTGATCAAACACCCCAATCCCCTGCTCCACATGATCTATCGCCGATTGCAGAAGATCACGATTGTAAACGATGGCATCCGAGGCATCGTCCAGCAAGCGCATGGCTCCGGCGGTGTGACCGGCGCCGCGTTGCAGCAGGAGCGCCATGACGACGCGTGCTGACGCGGTACCGATGGCGCTGGCCAGCAGGCGCTCGGCAAATTTCAGTGTTTCCTGATCCGCCATGCTGCGCGGTTTCAGTTTTGCCGCCCGCGACAGATCCAGTTCGTCAAACGAACGCTTGGTGCGTTCCTTGCCAAGATATCTTTCAACCGTGGCCTGCAGCTGCCTGATTGTAACTTCGGGCTGGCTTTGTGCGGGCATTGCTACAGCTTGTCCACTGGGTACAAATGCCAGCGCCTGTGTCCGCTCAATCGGATCAACCCTGGTCAACATCGAGACCAGAATGTAGATGCCGATGTTGGCCGCCATTGACCACAGGACGCCGTGGGTCAGCGCATCAAGATCGCTGCCAAACAAACGGCGGGGCCGCAACATTTCAATATGCAGGGGACCGTCGCTCATCAGGCTGGCCGGCAACCAGCCGGCGTCTGCAAACAATGGCACCAGCAGGGTGTATGTCCAGACAACAAAACCGGCCACAAGGCCGAACATGGCGCCGCGGGCATTACCTCGTGTCCAGATCAGGCCTATGAAAAAAGCCGGCGCGAACTGTGCCACGGCGGCGAAGGACACCAGCCCCGTCTGGGCCAGGGCCGCGTTGTTTCCGATCATCAGGTAGTAGGAGTAGGCAAGCACAACGATTGCGCCGATGGCAACACGCCTGATCTGCAAAATGCGCGAGGTCATGTCGCCCTGCCACATCTGGCCGCTGGCACGGCGCAGCATCAATGGCATCACGATCGAGTTGCACACCATGATGGACAGCGCAACGGTTTCAACGATCACCATTGCAGTTGCGGCCGACAAGCCACCGATGAACGCGATCATCGCCAGTAGCGGCTGACCATCCGCCACCGGTAGTGCCAGTACAAATGTGTCCCCGTCAACGGCCTGTCCCTTGAACGTCAACAGTCCGGCAATCGCTATCGGTATTACGAAGATATTGATCATCACCAGATATAGCGGAAACGTCCAGGAGGCCTTTCGAACATCATCCAGCGATGTATTCTCCACGACCGCCAGGTGAAACTGGCGCGGCAGCAGAATCACCGCACAGACCGCCAGAAAGGTCATTGTCGCGAATCGGGAAACGTCGATTGGTTCACTGAAAAGGTTAACAATTTCAGTGTTTTGAACGGCACGTTCATACAATTGTGCCGGACCACCCATCATGGCAAAAGTAATGAAAGCTCCAACCGCTATGAAAGCGATCAGCTTGACCAGACTTTCCGCGGCAACCGACAATATCAGGCCATTTTGATGCTCCGTCGCATCTGCGTGTCGGGTACCAAACAGGATGGCAAAAATAGCCATGGATATGGCGACAAACATCGGAACGTCGCCGAAGCCGGTTTCCAGAATTCCCGTATCAACACCCAGAGGTCCCAGCGCGCTCAGAGACAGGGAAACCGCCTTCAACTGCAGGGAGATATAGGGAATTACACCGATAACCGCGACGAAGGCGGCGATCCCGCCGAGCACCTGGTTCTTGCCGTACCTGGCCGCAAGAAAATCGGCAATCGATGTGATGTTCTGAGCCTTGGACAGGCTGACAATGCGCCGGATCAACGGCCAGCCCAGCCCGATCAGCAATATCGGCCCGAGATAAATCGGCAGGAAATAATAACCGGACGTCGATGCAAGTCCAACACTGCCGTAAAATGTCCAGGACGTGCAGTACACCGCCAGCGACAGGGCATATACATAGGGCCGTCCCACACCACGCCGCATGCCGGACGACGCCCGGTCACCATAGGCCGCAATGGCGAACAAGCCGCCTACATAGCCCAAAGCGATAAGAATGACACCCCAGGTGGAAAGCATGACAGGCGTACCAGAACCTTTCGGTCTATCGCCATTTCTGGCAGATCGTCCCCAAGTCTAGCAGATCACGGTTTGCTGACAATTGAACACAAAGGCCAGTATGGCTTCTGTTTGAACCAATCAAAAGCCAAAAGACGGATCGCTTCCAAAACGCCGGCGCACCTTTACGGGTTCACGTGAACAGGTATCGCTCCCGTATGCAATTTCAGATTGTAATTGGGCTCACAGGGCTTACTTTGTGCCCGATCCTGCTTCACTGTAACTGATGCTGAAAGTTTCAAATTTTTTGCCGCCCGCAGTGAGGTTTGCAGACAAAATCCAGAGAGGAATTGCCTTGTTAAAAGAGTTCAAAGAGTTTGCCTTCAAGGGCAACGTGCTCGACCTCGCCATCGGTGTAATTATTGCCGGCGCGTTCGGCCTCATAGTGAAATCCCTGGTGGACGATATTATCATGCCGATCGTGGGAGCCATTTCCGGTGGTGTGGATTTTTCCAACATGTTTGCGCCACTAGCCAGCGGTATCACGGCAGACACGCTGGAAGCAGCCAGGGAACAGGGAGCCGTACTCGCCTATGGCAGCTTTGTCACTGCAGTCGTCAACTTCCTGATAGTGGCTTTCATTCTGTTCCTGGTGGTGCGCGCAGCCAACTCGATGAAAAAGCAGGAAGAAGCTGCACCTGCTGCTCCGCCGGCTGACATTGTGCTGCTGACTGAAATTCGTGACCTGTTGAAAAAGCGCTGATTTCAACCCTGGGCCGGACCCTGCGATGTTGAACCCCGGATTGTACATGTACGCAAGCCGGGGTTACCGATTGCCTGGGGCGATGGATTGAAATACTGATTTAAAGCAACGGTCCTTCAAACATATGGCGATCATCGAATGACGACTCTCACCCCAGACTTGCTGGTATCCGGCATCCGTCAAAGTCAGCAGGATGAACCCGACAGCGGCATTCTGAGTGCAGTCAATCACGGGTTTGGACGCAAAGGCCTGATCCCGCTATGGACTGGAGAAGGCCCGTTCAAAACGCCTGAATTCATCTGCGAAGCAGCCTCAAGGGCCCTGTTTGACGGAGAAACATTCTACACCTGGCAACGCGGCCTGCCTGAACTGCGCAACGCGCTTGCCAGATATCACGAAAGACTCTGGCCAGGCCGGTTTTCCAGCGAACGGTTTTTTGTCACCGGCGGCGGCATGCAGGCAATTCAGGTGGCCCTGCAATTGCTGGCGGACAAGGATGATGAAATTGTCATTCCTTCGCCCGCATGGCCAAACTTTCCGGGGCCAATGCGCATGATGGAAGCAAGGCCCGTGTTTGTACCGATGTTGTACGACCAGCAAAAATGGTCGCTTGACCTGGACAAGATGCGAGACTGTATAGGCCCGAAGACCAGAGCAATCTGCCTGATAACACCGTCCAATCCGATAGGCTGGGTCGCATCACGCGAAGACCTGGTTGCCATTCGCGACATGGCCCGCAAGGCCGGAGTGTGGATACTGGCAGACGAGGTCTACTCGCGATTCTACTATGGTGATTACGGTTCCGGGCCGGCTCGTTCGCCCTCCTTCATGGATGTGTGCGATCAGGATGAGCGGGTCATCTACATCAACACATTCTCCAAGAACTGGGCAATGACCGGCTGGCGTGTCGGCTGGCTGCAGGCGCCGTCTGCCCTTGGCCCGGCAATTGAACGCATTATCCAGTACAACACGTCCGGCACCGCCGCCTTCATGCAAAAAGGGGCATTGGCCGCCATTGAAAAGGGCGAAGACTTCGTGGAAATGCAGGTTGAACTGGCGCGTTCGTGCCGGGATAAAGTTGCCGATGCGCTGGGGCAACTCAACAATGTCAGCTTTGAACAACCCAATGGCGCCTTCTATAACTTTTTCCGCATAGATGGCCTGTCTGACAGCCTGGGCGCCACGTTGCGTATTATCGATGAGGCCAATGTCGGCCTGGCGCCTGGTGGAACATTCGGACCCGGCGGCGAGGGTTTTTTGCGAATGTGCTATCTGCGTGATCCGGATAACCTCGATGAAGCCCTGGACCGGCTGATCACGTGGCTGCGAAAGGCATGACTTGTTCTGTGCGTTGACCCCGGCATGACGATTGCTTATCTGATGACCCAATGCATCTAGAAACTGGACACCCTTGTTCATGGCCATTCGCGAAATCGTCAAACTGCCTGACCCGATACTGAAAAAAATTTCGCAGCCGGTGGAGCGCGTGGATGACGAACTGCGCCGATTGGCCGATGATATGCTGGCAACCATGTATGATGCACCGGGGATTGGACTTGCAGCGGTGCAGGTCGGGGTTCTGAGACGATTGCTGGTCGTGGATATTGCCAAGGACGAGGAAGCGAGGTCTCCGATGGCGTTCATCAACCCGGAAATTGTCTGGAGCAGCGACGAATCATCCGAGTATGAAGAAGGCTGCCTGTCCATCCCCGAAGTATTTGACAATATAGAACGTCCTGCAGAGGTTCGGGTGTCTTACCTGGATCGCGACGGAAAACTGCAGGAGGCGCACTACGACGGTCTGATGGCCACGGTACTGCAACACGAGATTGACCATTTGAATGGTATCTTGTTCATTGACTATCTGTCCCGGCTGAAACGCGGGACGATCATACGCAAATTTACCAAACAGGCGCGCCAGCAGCGAGAAAACGTGTGAGCTTGCGGATTGTCTTTATGGGAACGCCCGAGTTCTCCGTGCCGACACTGTCACGCATCATAAATGACGGTCACGGCCTGGCGGCCGTCTACACTCAGCCACCCCGGGCAGCGGGGCGCCGCGGGCTGGAGGCACGCAGGACACCCGTGCACGAGTTTGCAGAGTCGCACGGGATCGAGGTGCGCACACCGGTTTCGTTGAAACCCGACGAAGAACATGTGGCATTCGATAACCTGAAGGCGGATGTGGCCATCGTCGTGGCCTACGGGCTGATTTTGCCGGACGCCGTTTTGCAGGCACCGCGGTTCGGCTGCCTGAACGTTCATGCTTCGCTTTTGCCGCGCTGGCGCGGAGCGGCGCCGATCCAGCGGGCAATCATGGCAGGCGACACGGAGACAGGGGTCGCAATCATGCAAATGGAGCCAGGACTCGACACCGGGGCTGTGGTGCATGAACACCGCGTGCCGATAACAGACCGGACTACTTCGAAAATTTTGCATGACCAACTGGCTCAAGCCGGTGCTGAAGCAATGAGTGATGTACTGGTGCAACTGCAGACAACCGGTATACTGCAGGCAACTCCACAAGCAGATGAAGGCGTTACCTACGCTGCCAAGATCAGCAAGCAGGAAACGCACATAGACTTTGCGCGACCAGTGGGTGAGGTGTTGCGGCATGTGCATGGCCTATCGCCGTTTCCGGGCGCCTGGTGCGTGTTGCAGGGTTCCGATAAACCGGTGCGGGTCAAACTGCTTGAGGCCGAACCGGTGTCAGACAAGTCCGGGTCTCCCGGCACAGTGCTGGACGAGCGCCTTGCAATTGCCTGCAAGGTGGGCGCGATACGCCCTGTGCGCCTGCAGCGCGAAGGTAAATCTGCGATGGACCTGGTGACCTTTCTAAACGGACTGAAGCCTGCGACCGGCTCGAAGGCGGGATAAGCCTGATGCCACGCTATCGCATGACCATAGAGTATGACGGTTCTCCGTTTTCAGGCTGGCAGCGCCAGAATGGCCAGCCGTCCGTGCAGGCTGCGATTGAAGATGCGGTGTCCCGTCTCGGACACAACCCGGCGACACTGTTTGGCGCCGGGCGAACTGATGCAGGCGTTCATGCGCTCGGCCAGGTGGCCCACATCGATCTCGACAAGGTGTGGGTGCCTGAAAAGCTCATGGCTGCCATCAATGCACAGGTGCGGCCTGATCCCATAAGCGTGTTTGATATCTGCGAAGTGGACGACAGCTTCCATGCCAGGTTCTCTGCAACGGGACGTCATTACGAGTATCTGGTCAGAGACAGCAGGGTACCGCCTGCGCTGGATCGTCACCGGGTGTGGTGGGTGCCATTTGGTCTTGACGAGGCAGCCATGCATGAAGCGGCACAGGAATTGACCGGTCATCATGACTTCACAACATTCAGATCAAGCCAGTGCCAGTCAAAATCACCGGTCAAAACGCTGGACAGGCTGGATGTGACCCGGCGGGGCCGGGACATTGTCGTGCGCGCATCGGCCAGGTCTTTTTTACACAATCAGGTCCGCTCACTGGTCGGAACCCTGAAACTGGCAGGTGAGGGAAAGTGGTCGCCAGTCGACGTGCGCGATGCGCTGCAGGCAGCAGATCGCGCCGCATGTGGTCCGGTCGCCCCGCCGGATGGGTTGTACCTGATTAAGGTCGAGTATTAGACCGCAGTAGTGTTTCCGGGCTCAAATGGTAAGATTCGGCATATGGTTTGACGGCTTCGCATTATCTGACCTTGCGATTTTTGAAAGGTGGGAAAACCTCGGCGAAGCAGATCGGTCGCTGACTTACCCCGCCGCGCCATCAACTTGCGGATGCCGACGTTTGCTGCACAGCCGGAAGATGATAAGTTTCAAGCGCGGTGCCATGGAGGATCGCAGCCTGCTCCTCATTTGATAATTGCGAAATCAGGATCTTGGTCAAGTCGATCCAACCGCGCAGTCCGGCGCCAAGATTGACAACCGGCCAGTCGCCACCCCAAAGTATGCGTTTTGCGCCAAAACATCCGATCACGTGATCCACCCAGGGCTGGAGAAGTTGCCGGGTAGCGGTGCCGGGATTGCAATAGGCCGTCAGACCCGACAGCTTGACCCGGACATGCGGCAGTGCCGACAACTGATCGATGCTGACTGCCCAGTCCCTGAAGTCGCCTCCAGCGATGTCCGGGACGCCGCAATGGTCCAGCACAAGCATTTGTTCGTCGCAGGCTTTAGCCAGGGCGACAGCCTGTTGCAGTTGCCGCGCCTGCACGCAGATGTCGAAAACCTGGTTTCGGGCACCAATCTTGCGCAGATTGCGGCGGAAGATACCGCTTTCCGGCAGATCGTCCGGCATGCCTTGAAGGAGTCGCCTGAAACCGACCACGCCAAGCCCGGTGCATTCGTCCAGCCAGGAATCAAAACCGGCATCTGATTCAGGCCGGCAGGACGCGATCTGACCCAGCATGTTGTTATGGCCGACAAAGCTCGAAACAAGCCTCGCTTCGGTCTGATAGTCGGCGTCATCTACTCCCGTCTCCATAAACACTGTTCCGCTGACGCCGGTTCCCCTGATCAGGGCTGCGTATTCATCCCGGGTGAAATTTCCCGTTGAAAGAACCGGGATCCTTCCAGTCCAGCCATAACCAAGTTTGTCGCGATAGATCAGATGCTGATGTGTATCGATTATGTCCAGTTCTTGCTCCTTTGCGTCTTGCGTGTTCCTGCCCGTGCATGGGTATCCTGATGATAGCGCTAGCAATAAAGTTTGGAACCCCCTATAATTTTCTGAAAATATGGAGTAGGTTTTGGCGAAAATCCGCAGAAAATCAGGCAAACCAACGCTGGCAGACGTCGCCAGAGCCGCCAATGTTAGCGCTATTACTGCTTCGCGGGCGCTTCGCAAGCCTGAGGCGGTCTCTGCAGTGTTGCGTGAAAGAATCAACCGGGTTGTCGCGGAAATTGGTTATGTACCAAATACGGCGGCCCGGGCGCTCGCATCAGCGCATACCAATGTCATTGGGGTGATCATTCCGTCGGTCACCAACTCGGTTTTCGCCGATGTCCTGCGCGGGATTTACGACGCCATTGAGAACACCCAGTATCAGGCACAACTCGGAAACACGAACTATTCCTCTATCAAGGAAGAAGAACTGTTACGGTTATTTCTGGGGCAGCGTCCCGCAGCGCTACTGGTAACCGGGTGCGACCTGTCAGGCGAAGCGCGCAATCTGCTCAAGGCCAACAATTGCCCGGTCGTGCAGATCATGGATCTGTCGCCCGACCCGGTCGACATGGCAGTCGGACTCGACCATCGGGAGGCAGCCAGAACAGCTACTGCAGCTCTGCTCGCACATTCCTATCGACGGATCGGGTTTCTCGCGGCTCAAATGGACACACGCACCCGACAACGCCTTGAAGGCTACAGTATCGCAATGCAAACTGCGGGGTTGTTTGACGAGCGCCTGATAGTTACGACGCACAAACATTCAACTGTACTTCTCGGTGGCCAGCTGCTTTCAGAACTTTTTGCGCGCAACCCCGAAGCGGATGCATTGCAGGCAAACAACGACGATATCGCGCTTGGCGCGCTTTTTGAATGCCAGCGGCGGCGTATCCGAATTCCCGAAGACTTCGGGATTTCCGGATTCAACAATTTCGATATCGCCACTACGGTGCATCCAACGCTCACCAGCGTAAGAACCTACCGTTACGAGATGGGCCGCACTGCCATAGACATGTTGATCGCTTCCATTTCAGGGAACCCGCCCGTTGAACGCACCGTCAATCTTGGGTTCGAACTGGTGGAACGTGAAAGCACTGCTCGAGCCTGACTAATCCGGTGGTTTATTCATCGCAATGCTTTCTCGCGGCCGTAGAGGAGAAGCATCGCCAGGATGACAATGCCATATATGATCTGCCGGCCAAACTCGGCAATCTGCATGACCGAGAGTATCGACTGCAGCAATGTAACCAGAATTACCCCGGCGACCGTTCCCAGATAATTACCTCGCCCACCGAGGATCGAGGTTCCACCGAGCACAACCGAGGCAATGGCCGGCAAAAGGTAGGCATCGCCCATAGACTGTGCAGCTTTGCCTGCGTAACCGGCCAGCAGGACACCGCCAAAGGCGGCCAGGGCGCCGGAGATTGAAAAAGCAAACATCACCAGGCGCTGTGTCGCGGCGCCTGACAGGAAGGCTGCACTCTCACGGTTGCCGATCGCGTAGACGGCACGGCCGAATGTTGTTCGATTAAGTGCAAAAACTGCAAAAGCGCCAATCACGATCCATGCGAGAATGGCATTCGGAATCCCGAAAGCCAATGTACCGGTTGCCAGGTAGCGCATGCCAGCGGATGCTGAATCGGCGGGCGAAAAGCCGCCAGTATAGGCAACCATCAACCCTTGCGCGATTACGTTCATGGCCAACGTGACGATCATAGCCGGGATTCTTAGATAGGCGACACCTGCACCACTTACCAAGCCCATCATGAATCCGCAAAAAACTCCAAACGGAACCGCCAGTGTCTCGCCGAATGGTCCGTATGCGGTTGCTGCTGATGCCATCATCGCACCGGTGGTAATGACCCATGGCACCGAAAGGTCGATCTGCCCGAGCAAAATGATCAACATCATACCCGTGGCAATTACTCCGAGAAATGATGCCACTTTAAGCTGCTGAAGTAGATATTCAGGGGAGAGGAAACTGCTTGAGTACAGGCTGCCGATCAGCAACAATACCACAATACAGCCGAATGCCACGACGATTGGCAGATTGATGCGCATGTACAGACGTCGGTGAACTGGAATTTGGACTTCGTCGGTCATTTGCCTCTCTCACGAAAACATGTCGAGCCGGTTGCGGATATGAAACAGCCGGGCAGCACCGAATGTAATGGCGAGTGCCAGAACGATTCCCTGGAAAAGCGGCTGCCACAATGGGTCGAAGTCAAAAACGAACAGCAAATCACCGATGGCGCGGAAGGCCAGTGCCCCGAATATGGCGCCAATAGCGCTCCCGCGGCCGCCATAAAGCGACACACCTCCGAGCACCACGGCGGCAATGGAAAACAGGGTATAGTTGTCGCCGTTCGCTAGTGATGCCTCACCGGAATAGGTAAAAAAGGTAAGGAAGAGCCCGGCAAGCGACGCAAACAGACCTCCAACTGCAAATGCGGTGAATCGGGCAAGCCGGGTGGGCATGCCCGACATGTATGCAGCCATCTCGGACGAACCGACAGCGTATATCGTTCGCCCGACCACGGACCGTCGCAGTGGCACCCAGATCAGCAGTACAACAGCGCCAAGAAAAACCAGGCTGGCAGGAATTGTACCAAAGAGCTTGCCAGTGAACGCATCGGCAAGACCTGCTGCAAACTCGGGGTTGGTACCCGGATAGGGCCGTAGCCAGAGAGCAATCCCGAAGAAGACTGCGCCGGTTGCAATGGTCGTGACAATTGGCTGCAAACGTCCATAGATCACGATCAACCCGTTGACGGCGCCGCACGCAAGGCCGGTACCCATTACAGCGCATACACCGAGCGCGACCTGCCACGGCGGACCTCCCAGGACATGGGATCCAACGCAGTTGGCAAGAATGAAAATCATGCCAACCGAAAGGTCGATACCTGCAGTCAACACGACGAGTGTCTGTGCCATGGCGACAAGCGCCAGAATAACACCCTTGTTGGCTGCCGTCTGAACCACGTTGGGGGAAAAGCCCGCCGGATGGTTCGAAACATAGATGGCAAACATTGCAATGAAAAGCAGGAACGCAAGCAATGTCCCGCGTTGCTCCACCAAGAGAAACCGCCAGTCCTTCATGCGTAGTCCGCCATCGCTTTAACCAGTTTACCGGATTGAGGTGTGATATTCAGCGCGCTGCCAACAAGTGCATGCTCGGTAATTTCGTCACCAGAAAGTGTGGTTCTGATTTCGCCGTCATACATTACCATTACCTTGTGGCAGCACCCGATAAGTTCATCATAATCGGTGGAATACAGGATAATCGCGGCACCCTCATCACTCAACTTGCGCATGAGCTGGTACAATTCCTGTTTTGTGCCGACGTCGATGCCGCGGGTCGGATCGTTGAGCAGAACTATTTTGGGCGAGATCATCAGCCATTTGGCGATGACCACTTTCTGCTGGTTGCCGCCAGACAGCGCACTGACCGGTATGTCAACACCATCACTGCGGATGCCGAGAAGAGTGATCATGTCATTGACAGCGGAATTTTCGGCAGATCGATTGATCACACCGAATGTCGACAACCAGCCAAGTGCAGCGAAAGACAGATTCTGCAGAACTGACATCGGCAGCATCAGCCCCTCGGTCTTCCGGTCTTCCGGGATGAGCGCCATGTTGATCCCGTCAGATTTGGCATAGCGCGGGCTTTTCACCTTCACCGGTTTTCCGTCAATGACAATTTCACCGGACACATTCTTCAACACACCAAACAAAGCAAGCAGAAGCTCGCGCTGTCCCTGTCCGTCAAGGCCACCCAGGCCAACGATCTCGCCGGGCAATACTGAAAGCGAGATCTTATTGAGTTTGCTGAGCCACGACAGGTTTCTCACCTCAAGTGCCGGTGTCTCTTCATTCAAATCGACATGGCGCTTTTCCGGAAATACGTGCTTGTATTCGCGGCCGATCATCATCTCCACTACCTCGTTGTCGGATTTGGCACCGGCTTCATAACTCTCGACATTGCGCCCGTTGCGAAACACCGTGCATTCATCGGCGAGTTCAGCAATCTCATGCATGCGATGAGAGATATAAAGCAGTGCCATTCCCTCGGTACGCAATCGTTTGAGCACCGACATGACACGGGTAACGTCGGAGGCGGTCAGCGCCGATGTTGCCTCATCCAGGATCAACACGCGCGGTTGGCGTGCCAATGCCTTGGCGATCTCTACAATCTGCTGGCGCGACAGGGGGAGGTCACCGACGCGCGCACGTGGATGAATATCTTCACCGCCTGCTTTTGCCAGCGCTTCTTCTGCCTTTAGGCGCTGCGCCTTGTGGTCAATAAGCCCGAGCCACGTGGGTGGATTGCTGACAACAATGTTGTCCGCGACCGTCAGGTCCGGGATCAGGGAGAGTTCCTGAAAAATGCATACAATGCCTGAGCGATTGGCCGCAGCGGGGTCGGGAAAGCTGATTTCCCGGCCATCCAGGAACATACGACCCTCATCTGGAGCGACCACACCAGACATCACCTTTATCAATGTCGATTTGCCCGCGCCATTTTCACCGAGGATTGCGTGAACCCGCCCGGCGTGCACTTTCAGGTCGGCATCTTCGAGGGCATGCACACCCCCGTAACGTTTGGAAATGCCCTCCATGCGGAACAGCGCCATTCCGTCGGTCATATTATCCCGTCCGCGATTGCAGGCCGCGGGACAAATGCCACGCGGCCATACTCCGTTGCAATAACAATGCTACTGATTCTGCTTGTCCTGGCTCATGATTTCCTGGGCGGTAAAATTGATGCCGCAGGTGGGAAAAGAATTGCCGACGAAGAAGTTGTCAGACTGATCAGAGTAAAAGTTCACTCCATCCTTGAAATCCGGATCTTCGACAATTGCCAGGGGAAGTTTGACTGACTGTGGCACCACCTTACCCATCAGCGCGTCGATTGCCGTTTTCATTGCAACTGCAACCTGCGCCGGACCAGTGCCTGCTGATGAGCAAACTAGCCCGCTGGATGCATACTTGGAGCAAAATTTCCGAAACCCGTTCTCGGTTTCACCGCCAAACGGTACGAACGGGTGTTTTGCGTCTATCATGGCCTGCACGACGCCGGTGTCGCCGCCCTGGGCGGTGATCCCGTCGAAATGGCCATGAACCGCTATTGCGTCGGCGGTTGCCTTCTGAGCAGTGCCGTCATCCCATTTCCCCACAACTTCGATCACCTCCCACTTCTTTCCGGTGCCGTCGAGAACCTCGTGAATACCATTATGGCGGTCCGTATCAACAGACGTACCTGCAACCCCGCGCACTTCGAGGACCTTGCCGCCGTCGGGGACGTGCTTGGCGAGCCATGTAGCCCATAGCTTGCCGAGACCCTTCTGATCCACATTGACGTTGATCGCATCCTGTGTGTCCAGAATGTTGTCGAAAGCGACAAGGATCACACCGGCTTCCTTGGCTCGCCTGATGACAGGTGCAAAGGCTTGCGGATTCTGCGCATTGACCACGATGGCGTCATAACCGGAATCGATAAAGTTGTTGATTGCCGAGATCTGTGCAGCAACATCCTCGCCTGTGGAAACAACCTTGAACTCCTTCAGGACCGCAGCGACTTCCGGTTGCGCAGCATAGGCTTTGGCGGTCTGAATCATCTGGATGCGCCAGGTGTTGGCAACATAGCCATTGGCCAGCGCGAGCCGGTATGGCCCCGGTTTTGCCTGATACTGGAAAAATTTGGTATCTGCCGACCAGGGTACGTAGCACTCCTGATCAGCGGCTGGTCCGGAGACTATTGCGGGTTCTGCGACTGCAGCCGTGCTGATGGAGAGTGCCAGAAAAAGTGATGCGCCAAGTCCTCCTGCGTATTTCGACATGGAATAGTGTTTCATGTGGTTCCTCCCGTGTTGTTGTTATGCCGTGATCGGAATTGCCTGCCCGGTAGCCGGCTGTTCAGATAACCGGTATTCAATTGCTGGCTATTCCTCCCGGCAGTTTGAAAAGAGGTCATGCCGATTGGACATTTGCCCCTCGGGATGAATTTGTAGTCGGTATTTGACAGCGCTGTCAATACACCTAAAGATGGAGATAGTTGAACAAATATGGGAATAAACCATGCAATTATCGGGTTTTCCTCATAAAATTTGTTAGCGCTTGCAAAAGCTTGAGCTTTGAGCTGATCTTCGGGCATCGGCCGTTGGATTGACGGATGTGTAACTGTTGAAAATTCTTCGACACGCGGACTGGCCAATTGAGGCTGCAAATTGGGAGGACAGGTAGGTGGCAATGATTGGCGACAATTACGATTATGTGGACAACCGGTTTCACGAATTGGTTGTATCTACGGCAAAATTGGAGATGTTGTATGATAAGTGCCGCTGGGCAGAAGGTCCGGCCTGGTTTGACGACGGCGGGTTCCTCGTATGGAGCGATATACCCAACAACCGAATCTTGCGGTGGGTACCGGATATCGGTGTTGGAGTGTTCCGGGCGCCGTCCAACTACACAAATGGCAATACTCGTGACCTTCAGGGACGCCTGATTTCCTGCGAACACGGTACCAGACGCGTCACACGGACTGAAGTCGACGGAACGATTACCGTTATTGCAGAACGGCATGACAACAAGCGCCTCAACTCACCCAATGATGTCGTCGTGAAGTCCGATGGGACGATCTGGTTTACAGATCCGCCATACGGGATCATGAGTGACTATGAAGGGCATCGGAGTCAGCAAGAACAGGATGGCTGTTTCGTATTCAGGGTTGATCCGGCGGATGGTTCGCTCACTGTCGTCGCCGACGATTTCGTCAAGCCGAACGGTCTGGCTTTTTCACCAGACGAGTCGCTTTTGTATGTCGCCGATTCAGCCTTGAGTCATGATCCAGAAGGACCTCATCATATCAGGGTGTTTGAAGTTGGAAGCGATAACCTGCTGCATCGTTCCCGGATTTTTGCCGAAATCTCTCCAGGCGTGCCGGACGGCTTGCGTCTTGACGTCAGTGGTAACATCTGGACCAGCGCCCAGGACGGAGTTCACTGCTATTCAGCCCAGGCAGAACTACTCGGAAGGATAAAATTGCCACAGCCGGTGTCTAATTTGACATTCGGCGGTCCTAAGCGCAATCGCTTGTTCATTACTTCGACGCATGCGCTTTACGCATTGTATGTGGCAACCAACGGTGTTCAGAGGCCCTGAATTCAGTATCTACGAGTTTAAGAACGTTCATAAATACCAGATCTCGAGCAGCGCGCGGGTGCGCGATGCGCTGCAGGCAGCAGATCGCGCCGCATGTGGTCCGATCGCGCCGCCGGATGGGTTGTACCTGGTAAGGGTCGATTACTCAGGCAACCATTGACGCCACGATTGACATGGCAAGATCTCCGGCAACCAGCATGGACGCGGTAAACGCGGAAATGTCCAGAGCGGCTTTTGCAACGTACCAGCGATAGTACAGCGACCAAATGATGACGCTCAGGCTCAGTACCGTACTGGTGCCGGCACCAATTATTCCCGTTTGCAGCAAAATGAACACTGGCACCAGGGCAGCAATGACGTACACGCTCGACCAGTTGTAGGCCACGATATAGCGGACATAGTGGTATTGCCGGTCCAGCAGACGGGCCACGGTGATCATGACCCACGGCCACAGCACCCATAAGAGTGCAAGCAGGGCGAAGGCACTGAACCAGGCTCGTTCCGGCTGCGGTGGTGATGCCAGCCGCGCGCCTGCGGAAGATGAATACAGGTAAAGCGGTGCAACAAATATGAGTGCTGCAAAGGAGTTCCAAAATCCGTCGGCGCTCAGGTTGAAATCATCGAGACCGTCTTCATCCATGCACACCAGGCGCCAGCAGGCCTTGAGTGCACGCACTGCCTCAAGCGCAAAATTCACGCGCGTTCTCCTGCAAACCAGTCATCCAGCATGCGCCGGTAAACCTGTGTCAACGCAGACAATTCACTGACCCCGATGCACTCGTTTGCCTGATGAATTGTAGCGTTGCAGGGACCAAATTCAACGACGGGACAATAGTCCTTGATGAAGCGGGCATCGGAGGTGCCGCCGCCGGTGTCAAGTTTTGGCGTTATGCCGGTTTCCGCTTCAACGGCTGCTACCATGCACTGCACAAAGCTGCCTGGCTCAGTCATGAATGCGTCTGCGCCTTCGATGACGTCAATTGAATAGATGCCGCCGAATGACTGCTTTACCGTTTCGCACTCAAGCCTGACCCAGTCCTTGAGGCTTGCTGCGGTATGCGCGGTATTATAGCGAATATTGAAACGGGCACTGGCGGATGCCGGTATGACATTGTTTGCCGGATTGCCGGTGTCAAAATTGGTCACCGCCAGCGTGGTCGGGCCAAAATGGGCATTGCCGTTGTCCAACTGGCGGGATGCGACCCGGTCTATCAATCGCGCCAGTGGCGTGATCGGATTAAGTGCCTTGTGAGGATAGGCCGAGTGACCCTGAACACCGGTCCATCTGACTTCAAAATGAATGGACCCGCGGCGGCCAATCTTCATCGTATCACCCAATGCGCCGGGACAGGTTGGTTCACCAACCAGGCAAACATCCGGCACTTCGCCGCGCCGTGCCAACTCGGCAAGCATTTTCACCGTTCCATTGATGGCAATTCCTTCTTCATCACCGGTGATGAGCATGGAGACCGATCCTGGCAATTTCCCGGCATTGTCCGATGAGAAACCGAGAGCAGCAGCGCAAAACGCGGCAACCGATCCCTTCATGTCACATGCGCCACGGCCAAAGATGACGCCGTTGTGTATTTCAGCTGCAAAGGGCGGATGCGACCAGAGCTCGCCGGCTCCCGGCGGCACGACATCGACATGGCCCGCAAAACAAAAATGCGGTCCGTCAGCACCTATGCGCAGGAACAGATTGTCAACATCTGCGGTACCTTCTTCGCTGAACGGCATCCGGCTGGCGGCAAAGCCTTGAGGAACCATCAGGCCTTCCAGGTAATCCAGAACGCCGGCCTCCTGCGGGGTCACGGACGGGCAGCGGATCAGCGCCTGCAGGATGGGTGTAGGATCAGGTGTGTTGGACATGCAGCAAGGCTTACCCGAAACAATACACCCGGCCAAGAGGCCCGGTGATCAATATAAAGGTGCGGTAACAATCAGCCCGCTGCAACCGGGTCCGGTCCATACTGGTTGGGACCATCGGTACCCTGCAACAGGCCGCATTCGACCAGAAGCCAGATTGCACCTATCAGCGGCACAAGGCCAATCAGCATCCACCACGCCGATTTGTCACGATCATGAAACCGCTTGCCATATATGCACAGTGTCGGCCATATCGTTACAATCAGCAGAATAAAGCTTCCAATCCAGTATCCGGTACCCATGGGCATTCCGGTTTCAGGATCCACATTCATCAGTCCCGAAATAAACAGGATGCTGGTAAGAACAATATAGGCAACGGTAAGACAAAGTAAGCCCAGCCAGAATTTGCTGCGGCCAATCCGGCCGTCCATCGATAAAAATAGTTCCATTGGAATTACAACTCCATTGCTTCCGCCCCGGCAGGTCAAAACTGCCCGAATTCGCCATCAAATGGAAGCTTGTTGCCTCAATCCCGCAACAACTCGTTGATTGATGTCTTGGAGCGTGTTTTCTCGTCAACGCGCTTGACGATGACAGCACAGTAAAGCGACGGGCCGGGATCGCCGTTCGGCAGGTTTTTGCCGGGCAGCGTGCCTGACACGACCACAGAGTATGACGGCACTTCGCCATACATGATCTCGCCGGTTGCACGATCGACGATTTTGGTGGACTTGCCAATGTAAACACCCATGCCGAGCACGGCGCCCTCGCGTACTATGCAGCCTTCAACAACTTCCGAGCGGGCACCGATGAAGCAATTGTCCTCGATGATTACCGGACCGGCCTGCAACGGTTCCAGAACGCCGCCAATGCCAACACCGCCGGACAGGTGCACATCCTTGCCGATCTGGGCACAGGAGCCGACGGTTGCCCATGTATCGACCATGGTGCCTTCATCCACGTAGGCGCCCAGGTTGACGAATGACGGCATCAGCACCACCGATGGCGCAATGTAGGCCGACCGGCGAACCGTGCAATTGGGTACGGCCCTAAAACCTGCAGCGCGCCACTGACTGTCTCCCCATCCTTCAAACTTTGATGGCACCTTGTCCCACCAGGTCGCCGTGCCGGGACCACCGGCAATCGGCGCCATGTCGTTGAGCCGGAAAGACAGGAGCACCGCCTGCTTGAGCCACTGGTTGACGGACCAGTTGCCGCCGGCGGCTTTTTCGGCAACCCGCAGCTTGCCCGCATCCAGCAGGCCAAGGGTTTCGTCCACGCTGTCGCGAACCGGCCCCCGGGTTTGCGGGGTGACATTGTCCCGGTTTTCCCAGGCCTGCTCGATGACTTTTTGCAGATTGTCGTGGCTCATGGAATTTACTCCTGAATTACTCGGAAACCCAACAGAACTGGGCGGTATTGATCTGCGCCAGAAACCCGGTCAGATCATCGGTCGTGTGATGTACGTGAGGTGCGCCTTCTGCGTCACCCTGATACTGTTTATCTTTGCGCCGTCTTCGTTGGCCTCGTCATGCACCAAAACGGTGGTCATGCCAAGCTCATGCGGCACTGCCAGATTACGGGCGATGTCTTCAAACATCGCGGCCTTGCCGGGATCGACGTCATGTTGCGCAATGAATTTTTCATACGGCCCGCGCTCGGGCTTCGGAATGAAGTCGGAATGCACGATGTCAAATATGCCGTCGAACAGATGGGTTATGCCGATGCGCTGCATGACATTGGTGGCATGGGAGACCGTGCCATTGGTGAAGACCAGCTTGCGGCCCGGCAGTGCTTCCAGATTGGCGGCAAGCGCAACATTGGCCGGCACCGGCGAATGATCGATATCATGCACATAGGTAAGGAATGTCTCAGGCGTCATTTGATGTTCACTCATCAGCCCGCGCAACGTGGTGCCGTACCTGTAGAAAAAATCTTTCTGGATGCGGCGTGCTTCAACCCTGTCAACCTTGAACAGGTCGGAAATGAACTCCCCCATGCGCACATCAATCTGATCGAACAGACCGGCATGACGCAGGATAGAGCGTGTTGTCGAGATCAAATATCCAGGTGTCGACATGATGTAAAGCCGGGCGCTGACATGGCTTTACACCCTGCGTTCGGAAATGCGTGTGCCTACGCCGTGCGGTGTCAGCAGTTCCAGCAGCACACAATGTGGTACGCGGCCATCGGTAATCACGACACCTTCAACACCGCCACGCACCACGGACGCACAACTTTCCAGTTTGGGAATCATGCCGCCGGAAATGGTGCCGTCACGGCCAGCTCGTCGATCTGGGCAAGCGTCAGTTCCGGCAACAGGTTCTTGTTCTTGTCGAGCACGCCGGCAACATCGGTCAGCAGCAGCAACCGCTTGGCCTTCATGGCAACTGCGATGGCGCCGGCAAAAGTGTCTGCGTTGACGTTGTAGGTTGCGCCATCACGTGAGGTCGCAATCGGCGCAATCACGGGGACTGCTTCTGATTGTATGATGGTGTGCAGAATTTCCGGGTTGATTCGGCCAGGATCACCGACAAAGCCCAGATCGACTATTTCCTCGTTGCCGGTATCGGCATTCCTGCGGGTGCGTTCAAGCTTCTCGGCAACACACAGATTGCCGTCCTTGCCCGAAATGCCAATGGCCTTGCCGCCTGCCTTCTGAATATCCGACACAACGGACGAGTTGATTGAACCGGACAGCACCATTTCAACCACTTCCATGGTTTCCCTGTCGGTTACCCGCAGGCCGTCTTCAAACCGCGATTTGATCTTCAGGCGATCCAGCATGGCGCCAATTTGCGGACCACCGCCATGGACCACAATCGGGTTGAAGCCGGATTGCTTCATCTGGACGATGTCGCGGGCGAATTTGCGCGACAGGTCCGGGTCCACCATGGCGTGACCGCCATATTTTACGACAATGACCTGATCGTCATAGAGCTGCATGAACGGCAGCGCTTCCGACAGTATGCGTGCAATGGTCTGGGGTTGTTCAGATTCCGACATGATTGTAATTACCCGGAGAGTACAAGTTTGGATCAGCACGGCTTTTGACTGAACCAATCAGAAGCCATACTGATCGATTCCAAAGCACTGGAACAACTTTGTGGGTTCACATGAATCCTTGCCGCTCCAGTGTCCTGCCTTATAGCCGATCAACTGCACAAGTCCAGATCAGGATGATCCCGGGACAATAGACCGGTGATCCTGTCATCCAGCTTTTTCAGTTACCGGCCGCGCATGCCGGCGATCTCTGCGCGAAGTTCCGGCATGCCCCATCCCTTGGCTGAAGAGGTTATTATGGTATCCGGGAAAGCCGCCGGGCGTTTGGCAATGGCCTTCGCAGTGGCCGCAAGTACCGCGTCACGCTGGCCCTGCTTTATCTTGTCGGCCTTGGTCAGAACGACCTGGTAACTGACAGCGGCTTCGTCAAGCTGGTCAAGTGTCTCAAGATCAATCTGCATGACGCCATGCCGGGAGTCTATCAGCACAAATACCCGGCGCAGATTCGGCCTGCCCTGAAGATATCCCATGATGACCGACTGCCATGCCGTGACCAGGGTTTTGCTGGCCCTGGCATAGCCATAACCTGGCATGTCCACCAGGGCCACGCCGCCATCAGCCAGTTCATAGTAGTTGAGTTCCCGGGTCCGGCCCGGCGTATTGGACGTGCGCGCCAATGTCCCTGCGGCCGGTAAGTGCGTTGAGAAGTGAGGACTTTCCGACGTTCGACCTGCCGGCGAAAGCCACCTCGAGCGGATACTCGGGCGGCAACTGGGACAGTCTGGCAGCCCCCATGCGAAATTCGGTCTGGCCGGCAAACAGCAATCGTCCCCGTTCAAGCTCTTCCGGATCATACTCTCGCATGGCGGTTCAGGGCAGCCGGATTATTTCTCCGGCTGGTCCTTTTTCTTGTCCAGCCCAAGTGAGGCCTTGATGTTGCCGAGCAGGTTATATCAACACCGTGCTTTTTCATGATGAACGATTGCTGCAGGATCGACAGCAGGTTGTTCCATGTCCAGTACAACACCAGACCGGCCGGAAACGAGGCCAGCAGAAACGTAAAGAACAATGGCATCCAGTTGAATATCTGCGCCTGGATCGGGATCCGGCGGCGCCGGATTCAAGACGCATCTGCACCCACATGGTGATGCCCATGAGAATTGGCAGGACAGCCAATCAGCAGGAACTGCGGCGGCGTAAACGGCAACAGGCCGAAAAGATTGAACAGGCTGGTCGGGTCGGGTGCCGACAGATCCTGCAACCAGCCAAAGAACGGGGCGTGGCGCATTTCGATGGTGACATAGATCACCTTGTAGAGCGCAAAGAACACCGGAATCTGAATCAGGATCGGCCAGCAGCCCGACAGCGGAGAAACAACTGCTCGTTCTTGTACATCTCCATCATCGCCTGTTGCTGCTTTGCGCGGTCATCGGGGAATCGTGTCTTGATCTTCTCCATTTCGGGCGCAAGCTTCTTCATCTTGCTCATGGACGCATAGGACTTGTTCTGCAGCGGGAAGAACAGCAGCTTTAGCAGCACGGTTACGATGAGGATGGCAACACCGAAAGTTGCCAAGCAGCCCGTAGATCTAGTGCAACAACTTGAACAGCGGCTTGGTGATGAAATAAAACCAGCCCCAGTCGATCATCAGTTCGAAATTATGGATGCCAAGCTTTTCCTGATAGCTGTCGATCAGATAACTCTGTTTGGCGCCTGCAAATATGCGGGATTCAACGCTGCCTGTTGCACCAGCGGCCACACTTACCGGTTTGCGGCCAGATAGTCGGCCTGGAAAGCTGTCGACGTCGCCGATCGTGAGATGACGAAGTGAGCCGGTGAATTTCCACTTTCTGATCAGGAACAAGCGCGGTCGCCCAGTATTTGTCGGTCACGCCAAGCCAGCCGCCAGTGCTCTTTGAAGCGTAAGGCGTTGCTCCAGTCCGCAGCATCGGAATAGGTCACTTCTTCCAGTTTGTCGCCCAGGACACGACAACAGTCCTTCATGCAGCACGTAGATACCGGCAATTTTTGGTTTGCCTTGTCGCTGTACGCCTGCGTAGGGGAACAAATTGACCGCAGGCCGGAGTTGTTGGTTACGTCCTGATCGATGGTCACCATGTAGTTTTCATCAATCGAGAAAGTTGTTGGAGAACACAGACGCCTTCACCGTTGTCCCACGACAGGGTAACCGGGCTCTGGGGTCAGGGTCGATCCGGACGCTACGCTCCATACGGTGTCCGCGTTCGGAACCTGGTAGTCTGTTTGCCGGTACAACCCATCCCTGTTCGGCGAAAAAGGCACCGGTAGCTGCCAGCCGGGCTCAGACAACAACATATGGTCGGCGAGCTGTCGTCCACCGTCTCGTGATAGTGCTTTAGACGCAGATCATCGAGACGAGCGCCTTTCAGATTGATGCTGCCGGACACTTTTGGGGTGGTAATTGTCACCCGGCTGGTCTGCTGCAGAACTGTTTCACGCGGCAAGGCAAGAGAAGCGCCAGGTACGACAGATACGCCGGGTGCAGCAGGCGGGACAGCTTCCGTCGCCGGTAATGGCCGGCGCTTGCGGAATGCCCGGTGTTGCCGCGGGCACGTTGCCAGTTGTTGTTTGCTGGGTCGCTGCTTGTTGCTGCACTTGTTTCAGTGCCGGTTGGCCAAAGAAGATTTGCCAGACTACGATGACGGCCAGCGATAAAACCATCGCCAAAATAAAGTTCTTTATTTCGCTCGTCATGTTTGGTGGTCCTGCCTCCGTCGTTGGACGGTTCATCTCTTTGCGCACGTTGCCGTGGCTCTTCTTGCCCGAGCGCATCTTGCCCGGCTGAGCGTGGACGTTGAGGATCACCCTTTCCTTCGTTCAGTCTCTCGTTGCGGTTACAACATCATCTGTCAGGCGGATGAAGTCTTGCTGCAGCGTAGCAGCCCGTCCGATGAACACATAGTCGTGGCCGGGCTTCAGGTCCAGCCCTGATGCAACTCGGACCGCTTCGCGCAACCGTCGCTTGATGCGATTTCGCGTGACCGCATTGCCGAGCTTGCGGGTGACGGTGAAGCCAACACGGGCTGCGTCACTGTCATCGCGGATTTTGACTGCACAACACACCCCTTGCGCGCGCAGACAAGCGCCTTTGCAGCGGCAAGAAAGTCCCGCCGACGCTTGAGACGCTCAATCAATGGAGAAATCCCTGCACAACTTGCGGACAGTCCGGTGATCGTTTGGTGATCATGGCTAGCCAGCGCAAGCCAGATAATCAGGCGCTCAGCTTGGCGCGACCACGGGCACGGCGGCGTGCAATGACCTTGCGGCCGCCAACAGTAGCCATGCGTGCACGAAAGCCGTGACGGCGCTTGCGGACCAGTTTGCTCGGTTGAAACGTGCGCTTCATGTCAAATCTCCAAAATCCAGTAAAGTCCGATGCTGTCCGGCAGCAGCGCGCCTGAACATCTTCAATGTCTGGCAGCAATGATCGGACGAAATCTGAGCGCGCTTATACGGGCGCAACCGGGACAAGTCAATTCATGCGAATGATCTAAATATCATTGCCAGGATGCTTAAATCACCGGCATTCACTGTTTGTCATACTTCTTCACAAGCTGTTTATACCCCCTGTTCCCCGGAGGTTTTCTGCATCAAGATACCGGACAATAAACCGCAGCGTGTTTAACCATGCAGGAAGAGGCTATTCAAATTGTTGTATTTTGCATGTTGCGCGCGGCTGTTTCTTGCTGAAATCAGATGAAGAAAGAACAAGAAAAGATGTCTGATACATTGTCAGCCCGAGTGCCTCCCGCACCTCTGGTCCCGCATCCTGATTAAGCGCTGGGCTCCCGCTGCCATTCTGGTAGCCGGAATTGCTGCTGCATATGCAGCTGGTGCCCACAAATACCTGTCACTGACCGCGATTGCTGACAATCGTGATGCACTCATGGGGCTTGTTGCCGGCAATTATGTCCTGGCACTTCTCGCCTTCATGATTGTCTATGCAGGTGCCGTTGCTTTGTCATTGCCTGGTGCGCTGATCCTGACCATTCTTGGGGGTTTCTGTTTGGCTGGGCCTCGGCGGAGTTATCACGGTCATCGCTGCCACACTTGGTGCCGTCATCAGTTTTTTTGGCTGCAAGAACCTCGCTGGGCGATACGCTTGCAAGCAAGGCTGGGCCATGGATGGAAAAGCTGTCCGGTGGCTTTCGCGAAGACGCCTTCAACTACATGCTTTTCCTCCGCTTGGTGCCGGTGTTTCCGTTCTGGCTGGTCAACATAGCCCCCGCAATCGCGGGGGTGGGGCTTGGCACGTACACTATCACCACGCTGATCGGCATCATCCCGGGCACATTCGCGTTCTCGTTGGCCGGATCAGGTCTGGATTCAATAATTGAAGCCCAGAAGCTGACCTTTGAAAGCTGTGTGACGCAGAACGGCGCAGCCAACTGCACCTTTTCATTGGATGTCAGTGCTTTGGTAACACCCCAACTGCTGGCAGCATTCGCCGCACTCGGTATTGTCGCCATAATTCCAGTCGTTATGAAAAAAGCTTCGCAACCGTCATGCCAGCAAGGCTTGAGTGGACGGCAGGTGTCTACACTTGTCAGCAGACCTTCTATACAGATTTATCGAAGTTTCATGATCCGACAGACGCTCGCAACGAGGCCTGAAAGGTAGTCGATGACTGACATTACCAGTACGATATCTGCGTGATCGGCGCTGGTTCCGGTGGCTTGAGCGTTGCCGCCGCTGCCAGCCAGTTCGGCGAAAAGGTTGTGCTGATTGAGAAAGGGCGAAATGGG
Source organism: uncultured Alphaproteobacteria bacterium (assembly GCA_963700885.1). Lineage (GTDB taxonomy): Bacteria > Pseudomonadota > Alphaproteobacteria > Rhizobiales > Aestuariivirgaceae > Anderseniella. The sequence goes on from CAVOZJ010000017.1 coordinate 60,560, forward strand.
CGGCGATTGCCTCAATTACGGCTGCGTGCCGTCCAAGGCCCTGCTCGCTGCTGGCAAGCACGCGCACGCGTTCTCTTCCGGTGTCGAGTTTGGTGTCGCTGCTCAGAAGCCAAAGGTCGATTTCGCCGAAACCATGACGCATGTGCACGATGTCATAGCTGACATTGCACCCCACGACAGTCAGGAGCGTTATGAAGGTCTCGGCGTAAGGTTGTACGCGCCCGGCCAGGTTCGTGAATGCTGAAACGGTCGAGGCCGGCGGAAAGCAATACAGGGCGCGCCGGTTTGTCGTGGCGACAGGCTCTTCCCCGTCCGCCCCGCCCATACCGGGTCTCGACACCGTCGATTACTTCACCAATGAGAGCCATTTTCGACAATACGGAACTGCCCGAACTCACCTGATCATCATTGGCGGCGGCCCCATCGGCATGGAGATGGCACAGGCCCATCGCCGCCTCGGCTCCAGGGTCACGGTTCTGGAAGCCTTCCAGCCTCTGGGCAAGGATGATCCCGGAGCTTACCGCCATTGTGCTGGATCATCTGCGGGACGAGGGTATCGACATTCGCGCTGGAGCCACGATCACCAGTATCGTCGAAGGTTGAAGGATCAGAGTCTGTTGAGATTTCACTTGAGGGTGACGGCGGCAAGGCGGAAAGACTGTCAGGATCTCATCTGTTGGTTGCCGCCGGACGCACTGCCGATGTTGATGGCCTCAACCTCGAAGCTGCCGGTATTGAATATGACATCGCGGCATCAAGGTGGACAAGGGCCTGCGCAGCACCAATCGCAGGGTCTACGCTGTTGGAGATGTGGCAGGCGGTCTGCAGTTTACCCACGTGGCAGGCTATCAGGCAGGCCTGGTGTTGCGCTCGATACTGTTCCGGTTGCCCGTCAGCAATGAAACCCGGATTATTCCCTGGGTGACATACACCGACCCGGAACTGGCCCATATCGGGCTTACCGAGGCCCAGGCAAAGCAGAGTCATCCCGGCCACAGGGTACTGCGCTGGCACTTCGGGGAAAATGATCGCGCGCGCACCGAACGCACGACAGCCGGCCTCATCAAGGCTGTTGTATCTTCAAGGGGCGGCATACTGGGCTGCTCGATTGTGGGACCAGGTGCAGGTGACCTGATTCAACCGTGGGCAATGGCGATTTCATCAAGACTGAAGATCAAGGCCATGATAGACATGGTTGCGGCATACCCAACGCTCAGCGAAGTTTCCAAACGGGTTGCGACAAGTTATTATGCCGACCTGCCGTCCAGACCCATGGTTCGCCGTATCATAGGATGGCTGAAAATTCTGGGATGACCGCCGTCAGTTGATTCTCATCTGCTGACCATTATGTAAAAGGCACAGATGAGCACGGATACGGAGAAACGGGATTTTGTGCGGTCAAGCCGGCGTGCACCATGGTATCGCAAGCTGACCGCCAAAGTACTGGTCATGGCGGCCATATTTCTGATGATCGGCGAATTGCTGGTGTTCCTGCCGTCAATTGCCAATTTCCGGATCAACTGGCTCAAGCAGCGTTCCGCCACGGCGGAAATTGCGGCCCTGGCGGTTGAAGCTGCCCAGAACCAGGAAATTTCCCTGCCATTGCGCGAGGAACTGCTGCAGCGCGCCGGCGTGCTGGTGCTGGCCGTCAAGACCGATGATGCCCGCCAACTGGTACTGATCCCGGACAAGCAGCCGATGATCGAGGCTTCCTATGATTTGCGCACGAAACAACCCATGATGGCTATCTATGATGCTGCCGCCACGCTGTATCACCGGGGCAACAGAATTATCGGGATCAAGGACAATCCGTCCAACATGACTGGAACGCTGATTGAACTGGCTCTTGAGGAAAAACCGCTGTTCAGGGCCATGGTGCAGTATTCGATCAATATTCTGACCCTGTCGATTTTTCTTGCCTTCATTCTGGCCGCGCTCTTGTTCTTCGCCCTGAACCGGCTCCTGGTGCGGCCGGTGCAACGTCTTTCCGGCAACATGCAGGCCTTCGCTCTGAACCCTGAAGACCGCAGCCGCATTATAGTACCGACCGGCCGGGTCGACGAAATCGGAGCCGCTGAACACGAACTCAGGCAAATGCAGACCGAGCTATCCGATCTCCTGTCACAGAAAAGCCGGCTTGCAGCGCTCGGACTTGCAGTCTCGAAGATCAGTCACGATCTGCGCAACATGCTGGCCTCCGCACAACTGATCTCGGACCGGCTGGGCATGGTCGATGACCCGACAGTAAAGAAATTTGCTCCCAAGCTGATTGCCTCCCTGGACCGGGCGATTGATTTTTGCCAGAACACCTTGAAATTCGGCCGGGCGCAGGAAGCACCGCCACGGCGTGAATTGTTCAATTTGCGCGCGCTGGTGGATGAGGTGCTGGATCACAGCACCACCGAGGCGGGCGGGAATGTCGTTTTCTACAATGAAGTGTCAGCCGACATGGACGCGGACGCCGACAGGGAGCAACTGTTCCGGGTTCTGATGAACCTGTTGCGCAACGCGGCTGAAGCCGTTGAAAACAAGGATGAGGCTTCGGTCGCACGCAGCAGCGGCGGCAAGGTGCGGATCCGGGCACGGCACGAAGACGGCCATTGCATCATCGAGGTTGCCGACAACGGGCCCGGTGTGCCGGAAAAAGCCAGGGCGCATCTGTTTGAAGCCTTTCGCGGATCGCAGCGCCAGGGCGGCACCGGCCTCGGACTGGCAATCGCCAGTGAGCTGATCCGGGCGCATGGCGGAGAGGTCCGGCTGGTGGACAGCCCTGAGCCGGGCACAGTGTTCCAGATCTCCATTCCGGACCGCCTGCAGGAAGTGGAGACAGGCCGGCGCGGCATACGCAGCGCCTGATAACATTCTGGTCGAACAGCTTTCTTCGCTTCGCTCGGGCCGTTCGTTTTGCTGGTCGAACAGCTTTCTTCGCTTCGCTCAGGCCGTTCGTTTTGCTGGTCGAACAGCTTTCTTCGCTTCGCTCAGGCCGTTCTCCGACCCTGAAATACTGTAGTGATGAACTTCTAACCGAAGCACGAAGTGCTGAGGCAAGGCCGACCGGCCGCCGCACGATGTGCGCCCCAGCGGAGCGCAGCCGTCAGGCTGCTGGCGTGAGCGGAATAAAATACAACCAGATCGCCTGAACGAAAAACTCCCCTACTTTACTCTCACTTCCACGACCGTGCCCTCGCGGCGGGGGTCGGCGCCACCGTCCATCTGGCCATCCTTCAGGATGCGGATGCCGTGCAGGCCGCTGGAAAGCGGTTTGACTTCCACTTCATGACCATGGTCTGCCAGCGGCGCGGCCAGACGCGCGAATTGGTTCAACGTGCCGGCCAGATCACCGTCTACAGCCGTGTCTTCAAGTTCGGTCCGGTTGTTGCGGTTTATGACATGCAGTTGCGACACCGCTTCCTGCATGGGCATCTGCCAGTCAATCAGCCCCAGCAACGCACGGGTGGTAAAGCCAATGATGCGGCTGCCGCCGGGAGATCCCACAACGGCAAACAGGCTGCCGTCGGGGTTCAGGACCAGAGACGGCGACATGGAAGATCTGGGCCGCTTGCCCGCCTCGACACGGTTGGCAACAGGTCTGCCTGACGCCGACGCCACGAAGGAAAAATCCGTCAGCTGGTTGTTCAGCACAAAACCGCCGGCGGTAATGCGCGCACCGAAAGCCCGCTCGACACTCATGGTCATGGACACGGCGTTACCCGCCATGTCCACTATCGCCAGATGACTGGTACCGTGTTCAATGAAGCCTGCGTCGGCGGCCCGCTGCGCCTTGCGTGATCCGGGCGGAGTGCCGGGTTGAACGGTGCCCATATCCCGCACCGGGTTGATCAACATGGCTCGTGATCTCAGATAGGCCCTGTCGAGAAGTCCCGCCACGGGCACATCAACGAAATCGGCGTCCGCCATGTACTGACTGCGGTCTGCAAAGGCCAGCCGGCTGGCCTGTGAAAACAGATGCGCGGCCACCAGGCCTTCGGGGTTCAGCCTCGCCATGTGGTAGGGTTCCAGCATGCCCAGGATCATCAGCGAGGTCACACCACCGGAAGTTGGCGGACCCATGCCACACACACGGTATGCACGGTACGGCGCACAAACCGGTTCACGTTCAATTGCCTGGTAGGCAGCCAGGTCGGCAAGCGTCATCAGGCCGGGATTGACACTGTTTGAACGCACGGCATCGACGATGGCGCTTGCCACCTTGCCCCGGTAGAACCCGTCCGGGCCGGTTGCCGCGATCAGTTTCAGCGTCTCCGCGAGGGGAAAGTTTTTCAGAACATGGCCGACCGGTACGGCCATGTCCGGCTGTTCGTAATCGCCATCGCCAACAAAATAGATTGCCGCGGCAGCGGCGTCCTGCTCCAGATGATCAGCTTCCAGGATGGCTGCATGCAGACGCGGACTGACCGCGAAACCCTGTTCTGCAAGCCTGATCGCCGGTTCAAACAGGGTTGCCCATTCCAGGCTGCCGAATTTCTGATGCGCCTTCCATAACGCTGAAATCACGCCCGGCGTACCGACAGGCCTGCCGCCAAGAGCCGCATCGGGCCACGCCATCGGCTTGCCGTCAGGCTTGAGAAACAGCCCGCCGTCTGCGGTCAGGGGGGCTTTTTCACGCCCGTCAAAGGTGGTTACGGATGCATCAGCGGCGGCGTAGTGCAGCATGAACAGTCCGCCGCCAATGCCGGAGGACTGGGGTTCGGTCAGCGTCAACACCAGTTGCGCGGTAATCGCTGCATCCGTGGCGGAACCGCCCTGCGCCAAAATCGCTGCGGCTGCATCTGTTGCGTGGGTATTGGCGGTGGCAACCATACCCTTGCTCACCGGCAGATCATCGCTGCATGCGGCAACCATCAACAACAGGCAAAAGGCAAGGTATCTGGCAAGCATTGACATCGGCACAATCCAAACAGGCATATCAGGTAATCTGTATCCTAGCTGCATAACCTGTGTCTTCGCAATTGACGAAGGTGTCGGTTTACGTAGCATCTGCAAAAATCATGAACGTGACCGCAAGCCGGAGCAACCGATATGAGAGTGACACCAGGCGCCAGAAACCTGATAACTGATGTTGCCGGGCTTCGGGTCGGCAATGCCCATCACAAACAATATGCAACCGGCGTCACCGTGGTCTTGCCGGATGAGCCTGTGACGGCGGCGGTGGACGTGCGCGGCGGCGCGCCCGGCACCCGCGACATATCGGCGCTCGATCCTGCCTGCCTGGTGCAGGCGATACACGGCATCGTTCTGTCCGGCGGTTCGGTGTTCGGTCTGGATGCGGCCGGGGGCGTCACCTCCTGTCTGGCGGAACTGGGCATCGGTATGAATTTTGGCCAGTCGGCGCTGCGCATACCGGTTGTGCCGTCTGCCATCGTGTTTGACCTGACGTTCGGACCGGACAAGAGCTGGGGTGCGATGCCGCCCTATCGCGATCTGGGCATCGAGGCCGCAAACGCCGCCGGTGTTGATTTTGACCTGGGCAATACCGGCGCGGGCTACGGCGCAACCGCCGGCACACTCAAGGGCGGGCTGGGCAGCGCATCCAGCGTGTATGGCGGATTTACCGTCGGCGCCCTTGTGGCCCTCAATCCGGTCGGTTCCTGCATCAACCCGGCCAGCAACGACCTGTGGGCGCGGCCGTTTGAGCTGGATAATGAGTTTGGCCACGCACCGGCGCCGCCGCGCTCACCTGATCCGTTGAGCCCGCTGGGCGGCAGCAAGCTGGAGGCGCGCGCGCCTGGCGCCAACACCACCATTGCCGTGGTGGCAACCGATGCCGTGCTCAGCAAGGCGCAGGCGCAACGGCTGGCGATCATGGCGTCAGACGGCATGGCGCGGGCCATCCGTCCCATCCACACGCCGTTTGATGGCGATACGGTTTTTGCACTGGCGACGGGCAGGGCTGCACTGAAAGCGCAACCGGACGAGACGCTGGCGATGCTGGGATCGGCTGCATCAGACTGCCTGTCGCGGGCGATAGGGCGGGCCATGGCAAGCGCCAGACCCCTGCACGGCATAAATGCCTGGCGGTCCGCCTGAGGCTGTTGGCTGATGCCTTCAATGCGAAGCTTGCGTTTACCGGAACAACCGGCTAGATACGACCGGTCATCAGCACATGTACGACGCTGAACGCGGGATCTGCATCCTGCCTCACGGGCACCGGTAGCTCAGCTGGATAGAGCACCAGACTACGAATCTGGGGGTCAGGAGTTCGAATCTTCTCCGGTGCACCATTAAAATCAAGTATTTTCAATGAATTACGTTAGCGGCAAACTGACGATCCTCAAGCGAGATTTGTTTTGGTCACGCATTGGTCACAACCGTCATGGGCTGGACTTGCTCTGTCTTTTGCGGAACTCGGCAGTTTTGCAGCGGTTAGAACAAAACTCTTTCGACTTGTAAGTCCCAGTGCCCGGACCTAATACCATTGGATTTCCACAAAAGCGACAGTTCCGAACCGTACTCCCATTGGCGGCGATTGTAGCAATCTCCATAAGCATGAAACCTTGCAGATTCTTTGGTTGCAGTCGTAGCTGCAAGCGATCTTTTCGGTCCTCTAATTTGAACGCGCACTGAGCTATGTTGGGATCATTGTAGAAGTCAATCAACCGCTTGCGATCATGATCGGTGCCTTGCCTAATTGATGCGAGCATATTTCTGATTGAGGTAACTGCATTCTTCCATAGAAAAAAATCTGCTTTGTTCATCTTCCCAGTAGGCCAAAGAAGACCAAACTCGCTGGTCAATCTTACCGCATCTTCCCGTGTCGTATTCCAAGCTGCGAACTTTTCTGTAACGTCATCATTTCCAATAATCAGAGGAAATGGCTCCCTTATTTCTGAATTAGGAACAATGACGAGATCGTAGTCCTCATCTTCGAAGCCCATTTCATATATGCTCCTTCGCGTTCCGGAATACGGCTGAAGCGGAATCTCTTCAATCCGGTATCCATCGGGACACCGCTCCCAATCCAATTGAACCTCAAACGGCATTTAATGCATCCTGTAACGGCTTTGTAACTGTAACGCTTTTAACCTGTCAAAACGTTTCAAACAAGATCATTAGGGGTCTATAGTTTGCTCACATCATCGAGCAAAAGGAGATCGCAATGGAACCGTCCAAAGCTTCACACAGGATAATCTCAGTAACGAAGACATGTGAGAGAGTGAATGCGTCTCCTTCGTCAATTTGGCGTTGGGAGCAGCGAGGTCTGTTCCCGAAGAGACGGCGCATAGGCCCGCGGCGGGTTGGCCACCTTGAATCAGAAATTGACGCTTGGATCGAAACGCATTTCAGGGCTGAGCCAGATGTATGATTAGTCAGAAATGACACTTCCACCTGTTTTGTGGACTTAAAAGCAAAAACCCCGGCATCGCGGTGCAACGCGACCCGGGGCAGAACCGAAAGCCCATCAACAGTGAAATCGAAAGAACATCGGTCCGATGAAAGTACGCCATCATCTGCAATACTTCAATGATCTTCCGCTCTGGGCCGCAGCGAGGGTTCATGAACTTAGCCGTACGTTTTTTCACGGCAAAGGCCCTTCTGACGATCAGGTTCAGTGCTGAACCATGTCCGCACCTCTTCGCGACCAACCGTTAAGCTTCCACTGGTCGACCATACACAAAGACTTTTTCGACATTCTCGGTTTGCCAGTACCGTTGTCAGCAAGCTTTGGCCGTGCCCGAACGTCCATTCTGACGGAGCTACTTGTTCAAGCAGAAACCAACCCACACCAAGCAATTTCCTACAGCCGCAGAAAACAGTTTTATGCCACTGGCACCCGCTACTATGGCACCGACTACACCTACAATAATGTCGTCAGAACAGTGGATGAGATGGATCAGTACGGCCTGATCGTTCATTTCAAAATGCCACCGGGTAATCTCGGTTGGCAGTCCAGTTTCTTCCATCTCAGAAGTTTATCGAACTACTTGGGCTGACTGGTCTGCCTTGGGTTCGGCATGACCCGAATGAACTGATCCGTTTGAAGGACGTTCATGGCGACCTTGTCGACTACAGAGATACCGAACGAACGCATCGGATGCGGAGGCGTCTGATTGCAATCAACGAGATGATCTCCGGCAGCGAAATATACCTCCCGGATGCCGCAGCCTTATGGCGCTTATGCCATCCGCGTCGGTGAGCAGGTTCTACATCCCATGAAAACGAGATTGTATCGCGTATTCAACCGTAGCAGTTGGAGCATGGGCGGACGCTTCTACGGTCCATTCTGGCAGCAGTTGCCTAAGCAGGACCGTAAACGTTTGCAGCTTAATGGCAGGCCAGTCATCGAACTGGATTTTCCAACCCTTCACCCCCGACTTCTCTATGCACAAACCGGCCATTCTCTGGATGGAGATGCCTACGACATCAAAGGCTGGGATCGACCGCTGGTAAAGACAGCGTTCAACATTCTCGTCAATGCCGACACGCGACAGAAGGCCGTGGCCGCTATTGCGGAGCAAATCGGTGGCGAAGGAGCCTTCAAGGTCGCCGCCGATCTTGCCAACGACATTTGCGAAAGCCACCCAGCAATCTCCGACGCATTTGGCTCAGGTGCCGGACTTCGCCTTCAGCGGATTGATGCCGATATGGCAGAAAGCGTCCTCTTGAAGCTTCGGAAGCAAGGCATTGTGGCCCTTCCTATCCATGACAGCTTCATCGTCGAACAGCATCATCAGGGAGCACTGCAGGCCGCGATGGACGAGGCGTTTCAGGCAGCCAAATCTGTCATCAATAACTGATGTATTTCAATAGCATACTTCATAATGGACCCACATAATGGAGGGAGGAGGGTGGATCAGGACAGTCTGGTGTAGAGGAAGACTGGTTGTGGATGCGGTCGATGAGTGAGTTTTCAGGCTTAGAATTGGTTTTTTTGGCATGCATGGCCTCACGATAAGCGTGACTGAACTCGCGGAAACGAATTTAGCTTAGAACACTCCCATGTTACAGTTTCCTCGATAGTTTATTTATTACTGTGATGGAGTAAAAAATGACGTGGGCTGACGTCTGGAAGGTGGTTGCCGGTGTCATTATTTCGCTAGGGGGCGGGGCTGCTATTTTTATGCTGTTTACGAAAATGTATGGGGATTTTGTATTTTCAAAATTGTTAGAAAGTCATCGGTCTGCGCTCAATCGCGATCTTGAAGCCCACAAAGTTAAACTGAGAAAATCCGAATTCATCTTCCAGAAAGAGTATGAAGCGGCCTCAGAATTGGTGGCAATTATTCGTAACATTATGCCACGCCAATCCTATCCTGAAATGGATTGGTACGATGCCTGCGACCAGATAGCTTATAAGTTTGGCGGGATCGAGGTAAAGCTGAATGGACTTATTTCAGAACACGGTGCAGCGCTGGATGATGATGTCGTTGACCTGATTGTCGATGCAATTGGAATTGCGGGAAGAGGCAAGCACAACGTGACTTCCGAAGAAGTTTCCTCAGAAATGAATGAAGCTGCGAATGATCTCTACAAAAAGCTTACGGAGGCGGAACACAAAATGCTCTCTGTTGTTCGCGGGCAATCAATTTCAAACTGACGGGCCGCTGGTAGCATGGAAGCCTGAAACGACAGAAAGCGTGTCAGTGACCCTGAACTGCCATTCGACTTGTCCACTATTGCTGTCGTTAGGGGTGGGCTAGGATGAGTGGAATTAAAGAACTGCGATTTGGTGGTTGCAATGTCGAAGCATCAAGGTGACTGTGTTTGTGGCGCTATCCGTTATGAAGTCACTGGCGACCCCTTACGCGTCACATACTGTCATTGCAAATACTGTCAACACTCCATTGGGTCGGCGTATGCCGTTGAGCCATTCTTCCTGATGCAGAATTTTAGAATTGTCATGGGCATCCCGACAACGTTGCCGTGTATGCCGGAACGTTCGATGATCCAGATTGGTTTGAGCGGAGCCCGGATGACGCCCGCCACATCTTTTTCAACTCAGCACAAAAAGGGCACTATGATCCCAGCGGGGCACCAGATTTTCTATGAATTTGTCATAGACGAATAAGGAAATGACGTTGAGCCGGTCGTCCTCGAAAGTGCAATTATAATTGGCGGCGATGGCGTGTGACAACGGCCGAGGACAGCACTTGAACAGCACACTGAAAGCAGGCCATAGCGGCCCTTGTGTTGCTTGCGGTGTCGTCGGCGATGGCGATGGCTGATGTTGGAGTGTTTAAGTGCAGGTTTTTGTTTCGCGCAAGGATTTGAGAAGCTCAGCATCTGGCTTCACGAAAATGTCACGCCCTATACTGGGGCTTACCAGCAGTCTCAGTGTCATCAAGTACAGCCAACAAGGCTTTCCAATCATGTCATCACTCATCAATTGGAGCAGTGATTTTGCCCGATCCGGACGGTTCAACAGCAAGTGATAAGATGCCGTATTGCCATCGTTTAGCGTCACCGGCAATGGACTGTTTTCAATTCCAAGGTGGTTTGGATCAACAATCTGGTAGTAGTACTTTTTTCGTGGATAGACCCATTTGAAGAGCCCGACCCTCCAACCTATTGCTGAGATCGTAATTGGTCTAATACCTGTGTTTGTTATTCTTACCCATATGAATGTGGGTGGATCGCTCTGTTGGCCATCGTAAACAGCTTGCCCAATTGTTACGGAGCACTTCAATCTCACTGCTTCACCACGACGTGCTAGAAACAATGATACGATTACGGCAGCGGTAGTCGCTGCAGCCGCTAGCCACACCCCCAATAATTCAAAATGCCTTAGAGTCTGACTCAAAATTAAATCACTGATTTCATTGCCT
>CAVOZJ010000018.1:0-36605 GCA_963700885.1 uncultured Alphaproteobacteria bacterium
GAAGCGCCCGTCATGGCCGGGTCTGCCCGGATCCGCGGACCTGTATTTGAAGGTTGTCAGCTGTTCGAGCCGCGCAACCGGACCACGGGCGTGCAGCTTGCCGGTGGCAGTACCGTGCCGATTTCCGCGCCAAAGCCAAACTCGCCGCCGTCGGCAAACTGGGTCGAGGCATTGTGCATGACGATGGCACTGTCGACTTCATTCAGGAAACCGGCAGCGGTGCTGCGTCCCGGGTGATGATGCAATCGGTGTGCCGGGAACCAAAGCGGCAACATGATCGATCGCGTCATCCAGGCGGAAACCGATTTCATGGCGATGACAGCGTCAAGGAATTCCTTACCCCAGTCGTCGCTGACTGGCCGGTACAACGGACGCCGAGACCGCGCTGACTGCCTGATCGGCGTGCACTTCGCAGCCTCTTGACTGCAGCGCCTCGATGATCGCAGGCGCGTGGCTTGCAACCACATCGCGGTGGACCAGCAAGCATTCGGTTGCGCCGCAGACGCCGGTGCGGCGCATCTTGGCGTTGATGATCACATCGACGGCCATGTCGGGGTCGGCCGCCTTGTCGACATAGGTATGGCAGATGCCTTCTAGGTGGGCGAACACCGGCACGCGGGCTTCGTCCTGGACGCGGTCGACGAGGGTCTTGCCGCCGCGCGGTACGATGACGTCGACGGTGCCGTTGAGGCCGTTCAGCATATGCCGACGGCGGCCCGGTCGCGGTGGGGACCAGCTGGATGGCGCCTCGGGCAGTCCGGCTTCGCTCAAGCCCGCCTGCAGGCAGGTCAGGATGAGCGGCTGAGCTGGTGGCTGTCGGAGCCGCCGCGCAGGATGGCGGCATTGCCGGACTTGAGGCACAGCGCGCCGGCGTCGGCGGTGACGTTGGGGCGGCTTTCGTAGATGATGCCGATGACGCCGATGGGCACGCGGACGCGGGCAATCTCCAGTCCGTTCGGGCGCTTCCAGCTGGCCATGACGGCGCCGACGGGGTCGGGCAGGCCGGCGAGATCCTCGAGGCCTCTGGCCATGGCCTCGATGCGCTCGGGCGTCAGCGTCAACCGGTCTAGAAGGAGGCGGGTTTGCCCGCGGCCCGGGGCGCGCTCGACATCACCGGCATTGGCAGCCAGCAACTGTGGTTGTGATGCTCTTATGCGGACCGCCATGGCACGAAGAGCAGACTGTTTCTGGTCGGTTGGCGCAACTGCCAGGGTTGCGGCAGCGTCACGGGCGCGTTCTCCCAGCTGCATCATGTCGCGCTCAAGATCAGCGGATATGCTGCTGATGGGTTCGGCCTGGTTCATGCGGTGTCCTTTCCGGTCATCACCAGATCATCGCGGTGGACCATTTCATCACGCCCGGTCAGGCCCAGCAGTGCTCAATTTCGGATGACTTGCGCCCGGCGATGGTTTCGGCGTCCGCTGCGTCCTAGGTGATCAGCCCGCGGGCAGTTCCGGCGCCGGCTTCGGTGACGATGGCAACCGTATCGCCACGCTGAGAGTTGTCCGGCCACCTGGCGGACGCCGGCCGGCAAAAGGCTGCGGCCCTTCTCGAGTGCGCCGGCGGCGCCATCGTCGACGACGAGTCTGCCGGCCGGTTCAAGCGAGCCGGCAATCCAGCGTTTGCGGGCGGTGGCGGGGTTGCCGTGGAGGTGAACCAGGTCGCACGGTCGCCGTTCAGTATCCCGGAGAGGGGTCGGTCCTCGTGGCCGGATGTGATGACCATGCTGGCGCCGGCGCCGGTGGCGATGCGGGCGGCCTCGATCTTGGTGAGATCATGCCGCCGGACCCCATTGCCGATGCCGGAGCGCCGGCCATGGCGATAATGTCCGGCGTGATCATGTCAACCAGGGGCACGAATTCCGCACCAACCGATCCGGGCGGGGCCGAATACAGGCCGTCGACGTCAGACAGCAGCACCAGGCATGTGGCCGACATCATTGAGCTTACCCGTGCAGCCAAACGGTCATTGTCGCCATAGCGGATTTCGGAAGTGGCGACGGTGTCGTTTTCGTTGATCACCGGCACGGCACCGTGTGCCAGAAGCGTGTTCAGCGTTGCGCGAGCATTGAGATAGCGCCGCCGCACCTCGGTATCGGTGAGGGTCAGAAGCACCTGTGCTGAAACAATGTCATGTTCAGCAAGTGCTGCCTGCCAGCCTTGCGCCAGTGCAATCTGGCCAACGGCGGCGGCGGCCTGGCTTTCCTCCAGTTTCAACCGGTTCCTGCCCAGGCCAAGGCGGCGGCGGCCCAGGGCGATGGCACCGGATGAAACAATCAGGCACCTGGGTGCCACGCGCCTTCGCCTCGGCAATATCGAGCGCCAGTCCTTCAAGCCATTTACGGCGCAGGGAGCCATCCGCATCGACAAGCATGGCCGAACCGATCTTGATGATTAGCCGGTCAGCCTTTTTCAGTTGTGCCATCAGGGCTGCCATGATGTGCTCTGTGGCTGGTTCACCATCCCCGTCGGGACCGGTCACCTGTTCGTCGTGTTGCTGTGCGTAGGCGTGGCGGCATTATTTTCAAGAGGCTGGCCATGGCCGGCCGCACGCCCTGGCCAGTTGCAGCAGACATCAGCAGCGGCACTTGTCCGGTGGCCTTTTCGAACGCCTTCCGCTTGGCAGCCAGTTCGTCCGCCTCAATGATATCTGCCTTGTTGAAAACAATCAGCTCCGGCTTGCCGGCCAGTTCAGCGGCGTAGGCTTCAATCTCGCCACGCACAATGCGGTAGGCTTCAGCGGGGTCTTCGCGGGATGCATCCACCAGGTGCAACAGGCATGCACAGCGTTCCACATGGCCCAGAAAGCGGTCACCGAGGCCGATGCCTTCATGATAGCGCCCTCGATCAGGCCGGGAATATCTGCCAGCACGAAGCTGGTGGTATCCACTTCGACAACACCCAGGTTTGGCACCAGGGTCGTGAACGGGTAGTCGGCGATCTTCGGCCTGGCTGCAGAGACTGCAGACAGCAGGGTCGACTTGCCGGCATTGGGCATGCCGACGAGACCGGCATCGGCGATCAGCTTGAGGCGCAACCAGACCCACATTTCCGCACCATCCTCACCCGGATTGGCGCGGCGCGGCGCCTGGTTCACTGCGGATTTGAAACGGGTATTGCCCCAACCGCCATTACCGCCGCGCAACAGCCGGATACGCTGGCCTTCTTCGGTCAGGTCGGCAATCAGGGTTTCACCGTCTTCTTCCAGCACCTGGGTGCCGACGGGTACCTTGAGCACGATATCCTCGCCCATGGCTCCGGTCCGGTTGCGTCCCATTCCGTGAGTGCCAACCTTTGCCTTGAAGTGCTGGCGGAAGCGGTAGTCGATCAGTGTGTTGAGACCGTTGACCGCCTCGACATAAACATGCCCGCCGCGCCCGCCATCACCGCCGTCCGGACCGCCGTGCTGAATAAATTTTTCACGGCGGAACGAGATCAGCCTGCGCCGCCATTGCCGGATTTCACGTAGACTTTTGCCTGGTCGAGAAACTTCATCTGCCCTGAGCCCTGTGCTCCAGATAGCGGGTTTTGGTCAGCACCATCATGCGCGATGGTCCTGTCAGCCCCAGGATCCGGCGGAATGACAGGTGCTTTCACCCTGATCCAGGAAGCCGGCACGCTCGAGAATTCGTCCCGAGGCCGGGTTGGTTACCAGGTAATCAGTGCCGATCCGGTCAATATGAATTGCCTGTTCCACCGCGCGCGGTGCATCCGTGTCGCGCCAGGGGCGAAGCAGCAGCCTTTCTGTTTCAATCCGGTTCATGTCGGGGCGTCCTGGTATAACGTCAAACGGGGAGATGGTGGTTTCCATCTCCCCGTCTGGCTGGCAATATCGTGTCACCGGGGCGATGGCACCGGTGTTTCGGGTTTTGGCCCTTTATCCGGTTGTATTACTCTGCAGCTGCCGGCGTCGGGACAACGGACACGAAAGTGCGTCCGTTGGCACGCGCGCGAAATTCCACATGACCTTCGCCGGTTGCAAAAAGCGTGTGGTCCTTGCCGATGCCTACATTGTTGCCGGGGTGCAGTTTCGTGCCGCGCTGGCGGACAATGATGTTGCCGGGAATGACGTGTTCGCCGCCAAACTTCTTGACGCCGAGGCGGCGGCCTGCGAAGTCACGTCCGTTGCGGGATGAGCCGCCTGCTTTTTTATGAGCCATGAGTTTGCTCCTTTAACAAATCGTGTTCGGTTTACTTCTTGTCCGTGCCGGGTTTCCTGGCGGCGGCCTTTTTGGCGGCTGGTGCCGCCTTCTTGCTCGCTGCCGGCTTTGCCGCGGCTTTCCTGGCTGCCGGTTTGGCGTCTGCCTTCTCCCCGGCGGGTGCGGCTGCCTTCCTGCTGGCTGCCGGTTTTGCCGGGGCGGCAGGCTTTGCGGCAGCTTCCGGTGATGCTTCCTTCTTTGCGGCTGGTTTTGCTTCAGCCTCAGGCGCTGCTTCCTTCCTGGCTGCAGCCTTCCTGGACGGCTTCTTGCCGCCGGTCAGGATTTCGGTGATCTGAACCTGCATCAGGTCCTGGCGATGACCGTTCTTGCGGCGATAGTGCTTGCGGCGCTTCTTCTTGAATACGATGATCTTCGGGCCGCGCGACAGGGCCAGGACCTGGCCTGCAACGGTGGCGCCATCAATTACAGGCGTACCGATTTCAACATTGCCTTCACCGGCAACCATGAGCACGGGAAACTCTACAATGTCACCTTCTTCGGCGCCTGTGCGCTCAATCTCGATGACGTCTTCAGCAGCAACACGATACTGTTTGCCGCCGGTCCTGATGACTGCGTACATTCTTTAAGTCCTTATCATTTTTCTCGCCGCGCCTTGCGGTGCTGACAGGGCTTGAAACAACCTGCTGTCAGGCTTGAATTTTTATGGTTTTATTGGACCTCAGGCAGCGCAATTTCCGCAACAGGCACCAATTGCCCCTCACGATTGCCGGTTTGGTATATCCAAGCAGGGGTGAAGTCAAGTAAAAGCGGGCTTGATGGTGAGCGCAGCTTACTATATCAGAACGCCTGCCCGGGCAGGCAATTGGTCAGGAAACTCCGGTTTCAATTGGCCTGGTGCCTTCGCATCGTGAGGAGAGGTGCCAGAGTGGTTGAATGGGGCGGTCTCGAAAACCGTTGAGCGCGCAAGCGTTCCGGGGGTTCGAATCCCCCTCTCTCCGCCAGTCTTTTGATATAAAACATTGAATTAAAATAAATTAATTCACGGAAAATGATTTTTACCCACCAAATTACCAACCAATTGTCGATAAAAGTATGATGGGTGTGGCCGTAAAATCGAAAATCGCCTGCCATTAAGATGGCTGTGAAAATGTGGCAGACCTGTTGGTTCGGCGTGTCGGGGTTGCCTGGCCTTTGCTCTTTCTCTAAGGCCCAACGCACCCTTTCGACCCATCGTTCAAGCTTACGATCCGTCGCCCTCTGCGCTCCTGATGCCCTGATGTCTGCGATTTACTATGTGGTCCATGCACTTTGGTCCCCGCCGTCTCTTTATTTGTAACATGTCCGTCTCGTTGCCTTACCAAGCTATGATGCAACGGGAATGTACGGAATGAAACTGTTGCAGGGCGATGCCTTTGTTTCACTTGCCGTATTGGTTCGGCAACTATGGGCTGAATTTGCAGCGACAGCGCATCAATTTCGCAGATTGCACCGGTCCATTGAGCTCTACCGCTTGGACTGTCCATTTGCGCCTAGTCTGTTGGTGATCACTGCCTGGTCCCGACGCCTTGATGGCGGCCGGTTCGCAATGGCGCTGGGGATGACTGCTTTGCACCCGACAGCGGACCATCTAAGCGGAGGTGCGTAGAGTCTGCTATGTGCCATCAACAGCCATGATGTAAGATTTAGGAAACAATAATCGAGGAAACTGATTTGCATCAGTATGCCCGTCTCGATAGTTGGCTACGGTCACAGATGGGCGCCGAATTATCGGCCCCACACACAGCGACCTCTGAAATCAGTCGAACCCAGACCACACAGCGTTTCACCCCTCGCGCTGCTAGTGCAGACTTTGGGCGTACTTCTACACAGGCGCTAACAAAGGAATACCGACATGTCTGAATCAACCAATATGTCCGCTGCATCCGAGAAGATGAAGACCGTCAAGTCCGCATGGGACAAGGCGCCTTCCGGTCCAAAGAAGGACGCATCCTTGAAGCATTACCAGGCTGCCGAGAAGGCCCACACAGCAAAGAATGAAGCTGAATGCATCAAGGAACTGGACGCGGCAAAGCTTGCGCTGAACTGATCCGGCGGCACGAAAGCAATCTCCACTCCGGCAATTCTTGCCGGGGTGGCACTAGATCAGAATGATTTTGGTTGAACTTACCAAAAAATCACTAACCTGTTCGTTTCCATAGTGTTAGAGCAACTTTATGGCTTCTAGAGAATCCATCTTGCTCCACGCAAACAATCTGACCAGGCTAACGCTTGCTCTGCCATTTATCTGAGGAGCGGACCATCATCGAGGTAGGATTTATCAAATTCGGCCAAGTCCACCAGTCGGTCAAGATCCTCGAATGTCACATTGCCTTTCTGAAACGTGAGCAGACGGTCTTCCCGCAGTTGGCGCAGCACCCGGTTGACATGGACCGCACTCAGCCCCAGGACGTCAGCCAGGAGATATTGGGACAACGGGCAGGGATAGCCTTTCGTTGTACCAAGCCCCGCAAGGATCATCCTTGATCCGAGTTCCAGCAAGAAGTGTGCTGTCCGCTCGAAAGCGTCCCGGCGTCCCAGATTGACCAGGTGCTCCACCACCATCGCTTCATCTCGCGAAGCAGCCCAAAGAATAGCAGTAGCCAGTCGCGGCGTTCTGGTAAACGAGTCGATCATTTCATGCATCGAAACTTCGGAAACCTCGATTGGCGTGACCGCATCGATATTATGGTCTGCCGTGCGGAACAGAATGCTGCGCAAACCCAAAAAATCCCCCGGTATTTGAAAATCTACAATCTGACGTGTTCCATCACGCATGAGTTTGTATGAACACGCCCAGCCACTCGCCAGGATGTAGGCGGATTGTGTTGGGTCACCCTGGTGAAATAGAGTCTGCCCGGCCTTGAGTGTTCGCCGCCGCTGATGAAGTTTGCTGAGCACAAGCAATTCTTCCTCGGACAATACCACGTAGGTTCCCAGCTTTCGGGCAAGGGGGCTGTCTTGTCTCATAATTAATGGAACCTCTGCGGTTCAGGTGGGCCGAACAACCATTCCAGCGAAACACAACCTTATCAGAAAAACGGCAGGGAAACTGCTTTGGATCAGTTCATATCAATCAAGAATGTGAAACTATGAAACCTCGTCAGTCTTAAACAACAGACCGAATATGAAAGCCGGGTGTACCTCACATGTCAGAGCCAACAGATGTTTCAGGTATCGCTGCGCTGTCAATTCTGGAGTCTCTTCTGTTGGCATTGAACGACCGAAAGATTCTTCCAGAGCACGAGATTCTTGGTGTTCTGAAAGACGCTGCTGCCGCCCATGAGAATTTACCTGCCGGGAACGAAAAAGCAGATTTGCATAAGGCAGTATCAGTATTGATCAACGGGATAGTGGATGGCGGAAATTCCGTGCGCCGCAACTAGTTGAAGCAGCCTACACTTTCCACAGGCATGGTGTCTGTCGGGAGTGGTGGCAAGTGGAAGTGAGACAGAAGGCATGACATCGCGTACCAACGAAAGCACTGTCACTTTCCAGCACCAGTTCAATCTGTCACCGATGGATGGACCACAGCCAGCTGGTACCTATCGACTTGTAGTTGTGGACGATGAAATCCCCGGGCTGTCTTTTGTGGCATATCGGCGCTCGTCAACCATGCTTCACGTCCCCGCACTAACGGCCGGCACAGGCAAGACCCAGGTGTTTCCGGTGGACAGTGACGAACTGGGCGCAGCAATCAGAGCAGACGCTGAGCGGAGTGCATCAGGCAAAGCTGGAAGGAATAGTGTGAAATGATGGAATATCTTGGTGGAATATCCGGTGAGGGTACGCTTGTACAACAAGGCAAGGATATTGCCAGGGCCTACTATGATTTTGATGGATACCTCACGCAGCATGCCGGAGTAACCTGCAACGGTGAACTCCGCTCGTCCGCCAGCATACTAGGTGCAATATTTGGTCTCGCTGATCTACAACTGCGAACAGATGACGGTCGGCTTCTGGAACTCCGGATTTCGAGCAAGACAGTAGATCGATTGGCAGAAGCGGTACATGTGGATGTCAGGGGGCAGCTACCTCAGAAAAAAAGAGAATGGCGCAGAAGATCCAAGTCGCTCAGCGCATAGCTTCTTGGCTTTCTCCGAAATGCATTAAGCACCGAGCGTCCCGAGACTAGTTTTGTCGGCATTCACTGCTTGCCTTCGCTATCTGAAATCGCTTGCCTTCAGTAAATAGATCTCCTTGCGGCCATGAGAATACGCCTCACACGCTACATCCTGAATTGACTTACGAGAGTAATCAAAAGCCGAAAGATAGTCGTCTTCGCCAGGATGCCGGGAATTGTTTTGTTTCATAGGAAGCGCATCGACATCAATGAGGAATGGGACCTCAAACGCCCCGTCGTATCCTGAGAATCGGATGCTGCGCCGGGATTCATCGTAACTGCGACTCGGGTTTGGGAAATCAAGTGGCACGAAGTTTGCGCCCTTTCACGTCTTATTGACACTCTATCTTCAGTAAGGCCGGCCCGAGGGAGTGGCTGCCTTATCGAGATGACACGGCTGTTCATTGTTATCAAGAATGGCGAAAACAAATCCCAGGTTGCGAACAAATGTGACCGCCTCACATGGCAACCTGGCAGGTTTCGCTCTTAAGGCTGCATGTTATTTGTCAGACCCATACAATTAAATGTTGTAACACTGGCGATAGCCACAAGAATCCGAAGTCATCAGGCCCTTGAGTGGCCAGTTCATGTCGGTTTTCTGTATAGTCGTCACGTTTAGATCACTTACAACCGGAATCTCGGCGTTGATCAGTATCGAAGTGCTGATAACGGCGCAAGCTACCAGCAGGGCAATTGGCACAAGAACAAAGTTCAATGCATCCCCCGGAGTCTGGCGACAGGCATTTGAACTTGGTTCAGAAAGCGCGTACATTTCTATGTCTCTTTATAGAATTATATGACTACCATTTGTTGAACTCAAAAACGGGCCTTGAGGTCACAGGGCTTTCCTGTGATCGGTAACCGACCTGTTTTCGAAACATGGTAATTGCCTGGTCAACCTGTGTTGGGCAACCAGGCAATTGTTTTGCCTACATCGATGATTTGACAGCCGTCGCCTGGTTCTTTCCGTCGGTGGCTTCAAAGGTGATTTCAACCTCTTCACCGGCCTTCAGCGCAGACAGGTCATAATCAGATGGAAAAATGTACATTTCATCATTTTCCAGCGTCACCGTATAGGTCGCGGTATCCATGCTCTTGATCTTGTCGGTAACTGAAGCTGCAAACACGCTGCTTGCTGCAACTGTCATTAGAACGGCCAGTGCTGGTATGAATAGGCGTTTCATTTGTCGTCTCCTGTTTCGTGCATCTCTACGCCGACTGGCGCTAAAACAATGCATGAAACACCATGCAACGATATTTCAGTGCGGGCACTAATGCAGATCAGTGTTGGCAGTATTTTATGTCGCAGCATGTCTGGATCCTTGGTCCGCCCATCAGGCAGGCAGAAGCCTTTTACATTTCGCTGCAGAGCGGTGAAGGCTGCTGGCGGTCGGTCGGATAGTGCGAAATGTGCCAACACCGGTCATTGTTCCTGCCCAACCTAGAAGTCAGCTGAGTGGGGAAAGCCATCATTCATCACTAATGCGCCAATGTCGGCTCCAGAAGGAGCGTGCCACGGAAAGTCATTTGCGGACCTATCCAGAAGGGCTATCTTTCAGGTAGGTGGGCGCTGCGTTTAGAGGCGTCGCCTAGGCGATTGTGCCTAGTTCCAAATTCGAAGAGGCAACAATATGCCACAAGCGTCAGCTCATCCTGGGGACCCTCACTACATCATGCGCAGCGGCTGGTTACGCGCTGCTGTTCTCGGCGCAAATGATGGATTTGTTTCTGTTGCGTCATTGATAGTAGGGGTTGCTGCGGCCGATCCAAACCCTAGTGCGGTCATAATCGCGGGCATTGCCGGACTATCGGCAGGTGCAATGTCGATGGCTGCAGGCGAGTATGTATCCGTCTCCTCTCAATCTGATACGGAACGGGCCGACATTGCACGGGAAACTCAAGCGTTGCAGGAGCTTCCAGACGCCGAACTCGCCGAACTGGCTGCCATTTATCAAGAAAAGGGGCTTAGTGAAGATACTGCGCTTATTGTTGCTAAGGAGCTTACTGAAAAGGATGCACTTGGAGCGCATGTTCGGGATGAGCTTGGTTTGTCAGAGGTACATGCCGCCAACTCACTTCAAGCTGCTTTTACTTCAGGTTTGACGTTCAGCATTGCTGCGGCGATCCCATTGCTGGCGGCGTTTGTGGCACCTGCAAACGTCGATTATTCCGGTTGTCATTGTTGTCACTGTCATCACTTTGGCCACTCTTGGTGCCTTAGGAGCAAGAAGCAGGGGCTGCACCTGTTTTGCGAGCTACTCTGCGTGTGGTCGTATGGGGGAGTGTTCGCAATGGCTGTCACGGCAGGTGTGGGCTGGCTTTTCGGAGTTAGTGTCTGATTGAGGCCCGGAACTCGATGCAGGCATGGCCCGAGAGTTTTCAATCTTTCTGCCTCCAGTGAAGGTCTGTTTTGGGTCACAAGCGGCCGGTTGGAACCGGCTAAGCGGAGAACGTCTGTTGTAACTCCGAAAGCAGCCGTTTTTCGGTTAAGGCCCTCCAATACCTGCAACCTCCCATGAAGGCGCATGCCGATTTCGGATGGCCGAGGTAGCCGTACCGAGAAACCTGTTCCGGGAAATCCTGGGCTTGATCAACGATTTGCGACGAAGACCCGTATCGGCGTAGGCCGGGAGAATTGATGATAAGGTGAAACAGACAGGAAAGGTGCGTCTGGATGGCGGGAATTATCCAGAATTGACATGCAGAACGTCGCTAATTCGTCAAAATCTGAGGTGTCAGGCGATTGGAGAATACATATCTTTGCAAGACGGTACAATTTATGCAGAATCACACCAATTGTGAAGTTCAATTGGGGAATATCGGATAGATAGAGTCAAGTCACGGTATGGATTGCCTGCTGCGATGCCATTTTGGTTTGCGGTTGCTCCGTGTTCCGGGATAGCAAAACCAACACTCAATCGTTTTGGCTATGCGAAATTCAAGGTATGCATCAGCGATGAATTTTCACGAGATGACTGCGGGCGCAGTCAAAACTCAGTTGGAGAATTTGCATTCAACATTTTGGGAAAGCAGGTTGTCTCGATGCTGGAGCTCTACAGACGTATTTGGAAGGTGACGGGCAGGGAACAAATTCTGCTGATAGTTCTCTCGCTGGCTATTGCGGCGTTGGCTGCGGTACCCCTGCAATTCCAGAAAGACATTATCAATGGTCTCGGCGCGAACATGACCAAGCAGCACCTCCTGACGCTCTGTGCAGGCTATCTCGGGGTTATGCTGTTAAACAGCGGCCTGAAGTTTGTTGCAAATTACCGCAGTTCGATACTGAGTGAAACGGTCATCCGGAGAATCAGGAAGGTGGTTTACAATGACCGCGATGACTTTATCGCATCGGGTACGGATGAACGCGGTAAACTCGTTACCATAATTGCCGCCGAAGCCGAAGAGGTTGGCAAGTTCGCAGGCGAATCGATTTCTGCGCCGGTTCTGCAACTGGGTACGCTTGTGAGCGTCACAGGCTACATTGCCTGGACACAGCCCTATCTTGGGCTGTTTTTACTTGGTGTGATTTTTCCTCAGGCTGTCATCATTTTAACGCTTCAGAAGTTTGTAAATGAGCGTGTGCGCAAACGTGTCAGAACCCTGCGCCACGCCACAAGCACAATCACCAACGAAGACATAAAACAAACTCAGCAATCCATTCTGGGCGACTTCGACGAGATCTATGAAACCCGTCGCGAGACTTACGCACTGAAGTGTTCCATGAAGTTTGCACTCAATATGATCAACGGCCTTGGGACGGTAGGTATTCTGCTTCTGGGCGGGTTCCTGATGATGGCCGGGAAGACCGATATTGGCAGTATTGTAGCGTCGTTGTCGGCGCTCGGACGCATCAATGACCCCTGGCGGGAACTGATAGTATTCTACAGGCAACTGAGCGCGGTACGGGTCCAGTTTGACCTGCTAATGGAGAGATAATAGCAATTGCAGGGGACCTGACCTGACTGTAGCCAATGGAATCAGGTTGAGGTCCGAAGTCTACAGCGACAATGCGGATGTGAGCTCAAATTTCACCGCAAACTCGGTACCCGGAGCCACTTCGGCGGCGATCTCGGCGAGATGAAGGTTCATTGCTTGTGTGTTGCAGGTTGGCAGGACCAGAGCTGCAGCCTTGCCCTGTTTCGGGCAGATGGCGCCGAAGATGTAGGTAGAGGCGGTGCGTTGGTCGCTCGGCGCACTGGGGCGCGTGCCACGTTTGGCCCAACGCCGCGTGATCTTGCTCTTTTGGCCGATACGCGCTTCGTCCTGGAACCATATCTCTATCCGGTCCGGATCGATCCCGTTCTCGCGTACGACCTTGTCCAGGCTGGCGGGGAAGTTTTTTTAAAATCCTCAATCGCACCGGCAACCTGGGCACGATGGCGCGGGCGCGCCGACAGTTTACGGTAGCCCATGTCACGAAGTTGCCGGCTCAAGGTCTGTTTGGACACAATGACCTGGAACTCATCGAAGAGCCATTGGCGCAGATCGACAAGCCGCCAGCGCACCACGCCGTCAACCGCAGGGTTCGGCCCCTGTTCGATTATTTCTGCCAATGCCGCGCGATGCCTGTCGTTCAGCCGTGAGGATTGACCCGGCGGCTTTCGGTCAATCAGGCCATCGGATCCACCCGCGTTGAACTTCATCACCCAGTCCCGCACAATCTGCACCGTCACACCGCCGATCTCGGCCGCTTCGCTGCGTGAGGCCCCGTCATAAATCGCCGCCAGTGCAAGAAGCCGACGCGTCTGCGGCCCGTTCTTGCTCTCCCGCGCCAGTCTCCTTAACGATGAAGCCTGGAAATCACTTCGCAATGTAATCGCAACCGACATGGCAAACCTCCTTGGTTCACAACGGTAAATCACAAAGCAAACTGATTTGCCTACCCCTTTAAGAGTCAGCCTCTCCGGGATTTGGTATAACCTATCGCGTTCGATTTCTTATTCTCCATTCACCAGGCGTCAAACCTGACCATCTTTTAAATGCTCGCACAAATGAAGGCGGATCTGAATACGCTGTGGCCTCTGCTATCGTGGAAATTTTGGCAGTCGAGTCCTTGAGGAGTTCCGAGGCGACGGCAAAGCGAACATTGTCCAGTATCTCGTGAAAAGTCACTCCCTGTTTGGCGAGGCGGCGATTGAGCGTTCGTCGATGCATTCCAAGCGACTGCGCAACTGTTTCCGCCGATGCAGTGCCCACTAGAAGCAATGCACGCAATGAACGGGACGCCTGCTCGACTACATTGGCTTCGCCAAGCGCTCTTATCTGCTTTCGGTGGAATTCGAGACGTTCTGGCCTTGCACCTTCTATTGGTATCTTAAGTATATCATTCTGGATTCGTAGTATGCAATTCAGTGAATTAAAGTGAATATTCGCATGAAATAATTTACGATATGGATCAACGTTATTTGGACGAATGTTGGTAAAAAAAACATCAGAAACAGGGTTGCTGCGCCCACTAAGCTCACTTATAAATTTCAAACCCGCAGCCATTACGGCATTATAGACATGATGCATCTTAGGTTTAAGCGGAACATATACAGTAAAACCAAGATCGAAATAGCTTTTGTTTTGTAGCAAATAACAGACCGCGCCTTGGCTGTTCAAGTAGTGGTATAATTCAAGCTCACGAAGTGCCGCACCTAGCGTGGGTGAATTGCGCATGAGCTCGCCAATCAAGCCCAAGTCTGCGACGCTCCACACTTCACCGACATACAGTCCGAAATGAGGGCATGCGGTTAGCTTGGACGCTTGCTCCAGAACGTTGGCCAAATCCTCATATAGGATAAAATTCGTTGCGTAGTCAAAAATAGTCAAATCGACGTTTGCAATTGAACAGACCGAGGCAGGGTCAGCACCGAACTTCTCGATAAGTGCCGGCAAAGCGGTTAACGCTCCCACCAACCGCTCCTGCGTGCTACTTGATTGAAACTGTTCGATATTGGTTGTCCATAGTCTTGCGTGATTGTTTACGCTTGGGCTGAATAGCAACCCGCTATTTATTCAAAAGCATCGCATTTTTGGGTTATTGTCAATGTTCACCTGCCGACCGTGGGTCGACGCGATGTACAATTCGTTCAGTTGGCTTATTGAAGAGGCTGCCGCCAGAATTCTTCTGGGTAATGCATTCAAATACCAACTGGCATTGAACAGTCCGAACGGACGCTTGTTCAATCGAGATTGCTGCACCGTCTCCAGGCTCAATTCAAGCCATTTGCGGTGCTCCCACCTGAGATCGATGGGTGCTGACTTGTGCCGGTTGATCCAACAAGCATTCGACCTGGCTCTGGTCAGCAATCTGATTGATAAATCTTCAAAAAGCAAATTTTTTGAATGGGCATACGCAAATCTATGTCTGTAATTGCTAACGCATGTGTCCACTATAGATAACAAAAATGTCTCAAAATGCTAGCATTTTGGCTGTAGTCATTGATATGGATCAACCTACTGTTGTTGTAGAATTGACATTTTCAACTCATCGCGTGACCTGGATCATTGTTTGTGGTTGAGCCACGTTAAGAACTTCGGGCAAATCGCAAATCGATGACAACTCAAAAATTTGATCATGAAATTTTACTATTGCAGGGTGGCGGCGCGCTTGGCGCCTATCACGCCGGGGTTTACGAGGGCCTAGCCGAAGCAGGACATGCCCCAACTTGGATAGCCGGTGTCTCAATCGGCGCTTTAACTGCTGCGCTGATCGCGGGCAACCCACCCGAGCGAAGAGTGGAGCGGCTTAGGGCCTTCTGGGATCGCATCTCAGGGTATGCGCCGTTGGGTTTGCCTGCCTGGCTTGATCCGATGCGGTCTGGGTTTAATTTCCTGAGTGCGGCAAATGTTGCGATGTTTGGCAGCCCAGGTTTCTTTGTGCCACGTATACCTCCACCTCCCCTAGGCATTGGCAGCGACCCTGGGGCTGTCAGTATTTATGATACGAGCCCGCTAAGAGATACACTCGAAGAATTGGTCGACTTCGACTTGATCAATAGCCAAGAAGTCCGCGTTTCGCTCGGTGCAGTGAATGTTCGAACCGGTGCATCTGTATACTTTGACAGTCACAACATGCGTATCGGTCCAGAACACGTGATGGCCAGTGGCGCTCTCCCACCTGGCTTTCCAGCAGTGGAGATTGATGGCGACTACTATTGGGATGGTGGCATCGTAACCAATACGCCTCTCACATATGTCGTCGATCAAAAACCCTTAATGACTGCACTCATTCTTCAAGTGGATCTCTTTAAGGCGATGGGCGAGTTGCCCCGAAATCTCGATGAAGCCCTCGAGAGGCATAAGGACATTCAGTACGCGAGCAAGCAGCGATTTCAAACTGCACACGCAAAGGAGCTTGCAGAGCTGAGGGGGGCGTTAATGCGTTTGCTCGACAAACTGCCGAAAGAACTGAATGCGGATGCCGATGCCGTGCAGCTTGCCGCTCTCTGCGACAAAAGGGATTGGACGCTCGTTCGGCTGATCAACGCACGCCTTTCACATGTCTCGTATACGAAGGACTTCGAATTCTCGCGTGCCACAGTAGACGAACACTGGTCCGGCGGGCTCGAAGACATTCGCCACATCGTTGCCAACCGCGAGTATATCGAGCCGACTGAGCTAGGCCCGGGCATGCGCTTTTACGATGCATCTGTCTGAATTTTTGTGTCAATCGGAGACATCGTGTCATGACCGAGGATGAAATTAGAGACCAAGCGTTTGCGATGCCGATTACGAGCCCTGCCTACCCGCCTGGCCCATACCGGTTTCACAATCGCGAGTTCCTCATCATTGCCTATCGGACCGATCCAGACAAGCTGAAGGCCGTGATCCCGGCCCCGCTTGAGTTCACAGAACCCGTCGTCAAGTATGAATTCATTCGCATGCCAAACTCGACTGGCTTTGGTGACTACACTGAAAGCGGACAAGTAATTCCTGTAAGCTTTCGCGGCGAAAAGGGCGGTTATGTCCACTCGATGTATTTGGACTGTGACCCGCCCATCGCCGGTGGTCGCGAGCTTTGGGGGTTTCCGAAAAAACTGGCGTCGCCGGTGCTGAAAGTTGAAAAAGATACGATTGGTGGCGTGCTTCGCTTCGGTCCGGTTCCGGTCGCCGTAGCAACGATGGGCTATAAGCATCGGACCCTAGACGAAGAGGTGGCACGCGCGTCTGTCGAAACACCGGGCTTTCTTTTGAAGATTATTCCGCACGTCGACGGAACGCCCCGAATTTGTGAAATCGTTCGTTATCAATGCGGGGAGGTTTCCGTTCATGGAGCGTGGAGCGGGCCGGGGGCGATAGAGCTGTTCCATCATGCGCTCGCACCCGTCGCCGAGTTGCCCGTGCTGGAAGTTGTTTCAGCCAGCCACATTCTTTGCGACCTGACACTCAATCTGGGCACCGTAGTGCACGACTATCTAGCAAAGTGAGAAAGCCATCATGAAGCTCAAGAACAAGTCAGCGATAGTCACCGGTGCTGCCAGCGGCATAGGCAGGGAAATCGCCCTAGTGTTCGCGCGCGAAGGCGCCAAAGTGGCCATCGCTGATTTGAACAAGGATGCGGCTGACGCGGTCGCGAAAGAGATTCGCACCAGCGGCGGCGAGGCGATCGGAATTACAATGGATGTCTGTAGCGAGGAGGCTGTCAATGACGGCGTCGCCGCGACCATTGACGCTTTTGGCGGTGTGGACACGCTGGTGAGCAACGCAGGCATCCAGATCGTACACCCGATCGAGGAGTACCCGTTCGCCGATTGGAAGAAAATGCTGGCAATACATCTGGACGGGGCTTTCCTGACGACCAAGGCTTGCCTGCCGCACATGTACCGGGCAGGCCGGGGGGGCAGCATCATCTACATGGGGTCAGTTCATTCGAAGGAAGCATCGATGTTGAAGTCTGCTTACGTCACGGCGAAACATGGGTTGATTGGACTGTCTAAGGTTGTGGCCAAGGAGGGAGCCAAGCACGGGGTCCGCGCGAACGTAATCTGCCCTGGCTTCGTGCGAACACCACTGGTCGACAAGCAAATCCCTGAGCAAGCGCAGGTTCTGGGCATCTCCGAACAGGAGGTCATCAAGAACGTGATGCTAAAGGAGACGGTGGACGGCGAATTTACGACTGTCGACGATGTGGCCGCGGCGACCGTGTTCTGCGCCGCATTTCCGTCTAATGCCATGACCGGTCAGTCTCTCGTCGTTAGCCATGGATGGTTCATGCAGTAATTCTTAGGCGACCTAAATTCTTTATTTGGAGAACAATTGAACCATGAAAATTGTAATTGTTGGTGGCGTGGCAGGCGGCGCCTCATGCGCGGCGCGACTGCGAAGGCTCAATGAGAACGCCGAAATCGTGATGGTTGAACGCGGGCCGTTCGTCTCGTACGCCAACTGTGGTTTGCCGTATCACATCTCGGGCGTGATCGCGAAAGAATCAAGCCTCATGGTGGCGAGTAAGGAATTGTTCCGCGCACAGTTTGGAATTGATGCGCGTACAAACTGCGAGGCATTCGCTATTTCGCCGGAGAACAAGAGCGTTGATCTGCGTGATGTCACGACTGGCGAGGTGACCACCGAGACCTACGACAAGTTGGTCCTCTCGCCGGGAGCCCCCTCCATCCGTCCGCCTCTGCCTGGCATCGATTTGCCTGGCATTTTCCAGGTTAGGACCGTGCCTGATGTGCGAACCATTCGCGAATGGATCTCAGGAGGTACGACCTTTCTGGAAGGGATGTACAATTACTCAGGCATTCAGTTCGTTAAACCCACGCGGCATGCAGTGGTGATCGGTGGTGGTTTCATCGGTCTGGAGACCGCAGAGAACCTGATTCATGCCGGGTTCAATGTGACGCTTGTCGAGATGCTCGATCAGATTTTGGCGCCGTTGGACTCTGAGTTCGCACGAATTGTGGAAGAACATGTCAAGCTACATGGACTCCAGTTGGCTCTCGGTGACGGGGTAGCCGGGTTTGAACCACTGGACGGCGGTAGAATCGAAGTGAAGACCAAGTCCGGCAAGGCGCTTCCGGCTGACCTCGTAGTCCTCGCGCTCGGCGTTCGACCAGATACTGCATTGGCCAAAACGGCAGGGCTTGAAAT
Organism: uncultured Alphaproteobacteria bacterium; assembly: GCA_963700885.1. Classification (GTDB taxonomy): domain Bacteria; phylum Pseudomonadota; class Alphaproteobacteria; order Rhizobiales; family Aestuariivirgaceae; genus Anderseniella. The sequence goes on from CAVOZJ010000018.1 coordinate 18,399, forward strand.
TGGCGAGCTTGGAGGTATTCGCGTTAACAATCAGATGCGCACCAGCAACCCAGACATCTTCGCTGTGGGTGATGCCATCGAGGTCAAGGACTTTGTCACCGGCTACTGGAGCCTGATCGCCTTGGCCGGCCCAGCCAATCGACAGGGCCGGATCGCGGCTGACGTCATATGCGGACGAAATTCCAACTTCCGAGGCACACAGGGGACCTCCATCATAGGGCTTTTCGGAGGTGCGGCTGCCTGGACCGGGGTGAGCGAGAAGACGCTCAAGAAGCTCGGTGATACCGATTATGAGAAGATCTACCTATTCCCTAACTCGCACGCTGGATATTACCCCGGCGCTAAAATGATTGGTTTGAAGATCCTTTACCGAAAAACTGATGGTCGGTTGCTTGGAGCGCAAGCACTTTGTGAAGATGGACCAGCAGCGGACAAACGGATCAGTGCGCTGGCCGTGGCTATCCAGATGGGGGCAACCGTTTACGACCTTGAGGAATCTGAGCTTTGCTATGCGCCTCAGTTCGGCAGCGCCAAGGATGCGGTCAATTTTGCCGGCATGATGGCAGCTAACGTGCTTCATGGCGATATGCCGCTCGCCCACTGGGAGGACACCAAAGATGCGTTCCTGCTCGACGTGCGCCAACCGCTAGAATTGACCGTGGAAAGCGTGCTTGGCGCGATCAACATTCCGCTTGGCGAATTGCGCACACGCTTGAGTGAGCTACCCCGCGATCGGGAGATCCTCATCTTTTGCCGCTCCGCCCAGCGCGCCTACTACGCGACGCGGATCCTTCTTCAAAAAGGGTTTAAGGCCCGAAACATCTCAGGCGGCATGCTATCTCGCGCCATGCATCAGCCGCGGTGAGGAAGTTATGGAAATCTCAACCAACGAAATCATCAAGCAGCATCTGATCGACCCTGAGTTCTGTATACGTTGAGCTACACGGTGAACAATTCTCAAGGAGAAAATGGAAATGAACATCGCAATCAAAGACCGAAATCCAACCACAGCGCGTGTCAAGGTAGATCAGGAGCGAATCGATCACCTGAAAGAACAACTCAGAAGCACTCCGGCCGAGGTGGATTTTGAGCGGGTCAGGATCATGGAGGAGGTGTACGAAGACACCGCTGGCTACCAGCAGGTCATCCGCAGAGCCAAATTCATGGCTGAATTGCTCGACAGGAAGAAGCTCTACATCGACGACAACCTCTTCGTGGGCAGCATGGCGAGCACCGTCAATGGCATCTACACGTACCCGGAATGGAACGTGGATTGGATGAAGGAAGAAAACACTGTAGAAAAGTCGAAGACCCCGGAAGACCGAAAGGCGAATGAGTGGGCGCTCAATTACTGGGACAAGCGCGCGCTCAAGCCACGGACGCTCGAGATTTTTGAGAAGCGGTACGGATTTGACCCTCGCCCCGCATACGACGCCGGTTTCGTCGTCAGTTTCTTCGACTGGCCGGGTGGCGGCGGCAACCTGGACTACCCACGGGTTTACCGCGAGGGCCTTGCCAGCATGATCAAGGAGGTCGAGGAGCGGCAGATGTCCCTCGACATGCGTTTGCCCAATGCCCACAAGCTGTATTTCTACGAGGCATCTCTGATTACGATGCGGGCGATTATCCGCTTCGCACATCGCTATGCCGATCTGGCCCGGGAAATGGCTGCCAAGGAGAAGAACGCAAAACGCAAAGCGGAGTTGATTGCCATTGCCGAAACCTGCGAATGGGTGCCCGAGCATCCCGCACGGAATCTGCGAGAGGCCATGCAATGCCACTTCCTCTGCCATATCTGTGCAGAGATCGAACAGGTTGGCTGCGGTTATTCGGAAGCCTACCTTGGCCAGAACCTGGAGCCGTTCTATCAGCGCGACAAGGCCGCTGGACTTATCGGCTATGACGAGGCCGTATTCATGTTCGAGAACCTCGTCATCAAGCTAAACGAGATCGGCTATTATTATGGCGAGAAAGTCGCCTTGCAGAATTCTGCAGATCTAGGCCAGAGCATCTCGCTCGCGGGCTATTCCGAAGATGGCGGAGACGCCACTGCGGAAATGGACTACGTCATCCTCGATGCATGTGAATATCTGACACTTCCCCAACCCCCGCTCACCTTGATCCTCACTGAGAATACTCCTGGAAAACTCACCGAAAGGGTCCTCGATGTGATCGGGACCGGAATTGGCCTTCCACAGATCGTAAACGGGGACGTGATGGTGAAACGGGCCCTGCATCTCTGGGGCCACAACGACAAAGTCGGCGATCTCTCGCTCGAGAAAGCCAGGCGCACCTGCATCGGCGCTTGCGTGGGAAGCTACATCCCCTACGAAACCGGTCATCCGGTGGAAGGTCAGCCCAACATGGGCAAGGTCATCGAGTTGACGATGAACAACGGCTTCGATCCCCGCACCAAGAAGCAGATCGGCCCCAAGAGTGGCGATCCCGAGACCTTCAAGACCTTTGAAGAACTATATGCGGCTTTCGAGAAGCAGCTCCAATGCTGTGAGGAAATCCTCCGCCGGGGTGCCTGGATCGCGAGCATGCTGACTGCCGAATTCCTGCCGGTCACCTGGCGCTCGCTCCTGACTGGAGGTTGCATCGAAACCGGAACCGACACCTGGAGCGGCGGGGCCAACTATTACACGGTTGCCCAGATCTCTGTGGGCCAGGTGGATGCAGCCAACGCTCTGATGGCAGTTAAGCACCTCGTATATGATGAAAAAAAATTGACTATGAGTGAATTGAAGGAGGCTCTGGCTGCAAATTTTGAAGGTAAACATGAGCGTGTCCGCAGGCTGTGCTACGATGCGCCAAAGCACGGAAATAACATCCCTGAAGTAAATAAATTGCTGCATCGGGTAAACGACAGCATCTTGCATGCATTCGATACTGTCGATGGCGGCGGCAACTACATCAGCAAGGACATCAAGACCTCGCTTGATCAATATACCAAGAGCGTCCACAACCTTATGGGACTGGTGACCGGGGCGCTGCCGACTGGCAAGAAAGCCGGAGTGGCGCTCACAGATGGCAGTCTTTCGGCGATGCCGGGCACCGATGTCAACGGACCAACTGCGCTGGTGATGTCTGCCGCAAAAGGCAATGACGCCGTCAAGTGGACCGCAACCCACATGAACATGAAACTCCCACCTGACCAGCTCAAGACGCGCAAGGGCAGGGACAACGTGATGACATTGGTCAGAACACTTTTCGACAACCAAGGTTATCATATCCAATTCAATGTTCTCGATACTGAGAAGCTTAGGGACGCACAGAAACACCCTGAAAACTACCGCGACCTCGTGGTCCGGGTGGCCGGCTTCAGCGCGTTCTTCACTCAATTGCACCCCGGCGTGCAGAATGAGATCATCGAGCGGACTTTGCAGAAGTTCACTTAACATGCCTCGGAACTGGGACGGCGTGGCACTGCGTCACAATGGACCGGGACTTATTTTGTCATAACCAACAACCGAGAAAAGCCATGAGCAAAGGTAAAAAAACAAAACGTGTCGCTATTAATATGGGATCCGGCTTCGTTCCGGGCATGAATGCCGTGATCATCGGCGCGGCTCTGGCGGCGGGCAAACTGGGATGGGAGATTGTCGGTATCCGTGATGGCTTCGATGGATTGCTACATCCGGAACACCACCCGGATGGGGGCCTGTTGCCCCTCACCCCTCAGTTGATCGAGAACCTTGATCCGGCCGGAGGAGGCATACTGGGCCAGTCGGCCCCTGTTGATCCATTCCATGTCCGCAGGATGAATGAACATGAACTGGTCGAGGAAGTGGACGTGTCCGACCAATTGTTGGACGCGCTGAAGGCAGTTGAGATCGATGCATTGATTTCCGTTGTTGGTGGTCGCGGGCTGAGTATTATGCATAAGCTCCATCGTAAGGGGCTCAAGACAGTGTGTGTGCCCCGGTCGGTAGAAAACGACATTGGCGCCACCATGGTGTCTTTCGGGTTCAACAGCGTACTCAGCTTCACCATCGAAATGCTCGACCGTGCCCGTCAGGCGGCTCAGTCAGCCCGCAAGATTGGCGTTGTGGAGGTGCTCGGCGCGCAGGCCGGTTGGCTTGCACTACAGGCAGGTATCGCCGTGCGTGCCGACGCGGTGTTAATTCCAGAGATCCCTTCCGATCTAAATATTGTAGCCGAGAAGTTGAAAGAGAAGGTGCGCCCCGAAAGGCCATATGGACTCGTGGTGGTGGCCGAAGGAGCGCAGTTTCACGCTTCGGCTCAAAAGGAGAAGTATGTGCCATCCCTCAAAGCTTCTCTTTCTCCGCTTGCGACGGGTGACGCAAGCGACCACGTCATACAGCAGTCAGGCCAGGCTGCCGAGAGCGTGGCAAACGAATTACAGCTGCTTATCGCGCAGGAAACCCATCCGCTTGTGCTGGGCTCATGGGCAAGGGGCGGCACCCCCACTGCCGTTGATCGCCAGTTGGGAGTAGCTTATGGGGCCGGTGCGGTACAAGCCGTGAAAGAAGGCAAAGACGGGGTCTTGGTGGCCTTTTCTCCACCTGAACTCAGGTTCGTGCCATTGGCGGAAGCAATCAACAAAGTCAGGACCGTGCCCACGGATAGCGAATTCATCCGGATCGCTGACAGCCTTGGCATATGTCTCGGGAGGAACGTGTAATGACTACCCAACCTGTCAACTCATCCGCATTGACCGGAATGGTCCTGAATATCCAGCACTATTGCAGCCATGACGGCCCCGGCATTCGTACGACCGTCTTTCTTAAGGGCTGTGGTAACCGTTGCAAATGGTGCGCTAATCCCGAGAGCATCCAATTCAAGCCGGAACTAGCATACGACTCCAAGCTATGCGTGGGAAAAAAGGAATGCGGTCTGTGTCTGAAGGCGCCCTTCCCTGAAGGCGCTTGCTACACGGTGGAGGGTGCCGATGACAAAATCAGAATCAACTGGCAACTGGCCATGGACATTGACGAGGAGACTGTCGGGCTCTGCCCGACAAACGCACTCTTCATGTATGGCAAACGGATGACTGTTAATGAAGTTTTAGACGACGTGGAGAAGGACAGCTCATTCTACCACTCGACAGGGGGCGGCATGACCGTCAGTGGCGGCGAGTGTCTGCTGCAACCGGACTTCACTGCCGCACTCCTGGCGGAAGCGCATGCGCGCGGCTTCAATACGGCAATTGAAACAGCAGGCAACGTGCCCTGGTCATTCATGGAAAAGGTCCTGCCACATGTCGATACAATGTTGCACGATCACAAGCTAACGAATCCGGAAAGGCACAAGAAATGGATCGGCGTAGACAACAAGCGAATTCTTGCAAACTTCAAGAATGCCTACGAGACGTTTCCTGACATAGACTTCATTGCCCGCACACCGCTAGTCCCCGGCATAAACGCCGACGAGGAACACATCCGGGCGGTTCTGGCGTTCATTCGCCCGCACAAGAATGTGATCGACTACGAACTATTACCCTATCACCGCTTTGGTCTGGGCAAGTACAAACTATTGGGTGAGGTCTATCAGTTGGACGATTACAAAACCCCGTCCGCTGACCTTTTGGCTGGACTACAGGCCATTATCGACGAGGCTTTTGGCCGGAGCAAATCCACAGGCTGAAGTGTGAAATGACTTATGCCAACGGGCATTGATCAGTAGTCGACCGTGGCTGTTCAGATACTGGTGCAGCTCAAGTTCTTGCAGTGCCGAGCCTATTGTCGGGGGAGTTGAGCATGAGATTGCCAATCAAACCCAAATCCGTGACTTGCCACAATCTGCCTGCGAGCAATCCGAAATGTGGGCAATTGGTTTGCCTGGACGCTTCGCGCAGAAGATTTGCCAAGTCTTCGTACAGAACAAAATTCATCGCTTGATCAAAAGTGGTCCAATCTACCCCTGCGATTGAAAAGACCAGTGCAGGATCAACGCCGAACTGCTCGATAAGGGCCGGCAGGGTAGTGAAGGCACCAACCAACCGCGCATGCTCTCCATCTGCCTGGCGATGTTGGATTACTGTTACGCCCGTATTTGTCATTATCGTTCGCATTTGTAGTGAGCAGCAAAGCTATAACCTGCGCAAATAGTTGAATTATTTGGCGATAATCAAACCCCAATATTTCCTTTTCCAAAATGCAAGCCGAACCGATACGGCGCGCGACTCTCAGTGTTGATCGCCGTCGCGAACATTCGTCGAGAAGCTTTTTCTCCATCAGATCCGGAATGTCAAGAATTGCTATTTTAGTGATCTGAATTTCGCTTACAATCATATACCTAAAATGTTGCTGGTGCAGACTTCTCATCACCGTTAGCAAACAAACAACGGTCGTTTAGATAACTTTTTTGGGGTGATAAATCATGAAATCCGGAAGCCATTCTATGTGCTGCGCCTTGGTTGCGGCCTCACTTTGTTTACCGCTTGCCGGAGCTCACGCTGCTGATTTTGAACCACTAGTGCCTGTACAAGACACTGCGTATAAAGGCTCACTTACTCTTTATGGCTGGTATACGTTTTTCGATGGTGACATAGGAATAGGTAATCGGACAATCGACGTTGGGGAAGGCTCCGGGGATTTGTTTGACATACTCGACGGCTTTTTCATGGCCAAGGGGGATTATCGTTTCGGTGATTTTGGCGTTTACGGGGATCTGATTTACGTTGATCTCAGCAATGACTATACTCGAACTCTCGTGACTTACGGTTGGGGGTTCGAAGGGACAATATTCACCGGAACTGTCACCTATCAGCTTATTGATGGTCAAAACGGTTGGCTGCAAGCCGTCGCCGGTGCCCGCTATTGGGGGCTGGAGGCTGACGTCAGTATAGCAGGCACGGGCGGTGTTCTGGACGGGACAGCGAGCCGTAGCCGCGACTGGGTCGACTTCGTGGGTGGCGTGCGCGGTAAATATGATTTGTCGTCAGCAATGTTCCTTGAAGGAACCGCGCTCGCCGGCGGCGGGGGATCTGAGTTCATGTGGGATATTTATGGTGGCCTAGGTTATAATTTGACCGAAAATTTCTCTGCATCATTAGGTTATCGCGGGATGGGCTTGGACTATAAGTCAGGCTCAGCGGTGATAGATGTGATTATGCATGGTCCCGTTGCCGGACTTACGTTGAGGTTCTAAGGTTCCTTGCTGGCTCGAAGAGTATCCTTTCACTTTATGAAGAGTATCCTTTCACGTTATAAAGGATATTTTGGTGAACAGTTTTATTAATATGGCTAAAGCGTTCTGCTAAAACTGTATTGGATAGAGCCGCTCCAAAGCAAACCGAGGGAATTTCGCTTTTCAAGTAAAATGGTTTTGGTACAAATAGCCACCACAAATTGAAGAAGTTTATGTTTGCGATTGGACTTTGCCAGATCGACCGATGATCATAGAAATGTAATCGCTTCGTGAATACTGTGGCGGCAATCTGAAGGGGAAATTAACGCGGTGAAAAGATCATTCGCAACTGCAACAGGCATTTTACTATCCGCAATCTTTGCCCTGACCGGCTGCGAAGAAGAACAGTCTAATTTCGTCCAGCAAGTCCGGGCAATCAAAACCTATACCGTCACCGAGGTTGCATCAGGTCAGACGCGCAAATTCTCCGGACAGGTATATGCTACAGACTCCGCGAGCCTGAGCTTCCATGTCAGCGGCAACGTTAAGGAAATGCGAGTCAAACAGGGTGACCGGGTCGAGAAGGATCAGGTGCTCGCCGTTGTCGACAAGCAACCCTATCAGCTCGACGTCCAGTCGGCGGAGGCTGATCTTCAGAAGGCGCAAGCCAAATTAACGCAAGCACGTCAGGAATTTGAACGCCAGGAGGCTCTCTTCAAACAGGGTTGGGTCGCAAAGGCTCGTCTCGAGCGCGTTCAAGAGGAACGCGATACTTCAGAAAGCCAGTTAGACTTCGCAAGGTCCAAGCTCAACCTGTCCAAACGCGATCTGCGGCTAACGGAGCTCAGGGCGCCCTATACCGGCACGATCTCGCGGAAGCATATCGATGCGTTTGTCGAGGTGAAGACAGGACAGCCGGTCTACGACATCGAGGCTGCCGGCGCGCTTGAGGTACGCTTTGATATCCCTGAGACGATAATCTCGCGCATCTCTCTCGGCATGCCGGCGACAGTCAAATTCCCGACTGCGCAGGGTCACATTCTAGAGGCTCGCATAACTGAGATAGGTTCGGCCGCTGGCACCGCAAACGCCTTTCCCATCAAGGCTGGCCTTGACGATCCACCGCCAGAAATACGTTCCGGCATGACAGCGGAAACCACCATCCTTTTAAAGCAGGACGTTGTGGATTCCGGTTTTCTGGTACCTCTCGCGGCTATTGCACCCGCCGACCAGCCCGAACAGGGTTACGCATTTATCTATGATGCAGTGACCCAAACGGTGAAAAAAACCCTTGTCAAGGGCAAGGGTGGCACCGGCAATTTCGTTGCCATTCATGAAGGCATCAAGGCTGGCGACGTCGTCGCAGTGGCCGGTGTGACGTTCCTGGAAGACGGTCAACAGGTCAAGTTGATGCAACAGCAGAATTCAAACGCACTCGGCGCTCCTGCAACCACGCAATGATCACACTAGGAAACGCCACATGACCGGCATCACCTCCTTTGCGCTCGAGAAAAACCGGGTGACTGTTCTATTTCTGCTGCTAATGGCCGTCGCGGGCTTTTTCGCATATTTGACCTATCCCAAGCAGGAGGATCCCTCGATCCAAATTCGCGAGGCAGTGGTCTGGGCTCATTTCCCTGGAATGGCGCCGCGACGGGTTGAAGACCTGATAACGCGCAAGCTCGAGGAGCAAATCCGGCTACTCGGTGACGTCGATTATATCAAGTCCGATTCCAAGCGCGGCATGTCATTCATGCATGTTATCGCACGTGACGAGGTGCCGGTGTTGAAGACTGTGTGGCGGGACCTGCGCGACAAGCTTAACGATATCGCACCAAGCCTCCCCAAGGGCACGATCGGCCCCTTTGTAAATGACGAATTCGGCCTGACCGCTGTTGCCACCATTGCTTTACGGGCCGAAGGTTTCTCGCTGGATGAGATGCGCGTCGTCGCACGCGACCTGCGCGACAAGCTCTACTCGCTCAAGGGCATCCGGCGGGTCGAACTGTTTGGTGTTCAGGATCAACGCGTCTTCCTGGAGCTGTCAAACGCCAAGCTTGCTGAGTACGGCATCAGCCCCGGTGTGGTGGTTCAGACCCTGCAGCAGCAAAACATCATTCTGCCGGGTGGCCTGATCGACGTGAGGGGCCAGAACGTCGTGGTCGAACCATCCGGCGATTTTGACAGTGTTTCCGAGATTGAGGACGTCATCATCACGCTTCCAGGCACCCAGCGGGTCACTCCGCTGCGCGATCTCGCCAGGGTCACTCTCGGCTATGTCGATCCACCGAACCAGCCGGTCTACTACAATGGCGACTCCGCAATTGTATTGAGCGTTTCCATCCTCGAAGGCGAAGGTGTTAACGCGGTTGAGTTCGGCGAGCGACTGACACGAAAAGTAAAGCAGGCCGAACAGTCCCTGCCGATTGGCTATACACTCGATTATGCAACCTATCAACCACCCTTGATCGAGGCTGCCGTAAAAGGTGCAGTGACCAATCTGGTGCAGACGCTGGTGATCGTCCTCGTGGTTGTGGTGCTTTTTCTTGGCGTCCGTACCGGCCTCATCGTCGGCTCGTTCGTGCCCATGACCATGCTCATGAGCATGGCCATCATGCGCTCGATGGACATCGAATTGCAACGAATGTCGATCGCCGCGTTGATCATTTCGCTTGGCATGCTGGTCGACAATGGAATCGTAATAGCAGAAGACATCCGTACCCGCCTTCAGAACGGTGAAGACCGGCGACAAGCAGCTCTTACATCCGGGCGCACGTTGGCCATACCTCTGTTAACTTCGACATTGACGACGATCCTGGCCTTCGCACCGATACCGCTCGCCATCGGCGGGGCTGGTGAATACACCAAGTCGCTTGGCCTGGTGCTGATCATCACGCTGCTTTCATCCTGGTTTTTGTCGATGCTGATGACGCCTTTGATGTGCCTGTGGTTCATGAAGATCAAACCGAGGGAACCGGAAGCTGAAGGCCGGGCCGTTGATCCCTATACCGGAATCTTCTATCGCGTATACCGATTTTTGCTCCAGGGCATGCTGCGCGTACGTTTGTTAGTACTGGCCTGTACGGTGGCGGCCTTCGTCGCTGCAATCTTTGCGTCGAAAATCGTAGTCAAGGAATTCTTTCCTGCTGGTGACCGCAACCAGTATCTGGTCTATCTCGACCTGCCTGCTGGCAGCCGCAGCGATAAAACCGCCGGGGTTGCTCTCAAGCTCAGCAACTGGCTGCAAGACAAGACCGTCAACCCCGAGGTGACCGGTACGATTGCCTATGTCGGCGGCGGCGGCCCACGCTTCTTCCTGTCTCTGGCGCCGATCGATGCTGATCCCCACCTGGCTTTCCTGATCGTGAACACCGAGAATTTCGACCAGGTGCCTGTGATGGTCGAGCGGACCCGGAATTTTGCCCGGGATAATCTGCCCGAGGCCTTCGCGCGCGTAAAATCGATGTGGCTCGGCCCAACCGAGACCGGACTGTTCGAGGTCAGGCTAAGCGGCCCGGCATTCGATGTTCTTCGCCAGAAATCCGTGTCATTGATGCAGAGCCTACAGGAGATATCTGGGATCTTTGACGTCAAGCAGGATTGGGAGAACCGGGTTCTCAGGATCAATGTAAAAGTGGATCAGGCGCGCGCCCGGCGCGCCGGCGTAACCTCGCGGGACGTGGCGAATTCGCTCAATGCCCTCATCAGTGGCGCGGAGGTCACGGAATACCGTGAAGGTGATGAAACCGTTCCCGTTATTCTGCGGGGCACGGAAGCCGAGCGGACGAACGTCTCGACGATCCGCGGCATGAATATCTATTCGAACGCCCGTGGCACCAGCGTCCCGCTGGAACAGATTGCCGACATTCAGGGCGACTGGGATTTCTACCGGATCAAACGGCGCGGTCAGGAGCGAACAGTGACCATCAGTGCCAAGCACCCGGTGCTCAAGGCTGACCAGATATACGCAACACTGATGCCGGCCATTGATTCGCTTGATCTGCCACCCGGCTACAACTTTGCGCTGGGTGGAGAACTTGAGCAATCGGCAAAGGCGCAAGGTTATCTGTTCGCCAACATGCCCTATGCAATTGCCGGGATTATCCTCTTGCTGGTTTGGCAGTTTAACTCGTTCCGCCGAGCCGGGATCATTCTGCTGACCATTCCGCTTACCTTCATCGGTGCCACGATCGGGTTGATCGTCATGAATTCGGTCTTTGGGTTCATGGTCATTCTTGGTCTACTCAGCCTCGCCGGCATCATTATCAATAATGGCATCGTGCTGATCGATCGAATTGACATTGAGCTTGATAGCGGGCGCGAACCCTATGACGCGATTGTCACTGCATGTCTTGCACGACTGCAGCCCATTCTCATGACTACGGTTACGACGATTCTCGGTCTGATGACCTTGATTTTGTCGGTCGATCCACTGTTCTACGGGATGGCCGTTGCCATCGCCTTCGGGCTTGGTGTGGCGACGATCTTCACCCTTGGTGTCGTGCCAGTACTCTATGCGATGCTGTTTCGCGTCAAAAATCCGCCGAGAGCAGTGCCCGAAGCCGCAAAACCTGCTGCTGCAGGTTGAAACGATGAAATTGCAAGATCCGGAAGGCTGAAGCGCCACCGATAGAGCAGCAGGCCTGTACCACGGCAGCCCGGTGCGACCGCATTCACAAAGACAACGCATCTACAAGCGGGAGCCTTTGTCAGGCCATCCGCAATGGCCGCAGGCGTTGAAACCACCTTGGCTTCATGAACTGCTTCTCCTTCGCGGTCGAGAACACAGATATGCGTCGGTAGTGTCCAGAATCTTTCGCACATTTTTTCAGGCGACGGCTCCGTGGGTTGATGTTTGCTGTTCAAACAGCGGTTTCATGTCCATGTACTTGCGTGTTGCCCACTTGCCCGATGCGATGTGCCTGAGCCGGGCAGCGGCCAGGTTGAGGCACGACTGACCATCAGGGAATGCGCCCACGACACGGGTGCGTCTGCGGATCTCCTTCATGATGCGTTCCAGCGGATTGTTGGTGCGGATCTTGCGCCAGTGACTGTCGGGAAAAGCATAGTAGGTCAATGTCTCACCGATACTCTCCTCGATCAGCTCAGCAGCGCGAACCAGGCGCTGGCCGCGTAACGAGGCAAGCACGGCTTCTGCCTTTTCCTGCGCCGCCTCGCGGTTCTCCTGGGCATGGATCGCCTTGAGCATGTGGCTCACCTCGCGAACCCTCGCCGTTGGTACATGGGAAAACACATTGCGGTAGAAATGCACCATGCAGCGCTGCCAGCGGGCATCGGGAAGATAATCGGCCACACTTTCCACCAAACCCCGGCAGGCATCGGAGATGATCAGTTGAACACCGCTCAAACCGCGATCCACCAGATGGCGCAGGAACGCCGACCAGCCCGACTTGTCCTCCTTGGCGCCCTCGCAGATACCCAGTATCTCGCGGTAACCCTCGGCATTGACCGCACTGGCCACCAGCAAGGACACATTGCGCACTTCACCAGCCCACGTGCGCTTCATGACAATGCCGTCCAGATACAGATAGGGATGATCACCCTCAATGCTGCGGTGACGCCAGGCTTCGATCTGGGCATAGATCTTCTTGTTCAGATTGGAAATCGTACCGGGTGATACCCGGGTACCCCAAAGCGCCTCGGTGATATCCTCAACACGGCGCACCGAAACCCCCGCCAGATACATCTCCACAAGCGCTTCTTCAACAGAGCTCTCACGCCGCCGGTAGCGCTCGATGATCGCTGTCTCAAATGTCTGCCGGCGAAGCTTGGGGACCTTCAGTTTGACTTCACCGGCCCTGGTGTGCAGCGACCGTTCATAACCGCCAGCCCGTGTGTCCGTGCGCCCCTCACTGCGTTCATAGCGCCCGGCACCGCACAAACGGTCCGCTTCGGCATCAAGCAGCGCATTCAGCGTCTCTTCAACCGTCCCGCGAACCATCTCGCCAAGATGATCCCTGATGCGGGCATCATCAATCTGGATCACCTGACCCATGCCTTCGCCCTTCTTGTCTTCACTCATCATATCGATCCTTCCAGAATAACCGAAAGGAACCGTCAAATCCAAAAGTGCGAAAAATTCTTTACGTTATCTATGCGTCTCTTCCATCGATACATCCAAACCGGCAAAATACTCCATGGTCAGTCTCCTCTTTCAATGACGGAGCCGATCCTATCGCTCTCCGCAGAAGAGCTGCCAACCATTACCCAATGTTGATAAAGTCTTTTTTGGGGGATGGTCAGAAGGTCACGGCTTCATAGGGGAGCATTTCTAAAATTCAGTTGGGGGAAAGTCATTTTAGTCGAACTCTTCTGTGTGATCATGTCAGCCCCCGCTGCGGTCATCTTGAGTTCGAGATCGGAGTTTGCTTCACTTTTCCGAAAAAATTGGCCCGCAAAATTTTCGACTTTATCAACAAAATTTGCCAACTCCAGTCATCCCCCATTGTCAATGTCAGATCCACCACGACTGCAGCGACGTTGATTGTGAAATCAGCCTGACTTCAATTGTTGGCCGTCTCGATTATCGGTTTTTCTTCGACTTGAACGACATTTGACAATCTATTTAACGCCACACTTGGGGGAGGAGGGGTAACATATTCATCCGATTGGCTTTAAATCTACTTCACTCCCCGACAGCCCCGCCTTTCGAAGCCCTTCAACGATCAGTTGGATAAGATCAGAATGTACATTGCGCTTTTTCAAGTCTGCTACAATGTGATCACCATACATGGGATCGACCGCCATTATTTTGTTTACCGCAGTTTCACTTTCGCAGTTCATGCCAAGTTCAACTGCGGATATTGCTTCCAGAATGGGACCATAAACTAATTGCGAAATCTCCATTTTCCTAGCCTGGTTCAAAGCTTCTTGATAGCGACCATTGGCGTAGTGATAAAGGGCTAGTCCGATCCGATATGTTGTCGGATGAGCGGGATTACGTCTATACCATTCCTCCAATAGCGGAACCGCCCTAGACCACTCGGCCCTCAAGGCATAATGATGACCCAGATCTGCCATGATTTCCGTGTCATTCGGATTGAAGTCAAGGCCGGTTCGGAGCGTTTCCAAACTTGTTTCTAGGTCACCTACAAACCAGTAGACCAAAGCCAGAGCGTGATAACCGCGACTTGAATTCGGGGCCAGTTCGATGGCTCGTCGGGCTAGTGTAAGCGCCCGGTGGAGTGGATTCGCTTCTGTATTTCCTGATTTAAAACCAAATCTGTAGGAGTCGGTGTAAATTTGGGATAGACAGGCATGGGGCTCGGCATATGGAGGATCTCTGGCAATGGTTTGTTCCAGGCAAGCAAGGCATTGTCCATGAAGTATTTGATCATACGATTTCCAATATTTGTAGAACAAGACCACGCAGTCATAGGAAGCCAGGTCGTCAGGCGGCGTTCCATCCGCCTCCCTAGCCATGTTACTGAAGATCACGCCATAGGGCTGGGCAAGTTGTCGCGCTATACTGCTAGCCACCTTATCCCGAACGATTAGGATATTTGCTGGCGTCAATGGTTGGTCGAAATTCTCAGCCCACAAATAGCGCCCAGTCCGGGCGTCGGATAACAGTACTTCTAAGTGGAAGTGGTCTTTTTCCAGCGTTATGCCACCTCGTATAACAAAATCAATTTGAAGGTCAGTTTGCAGGTCATCAGGATTGACATCGGCTCCATAACGCAGACTTGTTTCGCGGACCATAGACGACAAGATCACAGAACCGCGTCAGGCCAACAATGATATTGCGGGTGAATCCGCGAGTAAAATTTGGATATGTTGATTGATTGCCTTCTTCTTCAAATGGCGCCACAAACACCACCGGACTGATCGCTGGCGGCGTGCGAGAATTGCCTAGTGGAAAGTTTTTATTTGTACTGATTTCTCTTTTGGGCAGGGATTCGTCGGCAATCTGAAAAGCGGGAACATAGGCACCCTTTGGTACTGTGATCCGCAAAGGATCATGTTCTCCTTCCGTCAGATAATAATGCTCCAAAGCACGCCTAAGTCGGCTGGCTTCGATACGAACAATCGGATCGGTTTGCGGATCGAAATTGGCAGCGCGACCAAATACGCTTGTGGCAATATTGTATGCCTTTATCCGGTCAGCGCGTCCCGCCAGTGTTTCTTCGACTACAAAGGAAAGGAATTGGTGATTGCGCTGCGCTGCCACAAATTCCCGGGAGACTAAAATACGTTGAAGTTGTGAACGAATAGCATCCGGATTGAGGCACTTTTCATTGTCCAGACATCGGTCACCATTCGTGAAGCGAAAAGGCATTTTGCAATGCTTGTCATACTAGTTCCGCATTTCTAGACGCGAAATGATACAGGTCAATCAGCACGGTACATGAATTTGCAATCTGTGCTGGTAAACAGCACCGCATCAAAATCCCCGCACGAGTTTGTAACAGACGTTACCGTAACGAACGTTACAGTAACGTACTTCCAATCTCATGCTCCGTTTTCTAGGCTTTTCCCCAACTGTTCAGCACCTGAGATCAAGTCGGTTTCGGTGGGGAACTTTTACCGGAAACTGGGCGATGGCGGATCAATATTCAGACCCTCCGGATTTGGAGCTGCTTCTCGTTCGTTTTCGCGGGAACGTGGAGCAGATTAGGAAATTACTCAAAGAGAATGAGGATTTTCAGGAAGTCTGCGAGCACTACTCCTTGGCAAGAGCTGCGCTAGACAAATTTACGGGCAGTCCAGAAGGAGGCCGGGATGTCGAAATCGCCGACTATCAAAAATTGGTTCCTGAGCTTGAGCAGGAAATCAGGAACTTCATCCAGAACGCCACCGGTATTATGAAACCACCACCAGAAAAGCACAATAAAATTACCTAACACAAAGATAGGACAATATGATGAATGATCAAAAGAGAGTATCCACTACTGTCCCACTGAACTGGAAAGAAGTGTGGTACACTAACTGCCCCATGGTATCGGCCAACAATGTTGATCAGGAGCTTGGTTGGTGCAAAGAAGAATATAAAAAGATCGGTGTCGAGTACGCCTATTTCCGGCATGCACCCGAGAACAATTGGTATCCCCACTATATCCACAATCTGGACAACCTGATCCGGTTTGGCGGGCTATATCCGCCGATCCAGGTCAATGCTGACATCCGCCGCACGGTGTTGCTCGGGGCGACATGGGTCTACGAGGGTGGGGTGATGCAGGTGCGTGCTCGCGACAAGATCTTTCGTATGCAGGATCTGAAGAGCAAGAAGATCGGGATCACCAAGAGCCTGAATACGATCAAGAATGACTGGCGGCGGATTTCAGGAGCATATGGGTATACTGAATATCCTGAAGTTGCACGACATGACGATCGACGATATCGAATTGGTCGAATTCCCCTATGCGGACGACTGGTACGACAAGCCCGAGATGCTGGTGCCGCCGATGAACAATCCATCCGAACTCTGGATGCGGCGCGACCACAAGCACGACTACGCCTTCCGGCCACTGGAAAAGGCATTACTCGCTGGCACCGTCGATGCCATCTACAATCAGATGGGGCAACTGGGTCAACTCTCGGAGGCGACCGGTCAGATTAAATCCATCTTCGACATGTCCAAGCACCCCGGACTGGACGATGCAGGTTGCCAACACCCCCGCCGTAATAACTTGCACCGATGTAATGGCCAAAGAACATCCCGAACTTGTTCTCGCCTACATGAAGGCGATGATCAAAGTTGGCGGTTGGGCAAACCGCAACAAGCGGGCGGCAGGTGAGATCCTCAATCGGCAAACCTTCTACCTTGACGCCGAGCATACCTACGAAGGCATCAAACATGTCGATATGGTGCCCAGCCTTAGCGCGCAGAATTTGGAATGCATCCGGATTGGCAAGGATTTCATGCTCGAGCATGGCTATATCAAGAACGACTTCGATGTGAACGAATGGGCTGCCCCAGAGTTTCTAGAACAGGCGGCGACTGAAGTACTGAAGGAAGAATGGGAACGCCGAAGCTGGAGCAAGCTGCCCCAAGGCGGCGGACTGGAAGTGGAGGGCACGCGGTTGGGTTAAGCCAAGCTGCGAAACTATCGGCCCTACACATTGTTACAGGCCCCTGGCCGTGGCTTTCTTGTACTGCAGCCGGGCCAAATGGAGTGCGCTTCGCCCGCATTTTTGCAGTGGCGCGCACTCCTCATGGGCTGACGTTGTCAAGCCCCAAAAAGAACAAAACCCGATGCGAGGCGACGAAACAAGCCGCTGGCCCATGCCATTCGTCGGCTTAGTTGGAACAGCGGTTGATTTCAAGCTGAGATCACGACGATGAGAGACCCGTCACTGCGGGCATATAGAACCTGGAGTTGGCAGAATGCAGCACGAAAAACCCAGCAGATGGCCAGTTCCATTGGCAGGCTTGCGCGGCGTTACATGGGCTGATTGTCCGCGCGAGATTGCGGCCGAATTCACCCTAGCGGCGTTGATCATCCCGCTGAACATTGGCTACGCGCAGGTGGCCGGTTTGCCACCGACCGCAGGGCTGTACGCGGCCATCATTCCTCTTGCTGTGTTTGCATTGCTGACTCTCGCGCCATCTGATCACCAGCCCGGATGCCTCTTTGACGGCACTGATATCAGCGGCACTGCTGGGCATGTCGATATCGGATGCAAGCATGCAACTGGACTACGTTCTGGCAATGGCGCTGGTCGTTGGGGCATTGTTCCTTTTGTTCTGGTTTTTCCGGTTGGGTTTTCTGGCCAATTTCTTGTCACGCCCGGTTATGGCGGGGTTTGTTTCCGGGCTGGGATTGGAAGTTTTTATCAAGCAGATCATCAAGATCCTTGGTACCTCGCATGTGGAAGTTCCGGAACGCTGGCTGATGCAATCCACAGTGCCATCGCCGAAACTGTCCAGACGACAGGGTTCTTTGCCGAACTGGTGGGACTGATCAAGATGGTCCCGCATGCCAATCTCTACTCCGTGGCGATCGGCCTTGGCGCGCTGTTTTCAATTCGGTTGTTGAAGCGGTACGCGCCCAGTATTCCCGGTGCCCTGGTAGCGCTGGTTGTTCTGACATTTATTGTGTCGGCGTTCCAGCTTGACCAAAAGGGCGTCAGCGTGTTGGGCGAAATTCC
>CAVOZJ010000019.1:0-29650 GCA_963700885.1 uncultured Alphaproteobacteria bacterium
TCAGGCAACAGCTGAGGACCTCAGGCGCTATCAGCTGCATATGCGATCAAGCGGTGCGACGGCGACGAGCATGAACGCTGCGGTTTCGGCATTGCGGTTCCTGTTTGGCGTAACCTTGGGGCGCAATGATGCCGAGACCGGCATGACAACGGTGCGCCAGCCCAGGAAGCTTGCGGTGATCCTGAGCCCTGATGAGGTGGCGCGTCTGCTTGATGCAGCCCCTGGCCTCAAGCACAAGGCAGCACTCAGTGTTGCCTATGGCGCGGGTTTGAGAGCCTCGGAGGTCATCTCGCTCAAGGCCGGCGATATCGACAGTGAGCGCATGGTGATCCGTGTCGAGCAGGGCAAGGGCCGCAAGGATCGTTACGCCATGCTGTCTGAGCCATTGCTCTATCTGTTGCGCGACTGGTGGCGCATGGCAAATGAACGCGGTGTCATGCTGCCGGGCGGTTGGTTGTTCCCAGGCCAGAACCCGGTCAATCCGCTGACCACCCGCCAGCTCAACCGGGCGTTCCACAGCGCCAGGGACGCCGCCGGCATCGATAAGCCTGTGAGCCTGCACAGCTTGCGGCATTGCTTTGCCACCCATCTGCTCGAACACAAGGTCGACATCCGGGTGATCCAGGTGCTGTTGGGCCACTCCAAGCTCGATACCACGGCACGCTACAGTCACGTCGCCAATACCACACTGCGCTCAATCAAGAGCCCGCTGGAACTTCTCAGGCCAGGTCCCCAGCCTCCGGCCTGATCCGGGGCTCATATGCCCCGCCCCCTGTTGGAGGTGGCCGACATCTTGCGTGAGCACGGTGCCACGTGGCGTTCAGCAAATGCAGGCCATGTGAGCCTTGCGCAACTCAAGGTGATGTCAGCCATCCAGGCCTGCCGCACAGCAGCGCTGGGTGGTCATGTCGAACAATGCCAGGACTGCCGCCACACCCGGATCGCCTACAACTCATGCCGCAACCGGCACTGTCCCAAGTGTCAGGGCAACACGGCACGCGATTGGCTGGAAGCCCGTCAGGCCGAACTGTTGCCCGTGCCCTACTACCATGTGGTGTTCACCGTGCCTGCTGAGATCGCCGATATCGCCTGTCACAACAAGTCCGTAGTCTACGACCTGCTGTTCAAGGCATCGGCTGAGACCGTACTCACCATCGCCGCTGACCCCAAGCACATCGGTGCAAAGCTCGGTATCACCAGTGTCCTGCACACCTGGGGCTCGGCCATGACCCATCATCCCCACATCCACATGATCGTGCCGGGTGGCGGGATATCGCCGGACGGCAGTCGCTGGATCGCCTGCAAGCCCGGCTTCTTCCTGCCCGTGCGGGTGCTCTCGCGGCTGTTCCGCAGGCTGTTGCTCGACAGGCTGGCAAATGCCCACCAGCAGGGCCGCCTCAGCTTTTTCGGCAAGCATGCCGGCCTGGCACATGCGCAAGCCTTCACCTCCTGGCTCAAACCAATGCGCAAGGCCGAATGGGTGGTCTATGCCAAACGCCCGTTCGCCGGGCCCGGCGCCGTACTCGCCTACCTGTCGCGCTACACCCACCGCGTTGCCATCGCCAACTCCCGGCTGATCTCGGCCGGCAAGGCCGGTGTGACGTTCCGCTACAAGGATTACCGGATCAAAGGCCGCCGGCGATACAAGACCATGACGCTCAAGCCGCACGAGTTCATCCGCCGCTTCCTTATCCACGTCCTGCCAACCGGCTTCCACCGTATCCGCCACTATGGGCTGCTCGCCAATGGCAACCGCGTGGACAATATCGCAAAGGCCCGCCAGTTGCTCAATGCCCCGGCATCTCAAAACAGCACCGAACCCGATGACCAGGCCGGTGACAGATCAACCGGCACCCGACCATGTCCGTGTTGTGGCAGGCCCATGGTCATCATCGAGACCTTCGAGCGCGGCGCCCGGCCACGTGCACCACCAATACGGATGAAGGTCATTGCATGATGCTCATTGTCTCAGGAAACTTCCCCCTCGCCAGCCTTTGCAGCTGGCCGCGCAACCGCTTTGCGCGCTGCGGTTCCAAATCTGAAGATTACACGGAAAGCCGCGCTGCAATCGCCATCAGATCAGTCAAAAAGCCGCAAGCCAGCCGCATCGGCTGTCGCGTCAGCGCCATCCATCGTTGCCAAACGCGGCTGTCCAAAACTGTGCAAACGTCAAATCCCCATAGATCAAACCCGCCAAACCGTCCCGCCTGAAAACGCCCGCAGTTTCCCCCACTGAGGCTTGTCCGACACCTGCCAAACCGAGCCCAGTGCCGATGCCGTACCAAGGCAGGTGTCCGACAACCCTTAACAAAAGCAGCCGTTTGCAGCATGTCTGTGATATGACCGCTATTCCCCGGAAAGCGGACTTAGGAACTCGCTGCACTTATCTATTCACACTCACGGAGATAGGCCCGTCCGTAGGCTCAACCGTGCCGTCAGGATTTACTATCCGATAGACAATGTGATTGACGCAGTAGGCTTCGTCGCCGGGTGATATGCCGTGGTCAGCAAGCGCACCTGCAATTTGCTCCGGTGTATTTCCCTCATGGGAGATAACAACAGCGTGAGCCGCCGTTTCATCAACAGAAAGCCTGTTCAACCGTTTTGCCAGTTGCGCGGTTGAAGTCATTTGGCCCACTCTGGCTTTGGTTCGTAGAATATCTGTACAACCACAATATCGTCGAACTCAGGATCTACGCCCTTCTCCGCGAATTGGGCTTCAAGGTCGGTATCCATCTTTGCTTCTTGTGCCTCCAGGCTATACCCGGACTGTCCCGTTGCCATAAAAACCTCGAGTTTGCCCTTTGTAGTGCTGTTCCAACTTGTTCAGTCGGGTGCCAATTGCCCTCATTGGTTCAACCTCGTTTTAATCCTATACGTGGCCAGGACGGGACAAGGGACACCCCTATAGGGGTGTGTCCCTGTCTGTCCCGTCTTTCTGTTCGGGGGACACGTGGGGACATGTCCCGTTGTGTCCAAAGCTGTCTGGAATGCGTTAGCCATCAGAACACTTCCAGACATGGTGATCGAAAATCCGGATGAAATGTTTCTGATGAAGACCTTCTCGTGCTCGCTGAAACGCTTTCTTTTTTGCGTCAGCCTTGTCGCTCGAGGATAGTGAATGTCGGTCTCAAAATAGAACGCCAATGATCGATGAGAACGACCTTACAAGTCGGCCAATCGGAGCCATTCTTGAGCAGCCCGTGCGCCGCTATTGCGTCATCCAACGCTTGAAGCGCGATGCTCTGAGCGCCAGACGGTTTTTGGCTTGTCGAAGGATTTGACAGCCTCATCGAGGATCGGAACGAGGCTGCCGCCAGTTTGCTGCAATCTGAAGCCCCATTCACCGGTGCTGTCAGCATCCTTGTGTCGATCAATCGACAGCACACAGGTCAGTGGATCCTTGTTGCCTGGCGACCTTCAGCCTGGTGTCAAAGCTACCCCAGAAATGTGTGTGCATACGGGCACGGGTATCGTCCTGCCAGCCAGTGTGCGCAACCGTCAGAATGGAAACGCCTGTCTCCCGAATAATCCTCTGAATGCCGTGTACCGATGCCCTGGCTGTCTTGTCTTCAATCTCCGAACCGCTCATGCATCCACCAAAGATGTCTAGAACGACCAGCGAGAAAGGTCCTGTTTCATGCAGGGAATTAATCAACGATTTGACCTGTTCAGAAACGTCCAGACAAATCTCTTTGGTGAAGAGAAGACTCCTCCTTCACGCGTCTCCAAGGGATACGCTGTAGTGATCGAACCAAGCCGGTATGCGTCTCCTGCCGACACTGTTGGCACCTTCTGTGGCTACGAACAAAACCTGGCCACAACCAGCCTGCGATCCATGCCAAGTCATGCCGGTGGCAATGGACAAGCCAATATCAATGGCGCAAAAACTTTTATAGGCATTTGATTTTCCGAACAACAAAACCGCAGTTCGTTCCTGAATTTGCCCTTCTACCAGCCAGGTCGGATCAGGTAATTCGCACATCTGCGAATAATTCAAAAACGTCAGGCCAGATGGCGTTCCAGATGCACCTTCTTCAAGGTCGGCAAGCGAGACGAACTGTTTTGAGAGAGCATTCATCTATGCGGCCTCCGGAATTACGCGGAGCCGTGGAATAACAATCCTTTCGGAATTGACTGCCGGAGCGAGTGCCGCTGCGAGCGCTTTTGCGTGGCTTAAATCTTCCGCAATAAGTTGACCGCTGTATCGGCCTAGAACCTTGCGTGCGTTGGTGGCGGAAACTATAAATATACCGGTACAGTCTGCTCTCAGCCAACTCAGCGGCGTCTTGTGAACTTGCAGAGGATAGTGGCCCGATGTGACCGCATTGTGCGCCCCCAGTATCGCACCGTCGCCAAGAAACTGCCGTGTGTGATGTGGTTTGGTGACCTGCCATGCGAGCAAATCCAGAGGTGCGTTCTTGCAATCATAGACACCCTGAATGACAAATGCGGGACCGCGAGAAGCGAAGTTGAACCCATCCCTAAGAATCTCGATTGGATGTGTTCTCAAGCGGGCCAACAAGGTTTTCACATGCTTGCCACTCCACGCCTTGATCTTCGAGCCAAAGCGCTAGTTCTATGTCTACATCCGGCGCGATGTCGTTGAACCATCTTGAATGGAGGAGAAGGGCGTCCAAGTTTGAAACGGCTTCAGGATTTGCTTTAGTCGATGCCACTCGGGTATTCATGCTCCAGCCCGACCTATCTTTTTGCGCTTCTCAAGCCATTCCTGCACCTCACGTAAGGACCAGGCGGTGCGATTGTCAGACAGCTTGAACGGGCAAGGAAACTCTCCTTTTCGTGATTTGTCCCAAATTGTAGAAACGGAAAAATCAGTAACTTCGGAGACGGTGTGAACGGACAATGCTTTGTCTCCCCACGCAGGAAGACTTCTCAGTAAAACGTGTATTTGCCATTGGTATTGGACCTAGTTGTTTTTTCAAGGACGGCGTTGGACGCCTATTTACAAGATGCGTAAATTTCCTGTGAAATAATCTGGTGCGCAGCGGGGCCAATAACGGCTTGATTGTAATAAACAAAAAAATAGGGCGTGAAACAATCTGGTGCTTGATAGCGCCAGAAGCGGGATCGGCTGCTGGTTCTTTGCGGTTTGCCCCATATCCTGAAATTATCGCAATTGGACCACCTTTGAGCGATCCGCAGTTTTCTCATCCACAATACGCGCCAGCCGTTCCGCCCATGTTTCGAGAGCACGCCGCTTCTCCGGCTCGTAGCCATACTGATCGTAAACAAGTCCCGTCACACTGTCTCTGTCGGCACTTCGATGGTTTAAAACCTTGCCAATCACCAATCGGTCGATGCCAGCAGCCGCCATTTGCGAGGCTACTGTCCGGCGTAGATCGTGCGGGGTAAAATGCTCGAGCCTCAATTTTTCTAAGTTCCTGGAAATCGCCCGCGACAGCGCCCGGCGGGTCATTGGCCCTTCGCCTGTCCGCGATGAGAACAAGTAGTCACCGTCGGCAACATTTGATGCTATCGTGAACAAATCCTCCGCCCACGGGGACAGCGGAATTGTATGGGCCAGTTTGTTCTTCGTGCGACTGCCGGGGATATTCCAGACAGACCTCTCAAGATCTAGTTCGGATTTCCGGCTACCAGTGACTTCTCCTGCTCTCTGGCCGGTGAGCAGCAACAACTTAAGGGCCAACCGGGTCATCGGCGTCGCTGACATATTTTCCAGCCCGCACCAGAGCTGCTTGAGTTCTTCTGGCGTTAGTAACGGTCTCGATGGCGCTCTTCGTTCCACTGAAGCTTCTCAGCTGGATTGCTTGTCACAACGCGGCGACTTATGGCCCATGAATATATGCGCCTCACTAGCGCAACTTGCCGGTTTGCCTCCACAGGTGCGCCTCCGTCGGTAATCGCATCATGCAACCTGATAACATCTGCATCGGTAACTAGGCTGGTGCGCATGCGGCCAATTGCTGGAATGATCGAGATCCGCAGCCGGCGTTCATCCTGCTGCCATGACCGGAGATTCTTTTTTGCGTATCGCTCCAAATACTCATTAGACAGTTCAGCAAAGGCGCTTTCAGCCTTGAATGCTGCACGCTGATCTGAAGGATCAATTCCCTTGTCGATCTTGCTGAACTCTTCGCGTGCGGACCTGCGAGCTTCATCGAGAGATACCGATGGATAGGTACCCAACTTATATCGTTTCTTCACGCCATCACGGCGATACATGTGATCATCCAGACCTTGGACTTGTCAGAAACGCGAAGCCCCAGACGACTGCCTCTGGCAGTGTCCCAATAGTCGGTTCTCGATTGTCCGGGTTTGGGTTTAGCGCTGTCTACGAAGCGATCCGTTAACTTGGCTTGCATTTGCTTATATCACTCTGATCTCAAGTTTGGGTACCAAATGGGTACCACATAAACTGAGATTGCATAAGACGGTATTAGACAGGACAGGATAAAAAGTACGTGAAAAGGCTGTTTGAGGATCTATATCGCTGTCCAATAGCGTCTAACTTGAAACAAACAACTTGTCTGGGGGACAAGGGGTCGTGGGTTCGAATCCCGCCGCTCCGACCAGTTTTACAATGGTCCATTCTGGACACATGGTTTACGGTTTATTCCGGAGACATGGCTTACAGTTTCTCCGGGGTGAATGGGTTTGCATGTCTCTTCACCAAGGCGCACCAGGTTATGGTCTAAAAAGGCTAACCCGTCGGGGTCTGTCCCCAGTCTGCCGGATGGCTACTTTCTGTCGGCTTTTGCCATCCACGAGATGATCATCATGGCGCCGGGAAGCCAGGCCAGGCCGGCAACCGCGTAAAACAGGAACTGCCACAAGCCATGAACCATCGACAGGAAGCGTACGCCAATTGCCATGGCGATCAGCGCATAGACTGTCAGAAACGTCACGAAGACGAATATTCCGATCAGTTTTCGGGTGCGGGCAGGGAGCATGGCGTTGTGTTCCTGCCTAGATCGGCACTGTCATGGTCTTGTTGCGGCGCTCATAGGGTACAAAGCCCATTTTCTGATACAGGCTCAAGGCATGTGGCGCGTCAAGTGTGCAGGTTTCCACATGCAGTGTTTCCGGCTTGCCGGCCCAGGCGGTGCGAAGTGCTTCGGATAACAGCCATTTGCCGATGCCAAGCCCGTGAAACTCGGGCAACAGGCCAAAATAGGCAAGCCAGCATCTGGCTTTGTCCCGACTGTCAATTTCGAAGTAGCCTGCCGGGTTGCCGGAACAGTAGGCGACATAAATTTCAATGTTCCGGGCATTGATGACTGCTGCGAGCTGATCGTCACTTAACAGGTTGCGGTCAACCCAGCAATAATCACTCCCGACTGCACCATACAGATAACGATAATAACTGACGGTCGGTTGCTGCACGTGCATCAAGGCCAGCCTGAGGTTGGCAGGCGGCATGACCCTCAAGGAGGGCGGGTGATCCATCGACAGAAATGTCACCGTTGTTTCGATCTGTTTCGTTTCAGGTTTTACCCTTGACGACTTCCTGGCTTTGCCAAACCCGGAAGAGGAAATCTTGCGCTTCATCTGCTGGCCGGCCTCGGTGTCATCAGTCTGTTTCAACAGGAGTGTCGGGATCACTTCCCCATTCAGCCCACGACCCGTCGTAAAGGGAATTGGCGCTATGTCCTGCCAGTGTCAGGCCCAGCGTGAGAACTGCGGCGGTCACGCCTGATCCGCAGGTTGTGATGACCGGTTTGGAAAGATCAATTCCGGCAGATTCAAACACCTGGGCGATGGCCTCGGCAGGTTTCAAGGTGCCGTCATCATTGAGCAGGGTCTTGTAATGGACATTGTGCGCGCCCGGCATATGTCCGCCTCGGATTCCGGCTCGCGGTTCGGGTTCGAGCGCTGAAAATCGCGCAGGTGAACGGGCGTCCGCAATCTGCGGTGAACCGGACGCGATTGCACTGATAATGTCCTGCTTGTCGCGCACGCTTGACGCGGAATAACGCGCCGTCAAATGACGTGGCTGGCGCTGGCGTGGCGGGCCGACCTCGACAGGAAGGCATTCAGCCAACCATTTTGGAAAGCCGCCATCAAGGATGTCCACATCCCGATGGCCGAAAGTGCGGAACATCCACCAGACCCTGGCGGCCGAGAACAGGCCGGCTCCATCGTACACCACCACCCGCATGCCGTCACCGATACCCATGTTCCTCATGCGTGAAGAGAATTTTTCAGGCGGCGGCATGGTGTGCGGAAGGCCGCTCGTACTGTCTGAAATTTCGTCTATGTCAAAGAAAACAGCACCGGGAATGCGCTGTTCATCATATTCCTGGCGTCCATTGCGGCCAGCATCTGGCAGATAATAGGAGGCGTCGACAATGACGATATCGGGGGCGTCAAGCCGTTGCGCAAGCCATTGTGTTGAAACCAGATTTTCACGCTCGTCTAAGAGTGGCGGCATTTGCTTGCTTTCGTTTCAATTGATCAGGATACCTGTTCGTCCAGAAGCGCCAGCCTGACCCTGCGATTGTTTCTGCCCTTCTTTTCAATCTTGGTAATGGCTATGTTGCCAATCTCGCCAGTCGATGCAACATGCGTTCCGCCGCATGGCTGCAGATCAACTGTTCCGTCTTTTCCAATGGCAATCAGGCGAACCCTGCCTGATCCCACAGGCGGCTTTACCGACATTGTGCGTACAAGGCCGGGATTGGCCTCCAGCTCCTCATCGGTGATCCAGCGCTGCGAAATGACGTGATCTGCCCGCACCAGTTCCTCAAGACCGGCAGAAAGCGTGTCCCTGTCGATTGCATCGGGGTTGTCAATGTCGAAGTCGAGCCTGCCGCCATCCGGTGAAATCTGGCCACCTGTTACGGGAAACGGCACCAGTGCGCACATCAGGTGAAGCGCCGAGTGCACCCGCATCATGCCATATCGGCGGATCCAGTTGAGTGTGAGTTCAACCTGTTCGCCGATTGCGGGCAAATGCGCGCCTTCTGCGGTCACATGAACGATCTGGCTGCGATCCTCGCCATACACCGTCGTGGCTATGGCTATGCTGGAACCGTCGGCCAGGGTCATGGCTCCGCTGTCTCCCGGTTGACCGCCGCCGGTCGCATAGAAGTTTGTTTGATCAAGTGCAATGCCGCCACGGTCATTGACCTGCAACACAGTGGCCCTGCAGGATTTCAGGTACGCGTCGCTCCGGAACAAGGGTTCAGTCATCGGGTTGGTCCACTTACGCTTCCGGATCGGCAGTCACATCAGGTACATCCAAAGGAGACTCCAGCCAGTCCGGTACCGGCAAATCCTTGGAGCGCAGGAACTGCGGATTGAACAGGCGGGACTGGTAGCGGGAACCGTAGTCGCACAACACCGTAACGATGGTGTGACCGGGGCCCATTTTCCTGGCGAGTTCCATTGCACCGGCAATGTTAATGCCGCTGGAAGAACCCATGCACAAGCCTTCTTCCCTGAGCAGAGCAAAGACGATTTCAACGGCTTGTGCATCGCTGATCCGCCAGGCGTGATCAATCGGCGCATTTTCGAGGTTTGCCGTTATGCGGCCCTGGCCGATACCTTCGGAGATAGAACTGCCTTCGGCCTTTAGTTCGCCGGTGGTGAAGTAACTGTACAATGCGGCGCCGTGAGGGTCGGCCAGACCGATCCGGATATCCTTGTTGCGCTGCTTCAGCGCCATTCCTGTGCCGGCTATGGTGCCACCGGAACCGGCGGCGCAGATAAACCCGTTGATCTTGCCGCCGGTCTGTTGCCAGATTTCCGGTCCGGTCGTTTCGATGTGCGCCTGGCGGTTGGCAACATTGTCGAACTGGTTTGCCCAGATTGCGCCGCCTTCACGCTCCTTGTTCAGACGTTCAGCCAGCCTGCCGGAATAGCGGACAAAATTGTTGGGGTTCTTGTATGGGGCGGCCGGGACTTCGACCAGTTCGGCACCGAGCATTCGAAGCGTGTCCTTCTTTTCCTGACTCTGGGTGTCCGGGATGACGATGACGGTCTTGAAGCCCATGGCGTTGGCCACCATGGTCAACCCTATGCCGGTATTGCCTGCTGTGCCTTCAACAATTGTACCGCCGGGTTTCAGCCGGCCTGACTCTATGGCGTCACGGATGATGAACAACGCTGCCCGGTCTTTCACGGACTGGCCCGGGTTCATGAATTCGGCCTTGCCCAGAATGGTGCAACCGGTCTCCTCGGAGGCTCTTCTCAATTTGATAAGCGGTGTGTTGCCGATGGCGGAAATGACGTCTGGTGCGAACTTCATCAATGTATTCCAATGCAAACCGGAGAAAAATGCGGCGTAAATGTTGGTCGGGCAGTATGAGTAGTTGCCCGGCGGGGGCGTTTCAAAATGGGGAACACTCAATACTAACTCGGTTTTGAAGCATATCCGTCCAACGGGCCCGGTCGCCACTGTCGATAATCATAATCAGGATCCAGCGTGTTGGCGATACATTCTGATGTCGGCAGATAGCTGGAATTGGGCATGTGGAACCAACGCAAAAAATCTCCGGTATTGATCGTGTGGTCGAGATACAATTCCAGGATGTGCTGACTATACCAGTGATATTCACCGCTCATGCAGGTGTTGATGAGGCTGGTATCCATCTGTCAGGGCCATGCTTTCATGTCAATCACTGTGTCACGGTTTTCAACGATGCGCCAGATCGATGAACCAATTCTAGTGAGTATGCGGAATATGATCTGAGAGTTCACAAGCGCTTGTCAGGGAGATGCCGCAGATCGGGTCTTCGCGTCCCCTGATTTCATACTTTTCCATAATCATTCCCTTTTGTTCTATCTGCGCAGCCTGCAGGGTTGACTGTGAAACCACGATCTCAACCCCGAGTTGCTTGGTCAATGCCTCCAGCCTGCTTGCGGTATTGACCGTATCTCCAAGCGCCGTGATACGTTCCCCGGCAGAGTGGGCCTTGCTGGCGCCGATGCGGCCCAATATGGCCTCCCCGGTGTGAACGCCAATGCCGATGCGCAATGGTTCAGACAAATCGGCCTTGTGTATCCGGTTCAGCTCGTCCATCGCCCTGCTGATCTCCGCTGCTGCACGCAGTGCATTGGCGGCGCCATGACCGGCAGTCTCATCCATGCCGAAAATTGCCATGATGCCATCACCCATGAATTTGTCGACATAACCTGAGTATGCGGTGATTTCCTCACTCATCCGGCCCATGTAGTGGTTGAGAATGTGAACCACATCATAGGGCAGACGGCCTTCTGAAAATTTTGTGAACCCGCGAATATCGATAAACATCAAGGTAACAATCTTCTCCACGCCGTGGGCATACCTGTCGCGGCTGGATTGCCTGTCTGTTACCCGGCCCGCCGGCACAAGTGGCACTATCGAAATGGAATCGCGTGGTCTGATCTGGCATGCCAGGCGTACGTCCGGTGAATTTACACCGGCACGGCTGAGAACCTTGAGTTCATGAGTGCCGGCCGGTTGCAAACTTTCACCTCCGGAGATGATCTGAACCCGGCAGGTGGAACACCGTGCCCTGCCACCGCACACCGATGCATGGGGAATGCCGGCCTCCCGGGATATCTCCAGGAGCGTTAGGCCGGCAGGGGCGGTCCTGGTCAGGGTATTGTTGTAAGTGACTGTAACTTTTGGCTTCAGTCCGGCGGCAAACCATTGACCGGCCTTGATCAGCAACACCGCCATGATGAGCGCCAGCGACACATACATCGCAATATCCATGATGGCAGTTATTGTTGAATACTGCCCGCCGGAAAACGGACTCTCGAACGTCCTGGTTGCATGAAACTGTTTCCCGGCAACGGCGAAACCGGCAAATGCGAGCGTCGGGACCAGCGCGGCGATCACCAGCAATGGCCCTTTCAGGGGGGCAAACCAACGCTGGAACCTGAACCACATGTAAAGGCCAATGGTAGCGTGGCCCCAGACCAGGGCTATAAGGCCAGCCTGCCGCCATGCTTCGCCGGGCCACATCGCCCAAAGGGCAAATTCGTAATTGTCGTTCACACCAAAGAGTTCGTGGGAAATGCGCATGCCGATGATGTGACGTGCCAGCAGAACGGGTATCAGCACGCCGGTCGCGATTTGCAGGAGTCCACGCGCGGAGATTGCTGAAATGCGCCTGGATATTATCTTTTCCACTCCCAGTATGGCATGGACTACCACAGCGATCATCAGGACTGCCGTGCCTGCCCATGATCTTGTTATGGAAATGCGCGCGGACCGGAAACTGTCCATCGCTTCGAGAGAGACTAGGCCAAGGCTGTGATTGAGCAAATGCAGGAATACGAATGCAAACAGGATCAGACCTGAAATGAGCCGCAGATTTCGACCGGTAAACATGCCCCGGAATGCGGAGGATTTCCGTACCGTGTGTGAAATGCCAGTGGCTGAAGTCGACATGTGCAACAGCTTACTATTGCCGCTGGCTGTGCGGGAAGGCAAAAGTGGTGAACGTGCGCACTGTTGATCAACCGCCGAACAGTCAGGCTGATCGTTGCGATAGTTTGACCGTGTTTCGAACAGTTGAATCGCATGCTGACGGCAACAACAGACGGGCAACCATTGCCTGCCGGGAACGGCTGCCGTTAGGACCTGCTGGTCGGTGCCCTTGCGTGGCGCAGGCCCTGGTTCGGCTTGAACCCGTGTCCGGTCAGTGTTGACTGCGCACTACGAACCTGCCTGGCGTGCGTCCCCGGTCGTATCTGAAGCTGGGTCGTCCTCCGTAAACTGGGTCGCCAGTGGTCGAGGGCATGTTCATAACAGTCTCGGAGCACCGGTACCTGGAAGACGGTGTCCATTCAGTCCAGGTATCTCCCGGTCCTTCACGGCCGGCATTGATCCAGTAGGTGCTTGATCTGGAATGCGGATTGATCTCGCGGCCGCTGGCTGTCGTGGCGTGCTGTCTGAATGTAGGCGGTTCATTGCCGGCCCAGCATTTCTTGTTCATGAAGTTCCACTGTACCCAGCATGACGACTGACAAGTGCCGTTTACCACGAATACAACATTGCGGCGGTTCATGGAGCGGGCTGCCTGGATGGCCCCCCAGGGATTTTCGCCACCGTATGCGCTGGCAATATGAGCGCCGCCCCTGACACCAAACCTGTCATCGAAACAGGACTGTCCCTTTGGCATCTTCACCCGATAGGTTTTGCCATTCGATGCCCGAAAACTGGTCATCTGGAAACAGGCGGATGTATCTGCTCCAGGGCCAGCGGCGTGTGCTCGAGAGCCAACGGTTGCGAAACTTGCAATTAATGCACTTGCCAGGGTGATTGCCAGGGTCTGTCTCATAATAATACACCTCGTTGATACTGTGTTGAGGTGATGCACTATCGAGGCCAGAAGCAGCGCGGGATCTGCAATTGATCGAACCGGAAGACGTGTATCCCAGCGCCTGGCAGGAACCAGAACCCGATTGGCTTGCCGGCAGAGCGTCTGGCGGCTGCCAATGCCTCATTCTTTTACGACAAAGGTGGGCAGGCGAGGTATATCGGGTAGCTGGCCTGGAGCCCGTTGCCGGCTCAGCGGCAACATTCTGGCCGCGGGACTGCAATGCAACAGCAGCCATGCGGTTCGCCACCCAAAATTCAGGTAAGCTCCTCAAATCTGGAACCGCCGCGGCATTCAACTGTGTGTCTGTGCACCCCATCGCGGCAGCATTGATGGCCGACAGAGAAATGTAATTCCATTGCTGGCAGGTTTCATGTACGATGAAGTGAAGGTCTTCCAGAAACTTCGGTTGTGCTCGGCCCTAAGCGTAGCGTACCGTTGGATTGACAGGCGGCCTTTAAAGCGCCGGCCTGGACGCAGCACTAAGCCGTCCCGCGCTGATCCAGACCGGTCGACCCCGTGGCTTTCCACAAATGCGGCTAGCAACATGAAGAGCCACGGGGTCACTCATTTACTGAGGCTGGACAATGTCCAATTCCCCATCATTCAGGCACTTTGTTTCGCCCGCCGGAGCCTGTCACTCCGAATGTCGAACAATAAGATTCAATCGTTGTTTTTGATTTTTCCTGAAATCTGTTTGAGTGAGTGGGCATATTGTTGAACGTACGTGGTCAGCTATCAATTGCTGATCTCTAGTTCACTATGGTACAGTCGGATCACCAAACCTGTGCATCATTCACCCAATAATGGTAAATGAATTTACCAGTAACCAGCATGCGGGACCGGTTGTTTCAACCGGCCCCGCATCTGGTAGATACGTTGATTCACCGCAATAACGTTCCCGGTTCCACATGCTGTTTTTGCTTGAGGTCGAAACTGCAGCCCCTGGATGTCAAACCATTCAGCCGCTTTGAATGCCGGTTACGGGATTTCAGGCTTGTCTGACAAGTTTAGACCAGTTCCTGTTGCCTGATGAGCCGGAGCGTTTGTCGACTTTCCGCATCCAGTCCGGCAGTGGAGTGTTGTCAGCCTGCTTGTCGATGGCAGCGCGAATTCGAAGGGATTGGGCCATGCAGCTGTCAAAAAGCTTCAAGTTTTCAGGCGCAATA
The DNA here is from genome assembly GCA_963700885.1 of uncultured Alphaproteobacteria bacterium. Classification (GTDB taxonomy): domain Bacteria; phylum Pseudomonadota; class Alphaproteobacteria; order Rhizobiales; family Aestuariivirgaceae; genus Anderseniella. Next base: position 14,468 of record CAVOZJ010000019.1, read on the forward strand.
ACTTCCCCTTTCAGAACAAGTTGTTCCAACTGGGCAAGTTCTTCAGTGATTGTCTGGATCACGAGTTCCTGCTGTTCCATGTAGTTCAAGCGTGACATGGTTGCAATGATCGCTTCCGTTGCGATAGATATCAATTGATGATGTTCAAACGTTTATGAAACAACTGTTTAATAATGTTGGTGCATTGATCACTCAACAATGGTAATTTTATTTACCAGCTGGAAAACTGCTGCGATAAACTGGTTGTCACTGGATATCCGGCCAAATAGACAAAACTCAATGGCCCGTGAATTGAACAAGAAAAATCCCTCCGCACAGCGCCTGCCAAACATTATGCACGAAATGCTGCAGTCGTTTGTGATACTTGCGAGGTTTCTCAACCTCTCCCATGCGGTCGAACATCTTGGTTCGACCAGGCAAACCGTGCGGCGCCATGTTGAGATGCTTCAGTCACTCAGGGGAGAAAAACTGTTTGCATTTGTTGATCGCCAATACGTGCTGACAGAAGAAGGCGCCCTGGCTCTGGTTGAAGCAGAACGGATTCTCCAGCTTGACGATGCCTGGATGCGCAAAGAGGTCAGAGTGGTCAATGGTCTCACTGCAGTTCAATATTACACGGATTCAGGAAATCCCTATTTCTCCCAGCAGCATCCCATCGATACAGTCTGGAAAACCGGGACTCCGCTTCTACAGAAAGGATTGCTCTGCTGGGTGGAAGCGCGGGCACAGCTTGAGGCCCCGGAGTTCAATCCAGTCAGAGATTACCTGCTTGCATATCGGCGCCACCACCATGACTGGTTATGTATCAATATCGGTGAGAATTCTTCCTATGCAACATGGCTGGGATGGTCTTGGGCCAAAAGTGCTGTAGGCCGACCGCTTTCCGACGATCCGATGGCCAGCGCTGCGGATCAGTATGTGAGCGCCGCCTATGACAGCATCCTGCTTAGCGGCGGCGTCAGGCTGGATCACGTCTATACCAAAATTGCCAGAAAACATGACGATATTCCAGAACCAATCAGTTACCAGCGGCTTATCCTGCGGTGCATGTTTCCCAACGGTGACCATGCCCTGGTAACCCTGGTTGACCGAACAATTTCCGTTCAAATCGCCGGTGTCGATCTTGATGAGTTTCCCGAGATGGCTTCGAGCCTAGTCATGAGCAGCGTTTAACCAGTTCGAACGCTTGTTGTTGACATGATTGGCCCGAATCACGCCAATTTAGCTGCCACTGGGATGGTTTGATCGGGAGACCACTGATTGTGCCAACGAAAACTGCGAGCAAGATAACCAGCTACACTTCTGATGCGGAAAAAATTGTTTCGGAACTGGGGATTACTCTCGAAATCGGATCGGACTTCGGGTTTTTCTGTTCGATCCCCAGATTGCAACCTGACCGGCATGCAATTTCCCCGATATTTGATCCGGACGAGTCCAAGGTTTCATCCGCAAATGCATTTTGGCTGATCGGACGTGACGTCGCGGGCGAGATCGTACTGACCCAGGCGATCAAGCTGGTTCAGGTTGGCGAGGCTGGCTTTCTCAACCACATGAAGCAAAACCTGGCTGACTACCGGCCAAAGGGAGACCGGCTTGACATAGCGAAGTCGCAGATAAATTTGACTGATCGTGCTGCCAGGTTGTCTGGCGACCTGTGCTACTATGGGGAACTGTGGATCAAGAAGTCATATCGGGGCAGTTGCCTGACCGCTATAATGCCCCGCCTGATGTTCGCGATCGCCATATCGAAATGGTCACCAAATGTTGTATTCGGCATCATGGAACCGCTGGCAGCCTGCAAGGGATTGGCCGCGCGCGAAGGGTTTATGCATCTGGAGCAGGGCGGTCTGCACTGGTGGGACCGGGATTCATCCGAAACGTTTGAAGAGTGGCTGGTCTGGACCACCAGGGACGACTTCATTTTCAACATGAGAGTGTCGCTTGAGATGCTGTCAAAACTCTATCCGAGCAGGATTGGCCGCAGTCCGGACAAGGCTTCAAAGGTCGCATGAGTTGCTGAGCGGTACCGATTGTTTCAATACCGTCAAAACCGGGCATTGAAGTATCCGTCGTGATCAATTGTGGTGATTGAAATTGAACTGGTACCTGACCGGGGCGGTATCGGTGCCGGTTCCGTATTTGTGCCGCACAATGTACTTGTTGCGGTTCTTGAAACTGACTTCCCTGGAGCCGTTGAGCTTGTCTTCAAGGCCCTGCAGGTACCATTTTATCTCGTGATCAGGAATACTGATCTGGGTCAGCCACTTTGTGAACGATTCCTGTGAAAACACCAGGGCTTCCCCTGCTGTTCCATATACATAATACGGCCCCTGAAGGATGTTGACGGCTGGGCCAACATGCGCAAATACCTGATCGCCTTGCCTGTCGTCGTCGGGCAGGAGTGGCACCGTATCATTCTGGTAAATGACCCTGAGCAACGGCAGGTTCTCGTGTGTCCTTGCACCTGCAACGTTGGTAAACTTTGGCTGGCCAAAAGTGTGGATACCACCGAGCTTAACGCCATCGGTTTGGAAGTAAATGCCCAGAATTGCTGCAACCGCCCCACCCAGGGAGTGCCCCGTGAGAAAGGTGGTGTATCCCTCTCTCAGGCGGGGTTTGACATCCTCGTGGATCGCCAGAGCCGCGTTCCTGAAGCCCTCATGCATGAGGATGCCGGTCCGCCTGTCGATAATACCGCGATAGTCTTCATCCAGGGTCCAGTTTGCATTGGTGGCTGTTCCGCGAACCGCGATAGTCTGTGACCTGCTGGGTTCGTCGAAAATGATGAAGTACTGGACGTCGGTTTGACCCGGGGTGGCAACCTGGACAGATTTGCCCGACATTTCACGCATGATCTTCGGCCTGGAATCATAGGCGTGACTGGACAGTTTCGCCGCCTCGTAAAGCTGGGGAAAGTCAATGGGAGGAGACTTGGCCAGGCCGATGCCGGCCTGGCCTGGGATCGCAATTCCTGACAACGCCATCAGAACAGGAAGCCACGCAGCAGATCTGAATGAAAACACCTGTCGACTCTCCTTCAATTGACAATTTGCACGCAGTACGCGCCTGCAAGCGATTGGACCTGATCTCCGTTGTCAGGACAGCCGGTATGGACTGCAGCCTGGTCTGACCGGGCAGACAACCCAATGATTGTTGATGGCAGATACCTCAGTAACAGGGTGGATAGGGGTAATAACCGCAACGGGGGGCAGGGGGATAATAGTAGGGATGCGCATATGCACCATATGCACCATATGCACCGTAGGCCGCTGCACCGGCTACAGCCGCTCCACCATAAATCGCACCACGCCGGAAAGCCCGGCGCCTGACGCCAAACAGATCGATGAACACTGCTGCTCCTCCATCAGCACCGGCAAGATCGCCTTCCAGCACTTTTACGGTGAAGGTCAGTGTGTCTCCTTCCAGTTTGGGGGAGTTCAGGACAACAACAGCATCCTTTACCGCTGAACCATCCTTGCTGAATACCGAAACAGTTGCATTGGGCGGGTCCTTGCTGAAACTGTCGTTTCCACTGGCCCAGTCCTCGATCACCTTTGCCGTCGGTTCATGGCCGGCCAGCCGAACCGGCCGGTCTGCGAAAACGATTGAAGTTGGAGCGATGCCAGTCAAAACCAGCTGATCACCATTCAAGGTTGCACCGGCGGAGTTCAACACGAACAGGGATTGTATGATCTCGTTCTTGTGTGTGCTGGGCTGGCCAATTGTTTTTACAGGGGCTGCCGTGTCCGCACTCTGTGCCACGGCAGGCAGGGGCGCAAAAAACAGGCCAATCATTGCCAGCGAGACACCTACACTACGACCTACATTCATGAATTTCGTCCTTACTGAGGTTGTAAACTCCGGCAAAGTGAGCCGACGGTTCATTGGTTGCCGGGTTCTCGATAGTTGCGGGTTCTCGTTAACAGAAACCGATGGCAACAAAAAGAGCAAAGCAGAGATCACTGGATTAATAGTTGGTTTTTGCCGCCCCACTGACAGCCGAACCTGTTTGGGATGCCGCCTTGGGGGCATTGCAGTGCCAATTACATATTTGCTCCGCTGGAGCTCCTTGCCGCTTTCATACCGGGCCTGCCTTCGTGGCACCTTTGGACGCGAGTTTGTAATTGGAACTTTTAAGGCGAATGATCAGGGATCGGATCAAATCAATAGCCTCCCTGGGATCGCTCGACAGAAGCTCAAGCACTTCCTCAGCAGAATATGCCTGACAGGCAGTTTCCTCGCGAGCCGTTGCTGTGGCAGACCGCGGGCTGTCATCTATGATCCCCATCTCGCCGAAGATTTCATCCGGACCAAGAGATGCAATTTTTTTCTTATGACCGTCCTTGTGACTGACCGTGATGTCTACCGAGCCGGCGAGTATTCGATAGGTAAGATCGCTGGGCTCGCCTTCTGAAAAAATAGTCTGGCCCTTGCCGAACAACAGGCTTTGCATCTCTCAACTGCCTTCCTTTGCAGACGTTGGTTATCACCGCTTTTCAACATATGGATTGTTGGCGGCAAGTCGACCGGTAAGAGACCGGTAAGAAAAAAAGCCTGCGCAACTGGAGACATCGAATTGAATCCGATGCGAATGCTCCAGGCCATCAGGTTCCGCGTGTGTCTTGACACCGGTCAATGGCTATAGGTTCAATGCTGCCGGTTTTACCAGACCACGCGGTTGCATGCTGAGTTGGTAGTCAGGATGCTGCTTCACATAAACAGGTTATCTGCAAGAGATTGCCCGCAAGACAGGTGTTAGGGATATGATTACCACATTACTGATCGCAATTGATGGATCGCCGCATTCCATGAAAGCTGTAGACGTTGGTTCCCGTATTGCAGCAGCTCTCAAAGCAAAACTGGTTCTGCTGAATGTGGCCAAACCCGACAAGGCCATTGATGCAATGAGAGAGTTTGCGAAAGCTGAGCATTCCACCGACCGGGATGCCGACATCATCGATATCCTCAAGCGGGGAGCACGGCAGATGCTCAAAGGTGAAGCGGTCAAGGCCCAGTCAGCCGGTGTTCAAAACGTCGTTCTTGAAGTGGAGGAAGGCCCGGTTGCCCGTACCATTGTAGCCAGGGCTGAACACCACAATGCGGATATCATTGTTGTAGGCTCCAGAGGTCTTGGAGATATCGAAGGCTTGCTGCGAGGTGGCGTTTCGCATCGCGTCGAAACCTTGGCGAAGTGTCCTGTGCTGATTGTCAAGTAACCGGGTGCAAGGCAATCAGGCAGCAGCTGCCTGGCCAGATCGATAACGAGCATAGTTCCAATTGACCAATCACGCGGGATGAACCAGAATTGTCCGGAAGTCCCAGGTGCGGGTGTTTAAGTAGCCCACATATTGACAACAGCGGAGCGCGCTCATGGTAAATCAGTCGTCTGCCACCCCAGCCAGTGAATCTCTCGCATCCGTGCAGGCTGCCCTGTCTGAACACCGCAGCTGGTTCATGATCCTGGGCGGTGTGTTGATCCTGCTCGGCGTTGTCGCTGTCGCATTCCCCCTGATCACTACAATCGCTGCGAAGATATTTCTGGGATGGCTTTTTCTGATCAGTGGCGTGGTGCAGATTGTCCATGCATTTTCTACCAAGAAATGGAGTGAGTTTCTCCTCAATGTTCTGGTTGGTGTGCTTTATGTTTTTGCTGGCGGCTGGCTGGCATTCTTTCCGCTCACAGGGATTTTGACCCTGACGCTGCTGCTGGCGTTCATGTTTATCGTTCAGGGTGTCATCGAGGTAGGCATGGCCGTGCGGATGCGTCCGGTTGAAGGGTGGGTCTGGATGTTGCTCGCCGGCGTAATCGCAGGCGCTGTGGGCATTATGATACTTGCAAAGCTGCCAAGTTCGGCTGCATGGGCTATTGGCCTGCTGGTTGGTGTCAACATGATCTCATCAGGCTGGGCATATTTCTTTCTCGCCCTGGCGGCAGGTAAAAAGGACAATGCTGCGGGAATCCCTGCTGATTAGCACACCCGAGCTACTTCGGTTGCCGCAGTCAGCGGATGGTCGCGGCCAGACGGCACAGCAGGCAACAGAAGCAGACTTGACAGGCAGTCCTTTTCACGGACCCTGAGGCTAACAGAGTTCTCCGTGATATTATGAAACGCTGTACATTTCAGCTTTAACCACAGCGTATCCTGGTCCAACATAGTGTAGGCACTCTGAATTGTCTCCGCCTTCGGATTTGAGGAGTTTTCGCCATGACCGTTATCGTGATGACCCGTGAAATGGGCACGCTGGGCAAGGATGTAGCCCTGCAACTGTCTGTAGAAATGGGGTTGGGACTAATCCATCATCAACTTGCCGAACAAGACATTGCAAAGCGCCTTTCCATTGACGCAGGCGACGTACACCGTTTTCTGGAGGGAAGTCCGTCACTTCTGGATCGCTGGAAAATAGATGAGAACCGGTTGTCGCAATATACACGGGAAGAAATCCTGAAGCTGGCACAGAAAGGCAATGTGCTGATCAGAGGGTGGGGCGCTACCTATCTTCTGGAAGACGTGCCCCATGTCATTCGGGTCCGCATTTGCGCGCCAATGGATTTTCGGATCAAGAACATGATGGAACGTCTGAAAATTTCCGATCCTGCAGTCGCACAGCGTGAAATAGAACGGAATGATGCGGCCCACACTCGAGTAATGCACCATTTCTTTGACCGGGACTGGCAAAACCCGCTTTACTATCATCTGGTACTCAATACCGGTTGCCTCCCGGTTAGTGCCTGTGTTGATCAGGTTCGCCTGCTGGCAGACAATCCTGCCTTCAGGCAAACCGAACAGTCGCGCAACGTCCTTGCCGACAAGCTGATCGAGAACCAGATCCGGGTAGCTTTTGAAGAAGATGAAAAGTACGGATTGGGCGGCCGGTCAATCGACGTGACAGTGGTATCAGGCAAGGTCACCCTGTCGGGCATCACGGGAATGACATCCGACATACGTGCTGCGGAAAAAATAGCGAGGCAGGTAAAAGGCGTAACATCGGTTGAAAACGAGATTGTGAACCTGGAAATGCCCTACATGGGATAGTTCCAGCTGAGATGTTGCAAACTATCGACAACCCGTTCGGCACGAGGTTGTCACCCATGTCTTAGGTACAATCTGTTTCCTATGTCTCCGGGTCGGACAAGACTACCTTGGATACAAATCCCGGAGGCTTTACCGCCAGCAAGGAACAATTCACCTGGTCGAGGATTGTTTCAGCGGTGTTTCCCATCACCATACCGGAGACGCCGGTTCGCGCGACAGTTCCCATGACCAGCAGGTCAATCTTGAACTCGGAAATCAGCTTGGGAAGCTCAGTGCCTCCATCGCCTTGACGCAAGTGAGTGCTCAATTTGACCTTTGCCGCAATATCCTTTCCGACCCACTTGGCAGCCCGCTTCATCAGTCTTTTCAGCCAATTTGTGTGCTCACGCTCTATCGTGTGAACATAGGCGTCTATGTCTTTTTTCGGAATGTCTGCCCGTGCCCGACTGTACATCGACAGAAATGGCGGATACCAGGCGTGACCGACATGCAGCCAGGCCTTGCTATCTGCTGCCAGGGAAAACGCCATCTCAAGTATTTGCCGGTTCAGCGCGTCCTCAGCTTCCTCAGTATCTGCTTTCCCCCCTCCGTATGCTTCAAATTCAGCATCCACGGCTGCCAGAATCTGGTCAAACGCCCCATATGCTTCGCCTTTTGACAACCAGACCGGGCAAGGACAATGGCGCAGCAGCCGCATGTCGAAGCGACCCAGAAATCTGTCCAAAAATCCGCTGGGGCCAATTGGTTTTATGATTAGGTCGTAATCATTTCGAAGCACTTCGCGAATGGTCTGTATATGTGGCCTGCCCTCCAGAACCTTCGTCTTTAGTTTGCCATCTGGATTGACAGACTGTGCCAGTTGTTTGAGTGCTTGTTCCGATTCCTTGAGCCAACGGGACCGAAGGAGAACGGAAACGTTGGATGCGAAAACCGCTGGAGGTGGTTGAAGCACAGTGATGAGATCAACCTGGCCATCATTGCGATTGGCCAGATCCAGAGCAAGCTGGAGCGTCTCATCCGCAACTTCGGAACTATCATCTTGGACATATAGTATTTTTTTGAAGCGCCTCATTCATGCCTCCAAACGGAACTGAGCAACTGATGAACTTGAAGACCTGAAACATTCAGTGCGACATCAAAACCGGTACAGTCGCATGTTTGAGCAGAAACCTGGTCACACCACCGAGTAACAGTTCACGCAGTCGGGAATGGCCATACGCGCCGACAACGATCAAATCTGCGCCAAGTACCGCCACCTCATTCAAGAGCGCCTCTCCTGCTGGAATATCGCTGATAACAGGAGCTTGTACCTCTGCGTTGACACCATGCCTTCGCAACATCTCTACCATCTGATGTGTCGAGGAGGTATCGTCGGAGTATGAATCATCCTGTGTGTCGATCGTCACCAGAGTTACCTTCTTGGATTTAACAAGGATTGGCAGTGCATCGTGCACAGCACGCACTGCCTCGCGAGCCGGCTTCCAACCGATGATCACTCTTTTTCCAATTGTTTCGAATTCCCCTGAATTGGGTATAATCAAAACCGGCCGACCTGATGCCATGATCAACCGGTCGGCGAAGTCAGGTTCTGGGTCCAGCGAAGTCGCCCATGTATCCGTTTGATTTACGACAATCAGGTCTGCCTGCCCGCTGTGAGCGATCACTTGATCTGCGAGGATTTGATTGACCGCGTGTACCTGTAACCATTCGGATGTCAAAGAGTTTCTGGAGGCTTCTTTCTTGAAGAAACGCCGCATCTTGTCGGCGCACTTGTTGAACTGCTTTTGCTGTTCGTCAAAGAAATCTGTCGCCAGGTAGGCTTCGAACATCGCGACTGGCTTCACGTCTGGAACGACATACACCCCAATCAAATGTGCCTCATGCTCACGCGCTAACCCGCAGGCAATGCGAAGGACTGTATCTGCCCGATTTTTGGCGTTCAGCGACACCAGAATTGTATTGACCGGCATTTGGATACCCGGAACAGTTGATCTTTAATCCTCTAATTTGTTTCAAAGGCTCTGCCTTGATCTGCGTCAACCCTGTTTGCAGGAGCACCTCAGGATAACCCCATCTCGCGGACAACAAACAGCCGATCCAAGTTCAAAGGAACCGCACCGCTGTCCTCACTGAGGAGTTAATCTGTGCGTCGTTGGTTGCGCAAAACAAGGGTCAATTGCCACTGGGTCAAGTTACCCTGACACCCCCAACGCATAAGCCAGAGATATTCTGGAAGTTTGGTCTGCCTAAGTTGGAAAAGAGCTCACGCCGGCATCTGCTAGCTCATAGCGTTCGCTAAGCCAGACGTCGAGGGCCTCAGAACGCCAGGCGCATCTGCTTTTCGATCTCGATCAGGGCAAAGAACACGATGCCTATGGCAATTATCAAAATTCCGTCCAGCAGCGGAACCGGTGCGGTTCCGAAAATGGCTTGGAGTGGTGGTGCGTATGTGACGGCAAACTGCGCAAGCGTGACAGTGATTACTGATATCCACACCACCCGCGTGCCCTTTGCCGCTGCCCAGGTGAGCGAGGTGCCATGGATGTTGCGTATGAAGAAAAGGTAGATGATTTGCAGGACGACCAGCATGTTCATCGCAATCGTCTGTGCCAGCGGCAAGGGGTAACCGCGGTCATTGGCGTAGAAGAACACGCCGAACACGGCCGCGAGGAACACTGTGGAGACCAGCACGATCTGCCAGACCAGCGCACCGCCCAGCAGCGGCTCGTCGCGCGGACGCGGTGGGCGGCGCATGGTGCCTGGTTCCGACGGCTCGAACGCAAGGGCAAGCCCAAGCGTGATGGCGGTGATCAGGTTGACCCACAGGATCTGAACTGCCGTGATCGGAAGCGCCATGCCCGCGAGCAGCGCGGCGACGATGGTCATTGCCTCGCCCCCGTTGGTGGGCAGCGTCCAGCTGATAACCTTCTTGATGTTGTCGTAGACCGTTCGTCCCTCGCGCACGGCGGCGGCGATGGAGGCGAAGTTGTCATCGGCCAGAACAACCTCCGCAGCCTCTTTCGCAGCGTCGCTGCCCTTGAGACCCATGGCAATACCAGCGTCGGCCCGCTTCAGCGCAGGCGCATCGTTCACGCCGTCCCCGGTCATGGCAACGGTGAGACCACGCGACTGAAGCGCAGTCACAAGCCGCAGCTTGTGGATAGGCGAGGTGCGGGCGAAAATGTCGGTTTCCACCGCCGCTTCGGCCAAGGCGGTATCGTCCAGGGTATCGACATCCGCCCCGGTCAGAACACGTTCGCAATTTTGCAATCCGATCATGCTTGCAACGGCCCGGGCTGTCGCGGCATGGTCACCCGTTATCATTTTAACCCGGATGCCTGCACGATGGCATTCGGCAACGGCCTTGATCGCCTCCGGGCGGGGTGGATCGATGAGACCGACGAGGCCGATCAGGGTCAGTTGCCTGTCCAGGTGGGAGGCATCCAGACTTGCAAGCCTTTGTGACGACGTGCGTGTCGCTAGGGCCAGCACGCGCTGACCTTCGGCGGCCAGTTCTTCCACCATGGCATGCCAGTAGGGTTCATCGAGTGGTTCGGTGGTGCCGCCAGCTTCGCGCTGATTGGCACACAGGGCAAGGACGGCTTCAGGAGCGCCCTTGGCATGGATGAAGGTGAGACCCTCATCGTCGTGATGCATGACCGCCATGTAACGATGGGCCGCGTCGAAGGGAATGACATCAGCGCGCGTCCATTCGCGGAACGGCTCCGGGCCCTGCCTGGTGATCTTGCCGGCCAGTGCCATCAGGGCCCCCTCCATGGGGTCTCCCTCCACACGCCAGTCATCTCCGGTTCTCTGCAGCAGTGAATCGTTGCACAGCCCCGCTGCACGGGCGAACTCCATCAGTATGACGTGCTCTTCCGGATTCACATCGGCGTTCTGCCACCGTATGGCTCCGTGTGGTGCGTAACCTCCACCACCTACCGAGTATGTTTGATCTGAGGAGACAAGTGCCGTGGCTACCATTTCGTTCCGGGTCAGCGTGCCGGTCTTGTCGGAGCAGATCACGGAAACGGAGCCTAGAGTTTCTATGGCAGGCAGCCTGCGCACGATGGCGTTGCGCCGGGCCATCGCCTGCACGCCAACCGCCAGGGTGATCGTCAGCACGGCCGGAAGGCCTTCAGGAATGGCTGCGACAGCCAGGCCGACAACGGCCATAAACAGATCCGCGAATGGAAGGTGCCCGACGAAGTACCCGTAGACCAGCAGCATGCCCGCAACGATGAGGATGAAAACGGTCAACCAGCGCGCGAAGATATCCATCTGCCGGACAAGAGGCGTCGCCAGCACCTGCACGTCCGACAGCATTCCGCTGATGCAACCGATCTGGGTCGAAGAGCCGGTCGCCGTGACTACGCCACGGCCCGTGCCAGCCGCCACGAGTGTGCCGTTGAATAGCATCGACGTGTGATCGCCGAGAGCAGCTGCGCCATCGACCGGTTCAGTCCCCTTATCGACTGGTACGGATTCGCCGGTCAGGAGGGCTTCCTCTGCCTTCAGACCGCGCGCATGGATCAATCTCAGGTCTGCTGGAACCCGGTCTCCCGCTTCGACCAGGACGATGTCGCCGGGCACAAGTCCGGTTGCATCAACACTCTGGCGGAGACCGTCGCGCAGCACTGCCGAATGCGGCGCCAGCATGCCGCGGACCGCAGCCATCGCTTGTTCCGCCTTTCCCTCCTGGACGAAGCCGATCATCGCATTGACCAGTACAACGGCGAGGATGACTCCGGTGTCCACCCAATGCTGGAGAGCGGCAGTCACCCCAGCGGAAACCAGCAGCACATAGATCAACACATTGTGGAAATGCGACAGGAACCGCAGAAGCGGATTGCGTCCCGGCGGTTCGGGCAGCCGGTTGGGTCCGTGTCCGGCCAGGCGACGGGCTGCTTCGCCGGACGACAGTCCGCTATCGGATGCACCGAGGGCCTCAAGTGATTGCTCGGCGGTTAGTGTATGAAAGTCCGATCGATGTGACCAATCAGTCATAGTAGAACCTTTCGGACACGATTTGTCCGGCAGGTACGCCAAGGTCCTTGAGCGCCAGCTCAACCGCATCGAGCATGACATGCGGGCCACAGACCAGGAACAGCCAATCGGCAATGTCGCGCGCATTGAATACCTGGCCCAGAGTGCCCGCATCGATCACGCCAGTCAGTCCGCGCCAGTCGGGATCTGGTTCTGACACCACATGGACCAACTCGGAGCCGGGATTTCTCCGAGAGTTCCACAAGCTCGTCTTCATAGACGATCTGTGTGGCAACCCGGTTGCCATAGACGATCACAACCGGCCTCGAATCTCCATCTGTCTTCAACTGGCGGGCAATCGAAAGCATCGGCGCAATACCGACACCGCCTGCTATCAGCGCGATGCCTGTCGCCTGCCGGTGCTCCAGGGTGAGGCTGCCATAGGGTCCATCCAGATAGGCCTTGGTGCCGGGTTTCATCGCAGGCAGCGAGCGCGTCATGTCACCTACTTCCTTGATGACGAACTGCAGCTGGTTGCGGTCAGCCGGAGCCGAGCTTATCGAGAACGGGTTCTCGGCAAGGGAGAAGGGACTGTTTCCCACGTTCAGCCATACGAACTGGCCGGGCACAAACCGCATGGCATCGCCTGCCTGTGGCCGTGTGGTCAGTTCCCATGTCTTCAGGGCCAGCTTGCGGACCGAAATCACCTCGTAGGGACGGGACAACTGGCGCAGCGGCGTCAGCAGATAGGTCTTCACCAATGAGCCAAGAGCGACAGCAAGCAGGACGACCCAGAACCCGGCCAGCAGCGGATCAGCGCTATAGCGGCCTGCCGCCAGCGTGTGGTGGGTGACGGCAACCGCGGTGACCACGGCGCCGATGCCATGCAGCAGCCGCCAGGTCTCGTACCGGTATGGCAGTTGGTCGCGCCAGATCGAGGTCAGGACAATGATCAACACCAGTACCCAGCTGGTGATTCCGGTCAACGCTGTGGTTACGTCCAGGCCCAGTGTCAGTTGTCCGCTTCCGTCCCACGGGCGCGGGTGGTTCAGCAACGGCGTTGCATACAGGAAGGGGTGAACGAGCACAAACAACAACGCGGCGCGCGCCGCCAGTTGATGGACGCGCATGGTCACGTCCATGCCCATCCGGCCGAAATGACCTTGAAGCGGCCTGACAGCACGAACTCGGAAAGCAGGATGGAGAATGCTACCATGCCAAGGCCTGTTGCCAGTTCGTCCTGCACCGGCCGCGCAGGCAAACCTTGCAGCCACGCGAACACCAACGGAGCAAACGTCACAATCAGGTAGAAGGGGAACAGGATGACTGGCGACATTCGACAACCTCTCCAACGCCATGGCTACGCAGAACTCTCAATCACTTTTCGCTGGCAAAACAATTACAGGCTTTGGTTACAAATGCGCGCCTAAGTCAGACCATTCGGGATTGCGGGGTTCGCAGGGCGGTATACGGGCAATGATGTGCTGGGCCAAACGCGGGGGCCACTCATGATTGGGTGTTACACCCATCTCGCTCTCGCCGTATTGAACGGCAAAGTCGAGCACCTGCTCGACCAGATCGGGATCATCGTTCAACCGGCCAACGAGGTATTTGAACTTGCCGCGTTGTGCAATTGCCAGCATGCAGCCTTCCGTGCATGCCATCAGACAGCGGGTTTCTGATGCTTCCAACCTGTCTCTATAGGGCTCTTCTGCCAGTTTCTCCCGTATCATGCTGGAGAGCTTTGCGCCGCAGCCGAGCCCATCACAATCCGATTTTGTCGTATCGATGCAAGTTTCGCATGTACTGATGCGAACCTTTTCCAATTTCTGTTTGGTGAGAGTCATGATCCCTGTATAGCGTTTGGTGTTGAACTTTTGAACCGTCGTTGGGATAAACTGTGGGGCGGATAACGCCTTGATACAGATCAACGGATGAGCAACTAGCTGAAAGCGCGCTTGAGGAGTTGAAACTCACATAATCGCCCATAGCGAGCACCAACCAAGCCAGCCTCACAAGTATCTCAATTTTGCTGGCCATTGTCCTGTTGGCTTGCCCGATGCCACACCAGGACGAAGACAATCAGACACCTACCACAGCGCAATTTCCAATCAAAACTACTTGTCAAGTACCTGACCGCCTGTGAAGCATGTTCCATCTGAAATCATGCAATTATACCAAATCCCATTGATCAGAACCTGTGTGCCCATTTTCGCATACCGATGGACATGATGGTGCAAGGCTGATCGGCGAGCCTGTTCCAGGCATCACAACAGTGGTCGAGGAGATCATTGTAGGATGTGAACACATGGTTTGACAGCCAGTTGTCCCGCATGAACTGCCAGATATTCTCCACCGGGTTGAGTTCGGGACATTTTGGCGGCAGCGGCATGAGGCTTATGTTGTGCGGTATGACAAGACTGCCCGACAGGTGCCAGCCGGCCTGATCGAGCAGGATAACAGCGTGCGCACCCGGAGCCACTTCGGCGGCGATCTCGGCGAGATGAAGGTTCATTGCTTGTGTGTTGCAGGTTGGCAGGACCAGAGCTGCAGCCTTGCCCTGTTTCGGGCAGATGGCGCCGAAGATGTAGGTAGAGGCGGTGCGTTGGTCGCTCGGCGCACTGGGGCGCGTGCCACGTTTGGCCCAACGCCGCGTGATCTTGTTCTTTTGGCCGATACGCGCTTCGTCCTGGAACCATATCTCTATCCGGTCCGGATCGATCCCGTTCTCGCGTACGACCTTGTCCAGGCTGGCGGGGAAGTTTTTTTAAAATCCTCAATCGCACCGGCAACCTGGGCACGATGGCGCGGGCGCGCCGACAGTTTACGGTAGCCCATGTCACGAAGTTGCCGGCTCAAGGTCTGTTTGGACACAATGACCTGGAACTCATCGAAGAGCCATTGGCGCAGATCGACAAGCCGCCAGCGCGCCACGCCGTCAACCGCAGGGTTCGGCCCCTGTTCGATTATTTCTGCCAATGCCGCGCGATGACTGTTGTTCAGCCGTGAGGATTGGCCCGGCGGCTTTCGGTCAATCAGGCCATCGGATCCACCCGCGTTGAACTTCATCACCCAGTCCCGCACAATCTGCACCGTCACACCGCCGATCTCGGCCGCTTCGCTGCGTGAGGCCCCGTCATAAATCGCCGCCAGTGCAAGAAGC